>JAQVXV010000009.1 GCA_028708945.1 Bacilli bacterium
TGAAGTAATTAAATCGGCTTATACAGTTTTAATTCCAATGGAAATATATACAGGAATATTAGAAGATTTAATAGAATTAATCACTATAGACAGAGAACATATTGAAGATTTAGAGCGAGAAAATCAAGACTTAATATGGAGTGTTTATCAAATTACAACCGGAGATTATGATGACTAAAAAAGAAGTTAAAGAAATATTTAATAAAGCATTTATAGAATTTTTAGAAAAACGAGATAAAAAGAATTTAAGTGATATAGCACCAGTTAGTGAGTTTGAAATTATATTTAATAAAAAATTAAGTGAAAGAGGTAAGAAGAGTTGAAAGAGAGAATTTTAAGTCTTATTCCCAATAGTCGGCATATAACGAGAGCTGAATTAGTTAAAGAAACTGGACTAACTGATCGTGAAGTTAGAAGACTAATAAGCGAACTAAAAAAGGAACATACCATTATTTCATTAAGTAGTGGAAAAGGTTATCGAAAAGTAAAGTATACCGAGGCAATGAGCCAAGAAGAAATACAAGCAGAGTATGAGGTAGTGAAGCATTGTATTAATGAGATAAACAGTAGAAAGAAAGTTTATAATTCGCAGTTAAGACAGTTTATAGCATACTTCAAAATGCTAGAAAAAAATATAGAAAGTTAAAAGAAAAGAGGAAAAGTAAATGAAAGAAGAAAGTAAAGGAAAAATTAAAACTACATTAGCTAAATCTAAAAAAGTTCAAGTTGAAACTAAAAAAGGGGATTCTTATTCATACAAATATACAGAGCTGGCCGATATAAATCAATACATAGAAAATATTGGAGAAACCTATTATCAATTTATAGAAAGAATAGACAACGATGACTATATAATGACGGTTAGAGTTAAAAATGAAATAGAAAGCACACCTAGAAGAGGTTGCAGAGTAGTACAAGCTAGTCTAGATACAGTTAGCAATCAAGCACAAGAGCAAGGTTCTGCTTTAACATACGCAAGAAGATATAGTTTATTAATGGCTTATGGGCTAGCTACAGAAGATAATGATGCAGGAAAATTAACTAAACCTAAAATCGAAAGCAAAGAAGACGCAGAAAGTTTTGTTATAAATTTTGGGAAAAAACATAAAGGTAAAACTTTAAAAGAAATTTATGAAGAAGATATTCAATACATAGATTGGTTAGAAGAAAATACAAAAGATGAAAATATTAAAAATTGCATAAAGATAATTAATTCTAAAAACGAAAAAACAGTTGCAAATGCAAGTGAAGAAGATATTCCAAAAGCAATTAATTTAAAAAAAGAATTTGATAAATATCTAATTGAAACTGAAACTGATTTAGAAAAAGTATTACAGCATTATGCAGTTTTAGATAGTACACATTTAACTTTCGAACAAATGGAAGATGCTATTAAAAATATGGCTAAAAAAATTAAACCAAAAGAAGAAAAAGGAGTGTTTTAAATGAAAGAAACAGAATTACAATTAGTTGTAAAAGAAAAAAATTTAGGGAGCCTAGTTACAAATGCTCTAACTATTAAAGAAAAAATTGAAAAACAATTACCTAGTTATAAAGCAGAAAATTACTCAATAGAAAATATAAAACAAGCAGAAGATGACAGAGCATTGTTAAATAATACTGCTAAAGCTTTAAACAAACAAAGAATTGATTTAGAAAAAGAGTTTATGGCTCCGTTTGATACTTTTAAATCAATAGTAGATGACACTTGCAAGTTAATCAAAGAAGCCAGCTCTAAATTAGATGAAATAGTTAAAACAAAAGAGCAAGAAGAGAAAGATGAAAAAAGAACAAATATACAAAAATATTTTGATGATAATTTAGGTAGTTTAAAAGATTTAATTAACTTAGAAAAAATATTTAATGATAGATGGTTAAATAAAACTTACAAAATCGAAGATATTTATAAAGAAATAGATACAGAACTAAAAAAAATAAGAGATTGCTTATCAACAGTTGAAAGTTTAAAAAGTAAATATGAAGTTGAATTAAAAAATCATTACATTGAAACTTTAGATTTAGCAGGAACGATAATCAGAAATAATGAATTATTAGAAAAAGAAACAAAACTAGTAGAGCAAAGTAAACTTGCAGAAATAGAAAAAGTAAAGCAAGAAGAAAAACAATTACAAGAAGCTTCTACTGAAAAAGTAATTACAAATGTAATTGATCCAGAAGAAACATATACATTAAAAATCACTGGAAAAAGAAGTCAGATGGTAGCATTAAGAGAATTTTTGAAAACAAATGAAATGCCGTTTGAAAAAGTTGAATAGAGGAGGAAATATGAAAATAGCTTATATTTATGGGAAAGAAAACAAAGATTATTGTGGCGATGGTGCTTATGAATTAGTATTTAATGATGAAGTAATAGGCAATCATTATTGCAGTAATAGAAGTTTTGCTAATCACGATTTAACAGTTTGGAGATTAGAAGAATTAAACAAATACGAAATTGATAAAGTTGTATCAAATGGAGAAGTTGTATGGGAAAGAGATAATGTGAAAATAAATAACGAAACTAACAGTAAATTCAAACTAGCAAATAAAATTTACGAAGCAAAAAATTGTTACTAAAAGAGGAAATATGAAAAAAAATATAATTAGGAGGAAATATGAAAGTAAATAGAATATTTGAAAGTTATGATGAAAAATTAAAATCTTTAGAAGAATATAGAAAATCAATAATTAATGATTTAGAAGAAGCTAAAAAGAATACTAATCAATTTTTATCAGAGTGTAACAAAGTTGGTATTAAAGTAGTTTCGATAGGAACAAAGACAAACAAAATTAAAAGTTCAAAAGAATGGGGAAGTTTTGGTCACGACGGAAGTATATTTGCTGATGAAAGAATTGAAAGAAAAGATGATAGTAGTGGGTGGCCTGCAATATGGAAAGTGTCAGAAGCTTTTGAAAAAGAAGGATATGGTTATGGTTGTGGTAATGGTGGTCAACATCAATTTGATTGTGCAAAATTTGTTGAGGGTGTTTACGAGTTTAAAGATGGCAAATGGCGTATGTTGATCGAGGAGGATTAAATGGAACATACAAGAAACCAAAAAAGAATGTATCGAATAAAAAAATTAGAAGAAAAAATAGTTGATTTAGAAAATATAAGTAAAAAAGCAATCAGCGAACTATCAACCGCAAACAATAAGTTAAAGAAGATAGAAGAATATATAAAAAACAAACAAGTAATTGATTTGGATTATGTTGAAAAAATAATTAAAGGAGAAGAAGAATGAAAGTAATAGATTTATTAAATATTAAGTTTTGTGGCAATGAATTACCAAAACAAATAAAATATAATCAAAAAATATTCACCAAAAAAGGAAACGGAATTTCTGATGATGTTTATTATTGTAGCGATGATGATGATTATGAAATTTCTCATTATATAAATTTAAACACAATAAACGATGAAATAGAAATCATAGAAGAAGATAAACCAATAGAGAAATTAGATTATGAAATAAACGAAAATAATGTAGATACTTGTACCGAAAAAATCAGATGTAAAATCAATGAAATAATAGATAAACTAAATAAATTAGAAAAGGAGAATGAATAATGAATAGAGAAATTAAGTTTGAAAAATTAGAATTAAAACACCTAAACAAAAATATTATCGGTAAATATATAAAAGATAGCAATATGAATGAATTTGTAAAAGTGATTAATTATTATAATCATCCGACAGAGCCTTATAATTGTGTTTTATTAGAAAAAGAATACAAAAACTATGGTAGAGAAATAGACGATTATATGCTATTAAGAGATTTTGACATTGAAATAAAGGAGAATGAATAATGAATAATTACGATAATACCAATAAAGGTGTAGTATGGCTTAAAACAAGCAAAAACGGACTAAAATATATGTCAGGGCTGGTTGATGTAAAAGGAGTAGAGTTCGACATAGCGATGTTTAAAAACGATAAAAAAGGGAATGATAAAGCCCCAGATTATAGGTTGGTAATAACTAGCAAGGAAGAAAAACAGCAAGAGTTATCTCAAAGCGAAATAATTAAATCGGCAATGAATGAAGAAAGTGATCCATTTAGTAGTTTTTATAGAGATAATAAAGAAGATGTAGATAATCTTGATGATTTATTACCATTTTGATTATGAAAAAAGAAACAATATACGCTATATATAAAGGCGATGACTTTGTATATATGGGAACTAAAAAAGAATGTGCGGAGCATTTAGGAGTTAAACCTGAAGCAGTAAAGTTTTACTCCACTCCCACATATCGGAAAAGAAGTAAGAGCGAAAATAACAATCGAACAATAGTAATAAGAGTAGAAGATATAGAAGAATAGGAGTTGATTAGATGATAGAAGAATATAAAAAACAAACAAAAATTGAATTATATAATGATAACTTCCAAAATAGAAAAGTTTACAACATACCTAAAGCTCAATTAGTAATAGCAGATATTCCATATAATCTAGGTAACAATGCTTATGCAAGCTCTACTCAATGGTATGTAGACGGAGACAATAAAAATGGAGAAAGTAAACTTGCAGGAAAACAATTCTTTAATTCAGACAAGAATTTTAACCTAGCAGAGTATATGCATTTTTGCAGTAGGTTATTAAAGCCAGAACCAAAAGAAAAAGGACAAGCTCCTGCAATGATAGTATTTTGCAGTTTCGAGCAAATGTCGGAAATTATAGAGCAAGGTAAAAAACACGGCTTTATGAAATCATATCCAATATTTTTTATAAAAAACTATTCAGCTCAAACTTTAAAAGCAAATATGCGAGTAGTAGGAGCTATGGAGTATGCAGTAGTATTATACCGAGATAAGCTTCCAAAATTTAATAATGAAAAGAAAGCTGATGGCTCAGGAACTATGGTGTTTAACTGGTTTAATTGGGAACGAGATAAAAAAGAAGATAATATACCTAAAATACATCCAACTCAAAAACCAGTCAAAGTATTAAAAAAGCTAATTGAAATATTTACAGATGAGGGCGATGTTGTAATTGATCCAGTCGCTGGAAGTGGAACAACATTAAGAGCTTGTAAGGAATTAAATAGAAGTTGTTATGGATTTGAAATAGACAAGAATTTTTATAAAGAGGCTAAAGAAAAAATGCTTAATTATGATTATCACCCACAAACAGAAGAAAAAGAAAACACAGGACAGGTAAGCATATTTGATTTAATTGGAGTTTAAATGCAGGGAACAATAAAACAATTAATACCTCAAATGTTAGAACTTGATGAAGAAAAAATATATGAAGTTAAAGAGCATAAAAAGAAAAGAACATTAAATCAGAACTCCTATTATTGGGAGATGTTAAATAAACTTGCTAAAAAAATGAGAATACCGTCGGAAGAACTACACTTTGAACTAATTAAAAAATCTTGTCCGTTTGAAGAATATCTAGTGCCCGAGGAATCTAACCTTAGGGCTCTAGAATATCACGAAGTTAGAAACACGATAGAGAAGAACGGAAAGTTATTTAAAGTAGTAAGAGTATACGTAGGAAGCAGTTTATTAGATACAACTGAAATGGGAATATTGCTAGATAATTTAATTGAAGAATGCAAGTTGCAAAATATAGAAACAATGACACCTGAAGAGTTAGCGAAAATGAGAAGTTTAGAAGAAAGTAGGAAAAAATGAACGCAGAAGATAAACTATTAAAAATAATAAAACATTACGGAGTATTGAAACAGTTAAAGTATTTTCAAAGTGAAGTGTTTGAGTTGAACGAAGCTGTTATAAACTATGAGAATAGCCGAAAACAGCCTTACGCAATTAATATGTTACCATCACGAGAACATATTGCAGAAGAAATTGCTGATGTAATGGTAATGCTAGAACAATTTAGATTATATTTTGGAATTGATGAAAAAGATGTTGTTAAAATAAAGTGGGAAAAAGTAGAAAGACAATTAGAGAGGATAGAAAATGAAAGATAAATCAGCAAAGGAAATGTTTGAAGAAATCGGTTATGAACTTATAGAAAATGGCAAGAGATATTTAAGATTTGCTAATTATGAAGATAAGGAAAGACATTACTATGGTGGAGAATTTATCGATTTCGAAAAGATAAATTTACAATTCAGATTAACAAGAAAAACCAGTAAGGGTAATACTCATTTTAAATATGGTTCTATCAAAGAATTCAAAGCTATACAAAAACAAATAGAGGAGCTAGGTTGGAATGAATAAAGAAGAAATGTTTGAATTACAAAAAGAAAAATGGAAACTAAATAATGATATCTTTAATTTAAAAAAAGAATATCAAGAAACTTATAAAGATGTAAGAATCGAAATAAAAGACTACAAAACTAAAATAAAAGATATTGAATCTCAACTATCTATAGCAAATAACAAACTAAAAGAAGTGAAAGAATATCTAATTAGTATAAAAGATGAACCTGACGCTGATATGTATATTAAACTTGGCGAGTATGATTTTTATAAGAATATTTTATCAATAATAGGAGAGTGAGATAGAATGAAAGAATTAGAAGATTTAATATATAGAATAAAAGAATATGAAAAGTTTTTAAAAATATTATGCGAATATGATAGTGATGGTTGCCAACCACTAAATCTACAAAACGGATTTTATGACAAGGGTGGTAATAGAGCGTGTATTACATTATATCCAGAAGAAAACGAAGAATTTAGACAATTGTTTGATAAACAATTAATGAGATTAAGAAGAAGGTTTAGGGAAATTACTAATTTAGACAAAAATATTAGTCAGTAGAGGAGGAATTAAGATGAATAAAGAAGAAATGTTTGAATTACAAAAAGAAAAATGGAAACTAAATAATGATATCTTTAATTTAAAAAAAGAATATCAAGAAACTTATAAAGATGTAAGAATCGAAATAAAAGACTACAAAACTAAAATAAAAGATATTGAATCTCAACTATCTATAGCAAATAACAAACTAAAAGAAGTGAAAGAATATCTAATTAGTATAAAAGATGAACCTGACGCTGATATGTATATTAAACTTGGCGAGTATGATTTTTATAAGAATATTTTATCAATAATAGGAGAGTGACACTATTAATAAAAATATTGAATACTCACAAGACTGGTTAACAAAGGAAATAATAAAAACACACTTTAAAGAAAAAGAAACAAGGAAAAAAGAAATGATTGAAATTAGTAAAATAGATTTATTAAGAACAATAATTAAATTTATAAAATTAAATCAGGGGGAATAAAATAGGAGGAAGAATGAATTTATACGAGTTGCAAAAAGAATATAATAGCAAAAAAACATTATTGAAATATGCCAGAAATAAAATAATATATTTAAGAAACAGTCTTGAGCCTGGAGCAAGTGGGATTAAGGAAGAAGTAGTTAGTGGTAGCCGATATAAAAAAGACATATCAGATACTATGGCAGAAATCATATATTTAGAAGAAGAAATAAAAATGTATGAAGAAGAACTAAATTTATTAACTCCTATATTACAGGAACTAGAAGACCAATATAAAGAGTATAATGATATATATAAGAGAGTGTATTACGACTATTACATTAAAAGAGATAGTGCAGACAAGATCGGATTAAAACATAACTACAGTAGAGCCCAAGTTTACAGAATTATTAATAAAATAGATGAAGAGTTGTTTCCTGAAAACATGAGACGAAATGAGACAATCGATTTGATATAATGGTAGTGTGAAAGATTTATACATAGTATAAGATTTCATTTTCATAAACAACCTCATTCTTGGCGAGAATTATTTCTTGCTATGTGAGAATTATTATCACTCCACCGTAAGGAGAAAGATTATAAAAGTGATTTTATAATGTATAACGTGGTTTTAATTCTTACATAGGAACAATTAATTTTGTTCTTCTTTAAGAGCAACGACTGATAGGTTGCTCTTTTAATATGATTATTAACTCTTTAACGAGAGTTTTTTATATGGGAGGTTATTATGGAAACATTATTATCGATTATAGTTGGAATATTAATATTGTTATTTGCCGTTATTATGGTTATAGCAAATGCCAACAAAGATGAAATATGGGAAAAGCTTTATAAAAAATTAGGGTTAAAATGACAAATAGAAAACAAGATTATAAAAGGGAATTAAAAAGAGATATGATACTTGTATATGGGCTATTATGTTGGGGAGACGAACTATGGTTACCTGATAATCAAAACATAATCACTGCTCATCATATTTTGCCTGTTAGAAAAAAAGGAAAATTAGAATGGGGCAATATAGCATTGTTAAGTCAATATTTCCATGATTTTTTTAACCGAATAGAAAAAGTCGATAAAAGACTAGCAGATGAATTAAATGATTTATTTATAGAGTTAAACCGAAGTATGAGTATGCCAACGAATCAGCATTACAACGATGTTGATTTTTTAATGAATAAAGCAGAGTATAAGCACGGAATAGAGCTGAGAAGATGAAAAGGAACGAAATAGGGGGAATTTGTGATTTAAAATACTTTATGGAACACAGATGTATTAGATGTCCCCGAGAAGAAGAGTGTGATAGATATGAAAAAAATCGTAAAAGTAGAGAAAATAAGAAGTTATCAAACTCTCGTTTACAAAAACGGAAAAAAATCATATCAAAAAAAAGTATATGAAGAATATCAGAAAGAAATAATATACCAGTTAATAGGGCTACCTAAAATAAATGATTTAAGAGATTTAGAAGTATCAATACATTTTAAATGTGAAAATAAGACAGTAGGAGATTTAGACAACATAACAAAACCTATACTAGACATCTTACAAAGAAATGGCTACATAGTAAACGACAAACAAATAACCGAACTAAATCTTAAAAAAAGTTTTGGGCATAAAGAAAACACGATAGAGATGGAAATAGAGGAGGTATAAGATATGGAAAAGATAATAGGTAAAAATCAAGTTCCAATGCAAGGTCACAAGCACTGCATAACTAAAAAGGAAATGAAAAAGTACAGGAACTTAGCAATATTAATATGCTTAGGCAATTTATTGCTAGGGTTTATGATAGGGTTGTTTATATGATAGATATACAATTAACTAAAGAAGAAATAGAAGCAATAATAAATAATATTGAATATGCCAACAGCTATTATCCTGGCGATAACGAAAGAGACAACAAAATAATAGAAAAATTAAATAAATTATTAGAAGATACTAAATAAGGTATCTTTTTTATTTAATTAAATACATTCAATGGAGGAATAAAAAAAGTAGGTGTAATAATGACATTTAGCATAATAATACCCAATTATAATTGTGGAAAATATATTAAAGAGTGCATAGATAGTATATTTAACCAAACATTTAAAGATTATGAAGTAATAGTTATAGATGATGGATCAACCGATAATAGTATAGAAGTTATTAAAAACTATAATGTTAAAATATTGCATACCAAAAGGAAATATGCAGGTGGAGCTAGAAATAAAGGAATAGAAGAAGCAACAGGGGAATATATCATATTTTTAGATAGTGATGATTGGTTATATGATAATCAAGTATTAGAAAGACTAAATAATAAAATAACTGATGAAGAATTAATTTTTTTAGGATTTTATAATGAAAAATACCAAAGAGCATTATATTCAAAGAAAAATACTAAAGAAGAAAGAATAGAAAAAGATAAATGGATAGGATGTCCTTCAAAATGTTGGAAACGAGAATTTATTAAATGGAAATTTCCAGAAAAAATGTTTTTAGAAGATGTTTATTTTGTTTTAAAAGGTTATTGTGAAGTAGAAAAATGGGCTGAATTAGACGGCTTGTTTTTTTATTATAGAAATAGATTAGATAGTACTCAGAATAGCAAAGAGAAAGAAGATTATAGGGAAATTTCAAAACAACATATTAAGAAATTAATAGAAGAATATCCGCAATATAAAATTCAACTTGAAAAGAGGTTATAAAATGAGAGTAATTATAATGGCTGATGGGCAAGGAAAAAGATGGAATAACTACACAGGAGTGCCTAAGCATTTAGCATTAATTAATGGAGAAACAATTTTAAATAGAACAGTAAGATTATTGAAAGAAAATGGTATTGAAAATATATATATTACTTCACACGATAAGAGATACGATATAGATGGTACAACAAGATACGAGCCAAGAAACAACGTTTATGAAATAGATAGATTTTGTGCTTGTTATCCCATATGGGAAGAAGAAACCTTATTTATGTATGGCGATGTTTATTATTCAGAAGAAGTAATTAAAACAATAGTTGATGAAGATAAAGGCGACTTTACTTACTTTGGAAGATTTGGAGCAAGCAAAGTTAAATGCCACGGAGAAATATTTGCTATAAAAATAAAAAATAAAGAAAAATTCAACGAGGCTTGTTCGTTTATAAGAAATGGTTTAAAAAAAGGAACAATCAAACGAGGAATAGGATGGGAAACATATAAATATTTAAGCGGTAAAGATGTAAATATGAGTATGTTAGAGTTTAAGAATTGGATGAACGAAGAACATCCTTTTTTTGTTAAAATAAATGATGATACTGACGACTTTGATATTCCTGAAGAATATGACAATTTTATAGGTAAAAAAAAGATAGTATTTTACTTATCAAGTCCAAGAATTGGGGGAACTTATAAAGCAACACTAGAACTAATAAAAAAAATATATAAATTATATAATGTTATTGTTGCTTTTGATGATTTATGTGATGTCAATTTATTAGTAGAGTTAAGTGATTATGCTGATGTAATAAACGTTAGATATAAGACAGTTAAATGTGATTTATTGATTTATGTCGGTTATTACGGAAATTCAAACAATATGATTACTAAAAAGAAAATACAATGGAATCACACATCAGTAGAAGAAGTTGCGGCTAACTTAATAAAAAGAAATGTTGATTATTGGATAACTGTATCAGAGGAAAGTAAAAGGCAATTAAAAAATAGATTTGATGTTGATAGTATGGTTGTAAGAAATGAGATTGTCGATGTTAAAGAATTGATGAAAGAAAAAGTAGAATTAAAGAAAGCCAAACTTAATTTAGTAACAATTTCAAGAATAGCAATAGAAAAAGGTTTTTCAAGAATGTTTAAGTTTGTTAATGAATTAAGAAAAAACAATATTGATTTTATTTGGTATTTTGTAGGAGATGCAAGAACTAAAGATTACAGCAAACAAATAAGAGATATATTTAAAGACTTTCCAGAAGTCATATTTGTTGGTAACAAATTAAATCCTTATCCATACTTAAAAAATGCTGATTATGGGATTATATTAAGTGATCGCGAAAGTGATTGCCTTTTTGTAAGAGAATGTAGAAAGATAAATTTACCTGTAATAGTAACAAATTGGCGAGGTATAGAAGAACAAGTCATAGATGGCAATAATGGTTATATATTGGATATGGAATTAAGTAATTTAGATATAGACAAGATAATGAAAAAAGAACTCAAGCCAAAAAATAAAATTGAAAGCGAGTATGAAAAATGGATAGAATTAATAGAGAAATGTTAGTACTAATAACTAAACCATTTTACGACAGTACTTTAAAATCACAAAAAGGGCTTAAACGAGATACACTTCGCACTAGAGGGAAAACAATTAATGTATCTATAAAACGAGGCATTGAAATAGTCAATAATAAATATGGAGTGGTTATTGAAATACCTAAAAGAGTGATAGAGTGAAAGTTAGAAGAAAAAAAAGAGTACATCACGATTGGGCAAAAGAAATAACTAAAGGGAATGTAATTGCTTTTTATAAATCAACTGATTGGGATATAGCAAGAGAAAAGCGATTAGAAGTTGATAAATATGCTTGTCAATTCTTTTTAGGCAATTATGATGATGGAATACATAAATCATACAAAATACAGTTAAAGAAAGCAGATACAGTACATCATAAAATACCAGTAAAGGAAAGACCAGACTTAGCACTAGATTTAAACAACCTAGTAAGTCTATCATTTGAAGCACACGAGATAATAGAAGATAGACATAGATTTTATTTTAGAAGAAAGAAAAAACCATTAACAGAGGAGAAGTGGTAATAATGAAATTAGAACACTTAATAGAAGCTTATAAATATAAAGAGATAAAAGCAGAGATAACTAAACAAGAAGATAAGGCAGGAGTAATTAAGTTTAATGATTATATATACGCTACTTATTATGAAGATGATGAGATAGTAAAGAGTATACAAGTGTTTGCCAATACAATAGTAGGTAAAGAAATAAACAATCAAGTAGAACATACTATCAATTTATTAAAGGTGTTATCAAACACAATAGAACTATTAACTAATGTAAGTGAAGAAGTAAGGAATATGATATTAGATACATTAGGTTTATTTAATAATACATTTAAAGATGGTAAACAAGTTAAGTACAATGGCTATGGATACAAGATAGAGATAGCAGATGGATTGATACTGTTTACTATAGGAGAGATAGATAATGAAGAAGATAATTAATATACTAAATAGATTAATAAACAAATTAAATAATATGAGTGATAGAGATAAGATGATACTAGGGTACATATGTATAACATTATTAGTATTAGTGCCTATGGTAGGTATATTAGGTGGTATTATTAAACTAATACAATGGATATTATAATAAATCCCCCCATCAATTCCTAGAGAGTAAAATTTTCTTATAGGGAACGGGTGTTGGGAACTTACTAAATATAAATATTTAACAATCACGTATGAAAGGGGGTAGTTGTATGGCTAAACCTAAAAACGAAAAATACAATTTAATAAAAGAAGATTTAAAAGACCAATTAATAGATCAAAACAAACTAGGTCATCAATACGATGATTTGTTAGACCACGCAGTTTATTTATTCGAATTAAAGGATAAGCTCCAAAATGACATAAATAAGAATGGTATAAGAATAAAATCAATGACAGGTAACGGATACGAAAAAGAAGATGATAATAAAAGTGTTGATAAATTATTAAAAGTATCTGCTCAACTAATGAAAGTATTAAATGATTTGGGATTGAAAGAACCAACCGTTGATACAGGCGGTGAAAATAATGATGAAGATTTATTGTAAAGAAATTGATGATTATATAAAATATGCTGAATCTCATAAAGAAGAAATACCAGAAGAAATATTTTTACTATTTGAAAATGTTATAATTCCAACTTTGGAAAAAGGCGAAGTTTATTACGATGATAAACAAACTAATCAATGTATTAAATATTGTGAGAAGTGGTATTACAAATTAGGAATATATCAAAAGGCAATTTATTCATGTGTGTTTATGTATGAAAAAGATAATCACGATATAGTAAAGTTTCCTGATATATTTTTATTAATGGCAAGAGGAAATGGGAAAGATGGAATAGTAATGCCACTAGCAAACTATTTACAAACTCATTTTTACGGTGTTAAAAATTATCATATTGATATAGTAGCAACATCGGAAGAAACGGCAATTAACTCTTTTAATGTTGTTTATAATATGCTAGAAGCAAATAAACCAATAATGAAAAAATATTTTTATTGGAATAAAGTTGAAATTATAAATAGAACAACAAAATCAGTATTGAGGTATAACACTTCCAACGCAACAACTAAATATGGTAAGCAAACAGGTATGATTATTTTCAATGAATTACATACCTATACCGATTATAAACAGTTAAACACATTTACATCAGGATTAGGGAAAATAAAACATGCACGAAGTATTACAATTACAACTGATGGTGTTGTAAGAGAAGGACCACTTGATGAAAAGAAAGATTTAGCAATGCAAGTTTTACATGGCGAACCAAACCATTTAGGAATGTTGCCTTTTATTTATAGAGTTAATTCAGAAGAAGATATTCATAAACCAATGAAAAAGTATTTAGAAACTAACAATAAAAAAGATATAGATATTTCAAGTTGGTGCAAAGCCAATCCAAGTATTAATTTTATGCCGAGTTTAAGAGAACAAATAATAAGAGATTATATGAAAATGAAAACACAAAAATCATATAAACAAGAGTTTTACCCTCAAAGAATGAATTATCCAATGATAATTGAAGAAGAGGCTGTAACGAGTTGGGAAAATCTTTTAAAAGCTTCTTATAAAGATATTGAAAAGAAGATAGAAAGAGAAAAACCTGAATTAGATGGAAAAATAGCAGTATGTGGTATGGATATGGCTAGTTTAAATGACTTTGCTTCAGCAGGGTTTTTATTCAAAAATGAAAAAGAATATATATGGATACATAAAACTTGGATCTGCTCAAACGGCAGATTTTTTAATGACATAAAGTTTCCTTTTCATTTAGCAGGAGAATATGGTTATACTGATTTTGAAGTTGTTAACGAGCCAACAATTCCCGAAAGAGAAATAATTGGTTGGGTAATAGAACAAATGGCAAAATATGATGTTAAACGAATTAGAATGGATACATACCAATTTAAACTTTATAAAAAGACATTTGAAGAATTTGGTGTAAGTGTATATGACACAAAAACAAATCCTTATGGGAAATTAGAAATGGTAAGGTATCCAGCAAGTATAGCGGCAATATACGCACCTAAAATAGAAGTTGAATTTGAAGAAGGAAATATAAATATAGGAAATAGTGCAATGATGAGATGGGCTATCAACAATACAAAAGTAGTAATAAAAAGAGATGGAAACAAATCTTATGAAAAGATTGAACCAAAATTAAGAAAGAACGATCCATTTATGGCATTCGTTTGTGCTATGAGTGGTAATGAAATATTAGATGAGGAAACAATATATGCTTATTATTAGAAAGAGAGATGAATAAAATGGGATTTTTAAACTTCATAAAATCTAACGAAAAAGAATCAAACTTTTTAGATTTAATTCTAGGCAAAAAAGCAGAAGAATTATACGTTAAAGATTTGATGATTGAAAAAGCAGTTGATATGATTGCTAAAACGATTTCAAAGAGTGAAATTAAAATATTCAGATATGATAAAAAAGAAAAAAAAGTAAAAGAAACAATAGATGATATATATTATCGTTTAAATGTAAGAATTAATCCAAATGAAGAGGCTTCTTCGTTTTTTTATCGAGTAATTTCAAACTTATTAAAAAAGCAAGAAACATTAATTGTTACTAGCAAAGATGAAAAAGAAAACACTTCTTACTTGTATTTGGCTGATGATTGGAATGAAAGCAAAGATATAATGCGACCTAAAATATATTCAAAAGTTGTATTAAAAGACTTAAAAGATAATTCACTAACACTTGATAAAACTTTCAATGCTGAAGAAGTAATTCATTTAACATTAGGTAATTCAAAAATAAAACAAATAGTAGATGATTTTTACAAAGATTATGGAAAATTATTAGGTGTTGCTTCAAAAAATTATAAGACAGCAAATACAAGAAAATGGAAATTCACAGTACCCGGAGGACAACCTGCTATAAAAGATGCCAAAACAGGCGAAGTAATAACTTATGATGATTATAAAAAGAAAGTAACAGATGGTTTATTAAGCGAAGAAGAAGCTATTGTTATGTTGTCGGAACACTTTGAATTATCACAATTAGGAAATGAAAAAGAAAAAACATCAGAAGATTATATAAAAATGATAAAGGAATTAGGAAACATCGTTGCAACAGCATTTGGCATTCCACTAGATGCATTCTGGGGAAGTAAGACCGATAAATCTACAGGAACGGATGATTTTATAACGTTTGCTGTAGCTCCTATTTTAGAGATTGTCGAGGATGGTATGAATGCAAAACTACTTGAAAAAGACAATTATTTAAAAGGAGAACGAATAATGATTGATAAGTTCAAAATGAAGCACTTTGACATAATGGACGTTGCCGGCAGTCTTGATAAACTGACCGGTATTGGATTTAGCCATAATGACTTACGTGGATTTTTGGGTTTACCAATAATAGATGAAGATTGGGCAAACGAGCATAATTTAACAAAAAATTATGCGAAAGTACAAAATGCGAAAGGAGGCGAATAGATGAATAAAGAAAAATTTGCTTTTCAAAAAGTAGATGAAAACAATACTGAATTATTTATTTATGGTGAAATTCGTAAGAAGGACATCTGGGATATGTTTTTTGGTGATGATGATACTAGAACAGGAGCATTTGAATTTAAAGACGCATTAGCAAAAGTTGACACACCTAATTTAACAGTTAGGATTAACTCAATGGGTGGTAGTGTAAGCGAAGGTTTGGCTATTTATAATTTATTAAACGACTTTAAAGGTCAAGTAACAACAATTGTAGATGGTTTTGCTTGTAGTGCGGCTTCAGTAATTTTTATGGCAGGAGATAAAAGAATAGTACCTGAAAGTGGACTATTGATGATACATAATGCTTGGGGATATGCTGAAGGCGATTCAAATGCTATGAAGAAAAGAGCTGAAGATTTAGAAAAAATAACTCAACCAAGTGTTAATATTTATTGTTCTAAAACTGGGCTTGAAGAAAGTAAAGTTAAAGAAATGATGAATGATGAAACTTGGATAACTTCACAAGAAGCATTAGAACTAGGTTTTGCAACAACTATTGAAAAAAATGACGCTAACCAATCTTTAGAAAATCATTATTTACATAAAATGGTGATGAAATTAAAAGAACTTAAAAGAGTTCAAATGAACGACGTGGTTAAAGAAGAACCACAAGAAGAAGATGCATGGACATCTTTTTTTAATCCAAAAAATATTTAAAAAAGAAGGAGAGAAAGAAAAATGAAATTAGAAGGATTAAATTTAGAAGCATTAGTTCAAGAATTGAATGATGCTCCAGCTGAAGAAAAATCAGCAAAAATCGTTGATGTTATTCAAAAAGCAGTAAACGAAAGTAAAAACGAAATAGTAGAAAGGTATCAAAGAGAATTCGTAGAAGTTCAAGCAAATAAAGATAATTTTGCAAAATACGGGTTAAGAAACTTAAACACAGAAGAAAAATCATTTATTGATAAGTTGAAAGACCCTAAACAATTAGCAGTATTTTCAACAAACGATCAAGATGAATTAATTCCAACAAGTATTACAAATTATGTATTTGAAGATTTAAGACAAGAACACCCATTCTTAAAATATGTTAAGTTTACACCTGCTGGAGTTAAAAAATGGATTTTAAGTGAAGCAAGTGGAAAAGCAAAATGGGGCAAAATTGATGCTAAGATAGTTGATGAAATTTCAGCAGCATTATCAGAAATTGATATGGACGCTAACAAATTATCAGCATTTGCATTTATTCCAAAAGGTATTTTAGATTTAGGATACGAATGGATTGAAAGATATATCCGTGAAGTATTACTAGAAGTTAACGAAGATGGTTTAGAAGAAGGGTTTATTGCTGGAAACGGTAAAAATGCTCCTATTGGGCTTTTAAAGAAATTAAGTGGTGCAACAGACGGAGTATATCCTGATAGAATTGCTGAAGTTATTGAAGATTTTAGTATTAAATCACTAGGGGCACATTTTTATACTTTAACAAATAACGGAAAGAGAAAAGTAGGTAAAGTGTTAATGTTAGTTAACCCAGCAGATGCTTACACTAAAGTAGCAGAAGCTTCAACTTACTTAAATGCTAGTGGAGAATTCAAAAAAGTATTCCCATTTGCTATTGAAGTTATTGAAAGTGTACACGTACCAGTAAATAAGGCAATTTTATATATCCCTAACACTTATGTTGGTGGAATTTCAAGAATGGGTATCTCATTCAGCGACCAATACCAATTCCTAGAAGATAATAGAGTTTATAAGATTGTTACTTATGGAAATGGTAGATTAGTTCATGAAAATCAAGCAGTTGTACTTGATATTACAAATGTAAAACCTTTATCTTTCAATGTAAAAGTAGTTTCTGACGAAGAAATAGGTTCACTTTAAGAATTAGTTAATGAGGGTTGAAACAAACCCTCTTTACTTTTTAATTAAAGAAAGGAGAACTTTATGTACGAAATTATATACAAAGAAAAAAAATATTTCAAAGATTTAGAAGATGGCCATTTATATGTTTTAGGCGATAAATTCCCATTTGATAATCGAGAAATAAATGAAAATAGATTAAAACTATTAATATCTAAAAAAGTAATTAAAAGAATAATTACTGAAAAATCAGAAAAAACAAAAACTACAAAGAAGAAGAAATAGGGGGTGTCTTGAATGACTGAAACCCAAATAAATACAATTCTAAAAGAAATAAAATCAGAACAACAAATATCTCCATATTTTGATGACAGTTCATTAACAAACTACATTAAAGAAGCAGAATATGACATTAACCAAGCAGTTGGGGAAAAAATTAACTATGATGATGATTTAGAAGCAAGAAGTTTATTGAAGAATTATGTATTATACTCAAATTACAAGCGATTAGCTGAATTTAAAGAATTATATGGAGGCGATTATGCAGAACTTCAAATTAAATATAACCGAGATACCAACATATCTTGATGGAAAATTTAAACTTTTTGAAATAAAACAAAAAAGTGGTCATTTCCCAATTGAATATATAGAAGATACCAAAAAAGAGATATGGTTTCAAGAACTATCAATAACTGATAGATTAAGATTCGAAGCCGAGCAAAGGGAAAAAGACTTAACTTTTAAAATTCGTATTCCACAAACAAAAGAAATAACATCTTTACACGTTTTGAAAATAGGCGATGAATATCACAAAGTATTTAATGCTTATCATTTTACAAATAAAGAGGGATATAAACAATCGGATATCACTTTAGTTGATTATCCAAACCCTAAACTGGAGGAAGATATAAATGAATAAAACGGAATTAGCCACTTTACTGGATTCGTTAGGAATACAAGTAAATGAAGGAATTCAAAACGATGATAATACTAACATCTATCCAAGAATAGTTTACTGGGAATTTATATGGGATAGTCTAAATGCAAGTGGTGAAGAATACGACACAAAAGTTACTTATCAAGTATCTTTTTTTTCTCAAACACCTAGACATAAAAAACTTTTAGAATTAAAACAAAAATTAAACGAAAAAGGTTTGTTTCCGATAATAAATCACGAATACATTCAAGACGATAAACACTTTCATTCATACTTTGCTTTGGAAGTGTTAGAAAATGTCTAATGAATTTTATAGTGGATTAAATGACTTATCAGAAGAAATTGAAGATTATCTTAAAAATGTAGAAAACGTTCAAGATGTTTTGGAAGTTGGAGCAAAGGAATTTACTAAAGATTTATTAAAATTACCAAAACCAAAATCACAAATAAGAAAAAGCGGATATACACACTTGATTGATACTTTTACTTATAGAAAAGCAAAAAACAACGAGATTGAAGTTGGTTGGGGTAAATACTATGGTCGTATGGTGGAATATGGGACTTCAAAATTTGGATCACGTCCACATTTAAGACCTACATGGGAACGAAATAAAGAAAAATATTATGCAAGAATGCTTTATAAATTAGGGCATTAGAAAGGAAGAAAAAATATGAAAAATAAAAAACCGATGATTAAAGAAACAGTTGGAGCAGCATATTATGCTTTTAATACTCCTGATGAAAGTGGAGAATACTCACCATCAACTTATGAAGCAACAGTTAAAAGTCCTGTAATCAAAAGTATAGGAACAAATGAAAACGCTGAAAGTTCAGTAGTTAGAGCAAGTGGGACTGATTATTCAACAAGTTCACAAACTTCAAGCGTAGAATTAGCAATTAAAGTAGTAGCATTTCATCCAGATGATTTAGCAAAATTAAGAGGCGATAATGTAGACACAGATGGTTTA
This sequence comes from Bacilli bacterium, assembly GCA_028708945.1. Next base: position 19,701 of record JAQVXV010000009.1, read on the forward strand.
ATTTCAAGTGGTAGACCTTCAACAAGACCATTTATTGCTTTAGGATTTCCAATACTTAAAAAGGGTGGCGGAGTTAAATATACTTGGTATCCAAAATGTCAACTAATTGAAAATACTGATGATATCGCAACAAGTGAAGAAAAATTTAGTGAACAAAACGATACTTTAACATTAAGAGCTTATGCTTTCAATGATGACAAAGATATTAAGAATTATGTAGATAGCGAAGCAACAAACTTCCCTACAGGATTAACAGAAGAAGAATTCTTCACAACACCAATAATTACAAAAGCAGATTTAGACGAAGCAATGAACACAGGTTCATTATAAAATTGATGGGGGCTTTAATGCTCCCTTTAATTATTATTTTAAATAAGGAGTGATAATATGACAATCACATTAAAAAACGGAAAAAACATAGACCTTGATTGGTCTTTTTTAGTACTTGAGTATTTGGAAGAATATGAAGGTGGAATAAAGCAATTAAAAAAAGATATAACAGCTCAAAAAAATAAAATGAGAATTCATAATCAGTTTCTATATGCAATTATAAGAGCAAATTATGATGAAGTTTTAACTTATAGACAAGCAGTGAGTTTAGTTAATTTTAAAGACTCTGAAAAAATAGGTAAATTTATTCAAGACAACATGGAAGAGTTAGAAGAGTTTAAAAAAAAAGAAGTGAAATCTACTCACCCGGCAACGAAGAAGAAAAAATAAACTGGGCTGAAATAAAATATTGTGCTTTACAAATGGGATTAAGCGAAAGAGAGTTTATGAAAATAAATCCAATCGTATTTTACCAAATGCTCGATTACCACGTAAAGCTAGAAAGGAGTAAATATGGGAAATGACTTAAAAAAAGTTGGATTAGTCTTTAAAGCAGATGGCTCAGTTGATTTTGTTAAATCTTTGCAACTTGTTAATTCAACATTAAAAGAAAATTATCAACAATTTCAATTAACTCAAACATTGTGGGATAAAAATACTAAAACATCAGAAAAGTTGGCTTCAAAAATGAATTATCTCAACGATGCAATAGATATTCAGAAAGATAAAACAAGAGTTTTAATAACTGAATTAGAAGAGTTAGAAAAAGCAGAATATAAAGATGAAACTGCAATTCAAAAGAAAAAGGCAGCTTTAACACAAGCAGAAGCAGAATTAGGTAGATATGAAAAACAATTAAAAAACGTTAACGATAAAATCAAACTCGGAACTGCTGATTTAGAAGATTTTGCTAGCAAACTTGACAAGACTGGCGATAAATTAACTAAAGCCGGTAAAAAGATGTCAGTATTTAGTGCTGGATTTGGAACTGCTGTAGGTTTATCGGTAAAAAGTGCGATAGATTTTGAAAGTGCGTTTGCTGGAGTTGAAAAAACCGTTAATGCAACAGAAGAAGAATTAAATGCTCTTAAAAAAGGTATTCGAGATATGGCAAAAGAAATACCAACAAGCACAACTGAAATATCTAAAGTAGCAGAAGCTGCAGGACAATTAGGAATTCAAACAGATAGTATATTATCATTTACTCGTACAATGGTTGATTTAGGAGAAACAACTAATCTATCAGCAGAAGAAGCGGCAACAACGCTAGCGAGATTTGCTAACGTTACAAAAATGAGCCAAAAAGACTTTGATAAATTAGGTGCAACAATAGTTGAATTAGGAAATAACTTTGCTACTACCGAAAAAGAAATATCAGATATGGGAATGAATTTAGCATCTGCCGGAACACAAGTCGGAATGAGTCAATCAGATATTTTAGCATTAGCAACTGCTTTAAGTTCAGTAGGATTAGAAGCAGAAGCAGGCGGAACAGCATTTAGTAAAGTTATGATTGAAATGCAATTAGCAGCCGAAACTGGTAGTGATAAATTAAATGATTTTGCTAAAGTTGCGGGAACGAGTGCTGATGAATTTGTTAAAGCATTTAAAGATGATGCTACAGGGGCTTTAATGTCTTTCATAGATGGATTATCAAAAAGTGGAGAACAAGGAAATAGCGCTATTAAAGTGCTAGATGATATGGGAATAAAAGAAGTTAGATTAAGAAATGCTTTGTTAAGTTCTGCTAATGCAAGTGATATATTTTCAGAAGCAATCGAAACAGGAAGTGATGCTTGGGAAGATAACACAGCATTAACCGAAGAAGCACAAAAAAGATATGAAACAGCCGAAGCAAATATGGAAATATTTAAAAACACTTTAAATGATTTAGGAATAACTTTTGGCGAAATAGTATTACCTTATGTTACAAAATTTATTGATAAATTAAAAGGAGTAATAGAGTGGTTTGACAAATTAAGTCCGACAATGAAAAACACTATACTAATTATAGGTGGCATTATTGCCGCTATAGGACCGTTTTTACTAATTGCTGGAAGCATAATAAAAGTTGTGTCAGGAATTATATCGGTTATAACATTTTTAATTGCGAATCCTTTAGTTTTAATCATAGGTGCGATAGTGGCTGTAATAGCAATATTCGTACTGTTTGGCGATAAAATAAAAGCAGTAATGGATAATGTATTTAATTGGATAACAGGAATATTCGATAAAATTAAAGGTTTTTTTGAAGGCAGTATATTTTTAGGAATGTTTGCCGGAGTCATTCAAAACTTTGAAAATATATTAGAAGCAGTTAAAAGAATATTTGGTGGAATAATTGATTTGGTTAAAGGCATATTTACAGGTGATTGGAAAAGGGCTTGGGAAGGTGTAAAAAATATCTTCGGTGGCATTTTTGATGGACTATATGCTATAGCAGTGTCTCCTTTAAACTTAATCATAGGTGCTTTAAATGGATTAATTAGTGGTGTAAACCTAGTTATTAAAGGATTAAATAAAATAAAACTACCTGACTGGGAGATTTTAGGCAGTTTAGCAGGTAAAGGAATAAATATAAGCACAATAGGGAAAATACCATACTTAGCCAAAGGTGGAGAACTTTTAGAAGGTATGGCAATGGTGGCGGAGGCTGGTCCTGAACTTTTATTACAACAAGGTAATAGAACAAAAGTTGTTCCATTAACAGAAAGCGGCGGACCTAATCAAACAGAACTTATAGATTATAAAAAAATGGCACAAGCGTTTATGTTGGCATTAACAAATACTAAATTTACTGTTGATGATGATGGTTTCGCAAGAATAGTAAAAGACGAACTTTTAAAGGTGGTGTAAATAATGTTTAAATTTGAATCAAAAACAAGTACAGAAATGAAAGTAATTGTTGAAGAAGAAGAACACTTTATTGCTAAAGCGCCACAAAGGTTTGAAAAAAACGAAATTGATGGTCGAGATGGAGCAATTTTTACTGAATTAGGTTATGGGATTATTGAAAGACCTATAAAAGTCCAAATATTAGATAATAGTAAATTAGATGATGTTTTGGCATGGTTAAATGGTGAAGGAACTTTTGAATATAACAATCGTGTTACAACAGCAAGATTTTATGATGAAATAGAACCTCAAAGAAAAGCATTAATAAAGGTTGCTTCTTTTAATTTTATAAGAGATCCATTTTGGTATAAAGCAATTGATAATTATGTAACAGTAACAACAAAAGCAACAAACGAGGGTAATATACCATCAAGACCGATAATCAAATTAGAAAAAGGCGAAGATGAAAGCATTGATTTAACAATTGGTAGTGTCCGCTTTACTTATACATTTTTAGAGGACGATACTTATGTAGAAATAGATTGCGCGGAAATGAAAGCAACTTATGATGGGTTATTGAGAAATAGACAACTTTCGATAGGCTATAACTTCCCTTTGTTACCAGTTGGAACAAGTAATATTACTATTCATAGTGGTGATGCTATCATTAAAATAAAACGTAAGGATAGATGGTTATGATTAAAATATTTAATGTAGATGACACCGATTTTAGTTCTAACGGAAATATAGTTATTAATCCTTTAAAATGTGAAGAAACAAAGAAAAAATCATTAAATGGCTGGTATATCGATGTCGAAATACCGATTGAATATAAAGAGTATATTGATAAAAGTAAATTATTTGTAGTTAAAACTAAATCTAAGCTTAATCCACAAGCTTTTTTTATTGATAACGATGAAGAAATACAATTTACTGATAAGAAAATAACATTTAGGGCAAACCATGTTGCTTTTAAGGCTTCAAACTATCTTTTAATTGATGTAAGACCCACAGACTTAAACGGTGCAGGTGCTTTAGATTATATTAACACCAGATTAGATAGAGAAAGTCCATTTACCGTTAATTCAGATGTTGAAAATGTAAATACTGCATATTTTATTAGAAAAACATTATTAGAAGCATTAGAAATAATTGAAGAGCGATGGGGTGGTTCATTTGATATTGACAATTGGAATATCAAATTAGAACAGAATGTCGGGGTAGATAGGGGCGAAATTATTGCTTATGGAAAAAATCTTGAAAATATAAAAGTTTTTGAAGATTGGAGTAATGTAGTCACCAAATTATATCCAGTTGGTAAAGATGGATTAATGCTACCCGAAGAATATCTAGAAACAGAAGAAGTGGAATATGATGAGCCTTTTTTGAAAACTGTTACTTTTGAAACAGATATTGAAAATGAAGAAGATCAGACTGAAGAGGCTTTAGAAATAGAATTAAGATATAAAGCACAAGATTTTATCTCTAAAAATCAATTTCCAATGGTAAGTTATGAAATTACTTCGGATATTAATCAATTAATGGAGATAGGGGATACTATCCATGTTAAACACCCACTTGTTGATTTGCAAACTGAAGTGTTAGAGTATCAATATAATGTTTTAACTAAAAGAGTAACTAAATTAATATTCGGGAATTATACAAGAGATGTTAAAAAAAGATTTGATTCTATAAAAGAAGAAATCAAAATAAACGCTGAAAAAATCAGTAGTCAAGGATTAATGGTTGAACACCAAACCAATTTAATCAAATCTTTAAATAAAAACGGGCTAGTTTATATTGATGATAATGAAGTTTTAATTTTAGATAAATTGCCAAGAGAAGAAGCTACTAATGTATGGAGACTAGGGCTAGGTGGATTTGGTTTTAGTTCCAACGGATATAACGGCGATTATGAACTTGCAATGACACAAGATGGAAGAATTAATGCTGATTTTATAACTTCTGGAACTTTAGATGGTGAGTTAATTAAAGCTGGAACAGTTACTGCTGATAAAATAGCAAGTAATGTTTTAACCTATGGTGGCACAAACCTAATCAAGAACTCAGTCGGACACTACCAAGGCGATTGGGAAAATAAACACGAAGGCTTTACTAATACCGAAATTAAAAACAATACCGTATCTGGTCATTGTTTTTTTATTGGTAATAAATCAAGTAATCAAGTTATCCAAGTACAAAATGGTACTTATACTATTGGATTTAAATATAAAAAATTGCTTGAACTAGCAGAGGTTAACATCAAAGTCAACGACCATGAAATTGAATTATCAGAAATGGACTGGACTAGTCAAAACTACACTTTTGAAGTCTTAAGTAATGCAATAACGGTTGAGTTAATCGGTGATAACAATAACTCATGCTACTTATCAGATTTAATGATTAATCAAGGAATAGTAGCTCATGTATGGTCATCGGCAAGTGGGGAATCTATTAACGGTGGGGTCAAAATTGGCTCATCAATTGAGATAGAGTCATCGGTTAGCAACATCAAACAGATAATGGATAATGACGGCAATCGGATTAAAAACATATCTACAGATGAAACAGTAGCAGAGTTTACCGATAAGGGCATGAACTCCAAAGAAATTAAAACTGAAAAAGCAAAAATAGCCAGAGTAGTAATACAAGATGTAGGTAACTCGACGTGGCTAACAAGAATATAGGAGGAAAAACAATGAAAGATAATAAATTATACATTCCACTTAATATTCAAAGATTTGCTACTCATTTAGTTACGTGGGATAGTAATTATGTAAGAAGTGGAACTACTACTCCGTACGGTAGCGATTTTAAGGGCGAAATTAGAGCATATTTAGAAAGCCAAAACCATGCTAACAATACATCTTATGTTAGATTAGACCATTACGTACGTAGAAGTCAAGCAGATTCTGCAGTTCTTTTTACATACGCAGAAAGTAGTTATCGAGTTTGCGGCCCACTTGGTTGTACTGGTTACCAAATGGTAAATAGATACACCATGCCAGCAGCAGGGTATCACTTTCTAGGATCTACTTATCATACTGTAAGCCACGATTCAAATGGTGGTGGAACATTTACTGTTAATGGTGAAATTTATGGTATTTTACACTTTACAAGTTCTGGTGCAATCAACGAATATAATAGGGCAACAAGTTTTTATATAAGTTTGCCTACAATACCTAGATACGCAAATATTACTAATTATAGCGTTGTAAATAATGGGTTAACAAGTTTAAAAGTTAGTTGGAACTCAGATAAAGCAGTAGACGCAGTACAATATTCTTTAAGCGGTGGAGGATGGGTAGGAACTAGCGGTAATACTTTTTACATTAACGGACTTAATCCTGGAACTCAATATAGCGTTAAAATTAGAGTTAAAGCAACTGATAGTCAGTTATGGACTGAAAGCGGTACTAATTATGCAACAACAACTAATATAGCTACTTTAACAAGCGTTCCTAATAATATTGATATAGATAGTCCATTTACCGTTAATATAGCCCGTAATGGAGCTAGTAACGTTAGTGTAGGTATTTATGATACTGGTGGTTCTACTGCATACGCATCTTACAGGTTAGTAACTGGTACATCTTACACATTTGAACTTACACAAAATGAAAAAAACGCATTGTTCGGAGATATGAGTACTGTTAATAACAAGACTTATAGAATATATGTAAACACAAATGACGACGCATATAGAACTTACGTAGATAGAACATTTAATGTTGTTAATGCTAATCCAATATTTAGCGATTTTGATTATGCAGATGTCAATCCGGATACTTTAGATTTAACTGGAGACAATCAAATTATAATAAAAAACTATTCGAATGTTGAAGCGACTATAACTACTACTATGGAAACAATAAAGGGAGCAACTCCTAAAGAATATCAATTAATTGTAGGACAAAAACATGATAAAAAACCTCATGATTCTGAAGAGAGATTATGGATACACAAAGTTGATAGTCCAACGTTCATCATGCACGCTATTGACAGTCGAGATAATTCTACTGCAATTACAAAAAATGTAGTTGATTTTATAGATTATTTCGAGCCGAAAATAGTTGAATTTACAGCTGAGCGTGAAAAAAGAATAAGTACTTTAACTAGATTGAAAATAAACGGGGAATTTTGCAATTTAAATTTTGGTGCAAAAAACAATATTATAGAAGCGAGTTATCGATTTAAAAATACTACTGACAGCATATGGATTGATGGAAATACAGTATTAGAATTACAAACAGATGGTAATTCTTTTCATTTTGATGGATTAATTGAAGGGGATCTGGACGCTAACGGATTTACAACATCAGAAAGTTTTGATATTCAATTATCATTCAATGATAGAATCTACTCGGATATTAAAATAGAAATATTAATAGGAGCGAATCCTAATTTAGATTTGCACATGGATGGCACAGCAATTAACGGTGCATACGATGACTCTTTAGAATCTGGATTGCAAATACATGGAAATCACATATATTTTAATGACATTTTATTATTTAAATATGTTCCCAGAAATTTTTATGTTGATTATGAAGATGAATATGGAAATCACAGCATGGATTTTGAAAATGGAGAAGAATTAAGAGCTTTTGTTTCAGAAAATAGTCATACATTTATAAATCATTGCAAAGTTGTTGCTAAAAAAGCAACTATATTAGATTGCAGTGATTTATTTTTAGGTAGCCAAGTAACAAGCATCGATTTAAGTGAGTTTAATGTGTCAAATGTTACCAACATGTCCCAATTATTTATGTTGTGTTCAAATTTAGTCTCATTAAATTTAGAAAATTGGAATACAGCTAATGTTACAGAAATGAATGATTTATTTGGTTGGTGTCAAAATTTAGAAAACCTAAATATATCTCATTTTAATACATCAAATGTTACAGAAATGATGCGACTATTTTACAATTGCAATAGTATCGCTTCTTTAGATTTAACTAATTGGAATGTAAATAAAGTTGAACATATCAACGATATGTTTTTTCGATGTTTGGAGTTGAAAATAATTTATTGTAATGAAGATTGGAAAGATTACAATATTAACGAAACGACGGCGATAGGTATGTTTCATGATTGCACTAAATTAGTTGGGGCGACATCGTACGATGAAAATAAAATAAGTTTAGATTACGCAAATCCAGACACAGGATATTTTACAAGGAAATAAAAGAAAGGAGTTAATATGAAAAAATACTTGACACAAATAAAAAATATAATTAAATTTAAGCAAGCAAGCAAGCAAGCAAGCAAGGGGGTGCAGTTATTTACTAATTGCTCCCTTAGAGGAGAGGGGGATAGGTATTTAGTATCTATTCCCAGATGTTTATGCTAAAAATTGGTAGCGAGTTCAAAACCTTATTAGAAGCTGAAATTTTAGGCAATAGTGTAATACTAAAAGAAACTAAAAGTCTCACCAACGGCTCTAATGTTACTTTTAATGTTACGACAAGAAGTACTGTGATTATAACAACTACTTCAAATTCTGGTTTAATAAAAGGCTGTTGGTTGGTTTTGACGGGAAATGCTTCGGGATCGGTTGTTAATTTAAGTAGTTCATTTGGCGGGGATATATCAGTATCTTCAAGTGGCGCAACAATAACAGTCGCAAATAATGGTGCGTACGCCACAAATGCAACAATTATCGTTTTAACAAATGAATAAATAAGAAAACAGCATAAACAAAAAATAGATATTAATACCGAATATATGTTAAAAGTAAGTTCAAGATTATTTCCGATAGGATATATAATTTCAGTAGACGCACCAAATTTTAATCCACATGATTTTTATGTTGATGGAAATTGGGAACGAATAAAAGGTAGAGTAATAGTCGGAGTTGATGAGGTTCAAACGGAGTTTAATACGGTTGGTAAAACTGGTGGAGCGAAAACACATACATTAAGTGTTAATGAAATGCCTAGCCATAGACATAAAGGGGCATTAAGTGGTGGAAGTACTGGTCAACCTACTAGAATTACTAATACTGCTTGGACTTGGAACACACAAAATCAAATGAACTATGGTGTTATGGATATGGAAGGTGGAGATGAACCACATAATAACTTACAACCTTATCAAACTGCTTATATATGGAAATTAATATCATATAGCAATTAGTAATAACATTTAATTATGTTAAAATTAGGAACTGAATTAAAAGCGTTAATAGAAGAAGAATTGAGAAGCGAAAAAATAACGGTCAATGGAATAACTGGGGCTCAATCATTTACTAATGCTGGAAATAAAACTATTAGTATTGATTTGAGTTCTTATGGGTTCAGCGAAATAACTTCTGCACAAGTTTCATCAGTATGTACTTATGTAGATAATCAATATATGGAAAAACATGCGTGTTATGTTCATAGTGTTACTACCACATTATTAAAAATAGCTTTAGTCAATGGTTATCCATCTAGCATTGGTTATTATATTTACTATACGGTTACTGGAACATAAAAAGATACTAATCCAATTGGATTTAAAAAATAGAAAGGGTTTTTAAAATGAGTGATAACACAATCGTAATGATTATTGGATTTTTCGCTTCACTAATAGCATTAATGACACCAATAATTAAATTAAACACATCAATAACTAAATTAAATGTTACTATTGACAGCATTAATAAAAATATCAATGATAGCAAAGATAAAATTGATGACCATGAAGAAAAAATCAATAATCATGAAATAAGGATTGACAGGCTAGAACACAAATGAGTGTTTTTTATTTTGGAAAGAAAGGAAGATAAAATATGAAAGAAATAATGATAGAACTATTAAATAATATATTACCGATTATAGCTACTGCTTTAAGTGGTTTAATCGCTTATGTAGGCAATAAGATTAAAAAATACTACGATGAAAAGTATCGTACAGAAACTATTGATAATGTTTTAAAATCAACAGTTGATTATGTCGAACAAGTATTTAAAGATATTAAAGGTAAAGAAAAGCTAGATAAAGCAAGAGATGTAGCATTATCTAGACTTAAAAATAAAGGAATTGATATAGATGAGATAGAACTAACCATAATCATTGAGGCTTTTGTTAGGGGGCTTAAATAATGGCAAAATACCCATTAATACAAACTAAAAACCCAGTATTAAAAAACGGAGTGCATTATCTAACAAGCGACTATAAAAGCAGAAACTCATCAAGAAAAAGCCATAGTGGAATAGATATAATCGGTAAAGGTTATGCTTGTGATTATATAGTGGCTATAGATAAAGGAACAGTTAATAAAGTAGGTTATAATTTATTAAGAGGCTATTATGTTGAGATAAATCACGGAGCATTAACTAGTGCATATTTCCACTTAAAAAAGAATACAACAGTAGTTAAAAAAGGTAATAGTGTAACTAAAGGTCAAGTATTGGGTTACATGGGTAATACAGGAAATTCAACAGGAGCTCACTTACATATAAGCATTTACAAAAATGGAGTGGTAATTGACCCGTTACCGTTTTTAGAAGGTAAATCATTATATGAAGAAATTAAGCCAATAAATGATACTATTTATACAGTTAAACGAGGCGATACACTATCTAAAATAGCTACTATGTATAATACAACTTATCAAAAATTAGCCGAGTATAATAACATAAAAAACCCTAATATTATTAATGTAGGTCAAATAATAAGAATACCTGGTAATAAGTTTAATTTAACTAGATTATTAAAAGTAGGAACTAAAGGTAATGATGTTAAAGAACTGCAGAAAGCACTAGGTGGATTAAGTGTAGATGGTATATTTGGTGCTAAAACTTTAGCAAAAGTAAAATCATTTCAAAAGTCAAAAAAATTATACCAAGATGGAATAGTAGGTAAAAATACTGCTCATGCATTATGTTGGTTATATTTAAATAAGTAAAAAACATATATTGTCTTATTGTGTCGTTTGGCTTGCTTTTTAGCAATTTTATATTAAAATAATACACTTGTTAGGGGAGAGTGTAAAAAGTTGCTAGAACAGGCTAAAAACTATCAAAATAAACAAGTTAGCATTATAGTTAACGAACTATCGTATTATAAACGAGTTTATCCAAGAAATTTTAATAAAATTAACGAATTAAGAAACAAACTAAAAGACTTAGCTAAATGCTAGGTCTTTTTTTTATGTACTCATTTAGTTTAGGTCGCCAATATTTATTATTTTTATGTACTACATTGTGATGACAATCCATGCATAGAATTACGCAATTGTTAACATCATTGGTAAGGACTTTAGACCTACCATTAATATGGTGCAGTTGTAATTGCCGTTTTAAGCCACATAAGACACATTTTCCCTCATCTCTGGTATAAACACACTCATACACTTGTTTGGTTACTGTAACACGCCTTTTTGATACTTTTTTAATAGGTTTATTTACCTTAATTGGTTTTATTTCTTTATATTCTTTTAAATCGCAATCTTTGCAATCTTGTATCTCTTTTTTTAATTTAGTGCAATAAAAATAATACTTATAATTTTTAGATCTTCTTTTAAAATGTTTGCAGTTCATAATTTATTCCCTTTCTATAAGTATTATACACTATATTTTACGCCTTTACAATAAAAATATATACAATGTATAAAAAAGTGATAAAATATATTGACATCATACAAAATGTATGGTAAAGTTGATTTAGATAGAAGGGAGGATATAATGATAAGCTTAGCAAATGAGATTAAAGCATACAGAAAAAGATACGGTCTAACTCAATCAGATGTTGCTTCTAAAATGGGAATTAGTTTAACTACTTATGTTAATTACGAAAATAATCCATTTTCAATGTCAATCGGTTTTTTAATTAAACTGTGTGAAGTATTAGATAAAAATTTAGTTACTGCTTTTTTTACCACAGAACTATACAAAATATATAATAAAAAAAAATAAAAAAGTACTAGCAGACTAAGAAAGGAGTTGAAAGAAATGAAAAAAGGGAAAATAACGAAACTAAAATACGAAAATATAATATTTATTATTTTAGTAAGTGGCAGTGTATTTAATGCTACTTTAATAGGTTCAAACGGAGTGTTTGGAGTATACAGTGCAATTATAACACTACTAGTACAAATAGGTATGTGGGAGCTTGTAAGATATGGAATTAGATATATCAGAAAAAATCCTCAAACAGTAGCAAATGAGATCGCTTCACTGTTTAAGGACAATTAAATTGCTTTATAAAAATAAGCAACTAAATTATACCAAATAAACAATTAAAAATCAAGAAAAGAGTAAAAATGAAGAAAAATAAAGAAATTATTATAACAATAATACTCTGCTTTATGATTTTACTTTTATCCACACAAATAAAAATAATAATCGGATCGGGTGCAAGTATGCAACCGACATATCCTAATTTTAAAATATTATTATGTATTAAAAATAAAGATTATAAAGTAGGCGATATCGTGTCTTATAAGCTTGATAAACATAAGGTAGTCCATCGTATTACAGCAATAATTGATGATGGCATTATAACTCAATATCAAACTAAAGGCGACGGAAACACAGGAACTGATAGGTATTTAATTACAAGAACTAATATAGAATGCAAGGTTATTTAAGAACCATAGCAAGGAGGAAATAATGGCAAGAAAAAGAATGTTTGACACAGAAATTATTACTCAAGATTCATTTTTAGATTTACCTATGGAAAGTAAAGCATTATATTTTTTACTAGGAATGGAAGCTGACGATGAAGGGTTTGTAAATCCAAACAAAGTATTAAGATTATATGGTGGTACTCAAGACGGAATTAAAGTATTAATAGCTAAAGAATATATAATACCTTTTAAAAGTGGAGTAGTAGTGATTACTGATTGGAACACTAATAATTGGTTAGATAAAAGAAGATCTAAAAATACTATTTACTTAGAAGAAAAAACACAATTAAAACTAGATAAAAACACTAATAAATATATACTTGCTAAGCCGATGCTAAGCGAATGCTTAGAGAGTATAGAAGAGAATAGAGTAGAAGAGTATAGAATAGAAGAGAATAGAACAACTACTACTAAAGATATAAATATATATGAAATAGTAGAAAAAAACTTTGGGAGAACAATATCACCTATGGAATTTGAAAAAATAAATAATTGGTTATTGTTGTTTAATGAAGATATTTTAAATTATGCAATAGAATTATGTGTTTTACAAAATAAAAAAACATTTGCTTATTTAGAAGGGATTTTAAAAAACTGGAAAAGTCAGCAATATAAAACTTTAGAAGAAATTAAAGATAATGAAATATCTAAAACTGAAAAACCTAAAGAACGGACTTACTTATGAGAGAGGAAATAGAAAAAAGTTTTATAGCTTATTTAATTATTTATCCTGAAAATTTACTAAACATACAAATTAAACCTAAATATTTATCAGATAAAAAAAATAAATTGTTGTTAGAACATTTAATTAATCATTATAAAAAGTATAAAAAAATATCACTAGCAAAATTAATTGAAGAAAATAAAAACTTTGATAGAGATTATTATTTTGAATTAGTTGCAGATCAATTTTATGAAAAAAATTTAACTGATTACGAAGAAATAATATTAAATCATTACAAACAAGATATTCTTAAAGATTTAAATAAAAAACTAGACAATGAATTAATAACTTTTAATGAGTTTGTATCAAAAATAAAAAAGATAGACGATTACCAAATAGTTAAAGTTAAAAAATTAGATGCTGGAGAAATAGAAAATAATTTAAAAAGTAATGTAAAAATTAACTTAACTAATTTCCCGAAATTAAATCAAGTATTAAGGCTTGTAAGAAACGATTTTTTAATAGTAGGTGCAACAACTGGAGCAGGTAAAAGCTCGTTATTACTAAATATTATGAATGATTTAATGAATGATTATCAGTGTATATATTTTAATTTAGAAATGGCTAAATCAACGATATATCAAAGATTAATCGCAATTAATTCAGGATTACCAGTAGACCATATAACAAGTCCTAAAAGTGAACATCAAGCAGAAACTATAAAAAATACAATTAAGGAATTGGAAAACAAAGGTTTAATTATAGAACATCAAGTAAGTGAAATAAAACAAATTAGATCATTAATAGCAAAAGTAAAAACTGATAAGCATACGATAGTCTTCATCGACCATTTAGGATTAATTTCAGTTGATAGTAATAAATCACTTTATGAAAAAACAACTGAGATAGCAAAGGCTTTAAGGCAAATATCGCTTAATTATGATTGTACGATAATCGGAGCAAGTCAGTTAAATAGAAGTGCTTATTCATCAGAAAATATCAATCTATCAATGTTAAAAGATAGTGGTGAAATGGAAAATAGTGCAAGTAAAGTAATTTTGTTACACAAACAAAAAACCATACATGAAGAAGATAAAATATCAGAGCTAGATGTTGAAGTAGCAAAAAATAGAGATGGATTAATAGGGTTTATAAAATTTGAATATCAAAAGAAAAAACAAATATTTAAAGAGGTGGAATAGTGAAAGCAGAAGATGAAATGAAACATATAAGCGAAATACTAGATGAATTTTATAAAAATTTAATAATAAAAAATTTAGAGAGGTAGAAATGAAAAATAAAATCTTAATCGGGGGGTTAGGGTTGGTAATTTTAACTTTAATATATTTATGTTTAAT
>JAQVXV010000004.1 GCA_028708945.1 Bacilli bacterium
ATACGGTATGAATAAACAAATCCTTCTTCCTTAGCCGGATAAGTAATTGTTACCGTTTTACTTTGTGTCCAATCGGTATTTTCTATATAGAATGTTGGTTCTGTAATATTTTCAGTTGTAATATTAACAACATCTGATACTGATGTTAAACCACTACCATTTGTTGCTCTTACTAAAATTGTATGATTTTCGTTTGTTACATTAGTAAATTTATAAACATTATTTGAACCATTATCAATATAAATTCCACCATCAATACTAAACTCATATTTTGAGATTCCTGATTCTAAATCGGTTGCTTGAACTTCAATTGTCAATGTATTTGAAGTTCTACTTTGTAATGCAACAATTATATTTGTCGGTGCTGTTGTATCTATTTTGTCAATTGTTACACTACATGTATTAGTTCTTCCTGAATTATCTTTTACAGTTGCTATATAAGTATCGTTTTGAGTTACTAAATATGTTTGACTAACACCTGATAAATAATCAACATTACCAGGAATTAATAACCCAGATACTCCACTTGTAGCATCGCTACCAGTTATTGTTAATAATTTTTCTGTTGTCCAGATATCTTCATTTTGGGCTGTAATTTCGCATGTTGGTGTATCTAAATCTATTTTTGTTATATTTATTGTTTCTGATTCAACTAAGTTAGTTCCGTCTGATAATCTAACAACAACATATCCATTTTGGTTAAAAGGTATTATTGTTTGGTTATCGTCAGTTTCAACCCATCCTTGACCATTAACATTATATGAATTAATAAATCCTATTGGATAATCAATTATTACTAATTTAGATTGCGCCCAGTCTTCAGGTTGAATTTGAATAGTTGCAAGTGGTAAATTATTTGTCGCAACTGTTACTTCTGAAGATTCAGTTGTTAAATTTACTCCATTTGTTGCTCTTACTTTTACTAAGTGATCACCACTAGTTACATCGGTAAAAATATATATATCGTTTAAACCGTTATCAATATAACTTCCACCATCAATACTAAATTCATATTTAGTTATTCCAGATTCTAAATCTAAAGCATTTGCTTTAATAGTAAGTGTATTAGTACTTGCGTTTGTCAATGAAGCACTTACTGAAATTGGACTTGTCAAATCTATTTTTTCTACATTGATTGAACAAGTTGCAATTATTTTAGCATTATCTTGAACTGTTGCTGTATAAATTCCATTTTCCAAAACATTATAAGTTGCGCTAGAACCTTCTGTAAATTCTAAAGCATTAGGAACTTTTATACCGAAAACACCACTAGTAGCATCTGTTCCTGTTATTGTCAATGTTTTTGAAGTTGTCCAAATATCTTCATCACTTGTTGTTATTTGACAACTTGGTAAATCATTATCAAATTTATCAATTGTTATAACATCTGATAATACTTCATTTATACCATCTGATATTTTTGCCACTAAAGTAGAATCTTCAGTAAAGTTTAATGTTATTGTCGATTCTAATACTTGATTCCAAGTGGCTCCATTGAGACTATAGTAATACATTTGACCACTTTGATAAGTTATAGTTGCTGTTTTATCTAACGACCAATTTGCTGTAGACATTATAATTGTTGGCGTTACTAATCTATTTGGACTGGTTGTTAATACACTAGCCTCAGTAGATAATCCAACATTGTTTGTTACTCTTACTTTTACTGTATATTCATCATATATTAAATCTGTAAAAGTAAATTCCTTATTCGTTCCATTATCAATATAAATTCCACCATCAATACTGAATTCATATTTTGAAATTCCTGTTTCTAAATCTACCCCATTGGCAGTTATTGTTATTGATTTAGTATCTCTTTCTTTTAAAGACGCACTTACTGATGTTGGCCCTGTTGCATCTATTTTTTGAACACTTAAAACATCCGTAGTATATGTATTTGTACCTATTTGAATTCGTGCGATTAAAGTTCCATTAGCATTGAAAGCAACATTTTCTATAATGCCTGAAACTGTAATCCATTGCCCCTCGTTTTTGCGATATTGATATACATAACCTGTTTTTTTCTCAGGGTATGTAATTGTTACAGTTTTACTTGTAGCCCAATCGCTTTCATCAATTTTAAATGTTGGTAAAACCATTTCTCCTGGTTCAAAAGTTGTCGAACTAGATTCTGAATTTAATCCAGAACCATTTGTTACTCTTACTTTTATATTATGTTTTGAAGATGATACATTGTTGAATGTATATGTTTTATTCTTACCATTATTTATATATGAACCACCATCAATGCTGAATTCATATTTAACGATTCCTGATTCATTATCGATAGCATTTGCTATTACTGTTATACTATTTGTCGTCGTTTTTGATAATCCTACTACAACATTTGTCGGTTTAGTTTTATCAATTTTAGTGATATCTATAAAACATTTTCTAGTAAGTCCAGCATTATCTTTTACGGTTATAGAATATGTTTTATTTTCTAAAGCTTTATAATTAAATGATGAACCTGTTGTGTATTCCTCTTCAGTTGGTAATATCACACCATATATTCCACTATCGGCATCATTTGCTTGAATTTTAATGTTTTTTTCAGTTGTCCATATATCTTTATTTTCTACTTCAAAATTACAAGTAGGTAAAGTATTATCTATTTTGTTGATATCTACGGTTAAGTTATTTAAAATCGTATTCCCATCTGATACTCTAGTTGAAACAAAACCATTTTCTTTTAGAGTTAAAACAACTTTATTATTAACATTGATCCACTTTCCATCATTGATTCTATACTCGTTTTTAAATCCTTCTACAAATGTTATTGTTACTGTCTTTTCTTTTGACCATTCATTAGGTGTTATTACTACTTTAGGATTTAAATCAATATCTGGTGTCGAAGTAATTTCTAAAGCTTCTTGTTCTAAACCCGCTCTGTTAATTACTTTTACATTTATTTTGTGTACCCTTTCTGTTACTCCTTCGAAAGTATAAACGTTGTTTTTACTTGATATATAATGACCATCATCAATTTTAAATTCATACTTTAAAATTCCTGATTCTAAATCAATTCCTGATGCTGTAACAGTTATTGTGTTTTTTGTTTTAGCAGTTACTTCTGCTTTTACATTAGTTGGTGCAGTTGTATCAATATTATTTACGTTGAAAGAAGTTGTCGATGTTAGTTGACCGTTTTTAGTTATTTTTGCAACAACATAACCATTTTCATTAAACTTTAATTGAGTTATAGTTCCTTCTACATTTATCCATTCAGAACCATTTTTATTATATTGATATACATAACCTTCCTTTTTTTCAGGGAAAGTTATTGTTACAATTTTTTCTGTACTCCATCCTGATTCATTTATTAAAAAATTAGGTTTTTCATTTTCAATTGTTTCAAACTCAAAAGTAGTCGATAATAAAGCATTGTTTGTAACTCTTACTTTAATATTACTTTTTTCATTAGTAATGTTTTTAAATTCATGTTTATTTTTACCTAAAACAAATTCATTACCATCAATACTATATTCATATTTTAAAATTCCCGACTCTAAATCTAAAGCACTTGTTTCTACAGTTAAGCTATTTTGAGTTCTACCTATAACTGCTGCTGTAACATTAGTTGGCGCTGTTGAATCAACTGTTTCTACCTTGGTACTACAAGTATTAGTATTACCAAACATATCTTTTACAAGAGCTGTATATATTCCGTTTTCAAAAACACGATAAAATACCTTATCGTTTAAACTATACTCCGCTTCATTCGGTAAAACTATTCCATATATTTGTCCATCATCACTACCTGTTATTTTTAAGATTTTTTCTTTTTCCCAAACATCCTTGTTCTCAATTTCTATCTTACAAGTTGGAATATCATTATCTATTTTTTCTATATTATAAGTTAATATTGCTTCTTTACCATTTTTATTTATAACTTTAGTAGTTATATAAGTTTTTTTATTAATTCTAAATTCTACAATTCTTTCTTTACTAGTTACCCACTTATCATTCTCTCTTAAATATTGATAAGTGTAGTTTCCTTCCGGAAATGTTATTGTAACATTTTTTTCTTTTGACCACTCTTCAGGTTCAATATCAAGTTTTGCATATGGAATACTAGAAGTAATTCTTTTGATTGTTTTTGTTATAACTTGACCATTGTAATTAGTAATGCGAATGTAGATAGTGTATTCTACTCCACTTTCTAAATTATCAATTGTAAAATTACTATCAGTTTCTATCCATTTTTCATTATCTAGACTATATTCATATTTTAAAATCCCCGATTCAATATCTTTAGCATCTATGATGATTTTAATTGAAACATCATCAAAAATAACACCAATACTATTAATTACTGGTGGAGTTTCATCTAAATAGGCACAGTTTCCATTTTTAATTTCATAATTATCTTTAACACCATTTAAACAATAAGCACCATCACTTACGTAACTTACTTCAATTTGTTTTTGATCATTGTATTTTAAGTGTCCACTGATAAAATTATTTTTATCATCTTTTAATTTATCGTTGTTAATATCGATATTGTCTATTTCATTACCAAAAGACTCTTCTTTTCTAATTAATAAATCAAAAGAATCGACCAAATTATCGATATTACTTATAAACGCTTCTTTCTTTGCTTTTTGAATTACTGTAACAAATATTGAGGTTGTAACAAACGATACTAATGCTGTAATTAAAATAACCCCTATTAATTGGATTAGTGTAAAACCCTTACTTCTCATACATCTTTTCCTTTCAATATAATAAATACAACAAAAAATTAATTTTGTTGCATTTGTTCAGTCAAATTATTTATTTTTTCTAACTCTGCTTTTACTTTTTCTACTTCTTCTGGACTATATCCATTTAAAATACGGGTATTTTTTTCTTTGTTTTTTTCATTGTCCTTTTTGAGTTCTTCTAAACGGAGCAACATATTCTTTATATCTTCATTGTTTTTTTCAACAGTTTTTTGTATTTTTTTAAATCTATTAACCGCTATCTCTATTTTTAATTTATCATGATAATTTTTATATATTGATGAATAAAATATTTCTGTAAAATATGAAAATTTTTGTTTAGCTCTTACTCTTGCTTTTTTTCTTTTTAGTTTTGCTAACAGAGGATGTAAGGCATTAATATAATCATCAAGATCTTCCTGATTTATATTTATTATTGTAGAAGGACTCTCCATTACTTTTGCTTCATTAGTCTCATATGTTGGTTGGTGCATTGGTTCTATTTTTTTGGAATTAATTTTTATATTATTAAATACATCTTGCTTTAAAATTATTTTTCGATTAGATAATAATTTTAAAACATCTTTTTCAAAATTTTTTAATATGAAATTGTCCATAATTACTCTTCACCTTTCGCGAGTGTAACCATAGTCTTTTTAATTTCATTCCAAATATCTTCATCTTCAACACCAATTAATTCAATATTACCATTTTCACGTTCTGAAACCTCTGAAGTATAAACCTCAATATTACCGTTTTCATCGATTACTCTTTCGGTATATATTAAATATTCTTTTCGATTAGTTCTTAATGTAAAAAATGCAACTATTTCAAATTCTTTTTCTACACCATTTTCGGTAATTATCTTTACTGTATCCTTCATAATAACCATCTCCTCATACTATAAAAATTATATCATATTAATATTTAACTTTCAATCGTTTTGCTTAAAACTTTAAATGTTTGCTCAATTGCTTCCCTTGTGTAAGAACAAATTATTTCAGATAATTTTAAACTTAAAGTTTTGTTACTACTACCCACTTGTTTTTGAGGTTCAATATATTCTTCTAAATCGACATTTTTTCCATCTAGTATATCTTGCTCAAATTTTTTTATTTGTTCTTCTGTCAAAATGTTTTTTTGGCGATTTTTATATTCATAATAACCATTATTAGATGCTAAAAATAAAACTAAATAACTTGTAAATAAAATAATAAAAATGTATTTAAAATAATTTATTTTCTTTTTATTTTCCATCTAAATACTCCTTTAAAATAGGCGCTAGTAATTTAATTGTATTTTGCACCTCATCTATTGTGCTTTGATAGCCACCGATTTCTAATAAGATCATTTGCGGAGAAATGTCTTGATTATAAACGCCATTTACTCCACTTCCTTTTTTAGTTAAAACTCCCCTACTCAATCCTGGGTGTTTTTTTCTTACCATTCTATTTAAAGTATTTGCTAAATCTAAATTTTTTTTATAAGTCTTGTTTTCTAAACCTACTACAAACAATATTTTTGCACAGTCTTTATTATTTATTTTTATTATTGAGTCGCTTTTTTTAATTGCATCACGATGAATGTCAATAAAGAATTCTAAACTAGGATTCTTTTTAATTGCGTTTTCAATAAAAATTTTACTTGCTTTATAACTAGAAGCAAAATTATAATTATTTATAGCCATAAATTCTAAAATGTCGGCATCTTCTACTAGTACTGGAATATCTACTTTTTCTAATTGTTCTTTAAAAATAAAAGAAGCCATTAATACATTAGGAGTTATATTATATATTTCATAATCCTTTTGATCATATTTTTCGGCCTGATGCGAATTATAAATATAAACTCGTGGATTATCATCTGATATTGTTGTATTACTGACATAATATGATTTGCTAAAGGTATCACTTAAGATTTCGACAGGATTTCCGATATCAAGTCCATAGACTGCTTTAAATAAATAACTAACTAAATTATGGTTATCTTTGTATTTTAAATAATATTCTTCATCATCTAATAAGTAATTAATAAATTCTTCGTTACTAGAGAATAGTTTAGTATTTAAAATTAAGGAATCATAAACATTATATATAAAAAATAATGTAAGTAGAAAAATAATAAATGTTTTACTTTTAAATCTTTTTTTTGTTTTAAATTTTGCTTTCAATAGTATCACCACTAAAAGTATAGTACTTAAGGTGTTATTTTTTTGTCAAAAAAAGAAGAAAAACTTAATTTTCTTCTTCTTTATTAAATAATTGAGTCGCTAATTCTATTTCTCCGTTTTTCATAAATTTTTCAAAAGTTTTTAAAACAGCGTTTTCTTGTTTTTCTTCTTCAGTTAAGATTTTTTCGTTTTTTGTTTTATCTTCAATGTCTTCCCACTCATTAAGCCATTCTTTTTCCATAATTATCATTTCCTTCCATTCTTTTATTAAGAATTTGTTCTTGTATTATTTTTTCTAAAGTTTCTGATGTATCTTTATAATTCTGAATTTTCTTAAAATCATAATGTGAAAATATTTCTTTGTTTTTAGAAAAGAAATTATAAATTTTATTTATTCTTTCAATACGTGCAGAAGTTAAAAATTCATAATTTTCTCTGGCACTTTTAATATAATGGGTATTTTTGTGTAAATTTATGTTTTGTTGTAATTGTTCTAACATAGTGTCTGCTAAAGATGAAGACATCATTTTTAATTCTTTATCAGTTTTATTATATGGATCTAAGAATAATAATGAATCATTGTCGATATTATAATTTATATAATCATAATAAACGTCATCATATCTATTATTACTATCATTTTTTTCTCTAATATTTCTTTCTCTTTCAAATAATAATTTTTCAAAATTTTTTAATTTTCCATCTTTCTCATACAACACCTTCATCTGTGGATATTCTAAAAAAATTTTTTTAGCTTTTTTACTCATTATATCGTTCATTAATTCGACATCAGCTTTTTCAGGCAATAATTTTTCTTTATTTTTTCCTACATATTTCACTGCTGAAGAATCTGTCAATTGCGCTAACATTTGTCTTTTATTCAAATTACTTTTTACATGATTTATTTTATCAGGCATGTATCTTTCAACAAAACTTTGAGTTTCTTTCCAAGCTTCAATATTAGCGTCTATTTCAACCTCAGAATATTTATAATTTTTCATATAATCTTTATATGATTTACCTTTACGATATTTATTATTTATTAATTGTTTTGACATTTCCATAGATTGAAGATTAACATAACCTTTTTTTGATTGATCATATTGTTTAACATGTGTTAATTCATGATATAAATTCTGTACTGAAATTATAAAGCTATATTCATCTTTTTTGCGATTATTTTCTTTTAAATCCTCTAAACGCATATTATTATCAAGTTCTGAAAAACTTGTTTTTTCAACTACAAATTTACTGATAACAATTATGTCTTTGTCTTGTTCTCCTATTGCTTGAGATTTAATTAATTTCTTTTTAGTACCTATTTCATAGTCTGATAAATAAACATTAGCATGTACACCTTCTTTTTTACAATATTCACTTGCTAAAAATTTATAAACAAAACTTTTTTCTTTCATTGATGCACGATCCTCTAAATTAACAATATCATTTACAACATTTCGACTTGCTTTTCCTATGCGATCATCTAATTCTAAGGTATGGTTTAAAAAGTCAATTAATTCTTCTCTTTGTTCTAAAGTAACTCCTTCTAAATTTGAATATTTCTTATATATTTCTCTAGCTCTTTTGCTTAATACTTTTTGTCTTTTTGCAATAGCCTGAACCCCTTCTTGACCGAATATGGGTTGTAACACTTCATCAGGTAAATTAAAAACCGGATTAGAAAATATCCTTGCTGGCTCTAATTTTACTTCCTCATATGCTTTATTCCAATAACTTTTAAGCATATCGTATTCTTTTTGGTTTTTTGGCTTCTTTGTTGATAGTAGATATTTAGCCATAGTGTTATCAATTGCATCGCCCATAATTACATAATTAGCATTTATTGTTCCATCATACTCATAGTATTTCTTTTTGTTTTCATAAATTTTATTTAATTTATTACTATTAGAAATCCATTTTTTAATTTTCCTTTCACCATAGCGATCGATTAACAATTGATTGTATAAATTCATACTATCACCTCTAGGTTTAGTATATCATTTTTACTTTTCTAATTCAATATTTGAATGTAAAGCCGAATTTATTCCTTGAGCAATTATTTTACTAGTTTTTTCGATTAAAAAATCTATCTCTTTTGTAGTTACCATCAAATTGTAACCGATTGGAGTTAGAACATCAAAAATTAGGTTTCTAAATTCTATTTCTTCTAAATCACCAATTAGTCCAAACAAATCTTTTTTATTAATTTCTTGTTCATCTACTTCTTCATCAAGGTAGTTATTTCCAATTGCCAACTTAGAAGTAGGATTATTCATATTTTTCTTTAAATAAGATATATGCTTATACATATAATTAATTGTATCTGTCACTATTGTAACAGCATCGACAACAGTTGGAACACCTATCGCTATTACAGGTATTCCTAAAGTATCATAACTGATTTCTTTTCTTTTATTTCCAACTCCACTACCAGGATGAATCCCAGTATCAGTCATTTGAATTGTTTTATTCAATCTGTCTACAGAATTACTTGCTAAAGCATCGATTACAATTAAAAAATTAGGTTTTGAAACCTCAATAATGCCTTTTATCAAATCACTTGTTTCAATACCAGTTTCACCCATTACTCCAGGATTAAATGCCGAGACATTTCGATATCCATCATCTAAACCCTCTAATTCATGTAGGTAACTAGTGACTAAAATGTCATTTATTACTAATGGTCCTAGTGAATCAGGTGTTGACCTTGAATTACCCAAACCAATTATTAAAGCTTTATCATCATCTTTTATATTATTTTTTTCGATTATTGATTTTAATTCTTTAATGAATACTTTTTTAACATTAGAAGCATTTTTACTATCAGTGATATCTTTATACTCAATTGTTATATAATTGCCATTCTTTTTATCTACATCTTTTAAAACATCATCTTTTAATAAAATATCAGTAATTTTAATTCCTTTCTCATATTTTATTTTTTGATTAATTTTTTCATCTTCACTTATTTTTTCAACTACTAAATCTGTTCTAATTTGATATTTACTCATATCTATTTCTTTTCCCATATATTCCTCCTTTATTATTTTTAACATTTTCCTTGATTTTTTTACATTTTTTTGTTAAAATGTTTGTGTTCATGACATGGAGGTGAAAATTATGCCAAATATGAAAAATGCTGAAAAGAAAGTAAAAATTATTAAAAAACAATCTGAAAAAAACAACAATTATAAATCAAGTATGAAAACAGCAATTAAAAAAGTGGAAAAAGCTGTACTTGCTAATGACAAACCAATGGCTGAAGCAGAATTAAAAGTTGCAATCAAAAGAATTGATAAAGCTACTAAAGCTGAGGTTTCAAGCAAAAATAAAAGCGCACGTTGTAAATCAAAATTAACAAAAAAAGTAAATTCAATGGAGTAGATTTTACTTCTTTTTTTTGTTATAATAAATTTGGTGATAAAATGAAAAGGTTTTTTTATTTTTCCTTTCTTATAATTATTTTAGGATCATTACTATTATTTAAAGATGAAATTGCTCTCATTGTTATAAAAAAAATATATGAACATGATGCATCAACTTATGAATCAAACAATTATACAAGAGGGGACTCTTTCTTAATTTTTCAAAAGTTAGAAAGTTTTATACCTCAAAATAAAAATGATTTAATTAATATTATTTATACTTTCGTAGATTCTGGCGCTGAAAAATTTAACTTTATTTGCCCAGAAGAATATATTGATTGTATCGAAGATATGACTAATATATCTGAAAAAAACTATGAAATATTACACATAAATAACTTTGTACATCCCTTTAATAGTTATCGCAAGATTTTGTTAGAAGTTAATATGTTAGGAAAAATTACATTATCCGTTATAAAAAATTATAGCGATGGTGAAATTAATTATGTGAATGATCAAATTGATATTATTGAAAGTAATATTATAAAAGAAAATATGGATACTAGACAAAAGATAAAGGCCTTTCACGATTATGTAATAAATAACTCAAAATATGATATTGATAATATTGATGAAAATAACAATTCTATCGATCCATATAATATATCGCATAAAGCAACGGGTATCTTACTAAATAAGGTCGCTTTATGCGGAGGTTATACAGATATAATGGCAATTTATTTGAATAGATTAAACCTTGAAAACTATAAAATTGTCAGTGATAATCATATTTGGAATTTAGTAAAACTTGATGATAAATGGTACCATATTGATGTTACTTGGGATGATCCAATTATTGAAAACAAAGACACTTTATTAGATGATTTTTTTCTAATTTCAACAAAAGAATTGTTAGAATTAGATGAAAAGGAACATACTTTTGATACAGATATATATATAGAAGCATTAAAACCTCATTAGAGGTTTTTTTATTCTTGGAATAGTGGTAGTTTAATAGTAACTGTTGTTCCAAAACCTTTTTTTGATT
Organism: Bacilli bacterium; assembly: GCA_028708945.1. Next base: position 11,290 of record JAQVXV010000004.1, read on the forward strand.
TATAAATTAATTTACCATTATGTGCTTTAATTATCTCGTCACATAAAACAACACCTAAACCAGTACCACTTCTTTTAGTAGTATAAAATGGTATTTTTAAATTATCAACTTCTTCTTTATTCATACCGACACCATTATCAGAGATATTTATATATGCACTATCATTATCATATTCTATTTTTACTTTTACTAAAGATTTTTTATTATCCTTTAAAGCTTCAACAGCATTTTTAACTAAATTTAATATAACTTGACTTAAACGATTATAGTCACCATATATATATTTTTCGTCATCGATAAGTTCAAATTCGATATTGCATTTTCTATTGATTACAATTCCGTTTATTTTATCTTTATTTTCCTCAACTAACATGTTTATATCTAACATTTCTTCATTAATTTTTATTTTATTAATCGAAAGAAAATCTTGTAACAAAATTAAAGATTTATCAATTTCAGATTTTATAATAGGAACATATTCTTCAGTTTTTTCTGGTTTTCCATCTAACATTTCTAAATATCCTTTACATACCGATAAAGGGTTTTTTATTTCATGAGTTATTTTAAAGATAACTTGTCTGAATTTTCTTTCCTCTTCTAAATCTTTAGCACTCATATAATATTCCATTATTGAATCCCCTGTTTTTATTAAAATAAGTATTAAATTAGAGGTTATATACATATTAAAAATAGAAAACAATTCATATAAAAGTACAAAATTGTTTTTAACACAAAAATAATGAAGCAAAAACATTAAAACCTTAAATATAGTAAAGACCGTAATATAAGAAAATTCTTGATATTTACGATCTATTTTTAATAGTGAAGCAAAATAATAAATACTGTATTCTAAGATTAAAAGAAAGAGATTGTAATTATAATTTTGACTTATATAAAACATTATAAAAATACTCATTATCAGAGCCGTTCCTCTTTTTCTTAAAGCATAGGCAATGATAAGTGGGACATTCACTATTATAATTGAACTATTTAAAAAGAATGGTTCATAATTTAAAAATAAATAAAGACTCGAAAAAAGAGCAATATCTAGCCATATACCCTTCTCTTTTTCTTTATATTTCTTATTATGCGCCGCATACAATAAATATATTATCAAAGGATATGACAAAATAATAATAGTTATGAAAATAGAACTAAACTTATTCATCTTCCACCTCATCGTCATTATACACAATATTATTGTCAAATAATGTCGAAAAAAAAGATAATTTGAAAAAAATTATCTTATTTTAAATCATCAATCTGTTTTTTTAGTTTTTTAGCATGTTCACCCATAATTATTTTTAATTGATTATCTATTTCTACCATCCCTTGAGCACCCATTTTTTGAATGGCCTCCTTATTAACGATAGATATATCATGAAGCGATACCGTAAATCTTGATTTGTTAACTTCATAACTTATAATATTTTGTTTACCACCTAAATACTCGATAAGTTTATTAACTTCTATTTTAAAATCTTTCTTTTTTGACTTCGTAATTGCCCAGGCTATTAAAAGCGTAACAATTATAATAATTATATATTGTAAATATTCCATTCTATCACCACTATAATTATACTATAAATTCATATTTTTGAAAACATTAATTATTTTACTTGAATAAATTTATCGTATCTTCTTTCAATTTTTTCTTTACCTAAAATTCGCATAATTTCATATAGATCAGGAGTCATTGACTCTTTTGTTAATGCAACTCTAAGAACTGTGCTGACATCAGCAACATTACCTTTATATTTATCAGGATTTTCTTTATAATCTTTCATATCACTAGCATATCCTAATTCATCACATAATTTTCTAATATTATTAAACCAAGTATCTTTATCACTAATATTAAAGTATTTTTCCATATATGATTTTAAGATTGTTGCTATTTCTTTTGAATTATCTATAGATTGAAATTTGTAATCGTTGCTATCAAATAATTCATCGTACATATACCAAATTTGACTCTTTACTTCGCTGTAACAAGCATAATCTTTACGTGGTTTTTTTTGTTCTCTTTCAATATTTAATATACTGATTGAGAAATCTTTATATTGTGTTAATAGATTACTAAAGTCTTTATCGTATATTAAAGACCATGTTAATAATGAATTATAAACCTCTAAAGCAGTGAGTTTACTAATGTAATTTTTAGAAATATTGAGTAATTTATTAACATCAAATAATGAACCACTAGCACTCATTTTTTTAAAATCAAACTTAAATTCATCAATTGTCTTAGTAGGATTACTTTCCATCCACAACTCAAAATTAGAGTTTGCAATAGTCATTAAATACAGTTTTGTTGCATAGATAGGAATTCCTTTTTCATGGTAATAACTAACTGCCGCCTCTGGATCTTTTCTTTTGCTCAATTTTCTTCTTGAACCATTTTCATCAATCTTCATAATGAGTCCTAAATGTGCATATTTAGGAATTTTAAATCCAAAAGTTTTAAATAATTGAATATGAATTGGTAAAGATGAAACCCATTCTTCACCTCTTAATACATGAGTTGTTCTCATTAAATGATCATCAACTAAATGTGCAAAATGATATATTGGTAATCCATCACTTTTTATTAATACAATATCTAAATCGTTTTCTGGAAACTCAAGTTTTCCACATACTAAATCATTAACAACTATTTTATTATCAAAATTCCCTAGAGATTTTAATCTTACTATATATTCTTCACCATTGTTGATTCTTTTAATTCTTTCTTCGTTACTTAGTTCGCGACATTTAGCCCATCTTCCATAATAACCAAGTCTTTCTTTTTTCTTTTCTTGAATCTCTCTTATTTCATCGATCTCTTCTTGTTTACAAAAACAAGGATATGCTAAACCTTGTTCAATAAGATGTTTAGCAAAAGCTTCATAAATTTCTTTTCTTTGACTTTGAATATATGGTCCATAATTTCCTTTTTGTTCAGTTTCAGAAACTACTCCTTCATCCATTGTAATATCAAAGTTTTTTAAATCATCAATAATACCTTGAACACCATTTTCAACACTTCTTTTTTGATCAGTATCTTCTATTCTTAGATAAAAAACACCATTAGTATCTTGTGGAACTTTTCTTTCAATAAAAGCTGCCAATAGACTACCCATATGAACAAATCCAGTAGGGCTTGGTGCAAATCTAGATACAACAGCACCTTCTTCTAAATTTCTTTCTGGATATTTTTTTTCGTAATCATCTAACGTCATAGTTACATTTGGATATATTAAATCCGCTAAATCTTTATTTGTCATTTTTCTTCCTCCTTAATAAAAAAAAATCGCATCCTCTATAAGGACGTGATTACGTGGTACCACCTTAATTTTAGTATTTCTACTCTTAAAATCTTAACGCGATTAACGAAATACCTTGTATACAATATTTAGCTCCAAAGTTTCTTCTAATTTTTTAAATACTAATTCACACCATCCATTAGTTCTCTTGAAAATAAATAAATTATACTATTCTTCTTCTTCGCCCTTAATATTTAAATTATATTATCTTTTTATATATTTGTCAATATTTAATAATGGCTTGTTTTATACATAAACTCTATTTCATTATTATCAAGAATTCTATTATATATGCGAACATCATCAATATAACCAGAAATATTTGCCCAAGGGCCATTACCACCTGGTTGACTCATTCTATTAATAGAAAAATCCTTATTCTCATAAAGAAATTCATCAACTGTTATTTCTCTAGTCGATAATAATTCACCATTTAAATAAAATTTTATTATTTTATTAGGTTTATCTAAAACAGAGGTTATTAAATACCACTTATTCAATTCTAAATGTATTGTAGTTGTTTGATATTGAGAAACTTTATTTCTAAAATATGTTCCTATTTTTGTGTAACTAGTACCGTCTGACTGAATAAATGTTCCAAACCCAGAATAATAAGCACTACCCAATATAACTCCAGTTCCTTGATTATTATGTTTATTAATTTTTAACCACATTGAAAAAGTATATTTAGCATCACTTAAACCATAATTCGTATTATTCATTTTAAGCGGTAAATCAATTCTTGTATTAGTATCGAATAAATATGAACCATTATCCACCCAAGTAGGTGTTGTAGTTGTATTTAAGTCAGCATGATTATTATTTAAAGAATAATCAATAAGGATTCCTTCACGGTTAGTCTCAGTATATGGCGTATTATAACTTTTTTGTTCCATTTGTATTCCGGATATTTCGATTTGCCCAGCAGGTGCATTATCTTTATAAACATACCAAGTTGTTATGCTCTCTGGTGTTTTATTTTGATTTAATGTTGCTACACCTACTACTCTTTGCCAATTATTTGCATGGGTTTCTTTCCACCAATCAGTAGGGTTATATTTCCATTGATGATTCTCTATTGTTTCATCAGTATACTTTACTTGAACATATCCATATAAATTCCCCGGTGATATAATTACTTTGCTATAAAAACTAATTGTTATATATTTTGGGCCTTGTTTATCTAATAGAACATTAGGAGTTCCCATCCTAAATCCAAAATTATTACCAATATTAGGATTTGTAACAGTATTAATATAGACAGGGTTTCCTAAATATTGTTCATCTTTTATAGACCAACTTGAACCATGTCCATTGATGCTCATATGTTGAATAAGGTTTTGGGTAGGTTCTTGAAAGTTATCAAATTTATAATTAGCAATCAAATGATCTTCATTGCTAGAACTTATATCATTAAAACAATTTAGATAAGGATTATAATTATATTCTTGTTCATTAACTTTAGTAATTAATATATAACCATTACATTTGTTTTTATTCCAAGGATTATCAATTTCTTTAATTAGATTTTTTGATATTAACTCAGTTAAATTCAACTCAACAGTCTCACCAATTAAGGAAGGTAATTTATTTAAATTAATGGACAAATAATTTTTAGTCGCCTCTACCATTGTCTTTTTATTTAAATTATATACTTCCGTTCTTGAACGTTCTACTTCTTTAATAATAATTGGTGCTGCTATTAAAGCAATAATTGCTAATATTACAATTACTGCTAGTAATTCCATTAATGTAAATCCTTTTTTATTACACTTCATTCTTTTTCTCCTTATTATAATTTAACTATATTTTAACACATTATGTATTGCAACTTCAACATTATAACCACTTTATTTCATATTATAATTTTACAATTGACTTTATTAATTATTTATAATATTATTTATATAGGGATGTGATAATATGAAAAACATTCAAAAAATATTTATTAATTTAGGTATCAAGGCTTAGATGACTTTGGTATCTTTTTTTTAAGAATGAGGAGGATTTATGAAATATAAAAGAATTTTAATTAAAATAAGTGGAGAGGCTTTGGCAGATAAAACTAAAAAGGGAATTGCTTTTGATGAAGTATTAAGGATATGTTCATCAATAAAAGAATGTTACGACTATGGTGTTGAAATTGCTCTTGTAGTCGGTGGTGGTAATTTTTGGAGAGGCAAATATCACGATGATATGGATAGAGTTAATGCTGATCATATTGGGATGTTGGCAACTACTATGAATGCCATAGCACTTCAAGATGGATTTTCTAAAATAGGAGTTGAATCTAGAGTACAAACTGCTGTTGAAATGCGACAAATTGCTGAATTTTATTTAAAAAATACCGCTGTTAGACATTTAGAAAAGAATCGAATTACTATCTTTGGTTGTGGTACTGGTAATCCATTCTTTTCTACAGATACAGGTGCTGCTTTAAGGGCTGCCGAAATAAATGCTGATTTAATTATAAAAGCAACAAAAACGGATGGTGTTTATGACAAAGATCCTAATAAATTTAATGATGCCAAAAAATTTGATGAAATAGCTTATATCGAAGTCTTAAATAAAAAATTAGAAGTTATGGATGCAACTGCAATTAGTTTATGTATGGAGACTAAAATTCCAATCATAGTCTTAAATATGTATGAAAAAAACAGCATGTTAGATGCCATTAAAGGTAAAAAAATAGGAACAATAATCAAAAATAAAAGTAGTTAATTTACTACTTTTATTTTTCTAATAACAGGTTGATTTTGGAATAAAACAGTCCCATTTTCATCTTGAACAATAGTATCCTTACATATTTTATCGACTATTTCAATTCCTTCAGTTACCTTGCCAAAGGCAGCATAGAAGCCATCTAATTCAAAATTACTTTTTTGAACAATAAAAAATTGGGAACTAGCACTGTTGAAGTCATCAGATCTAGCCATTGAAATAGTTCCTCGTGAATGAATTAATTTATTGTTAACATGATTTCTTTTAAATTCACCTTTGATCGTATCTTTTGATCCTCCACTACCATTTGCATTAGGATCTCCACCTTGAATCATAAATCCATCTATGATTCGATGAAAAGTTAAATTATCGTAAAAACCATCTTCGACTAAATTAATAAAATTAGTAACTGTAATCGGTGCAGAGTCAGCATCCAATTCTAATTTTATAACTCCATAATCTATAATGTCTATTTCAATATTATGTTTTCCTTCTAAATAAATAGTTTTTTCACTACATCCTACTAATAACAAAATTATTAAAGTTAAGACTATTTTTTTCATAATCACCTCATAAATATCTTTCTATAAATTTTTCAATCGTACCCCAATAAAGAATAGGATTTGTTATTGCTGCTTGAGTATGTCCTGCTTCTTCAACAATTATTTTTTCTTTAAAACTAGTAGTACTATTATACAATTTATCTAACATTTCTAAGGGAACAACTTCGTCTTTATCACCGTGAATAAACAATATTGGTAATTTGTTATTACTTAGTTGTTTTACACTTGATGCTAAACCAAGAAAGTATCCATTTTTTATAAAAGTTACAACTTCCGCGGATGATATTACTAAGAAGGGAGGTAAACTTTTTTTTAATTTTAATTGATAATCAAACAATTCCCATGCTGAAGTACATCCTGAATCCTCTATTACTAATTTAACATTTTGGGGTAATTTTTCCCCTGTTGTCATCATAACAGCTGAAGCTCCTAAGGAAACTCCATATAAAATTATATTATCATTTGGATTATCAGTTAAAATGTAATTGATCCAATCAACAATGTCTCTTCGATCTTTCCAACCCATACCAATATAATTACCTTCACTTTGGCCATGACCTCTTAAATCAACTACAATAACATTAAAACCCATATTATAAAATTTTCTAGCATTATAAATCATGTCATCAGCATTACCCGCATATCCATGGGCTATAATTACCCAAGAAGAATTTTCAAAATTTTCAATTTGATAAGCATGTAATTTTAGTCCATCCCTTGAAGTGATATATACATCTTCATAGCGAGATTCATATTCAAACCAATCGTTTACTATCTCAGTTGGCATGAAAGCAATGTTTTCATTAAAACCTGTAATTCTTTCAATATCTGGTAATTTAATTTTATCCCTATTAAGTGTAATATTATGAAAATATTCACCGATCATGAGATATGCCAATAATAGTAAACCTGCTATACACAATAATAATAGCTTCACTCTCTTTTTCATTTCCCACATCCTATTATACCCATAATTGCAATTATATTATATAATATTTATTACTATTTTTCCATCATATAGGGGAAAAAAATCAAATTTAGACACTTTTATGATAAAGATGAGGCAATAAATTTCAAAAATAAAGGATGCGGTTGTTGCGGTCTACTTTTAAATTCTGGATGAAATTGTGTTCCAACAAAGAACTTGTGATTAAATAATTCAACAATTTCAATAAATTTATTATCTGATGATATACCTGAAATAATTAATCCGTTTTCTTCTAATCTTTTTAGATATCTATCATTAAATTGATATTTGTGACGGTGGCGTTCAGAAACGTTTTGACTTTTATAAGCTTCATAGGCTTTCGTGTTTTTGCTTATTATACAAGAATGTGCTCCTAATCGCATTTGTTTATGATTTAATTTTTTTATTTCATTTGTACTATGAAAAATTAAGTTATCTGCTTTATCATCAATCTCTTCGGTAGTTGCATTTTTTATATTGGCAATATTACGTGCAAATTCAATTGTTGCTAATTGCATACCATAACCTAATCCTAAAAACGGAATATTTTTTTCTCTTAGATATTTAATTGCTAATATTTTTCCTTCAACACCATTTTTACCAAAACCACCAGGAACTATAACTCCATCAAAGTTTGAAAGTTCTGTTAATTTGTCTGGTTCTTTTTCATAATCATCAGATGATAGCCAAGTGATTGAAGGTTTCATATCAAACGCCCAGGAAGCGTGTTTAACAGCCTCAATTACCGATAAATAAGAGTCTGCTAATACATAATCCCCTGTCTTAAAGTATTTGCCTACAATCCCTATTTTTACCTCTTTTTTTAAGTTTTTAATTTTACTAGATAAAGCTTGCCATTTTATTATTCCATCATTGTCTTTTCTTTTTCTTAAATTTAAAATTTCAATTAATCGATCATCTAAAAATTCGTTTTTAAAGTTAATAGCAATATCGTATATTGAACTAACATCAGGCGCTGAAATGACACAGTTTTTAGGAACATTACAAGAGAATGACAATTTTTCTTTTCTTTTTTCATCAACTGATTCTTCAGAACGACACAATATAATATCCGCTTGAATTCCTGCTGAATTCAATGTTCTAACCGCGGTTTGAGTAGGTTTTGTTTTCATTTCTCCTACCATTGGTGGTATTGGTAAATATGACACTATCATAAAGGCAACATCTTTAGGAGTTTCTATTTTCATCATTCTTGCAGCTTCTAAAAATAATAGATTTTGATATTCTCCAATAGTTCCACCTATTTCAATAAGTACAATATCTGATTTAGTTAATTTAGCAGCATTTTTTATTCTCCCAATTACCTCTAATGGAATATGGGGAACAACTTCTACACATTTTCCACCATATTTTAGATTTCTTTCGTTATTTATAACTGTATTATAAACACGACCAGTAGTCATATAGTTTGTTGATAAAATACTTTTATTTAAAAATCTTTCGTAGTTTCCTAAATCTTGATCTGTTTCATCACCATCATCGGTTACAAAAACTTCTCCATGTTCAGTTGGACTCATTGTTCCTGCATCTACATTAATATAAGGATCAATTTTAATACAAGTGACGTTATAGCCCCTTGATTCTAATAGTTTAGCAGTTGACGCCGTTGCAACTCCTTTTCCTACTGATGACATAACCCCCCCAACAACAAAAATAAATTTACTCATAATCCCTCCATATATACAAAAAAGTCCTCATTTCTGAGAACTCTTAGGCTCTTTTTAATTATAACACTATAAAATTTTTATTTCAATAAATTATTAGATTATATTGGAAATTTATCTGTTGGTTGCAAAAAAATCATTATTTCATATACTATAATGTAAATTTAGGTAAATAATAGAAAGGTGGTATAATATGACAACTTATACGATAGTACCAGGCGATACTATGTGGAGTATAGCTCAAAGATATGGAATTACATTAAATAATTTATTGATGGCTAATCCTCATATCAGTAATCCATCACTTATTCTTACTGGGCAAACAATTAATATTCCTAGCAATAATAATTCAACTTATACAGTAGTCTCTGGAGATACTATGTGGAACATAGCGAAAAGATATAGAATTACATTAAACGAATTGTTGATGGCTAATCCCCAAATTACTAGTCCAACTCTTATTTTTCCAGGGCAAACAATCAATATTCCAATTATTCCAAGTGGTCCTGATGTTTCTGATGATATGCGTCCATTAGAGACAGAAGTTATCCGTTTAGTCAATATTGAAAGGGAAAAAGTAGGTGTCCAAAGACTTAGTGAAAATAATGAATTAAATAGAATTGCTAGAATAAAATCACAAGATTTTATAAATAATAATTATTTTGGACACAATTCTCCTACATACGGAAGTCCTTTTGAAATGCTTAGAACTTTTGGAGTTGAATTCACTACTGCTGGCGAAAACATTGCTAGTGGACAAAGAACTGCTGCAGAAGTTATGAACTCTTGGATGAACTCTACAGAACATCGTGCAAACATTTTAAATCCAACATATAATCAAATTGGTGTTGGTGCTGTAAAAGATGATAATGGTAATACTTTTTGGACTCAATTGTTTATAAGAAATTAATGTTATTAAAAAATTAGGAAATACCTAATTTTTTGTTTAATTTAATAAATAAAATAAACATTAAAAAAGGAAACCTTGCATCAAATATTGGTTTCCAATTATATTAATTATTACAATTTATTTCAACTAACACATCATCAGGTATTTTGTAAAACTCCTTAAACACTTTTCTATCATATTCGGTGCATATAGTTCCATGTATATATTCTTGATTAGGTAAAGGCTCTACATATATTATTTGATTACCCTCTTTAATAGCAGTGTAAACTATTCCAATTCGCTTACTATTATTAATAAATATCTCTCCATAGATAGTAAAATAATAAATAATTTGAATAATGATTAATATTATAACAAAGTTTAAACTACGATCAATAAGGATTATTTTATTTTTTTCCATCGATAACATAAGATCTATAATAAAAAGGGTTTTAATAAAATATATAATTAAATAACACCTAGGCCATAAAGGAGTAACAACAGTAAGTGGTCCTAATAAAAGGATTATACTTACAATATAAAATATGTAACGATATCTTTCGTCTTTATTAAACAATTTAGTCTTATAAAGTATAAATGTTAAACAAATATAAAATAATAATGTGATAATTGCTTCAAATATTTTAATTAAATTAACATAATGATCAGAAGTTAATAAACCTGGATTTGTAAATTTCATTAATAAATAAATAGCATAAAAATAGATAAACATCATTACTAACTTAATTACTGAATCATTATTTTTTTGTCTTATTTTCTTAAAATATAACGTAGATACTAAAAGGGTAATAGTTAAATTCAAAATTAAATTATTTATAAAAGCATCACTAATGATTATAAAAGGTTTAGTTAGCAAATCTTTTGATAAATCCAAGGAGCGATAACTTTGAAAATCGTCACTATTAAATATCTGAATATAATTATAATTACTAAACATAACAAATGTTCCAATAATTGAACCTATAAAAAAGTATAAATATATACTATTCAATTTCTTGTTTTTTTTGTAATTATATACCAACAAATACATTGATAATATTAAATTAAATATTGTATAGTGTTCCATAAACAATGAATTAAATATTCCTAAACCAAAAGAAATACAAAAAGTAAAGAAGTTATTTTTTAATTCAACATTCCCCAAATGAATATATACGGCAATCATTATTCCAACAATTGGAATAACATAATTCGCATAACCTGCATTAAAGGGTATAACTTGTCTAAATAATTCTTTAGGCATAGCCATAATTAACATTAAAAAAATTAATAAATATGCATTGTTTTTAATATTTAACATTTTTTTTATTAATAATAAGAATAATATCACAACTATTGTTTTAGTAATAACTCTAAAAATAGTGCTGGCAGCAAGCCATATACTTATAGCATTACCTAAATACCTACCATTAAGATAGCGCATAAAATTAATAATCATCCCTGAAGCGCCATGTCTAAAGTCATCGTTTGACAGAGGAAGAATAAAAAATAATATCAATAATGCAATTAATGAAACTATTAGAAAAATATTACTTTTTTTGTTTTTACTATCTAACATATAAATCCACCTTCAAATTTTATATATTTAATAACAAGAAAAAACATAGAAATATTTAAATACATTTTATGTTTTTTGTTAGTAAGAGTTTGATAATCTATTGCATTAGCATGGTTTTTTTAAAGCATTTTCAACGTTATAATGTTCAAATCAAATAAATTAATAACATACTCTTATATACATTATACACTTAAAAAGCAATTTTTTCTAGATTAAATAAGCATTATAACAGAGCAATAATTATTTGTATATAAATTGTATATAAAAATATTAAAACCCTTGAATTTCAAGGGTTATTTTCTTATGGTGGAGCTGAGGAGAATTGAACTCCTGTCCAAAAACAAATTCATATAAACATCTACAAGTTTAGTCAATTAATATTATTTCCTAAAACATTCGACAATTGACAATCTGTGTTTTAGTAAGCCAATATTATTCGTTATTGTAGCTTGGCTATACAATAATATATCCCACTAAATCGAGCTTTATAAGTCCCCGTGGGTAAAAACATATAAAGCAGCTTGCTTATATTAAGCGAAAGCTAATTGATTTCTGTTTCCAGATATTTTTTTGTGTACTTGACGCGTACCTTCGACTTGCCATTTATACTTCATTATCCCTGTCGAAACCAAAGCAGCCCCATGCCGGAATTATAGCACATTGTTATAAAAAAAGCAATAAAAAAAGCCCTGAGGCTTAATTTTATTGATCCATATATTTTGTCAGTTTTTTGATTAAATCAAAATCAGTCACTGTTTCAAAATATACTCCATCTTCTTTATTAATTTCATGTATATATGTCATATCATCAGTAATTTCTTTTTTATCTTCTGATAATCTGGCTCCAAGATAATAGTTTTCACCTTTATATATAGCATGTTCTAATATAATATAGCTTGAACTTCCCTCTAAATCAATAATTTGATTTTTTTTAGATTCCATTCTTTCCTCCTTATTCTTTATCTTACACGTACTCCCATTGCTTCTGAAGGAGTAACATTAGCAGGGCCAAGATTTTCTCCAGTTAACAAATCAACGAGTACTGGTCCACCAGTTGTATTTAAGAAATTACCATATTGTTCACCATGATTTAATATAAATGTTGGATTTCCTATACCAGCATCTTCTACAACCGGTTCTGGTGTTGGTTCTGGTGTTGGTTCTGGTATTGGCTCTGGTGTTGGTTCTGGTGTTAGTTCTGGTGTTAGTTCTGGTGTTGTTTCTGGTGTTGTTTCTGGTGTTGTTTCTGGTGTTTTCTCTGATGTTTTCTCTGGTGTTTTTTCTGTTTTTTTCTCTGGTGTTTTTTCTGTTTTTTTCTCTTTTGTTGCTTTTGCCACAGTTTCAACTTCTTTTTCTATTTCCTCAATAATTTCTTTTTCTTCTTCCTCTGTTAAATTATCCATTTGTTGTGCATTCTCTATTACCGGTGTTGGATGTTTTGTATAAGTTGTCTCCGGTGCTTTTACTATTGGGTTTACACTTAATCCTATTCCAGTAATCAGCGCTACTATAATAACTCCTTTAAGGATTCCTTTTTTCATTTTAGCAATGAAACCTTTTTTGTTTTCTTTAACTTTCTTAGAATTTGCTTGTTTTAACAATTCTTCTGAAGGATCAGAATACTTTCCTTTAATCGGAGCTGATTTTTCTTCTTCTTTTTCTTCTTCTTTTTCTTCTTCTTTTTTGTCTTCTTTTTCTTCTTCAATTTCTACTTGTTGTTCTTGTTCTTCATTTATGTTTTCTTGTTCTTCATTAACATTTTCTTCTAGATTAGTCGGTATTATAGTTGAATTATCTTCATTTGTTTTTTCTTCTTCTTGAGTTGCACTAACAGTTGTTCCTTCAACATTTTGACCAATTTGATTAACCGCTAAAGGTACATAAGGAATTCCTTTTAATTCAGCTTCCCTTTTTCTATTTTCTTCAATTTGTGCCATTAATGCTACATTTGCATCATTTATTTCCGAGATTTCTTTTTCTTTCAATAAAGTTTGCTTTTGTTCTTTTATTACTTCTTTAAGTTCTTTTCTTAAATAGCTAATACTTGGTTTTCTTATTGCTTTTATTTGAGCTTTTTGACCTTTTCTGATTGCATCATCCATTCTTTTGATGTAATCTCCTACCTCAAATTCTGCTAAACCACTAACTTCACCAGATTCTAATGCTTTTTTATAACTTTTTGCTTTTTCGATACTTTCTTCTGCTGCTTGAACTTCAGGATTTTTATTAATTATGTCTTTTATTACTTCGTTTACTTTTTCAATTTTATTGATCTCGTTATTATCCAAAGTATTCAAAACTATTTTTTCAATGTAATTTTTTCTAACTTTATCGAACATACTAGGTACGAACTTAATAATTTTTTTAGAAATTACTTTAATTTTTGAATCTGGATTTAAACTTCTAATATCTTCTAAAGTTATTTTTTCCATTTATACCACTACTCCCCTTCTTTTGCTAAATCGATCATTACTTGTTTAATTTCATTCCATACATTTTCATCTTCAACGCCATATAATTCAATTGAATCATCTTCTTTTTCTACCACTTCTGATGTATAGATTTCTACATTACCAGACTCATCAGTTACATTTTCAGTATATATCAAGTACTTTTTACCATTTGAATTTAAGGTAAAATATGATAATACCTCAACTTCTTTCTCTACTCCTGTTTCATCTGTAATTTTTAACATTTGTTTTTCTTCCATGTTTATTCCTCCTTTATTCTTTCTCTTTTATATTTCTATATTGTAGCACTAGTCCATAAGTTATTCCACTATGATTATAAATATCTTCTAGTGTTTCTACCTTGTAACCTTTTTCCTTGAACGCTTGAATCATTCCTGCTTCTGTTATTGGAACATTACTTAACGGTGTCCAATATTTTTCAACGTTATTAGGAACTACTTTTAATTTTAACAACTTTGTTTGTTCAACTTCTCTTGATCCAGTTGCCACCACTTTAGTTGTTGACCATTGACTCCAATTAGTCTTTTTACCTTCACCTTTTTTAGTTAATCCTGTATATGGTGCTGAAGGTAAGTATTCTTCCGTTTCTCCATCTACTAGTTTATACCATTTATATTCTGTTTGTTGCTTTGTTTTACAAACATCGGTTCCACCAGTACACTTTGTTTTTGTCCAATCTGTCCAAGCGGAAGGACATACATATTTTCCACAACTTGCACGATCAGCTGATAACTTTAAATCTGAGGCACATGTTGCATTACATTTATAATCTTTTGCAACTTTTGCATCTTGAGCAGTATCGCCGCATGTATATTGAACTTTATAATTAGGTAATTCCTTCAATCCAGCACTTTTACATGTTTGAAATAAAAGGGCCGGTAATTCTGGATTAACATAATAGCATCCATAGATTGCTCTTGGAGCTGTATATGTCGATTTTCCTACTACTATAAATTCACTTTTAGAACTACATGATGCTGGTCTTTCGTTTGAGGTATAATATGTCACCGATATTTTATCACTAGGATAAGGATAATCAGTTGAAGGTGAGGTAATTGATGTAAAAGTTACTTTATTAATATCAGTAACTTGATCAGGATAATATTTTCTAATCTTACCTTCCCATATCCAAGACATATCTCGATATCTGTAACCTTGGTTTTCTGATAAAACATAATATTTTTGATAAGTGTTTTCTTTTTCAACAACATTCTTTATGTCAAGGTCTTTAAGTGCATCCTTATTAATTTCCTTTGGAACAAATAAGAAGTTAAGATCACTCTCATTTTCTATTATATCACTTTCTTCACCATAAATCCAATCATTATATAGATCATCTGATACAACATCTTCACATGTTAATAAAGGTACATAATGAATTTTTCCACTTTCTAATTTGAAAACTTTTACTAAAGTTTCTTCTTCATTACATTCTTTAAATTTGTGTTTGCTTTTGACTGATTTGTTTTCTAGTAATTCATCTAATGTAATTATTGTATATTCTCCTGAAAGATCAGGTAACTTAGTTTCATCTTTTATAATATATTCTTTAGTAGCTTTTAGTAAGAGTTCTTCCTTACTATCACCGAAGAATAAGTATCTTATTAAGAAGAACGATCCTATTAGTAAAAATAAAATAATCAAAATAATTATAAGGACTTTTTTGGGACTAGTTTCATTTCTTTCTACGTACTCCCCTGTTTCGCTGTAACTATCCAAATTACCACCCTTTCCATAAAGATATAATAACATAAATAGATTGTTTTTTCAATTAATTTATTTTCGTGAATCTAATTGTTTTTATATTTTTTTCTTAATTCTCTTTCAATATCTCTTTTTTTGATATCTTCTCTTTTATCATACTGTTTTTTTCCTTTAGCAATACCGATTAAAACCTTTGCTTTGTTTTTTAAAAAGTAGATTTTTAATGGTATTAAAGTATATCCGTCGATACGAATACTATCGTTTATTTTTAGTATCTCTTTTTTATGTAATAGAAGTTTTCTTGTTCTTGTTTCTTCATGATTAAATTGATTGCCTTCTTCATAATGACTTATGTGCATATTGAGTAAAAAACATTCGCCATTTTTGATAATTGCATAACTATCCTTTATATTCGCATTACCTTTTTTAATCGATTTTACTTCTGTTCCTTTTAATTCGATACCGCATTCAATAGTATCTATGATTTCAAAATCATGTCTTGCTTTTCTGTTATTAATTTCAATCATTAAAATGCACCAACTTTTATAGCACCATTATTGTACTTATTAATAATTGAACTATATTGTGAATAAACCGAATCTTTATTATTTAACATTGCATTTGTTACTTTGTTAAAAGGAACAACTTCATAACCTCTATGATTATAAGAGTGAACCCAGAACAAATCACCTTTAACTTCTGTTATTGAAATTTTTGTTTCTTCTTTTTCAACTTTTTTATTTATATTAAATCCAACCATTAAACCAATATTGTTTCCAACTGAAACATCTTTTTGATTAGATATAAAGTTTCCTAGTGAATAGATAACTAAAGTATCATCAATAAATGTTATTGGTTGAACAGTATGTGAATGATGTCCAATTACAACATCTACACCTTGTTCTGCTAAAAACTTTGCTTGATCTTGTTGACTTTGATTTGGACTATATATATCTTCTTCGCCCCAATGCATAGATACCATAACTATATCGACTAAATCTCTTACTTTTGCAATATCTTTTTTAACTTGTTCTTCGTTATAAACATTCATCAAGTATTCATATCCTACTGGTGGTACAAGCCCGTTTGTAACAGTTGTATACCCTAATAAAGTATAAGTTATACCATTTTTTTCTTTTACAACTACTTTGTCTCTTTCCTCTTGACTTGTATAACTACCTACTGATAAGACAGATTTTTGATTTGCCCAAAAATTTGCAGAGTGTTTAGCACCCGTTACACCTTTATCCATAGTATGGTTATTTGCTAAAGCAACTAAATTGAATCCTAAATCAACTAAGTTTTCACCAATTTCTTGTGGTGAATTAAATCTAGGGTATCCAGAATAACCTAAACTAGAGCCTCCGATTGAAGACTCTTGATTATAAAACGCTAAATCATAATCATTAGTTATTTCTTTAATATGACTAAACATACTTGTAAAATCATAAGTTCCATCACTTTTTCTAGCATCCATATAAACATAACCATGTATTAAAGCATCTCCTACTGCAAAAACTGATAGATTGTATTCTTTTATTTGATCTTCTTTTTCTTCAAAAGGCTTTAAACCTAAGCCTTCTTTTTTGTTACAACCAAAAAGTGTTAGCGATAAAACAAAAACAAATAAAACTAGAATATTTTTCCACTTTATCTTTTTCATTTTTTCCTCCCATCATTTTGTTTTACCTTTTGAAATTGTTCTGTCCTTCGATTATCTACAACTTCAAAATCGATGGTTCTTTTTTCCTTAGATGCTGCAGTTACTACAATTTTCACTTTATCACCTAAACGATAACCCCTTTTATTTTTTTGACTTACAAGTGATGATGTTTCTTCATCATAGAAATATCTATCATTTGCTAGTGAATCAATTCTAACTAAACCTTCAACTAAATTTTCAAGCATAATAAACATTCCAAAAGTTGTTGTACCAGTTATCATCCCTTCATATTCATTACCGATATAATTTAACATATATTCAGCCATTTTCATATCATCAACTGCTCTTTCGCATTCAATTGATGTCTGTTCTGCATCAGAAGCATGTTTTGCTAAAGAAGGTAATTTATTTTCAAAATAATTAATAGTTTCATTATCTATTTTGTGTTTAAATAAATATTTTTTTAACAAACGATGAACGGTTAAATCTGGATATCTTCTAATAGGAGAAGTAAAATGAGTATAACAGTCACTAGCAAGTCCAAAGTGCCCAATATTGTTGTAATCGTATATTGCTTTTTGCATACTTCTTAATAATAGACTTGATAAAACATAAAATTCTTTTTTATCTTTTAAATCGTCTAAGATTGATTGAACTACTTTAGGAGTTACTTTATCTAATCTTGCATTTATTTTATATCCAAGAACCCTTAATAGTTTTAAGAAATTTTGAATTTTTTCAGCATTTGGTTCCCCATGGATACGGTAAATAAATGGTAATTCCATATAATAAACAGTTGATGCTACTGCTTCGTTTGCTGCAATCATAAAGTCTTCAATGATGTTTTCACCAACTCCACGATATCTTCTAACAACATCGATTGCTGTTCCCTTTTCATCGACTACAATTTTAGCTTCATCAATATCAAATTCAATATAACCTCTATTGATTTTTTCTTTTCTTAATATTCGCGCTAAATCGTGCATTAATCGTAGTGGTTGTTCATATTCTTCATATCCAATTGGTACTATGTTTTCTTCTAATACCTTATTTACATTTTTATAAGTCATTCTCTTTTTAGAACTTATAACACTTTCAAAAATCTTTTTATCGATTATTTTTCCTTTTTCATCAATAATCATTTCACAAGATAGAGTCAATCGATCAGAACCTTCATTTAAAGAACAAATTCCATTAGATAACTTATGTGGTAACATCGGTATTACTCGATCTGCTAAATATACACTTGTTCCTCTTAAATAAGCTTCTTCTTCAATTAAGCTGTTTTCTTTAACATAATGGCTTACATCTGCAATATGTACTCCTAATACATAGTTACCATTTTCTAATCTTTCAATTGAAATTGCATCATCGATATCTTTAGTATCATCACCATCAATTGTAAAAATTTGTTTATCTCTCAAATCTATTCTACCAATTAGTTCTTCTTTTTCTACTTCATATGGTATAGCATCAACTTCTTTGATTAAATCTTCACTAAAAGTATAGCTTATTCCTAAAGAGGCAACAATCGATAAAATATCGATACCAGGATCATTTTTATGTCCTAATACTTTTAATATTTCACCTCTATAAATATCATCTTTAACGTGATTAGTTATTTTTGCTAATACCTTATGCCCATCCATAGCGCCCATAGTCTTTTTTTTGTCTATTTCGATTTTAACATTTATTTTATCGTCATCTAATACTAAAACACCTTTGTTTTTCTTATAAATAAATTCACCAACTACTTGATTTATTGTTCGTGATAAAACTTTAACTACTTTTCCCTCTTTTTTTTCATGATCTATTACTTCCATTAATACTTTGTCACTATGGATAGCTTTATCCATATTTCTTTTGTCAATATAATAAGAATTATCATTAGGAATATCAACAAAGCCGAATTTGCGAGAATTTACGCTTAAAGTACCAATTTTAAAATTAGTATTATCAAAAAGCATATAGTTATTCTTTTTAGTTCTAGTAATTTTATAATCATCTTCTAGTTGATTTAAATTTTTCATTACTTCTTTTAATCCTTCAACTGTTGTTAACTCTAAACGTTCTCTTATGTGGTCTATACTCATAGCTTGACCGTTATTTTTTAATATATCAATTATTTTTTCTTCCATAAATACCTCTATTTCCCCATTTATTACTTAATTATAACACGATTACTATATAAAATAAAGAATATAAAAAAAATAAAACAAGCTAATTTGCTTGTTTTACACATATTAATTTTTTGGTTTAAAAATTAATGAAAAAATAAAAGAAAATACAATTGCTGATGTTATTCCAGAAGCTGTTAAATTAAACATTCCCATACATAGTCCCATTACACCTTGATCTAAGCTCATATCCATAGCACCATGAATTAAGAGATGTCCAAATGAAGTAATTGGTACTAAGGCACCGCCTCCAGCCCATAGGACGATTTTATCATAGATGCTAAATACATCTAAGAATGCTCCAATAACTACAAATATAGTTGTAATGTGTCCTGGTGTTAATTTGGTATTATCAAGTAATAATTGTCCAATTGCACATACAGTTCCAGCAAATAAAAATGCATTAAAGTATATCATCGATTACCTCCAAACTAACAGCATGAGAAATACTAGGGATACTTAAACGTTGATTCACCATTGTGGCATTCATTAAAGCACCGGTGGCAACAATTAAAACCCTGCTTAACTCACCTTTTTTCATCTTATCAAAAATACTACTATATGTTACTAATGGTAGACAAGCAGGTCCACTAGCACCTGAATAAACGGGTTGTTTATCTAAATCATAAATCATAGTTCCACTATCGTTATAGTTTTTTAAACTGATTCCATACTCTAATTCCATATAATCTTTTAATATCTTTTTTCCTATCTCTCCTAGATCTCCTGTTAGTATCAAGTCATAATACCCTACTTCTCTTTTAGTATCATTTAAATGTTTATAGATTGTCTCTGCTGCTGATGGTGCCATAACTGCCCCCATATTATAAATATCCTTTACACCTAAATCTACTACTGTTCCAATAGTAGCACTTTCTACTCTAATACCTTTTTTACTATAAGTTAAATATGCACTAGCACCTCCAGTTGAAGTAAATGTAGTTGTTTTTTTCTTAGGTGCTCCATATTCAACTGGATAGCGAAATTGTTTTTCTGCTGCCCCATTATGAGAAGATGTTGAGCAAATACAATTTTTTATTTGTTTAGCTTCGATCATATTAGCGGCTATTATTATTGATTCACAACTAGTAGCACAGGCACTATAAATACCTAAAAAAGGCATTCCTAATTTATTAGCAGCATAACTAGATGCTACTATTTGATTTAATAAATCACCAGATATAAACAAATCAATATCAACTTTTGTTTTATTTACTTTTTTTAATAAAATATCGACACTTTCTTCTATTAATCTACTTTCGGCTTGTTCCCATGTTGGATAACCAAAATATAAATCAGTATAACTTTTATCATATAGTTTGCTAAATGGTCCATCAGATTCATAAGGTCCTGTTACTGTACTAGCGTCTTGAATATATACATTGTTATATTTAAATGTCATATTGTTCCTATTAATACCCTTATCAATCCAAAAACGTATGCGCTGACAACTCCAAATATAATTACAGTACCTGACAGTTTCAACATATTAGCACCTATTCCTAAAACCAGGCCTTCTTTTCGATATTCTAAAGCTGCACTCATCATAGAATGTGCAAATCCGGTAATTGGGATTATTAAACCACATTTAGCAAAATTAACCATTTTATCAAAAACACCCATTGAAGTTAATAGACTACTTATAAAGATTAAAGTAATTATCATAAAAATTGATGCTTCATTTACTGGTATTGAGAAAATATAAGCATAAAGTTGCATAAGAAGGTGTCCTAAGACTCCCATCAATCCTCCAGTTATAAACGCTATTAAAGCATTTATGAAAATATTTTCCTTAGGATAATGGCGATTTATTAATTCTTTATATTTGTTTTTATCCATAAAATTCCTCCTAGAATTATTATGAATACATTTTTTTTATTTATACAAAAAAAGCTCTACTTAGAACTTTTTGTTTCTTATTTTTTTTCTTGTTTTTTAGTTTCTGCTTTTGCTTTAATCTGATAATGTTCTCTTACTTTATCTTCAATTTCTTCTTTTAATTTAGAATTCTTTTTAAATAGTTCTTTAACATTTTCTTTACCTTGACCTATTTTTTCACCATTGTAAGAATACCATGCACCACTTTTATCAATTATTGATAAATCACTTGCTAAATCGACAAGTTCTCCTTCACGAGAAATGCCTTCTCCATACATTATATCTACATTACAAATTTTAAATGGTGGCGCTACTTTATTTTTAACAACTTTTACAGAAGTCTTATTTCCAATTATATCAGTTCCATTTTTAATTTGATCAACTCTTCTAATATCTAATCTAACAGAAGAATAGAACTTTAATGCTCTTCCGCCAGGTGTAACTTCAGGATTACCAAACATAATCCCAACTTTTTCTCTTAATTGATTAATAAATATTGCTATTGTATTAGTTTTATTTATTATACCTGAAAGTTTTCTTAAAGCTTGGCTCATTAATCTAGCTTGTAGTGCAACGTGAGATTCTCCCATTTCACCTTCTATTTCGGCTTGTGGTACTAATGCTGCAACAGAGTCGATTACAACTATACTAATTGCTCCACTCCTTACTAAAGCCTCACATATTTCTAAAGCTTGTTCCCCATTATCTGGTTGTGATAGTAACAATTCGTTGATGTTTACTCCTAATTTAGCGGCATATTGAGGATCTAGTGAATGTTCAGCATCAATGAAAGCTGCCCTTCCTCCAATTTTTTGTGCTTCTGCGATTGCATGTAATGCAAAAGTTGTTTTTCCGGAAGATTCGGGTCCATATATTTCTATAATTCTTCCTTTAGGATATCCACCTATTCCTAAAGCAATATCTAAACTAATCGATCCACTTGAAATAACTTCTAATTTTTGTACTTCGTTATTACCAAGTTTCATTACAGCTCCTTTTCCAAATTGTTTTTCAAGATCTAATAAAACTTGATCTAAAGTTTTATCTGAAGATGGTTTAACCATTTTGTTTCCTCCTTTAGTATACCTGTATTATATATCTTATAAATTTGTTTGTCAATACTTTTTGCAAACATTTGTTCGTTTTTTGTAAATGAGATTTTCCCTTATTATTTATATAGTAATATGAAATAAAAAATCCTTAAAAAAAAGATACTTTTGTATCTTATTTTATTTCTATTAAATGTTTGTTTATTGCATAATATTGGAAACCTGAAACAATTGATAATATTGTTGCAACTGCCAACAATAAATCAGCAACTCTTAGATTCCAAAATGCAAAAGGCAAGTTATAAAAGAATGCTAAGGTTAAACCAACCATCATACATGCTGTTTTAATTTTACCGGTATTGATAGCAGCAACTACTTGTCCTTTGTTTCCGGCTATCATTTTGATTGAATTTACAGCAGTATCTCTAAATATTATAATTACCGGTATTATTGGATGAATAACTCCTTGTGCAGCTAATATAATCAAAGCCGAATTAACTAATACTTTATCAGCTATGGCATCGATCATTTTACCAAAATCTGTAATTAAATTATATTTTCTTGCTATATAGCCATCTAAGAAATCTGTTAATGACGCTATTATAAACAAGAAACCTGCTATGAAATATTTTATATCTACAACTATAGCTTCGTTAATAAATAATTTAGGTAAATTAATACCAATTTCACCAAATGGAAATAATAGTATAAATATAATTGCTATTGTTAAATAGATTCTGAGCATTGTTAATTTATTAGGTAAATTCATCTTAATTCCTCCTTAAAAAACATTGATTATGAACTTAAATAGAAAGTAAATTATAATTAACACTATGATTGTAATAAATATATACATTAAAACTTTTTTTGCACTGACTTTTTCTTTATACTCGATTGTATAAGGAGAAGAAATCTTATCGCTATTTTTTTCTTTAATTTCTTTTTTAGCTTTTTTAATTTCATCAAGCGATATTTTAGATGTGTAATCAAATAAATATTCGTTGAATTCATCGACCATTTCTTCATAGTTTATTCCTAAATATTTTGAGTAATCACGAATAAAATACTTTAAATAGAAAATGTCTTTGAATTGTTCAATGTCCCCATTTTCAATATTTTCAATTTGACTGGGGCGCATTTTTAAATCTTCAGCTGCTTCCTCTATAGAAATTCCTATATCTTCGCGAGCTAGTCTTAATTTCTCCCCGATTTCTTTCATTTCATTCCACCTTTATAAATAAATAATTCTTTATAAGCCATGTTCTGTTCTTACAATGTAAGCGACAAACATTTATCTATCATATTGATCCTGATATCAGTTCGATTCCTTCTATCAAGTTCCCCTACCATAATTTGGGTTTCTCACTCGTGGGGTTTACCGCGTTCCAGACTATTCATTTCTAAATAGTATCGTCTCTTTGGCACTTTACGCTTAATATAACCATATCCTAAGACTTAGGTTAATTCAGCGCCGTTAGCTAAAAGCTACCTGAAGTTATTTTTTCCTTCAGCACGAACACTACTATCGTCACAGATAGTGCGAGCATGGACTTTCCTCTACATTACAAGAATGCAGCGTTTGTCAAAGTATTATTTACCATATATGATTTTTTCTAAATTTGATAATCTTCGCAATAAGTCAGCATTAGATACATCAGTACCACCAGCTGTTTTCATTGCCTCTAACTGTGTTGCTAATCTTCTTATCTCTTGTTTTAATTTAACATTATCTTCAACAAGTTCTTTTTTTTCATATGCAAGTTCTTTTATAATTTTGTTATATTCCTCGTAATCTCTTATTACAACATCTAAAAATTTATCTACCTCTTGAGGACGATATCCTCTAGTATCGACTTTAAATTCTTTTTCTAATACATCTTTACTAGTTAATAAAATTCTATCTTGTAACATATTCTCACCTCAGTGATTTAATTATCTCAAAAGTTATATTTTTTGTCAACGAAAGTTATAGTTTTGTTTGGCAAAAGAAACAATGTTCATTTGTTGATGCATTTGCCATTCCACAATTTGGACAAAGTTTTTTATCGCTTTTGAACTCTTCAGCGTCTTGTCCAAAATCTTTCATCTTTTGAATAGGCTCATCTACATCTACATATCTTTTTCTAATTCCTAATATATAATCAATTTCTTTTGGTTCACTTCGACTATCTATTTTTTCTGGTACTCTACTGATTGCTTGCTTTAATTCCTTCGCTCTTTCTTGTTCTTTTAGAGCAATTTTTTCTTTTAATTCTTGTTCTTTTCGATGTAGTTCTATTTCTCTTTCTCTTGCTGCTTTCGCTTTCTTTATTCGTTCTTCTTCTTTTTGAAGCGCTAAAACTCGTTCTTCTTTTTCTTTTTTCTCTTTTTCTTCTTTTTTAATCTTAATTTCTTTATCGAGATTTGCTAAGTATTCTTCTTTTTCTTTTAACTTAGCTTGCAATGTTTCATATTGATTATCATTATCGGATTCTAATTTGTTAGTTTCTAATTCCTCTTTAATTTTTTGAATTCGTTTTTCTTCTAATGATCTTTCTAGTTGTTTTAAATATGCCTCTTTTTCTTCTCTCTCTTTTTCCAAACGAATTTTTTCTAACTCTGATTGATATGCTAAATCGGCTGCTTCTTTAATTTCTTTTTCTTTTTGAAGACGTTTTTCTTCTAATGATTTTTCTAAACGTTGTAAATACAATTCTTTTTCTTTTTGTTCCTTCTCCAAACGATTTTGTTCTTGTTCTGCTTCTCTTGTTTGAGTAGCTGCCTCTTGTAATTCCTTACGTTTTTGTCTACGAGTAGCATCTAATTCAAACTCTAAATCGCGCAATTCTTTTTCTTTTACTTTTGCCAATTCATCTAATTTGTTTTTCTCAGCTATTTTTTCAGATTCTACTCTTAAAATTTCACTCTCTTGTTTTTCTTTTTCTTTTCTCTTATCATATAATTCTTTTTCAAGTTTTTCGATAAGTTTTTCTTTTTCTGTCGTTGTTTTTTGTTTTTCTATTTGTTTTACTTTTAATTCTTCTTCAATAACAGACAATTCTTCTTCTATTATTTTTGCTTCTTTTAGTAATTTTTCTTTTTCTGTATCTTTTGCAACACCTAATTTTTTAATGTCTATATCACGTTGTTCTTTTTCTAAACGTTTTACATTTAATTTTTCCTCTAATTTTTTTAGATATTGATATGTTTCGCTTTCATTGCTTTCAACATTTAATAAAATTTTTGATTCTAATTCTTTTAATTCTTTTTCTTTTCTTTCTACTTCTTTTTCTAAACGTTCTTGCAATTTTTCTTTAGCATCTAAAAATCTTTCGGTTTTAGCATACATTGTTTGTGTTTCTAAACGTTTTTTTTCTAAATCTTGTTCTAATTCTCTTAAAAATTCAACTTTTTCTCTAGCTTCTTTTTCTAATTTTAATTTTTTAAGATTACGATCATGCAATAATTTGTCAGATTTTTCTTCTTCCTCAATTTTTGCAATTCTAGTTTGCTCTAATTCTTTTTCAACTTCTGTTAATAATTTCTCTTTTTCATCTGTCTCTTTTTCAAGGTTTTTAACTCTATCTTCATGAGCTTTAAATAATTTTTTGTATTCTTCTTCTTCTATTTTTTGCTCAACTATTTTTTCTTTTAATTTTTCTTCTAAAGTACTTAGTTGAACCTCTTTATTCATTAAAACTTTTTCAAGGTTTTTTATTTCTAATTCTTTTTGAGCACTTTTTAATTTTCTTTCTTCTTCTTTTTCTACTTGCTCTTTTCTTTTTTGCTCTAGTTCTAACTCTAAATCTTTTAAATACTTTTTCTTTTCAGAAGTATTTTCATCGATGATTTCATCTTTTAATTCGCGTTCAATGTGTTTAAGGTATTCCTCTTTTAATTCACGCTCTTTTTTTAACCTTGCTTGTTCTTCTTGAAATTTTGCTTTTGCTTTTTCAATTTCATCTTCTTCCTTTTTTAATTCAACAAAAATTTCAGTTCCATTAAAACTACCGATTTCCTCTTCACTATCAAGAAAGGAATCCATCATATATTTTTTATCCTTTTCAGTCATATAGAGTTCCTCCTTTTTTAAATTTATATCCCATATTTTTTATGTTGGTGTTTTTCATTATGAGAAGTGCTAAAACAAATAGAACAACTATACTTCCTAATATTGCAATAAACAAGGTAAATGCACTGACTTTATGAACTGTTATTTGATAATAACCTACTTCTCCTTCAGCGCTTATTGATAAGATAACAATTCGACTGTTATTTTCTAATTTTTCGTTTCCAATTATTTTTACTTTAGTTCCTTCAATTAAAGGTTCGACTTTTATATCTAAAGTATCAACATCTCGGATTTGTAAAGAATAAGAATTTATATTTTTGTCAAACTTGAAATCATATCCATCGATTGCTATTTTCTTAATTTCTGCACTTGGTACTGGTTCACCTTCCGCTAGTCTAACAAAGTTAATATTGTAAGTTCTTACCGAACCATTTTCCGCTGTTACATTAATTTTTAACGGGTTACTTCCAACTACTAATTCCCCTAATGTCTCTACATCTACCTCAGAATTCTCGCTCGAAGCAGAAGCAGATACATTTATTCTTGTAACATCATAACCGACACTTACTGTATAGTTAGTATACTCAGGATTGAAATTTATTCTACCCTCACTTAATTTAACTGATTTCAATTTATTATTATCATCGCGGATATCTTTTCTATTCACGATTATTTTATAAACTGTTACGCTTTTATTTTCAGCTAGAACTTTTACTAATATTTCGTTATCCCCGTAGTTTAATTTTTCGGTTCTATTCCCATATTTTGGCATTAATACTGCTTTTGTAAATTCTGTCACTGCTTTTATTTCTATCGTACTAACATCACTTGCAACATTTACTTTATACAATTCCGAAGGTCCTTTTAAAACAAGAAAATTATCGCCGACTTTTAAACTTTTTAAATTTCCATTTTTGTCTCTTTTATCAGGTCTTATAACTGTAATTGTATAAGTTTTTATAGCGCCACTTGCTGCTTTTACTTTTATTAATATTGAATTGTTTCCATAATCTAATTGCGCTGTTCTACTTCCAAAACCACTTACAAAAGACGCTGTATCATTTTCTTTTACAGCTGTTATTGTTGTAGATGGAGCATCAATTGTAACACTATAATTTGTAATGGATTTACTAAAATTTATTTTAGCATTATTTAAATAAAGATTACTTAAATTATTGTTATTTGATAAAAGTGGGATTGCTACTGTTTTTGCAGATAGGTTTTCAGTATTACCATTTTCATCTGAGATTATTATTCCACTCAATGTTAAAGTTGCATTATTAACCGCTGATGAAGATAATTTTACTTGTAATGTCGCTACTGTTGATGAGGAAATTCCTGTTGAACGATAAAAAGCAATCTTAGAAGTAGATACTTGTCCACTCCAATCACTTCCTCTTGTCAAACCAGAAATTGTAGCATTATTGCTAATTCCAAGATTTGTTTGAACTCCCGCAACTTTTGTCCCTGACACTTTTATTGTACAAGTAACTACGGCACCAGGCGCGCCACCATTACATGTTGCAGATAGACTCGCTGCTCTTACACCGATTGGCATTATTAATAATATTATAAAAATGATAATTTTTTTCATTGTCCACCTCACAAATTACCTATTAATTCTAATATATAACGATTTATTTTAACTAAATCATTGATCAAGATTTTGTTATCTTCTGTTACATCCGCTGCTATTTTCTCAGCTTCTATATTAATACTAGATAGTCCTAATATATAACGATTAATTTTTACTAAGTCTGCAACATTAACTTGACCATCGCCATTTACATCTCCAGAAACTGATATTATATAGTTTATAGAAGAAGCTCCAGTAGTTAATACAAATTCTGTATTAGTTCCAATCAATATATTGTTATTGTTAATTTTGTTTCCATCTTTATATATTTGATATGTACTTGATTTTTTTAATATATTATTGGTAAATTCACTTATAGTTAAATCAGAACTAACTTTTGTTATCATGTTATTTCGTAATTTATAATTTTGAGAATTTAATTCATCTATTACTTTTACTGATACATTTTTAGTTACACCATTAGTTGTTCTAATTGTTATGTTTGCATCACCGGTTGACTTGGCTGTAACTTTATTACCACTTAATGTAATATTTGGACTGGTCGTTTGATAAATTAATACTTTATTTATTATTGTTTGAGGTGACGCTGTTGCATTTATATATAAGCTTTCACCAACATTTATTGTATAACTAGATTTTTCTAGTACTATTCCCGTTGCCTCTTTTAATGATTGCAATTTGGCATAATTATCAATATACCAAATGTTTGAAAAATTAAAATTGCTATAACTTGTTTGATTGTTTATTGTACTAGAAGATTTCTTTAAAGTGTTTGTAGTTTCATCAAAAGTTGTTCCAAATAAGTCATTAGATGTAAAACTATAGTTATTTGATATAATATAATTTCCAGTTGCAACATTTCCTATTATTGCCCCTGAAGTCGTTCCACTAATAATACCAGAATTATAGGTTTTATCCAATAAAGAATTATAACTACTTGACAATATATATCCTACGATTCCACCAGAATTATTACCAGTAATATCAGCGTTATTAGAACAATTTTTTATATTTAATGAAGTTCCATATCCTACGATTCCACCAATATTAGTTGTTCCGCTTATTTTTCCGCTATTGTTAGATAAAGAGATTTCTACATTATTTAAATAGCCACTTATTCCACCAGTATTAGTTGTACCAGTTATTTTTGTTTGATTATTTGCGTTATTAATAATAGTATTGGCACTATAACCAACAATACCTCCAGTATGTAACTCACCATAAATTTCAGATATATTTATAACTTTGTCGATACTAGTATAGTTAGCATATCCTAAAATACCACCAACATAAGAAGTTCCATCGACTACTGTATTATAACTTATTATTGACTTGATATCGTTACCATAAGATTTACCGATTATTCCCGTATATTCTTTACCAACAATTGATGAATCCATAACTGTTAAATTGTGAATGAAAGCACCTTTTGTATTTCCAAATAAACCAGTATATTCGCTACTAGTATAAATGGCTAAATTCTTAATTGTATACCCCTTACCATCAAATATTCCTGTAAAAGGATTACTACTTGTTCCAATTGGAAAATATAAAATATCTTTGAAATCGATATCATTACTTAAGATATAGTAACCATTTAAATTTGAACGAACAATATCAAAATCTCCAGGTTT
The DNA here is from genome assembly GCA_028708945.1 of Bacilli bacterium. The sequence continues at coordinate 41,223 of JAQVXV010000004.1, forward strand.
ACTTATATATATCGGTTCTGAAACATCAATATCTATAGTATATATATTATTGATTGTAATTTTTGCAGTTCCATAATTGACACCTTTTATTACGCCATTTGTTATTGTAACTACATCGTTGTTACTAGTTTTATAAGTTAAGGTTAATCCACTAGGATTGTTTACCAAATATTTTATATTTCTAGATTGATTGAGGCCAACAGTTATTTTATCAATTGCAACACTTAATGTTGGTGTAACATTTCCAATCGAAAAATTGATACTACCTTTACTACTGCCTGTAATTATTTCAATTGTATAAATATCATCTGGAATGCTTGTAGCTGAAATAACTGCTAAAGTTTTTCCGTTGATTAGATTATTTTTTTTAATTTGAAATTTATTAGTTACTATCTCTGAGGAACTATTTTTTATTCTATAGTTTAATGTTGTACCATTTCCTATATTTTTAGTGAATGTTTCTAATAATAAAGTTCCACCCGATTTAATTTTATTTTGTTTTACAACAGACTCAATACTAGGTGTAGAAAGCGCATTTATATCTTCTGTATATGCCTTTATAAACACTGAATGTCCATTAGTATATTGATCATTCCATTTAGTTCCATTTAAGGAAGTAAAACTTTGATTAGGCATTATTCCTACTAATTCTTTTTGGAAATTGTTGTTTGTCATATAAGACTGTAGTGGAATGTTATAAACAAAATCTTGATTATTTACAACATCTATCATAACTGCAAATTCTGTTTTAGATAAAGTTATTGGTTGTTCTAATTCATAAGTATAAAAACCCGCGAATTCAATTGTTATTGGTTTGCTGGTTATTTTTTTCATATTAGTGCTATTCAAACTACCATCTACTGAATTTACATAAACGTTTACTTGTGTATTTGGATTTAAAACATAGAAACTTATTTGAGTTAACAATTCGTCTTTGTTTCTTTTATTAAAGACATTAGCACCATATTTTGAACTAGAACGTGCTAAATCACCTGTTGGATTATATTGATAAATATTGTTATAATCGACATCTTTTACAGTAATAACGCCATTTATAAAATTTCCGATTACATAATCTTCATATGAATAATAATTAAATCCTCCATCACCCAAACCGGTTCCCCATGAATTTTGAACAATCCATGCGCCATTTTGCGATGGTTTAGTTCCCTTTGTACCTTTATTAAATTTTTCTTTACTAAAATTATCATCCCATCCAATTATAACCATTGCATGTGGATTGTTATTATACATCACTGATGAATCTGTATAAACAGAACTATAAGTAGTATTATAATAAACATTTGATGTCCCATAAACGTCGGGAGCTGCAGCTTGAAAATAAACTGCCCCATATGTCATTATCAATGTTTTTACTTGCTCTATAAAAGCAGCTCTTTTAATCGCAGTTGCACTGTAATTATTAAAAGAACCTAAAGTATATGTTTGTTCTACACTATAACGAGGATTATCATTTAATGTGTTTGCTAATGTCTTTTTATATAATCCAAATGATTCTGTATAAGGACCTAATCCACTAGTCCAATAAGTAACAGCATCATAAAAATTGCCACCTGCATTAAAGTTTGCAGCTCCATATTCATTACTTAAATCGTAATAAGTATAAGATAATGCTCCTGAAGCATGAAATGGGTTAAAAACCTTCGATACTTTATTTAAATAACGAATATTACTTTCAACTGCTGTCGTTCCTGCAAAGGCCCAACATAAAAGCGAAGTTCCTTGATCTTTAATAGGCGTTAAATAACTTCTTCCTTCAACATTACCTAAAGTAAAACGGGAAGGAAAAACTAAACTCTTAGCTTCTTCGACTAAAACTGTTTCATCAACACTAGGTTTATTTGATGTATAATTAAATTCATAAGAATATGGTCTTAATATTGTTTCTGATTTTGCTTCTTCACTAAGTGATAACCAATCATTATAAGAATAACTGTAAGGTGCTATTTCAGATGCATAAGCAACATTAGAACCAAATAGACAAACTAACAATAGTGCTATTTGAAATAATGTTTTCTTTAGTTTCATCATTACCACCTACTTACTTCAATATTATAGCATAAAATGTCCATATATTAAAGAGTTTTAAAGTTATTGACACAAAAAAAAGCCATATGGCTTTTATTTTGTTTTTTTGTCTTGTGCTTCTAATTTTGCTAAAACTTCTTTTGTTACTTCAATAGTTTTAGTTCTAATAGTATCGGCAGTTTTCTCTAAAATAGGAGTTCCTTTTTCAATTGAATAATCTACTAATTCATTTGCTTTTTCTAATAATTGTTTAGATTTTTCTTTAGCAATTTTCATTACTTTTTCTTTATCTAAATCTTCTAACTCAGTCTTTATTTCAAAAACTTTAGTTTCGATATATTCTTTAACTTCATCAATATCTACTTCTTTCGCTTTTTCAATTAATTCATCTAGTTTTTCTTTTAATTGTTTCCTTGTTTCTTTACCAGATTTTGGCGCAAATAAGATTCCTAAACCTGCTCCAATACCCGCTCCTAACAAAAACTTTCCTAATCCTTTTTTCTTACCCATTTTCTTACTCATCCTCACTTTTCTCCTTTTCTTTTTTACTTTTCTTTTTTCTCTTTTTAAATAAAGAAGTTATTCCATTCATTGTCGCCGTTACAAACTTATCAGTTAAAAGCGATACAATATCTGCAGCCTTATCTACAAGATCGAATAAGCCATCCAGTTTATGTAATTTTGTATTTACATCATCTACAACTTTATCAACTTTTTCAACAGTTTTTATAAGACGAATCGCTAGTACAATCATTATTGCTATTAATATTATTAATAATATATATAGTATTATTGGCAATAAATTATTCATAAACTCCATTAATTATCCCTCTTTTCGTACATTGAATCTATTAAATTAAATAAATCATCATTGTCAACATGTTCTTTAATTCCGTCGTGTTCCCTTTCATCTTGTAACTCTTCTTCGAATTTTTCTAAATTGTTTAAACTGTCTAAACTAGCACTTTCAAGTTCATCAAATATATCTGGTTCTTTTGAAAGTTCTTCAAAAAGGTCGTTTGGTTCAACTATTTCTTCTTTTTTAAATTCACCAGTTAATGTTGACTCTAATTCATCTTCTAGAGTACCAAAAGCTTTTTTTCTTATCATATCAATATTAATATCTCCAGTTCTTGTATTTTCATACGAAGTACTTGGTTTAGGTTGAATATCTTCTTTTGAATAATTCTTATCTAAAATTCCATAAACAGGAGATATAACCGGTGTTGGTTTAAATATTCTTTTTTCTTCTTTTACTTTTACTTTGTAATCACTTTTAATGTTTTTCTTAGAACGTGTTAATCCCTCAAATTCATCATCGTTGAAAAATACCGGATTAGATAGGTTCCCTTCTCTTTTTATTTCAAGCGAAACATCATCAAAATCCGTTTCTGTTTTGCTTTCTTCGGGTGCCGGTATTATAACTTGTTTAACCTCTGTTTTAATAGGTTCTTCTATTGTTTCAGGTTCTTCAATAAAAAAGTCTTTGATTTTTTTAATTATTCCCATTTTATCCCTCACTATCGTCATATTCTAAGAAAATTTCCTCTTCTTCTGGAATGAATTCAGTATAAGTTGTCTCTTTGTTTTCAAAATAATCTTCATTTATTACTGCTTTTATTACATTACTGTTATATTTTATTGTCGACAAAATGTAACTAGCATTTAGGATTACTTTATTAATATCTTCTTTTTTTACTAATGCCTCTATATTGGCATAATTATAATAGAAATTAATTAAATATTTTTCGTCTTTTTTTCTTATTTCTAAATATCCATTTTTATTATTTATCTCTATTTTTTTTGAATAATATATATCATTATTTTCTTCAAATTTAAACTCTTTTTTATAATAATAACTTATTATATCTACATATAAATAATAATAATTGCCATCAGAATAAAGTTTTTCATTATACTCATTAGTGGTAATATATGCTACCCCACCAGGACAAAAATACTTATAACCTTTTCCTATCCGATTATATAAATTGTTATCTTTGGATAAGACAACATTTATTATTGTATCAATATTACTTGTATCTATTCTAACAACAGTACAACCGGCAAGAAGAAAAACTAACAATATCAAAATAGCTTTTCTCATCTTATCACTCTCAATCTAATTATAACAAATGTTTTAAACTTTTAATAGCATTTTAATTCTTTTTTACACTTAATTGATATATATTGTTACCCATATTTGCAAATTTTTTCTCATATTCAGTAGAAACATTGTCTTTTAAATCATCTCCATATAAGTCTAAAGAAATGTTTTCAATTAGATATCCATAATTTACAAGTTCAACTAAGGAAAATTCAAATAATTTTCGATTATCCGTTTTTATTTGTATTTTTTTAGCATTTTTAAAAATATTATCATACTTTTTTAAGAAATTAGTGCTTGTTAATCTTCTATGAGCATGTCTTTTTTTAGGCCATGGATCAGAAAAATTTAAATATAAAGCATCTATTTCTTTATCAAAAACATCTTCTATATTAGTAGCATCCATTCGTATAAAGAATAAATTATCGATTTGTTTTTCTTCAATTTTTTCTATAGCACGAACTAACACACTATCAAATTTTTCAATTCCAATATAATTTATTTCTGGGTTTTTTATTGCCGAATTGATTATAAAGTCACCTTTCCCAGTGCCTATCTCAACATGTAGTTCATTTTTATTATTGAACAATTGATTAAAATTCCCTTTATTTTCTTTATAATCTCTAATTAAAAATTCACTTTTTTCTATTTTGTTTGATGCATCTTTAACATTTCTTAAGCGCATTCTATCACCTTTAGAAATTATAACATATAAAGCACCAAAAATAAATAAAAGCATATAATTTATTAGATAAATAAAGGAGGATTTATGAAAAAAGAAAGAGACTGTGGTATGACTCCATACCCAATATATCCAATGATGCAAGGCCAAATGCCAGGTGCTCAAATGGGACCTGGAATGGGACTTCAAATGGGACCTCAAATGGGACCTGGAATGGCACCTGGAATGGGACCTGGAATGGGACCTGGAATGAGTAATACTCCATCTTGTGACCAACAATTAAATAACCTTAATAGTAAGGTTAATAACTTAGAAAAAAGGGTAACGGCTTTAGAAAATAAAACAGGAAATAGTTACAATGAATCAAATTACTATATGGTTTAACATATAGTTTTTTTATGATTTTTAGAAGCGTCCGCCGCCTCCACCGCCTCCACCGAAACCTCCACCAGAAGAAAATCCTCCACCGGCTCCAAATCCAGATGAACTTTTGCCAGATGAAGCTGCATTTCTTGCATTTGTTGCTGCCGATACTGATGAAATTATTGTACCGTTAATTAAAGAAGTCATATTGTTTATTGTTCTCATATGAATAATATGGGTTACATAAGCAGAATCTTGGTTGTTAATATCCATCTCATCAATTTTTATTTTCATTGTTTTATTCAATTCTTTAGCGCATCCAAATACCATTGCATAAACTAAATATTTTTCCCACAAACTTATATGTGGTAAATCTCTATCTTTAAAATTACCAAAATCATATAAGAAATTACTTAATGCTTTCCATTTTGCGTATTCTTCATTTCCTGAAATTGTCCTTTTAGAAATACTTGCACCATACAATAAAGAAGAAAACACTATTATAACAATCAAAAATATTGTTTTAAACGCTAAAGGATTATTTGGTGTCCAAATTAAAAATATAAGACCAAGTAAAGACATAGCTACAATTGCTAGACGAATACTAGTTTTTTCTTCAAAAAAATTATAACTTTCACATTCTTTTTCAACGGCATCTTTCCATCTTTTATAGTTAGAAAGGAAACTATTATATCTTTTTTTAGACGCATTTTTAATTTCTTTTAAAGTTACATCATTATCTACAACAATTTTGTTAAAAAACCAGTCTAATAATATTTTTTCAGATTCTGTTAATTCTTGTTCTAATTTTCGTTCAGGATGATATACCAATCTATAGTCATCTTCTACCGCTTCATAATCGATTACTTTTTTAGATATTAAATTGACAATTGCGGATGATAATGATTGTCCATCAATGTTTTTATACATTAAATATTTTACGACTTCTGGACCATAATCATTTGGAAAATCTCTAAAGTATTTATGTTTGAAAGATGGTCTATATTCTTTATCGTGTTGTATATAAGCATAACAGATGAAAATTACTAAAGATAATGCCCATAAACCTAAAAACCCAAACCATCTTTGCAGTAAAGTTTTTTCTTTCTTCTCAATTTTTACTAAACAAATATCTAATCTTTCATTCAATGAATCTTTTAATTCGCTTTCTGTTAAAAGGTCAACAGAAGAAACACAACTGTTATATTGGTCTCGATCTAAATCTCTTTCAACTTCCTCGACACATTGTTTTGCTATAAACTCATTTTCTTCTTTGATTATTTCCCTTTTGTTATTGGCATCGTCAGCTCTTTCTTGTTCAACAGCTAAAATACTCTCTAAAGCATCGACATTGCTGTTTTTATTGCTTTCAGAAACAACACTTCTATCAAAGACTAATCTTATATCCATTTCTTCTCTTTCATATAAAGTGTTTATAGTAACTTCTACCTTATTTTTATCAATAATCTCAATATTACCATTTAAAGGGCCATGTGCCCAAGCCTTTAACGTTTCAACGTTGTCTGGTATATTTACTATTAATTTATAAATTTTTACACTTTCTGCTAATTCATCAGAAAATATATTGAAGTAGAGTTCAGCTACATCGTTATGGACTACTACTATATCATTAATAGAATAATCGAGCGCAAAAGCCATTTTGTTTTCTGCTGGATTAAAAATTTTATATTTTTCACCACTAGAAGTAGAAGTTATATTATATACATTTGAGTCTCCTAAATCAGCATCACTGCTTAAATTAAATGGTGTTTTTAATCCACCTTTAATTCCACTGATACCTCTTAAAGTAATACCTTTTCCGTTATAGATATCACTACCATAAAAAGAATTAAGCGTCCCATCAAAAGACTTCAATGAAGAGTTTTTATAATTTATAATTCTTTCAAAGCCATTATATTCACCATTTAAATTAAATGATTCACTGATATCTATATCACCGTTTTTTAAAATTGTTAATTCCATATTATATTCTTCTATACCATAAGCTTGTACAGAAAAAGGAATTATTATTAATAATAAGAAAAACATTATTTTTTTCATCTTTATCACCTCAAAAAAAGACTTACAAAGTAAGCCCTTAAAATTTAACTTTTGGTGCTTCTTTTGCTGATTCTTCAATTTCAAAAAAAGCCTCTGGTTTAAAATTAAACATTCCGGCAACTATATTGCTTGGAAACATTTCAATTTTATTTTTATATAATAATACTGCATCATTATAAAATTGTCTCGCATAGGCAATTTTGTCCTCAGTTTCTTTTAAACTATCTTGTAGCGAAATAAAATTTGTATTTGCTTTTAAATCCGGATAAGATTCAGTTAATGCAAATAAACGTCCTAAAGCTTGTGTCAATTCACCATTTGCTGCCATTTCTTCTTGTGCTGTAGTTGCACTAACAGCCTTATTACGAGCATTAATTACCGCTTCTAATGTTCCACTTTCGTGTTTAGTATATCCCTTTACAGTTTCGATTAAATTAGGTATTAAATCTGCCCTTCTTTTTAACAAAACATCTATTTGCGCCCATTGATCTTTTACATTATTTCTTAAACCTACTAATCCATTGTAGGTTCCCATTACAAATAACGCAATTAAGACTAAGATCACAATTATAATTAAAACAATATCCATACTCTTCCTCCTATAGTATAAGTATACAATATATTTCAAAAAAAAGAAAGATTTTTTTAAAAGTATAAAAACTTTTTATTAGATTAAACTATATATGAAAGGAGTCTTATGGATATAAACATTAGAGAGAGTATTATAAATAATTTTAAAGGTGCTTCTGATGATGAAATTAAAGTGTCGATCGTTGAAAGTATAAAGGATAATAAAGAGATTACTTTACCAGGTTTAGGCGTCTTTTTTGAACTCTTATGGATAAATTGTGACGACTTTATGAAAGAAAAAATATTGGCGGCAATAAAAAAAGGTATTTAAAAATACCTTTTTTTTATAAATATTTCTTTATTTTTGCAAACTTATTTCCTGTTTCTAAATCTGTTTTTTTAAGTTGTTCAAATAATTTTTTTTGTTCTTTAGTTAACTTATCGGGTATAACAACCTCTGTTATTACATACATATCACCTTTGGTAATACTATTTATGTTTTGAATACCTTTAGATTTAAGTCTATGTTTATCGCCGGTTTTAGTCCCTGATGGTATAGTTAAATTGACATTACCATTTAAAGTCGGAATCTCTTTTTTACATCCTAAAACGGCTTCAGTTATTGTAAGTGGTAACTCTAAATAGATATCACTTCCATCTCTTTCAAATAAAGGATGACTTTGAACATTAAATTCAACATAAATATCACCATTAGGCCCACCATTTTCGCCTGCTTCTCCCTTGCCACCAATTCTTAATTGATTACCAGAATCAACACCTGCAGGCACTTTGATTTCTAATGTTTTTTCTTCTTCTTTTTTTCCAACACCTTTACAATATTTACATGTTTCACTATAAATATTGCCTTTTCCACTACATGTTGAACAAGTAGTTTTAGTCATAAAGGTTCCAAACATTGTTCTTTGTTCTACCGAAACCGTTCCACTACCATGACAAGTTTGGCAAGTTTTTTCATCTTTTCCACCTTTACCATTACAATGTTTACAATCCGACATAACATCGACAATAACATCTTTTTTAGTTCCAAATACTGCTTCTTCAAAAGTCAGATTCATTCTTAAAAGTGTATCTCGTCCTTTTCTTGGCCTATTTGAAGTTCTTGAATTACCACCAAAATTAAATCCAAAACCAGATCCAAACAAATCATCAAAAATGTCTGAAAAATCGAATCCAGAAAAATCGTATCCTGATGCTCCACCAGCTTGGTTAAATGCACTATGTCCAAATTGATCATATTGTTTTCTCTTAGATTCATCTGACAATATTGCATATGCTTCTTGTGCTTCTTTAAATTTATCTGCTGCATTTTCTTCTTTTGAAACATCTGGGTGATATTTTTTTGCTAATTTACGAAAGGAACTTTTTATCTCATCTTGACTAGCGTTTTTACTAACACCTAATATTTCATAATAATCTCTTTTGTTCACAATTTACCTCCACTATTTTGTATATATTTTTTTGAATTCCTCGATCTTATTATCAAACATTTTAATTGCACTTTCAACAACTTTAGGATCATTCATATCAACACCAGCAATCTTTAATTCAGAAACTGGGTAATCTCTGCCACCTGTTTTTAAAAATTCTAAGTAATTTTCTAAAGCATTTTCTTTCTTATTTAAGATAGATTCTACTATATAAGTGGCTGCTGATAAACCAGTAGCGTATTGATATACATAAAAACTAGTATAAAAATGCGGAATTCGTGTCCATTCATATTTTATTTCTTCATCGATATAAACATTATCTCCAAAGTATTTTTTGTTTAATTCATAATATGCATCATTTAATAATTGATAAGTTATTATTTCTCCATTTTCTTTTTTATTATAGATATCTTTTTCAAATTCTGCAAACATTGTTTGTCTATAAAGAGTACCTTTATAAATTTCTAAAATTTGATTTAAAATATCAAGTTTTTCTGTTTTATCAGTTGAATTATTTAACATATAATTTGCTAAAAGTAATTCGTTTACTGTAGACGCTACTTCTGCTACAAAAATAGCATAACTAGAATATTGATAAGGGTTATTTTCGTGCGAATAGAAACTGTGCATCGAATGACCTAATTCGTGTGCCAAAGTCGATACATCGTCTATTTTACCTTGAAAATTCAAAAGAATATAAGGATTACTATCATAACAACCCCAAGAATATGCTCCACTTTTTTTGTTTTCATTAGAGTAAACATCGATCCAATTTTCTTCAAAGGCTCTTTTTATGTTTTTGATATAGTCTTCTCCTAAAACACTAAGAGCTTTAACGACTATTTCTTTTCCTTCTTCAAAAGTATATTTTTTATCTGATTTAGACACTAATTCTGTATAAAGATCATACATATGTAGTTCATCTAAGTTCAATACCTCTTTTTTTAATTGATAATATTTATAGATTACATCCATATTATTGTTTACTGTATCAATTAAATCATCATAAATAGAAGGATCGATATTGTGATTATATAAGAATGATTCTCTAGTATTATTAAATTTTTTTAATCTTGATAATACACAATTACTTTCCATATTTCCTGCCAAAGTTGAAGCAAAAGTATTTTTATGTTCTTCATATTTTTGATAGAGTAATTTGAAAGCATTTTTTCTTACTTCTCTATCCTTTGATGATATTAATAAGCTATAGTTACTATTTGTTAATTCAATTTCTTCTTTATTTTCATTTTTAATCTTTCCAAATTTAAGGTCAGAATTTCTAAGTAAAGAAGATGTTTTATTTGGACTTTTTATTATTTGATGAAAATTTGCAATTATTTCTTCTTCTTGTTGACTCAAGGTATGATTTTTATATCTAAATATTTCTTCTAAATGAAATTTATATTCTTTTAATTCTGATTTTTCTTTTAAATATTTTTCTACTAAACTATAGTCACTTTCTAATAATTCTGGAACTATATAAGAAGATTCTAAACTGATTTCTGAGATTAAATTATCTATTTTTCCAACTAAATTTTGATAATATGTATTATTGGTATCTTCATCTAATCGCATATAAGCATAAACATATAATTTTTCAATTTGTCTCGAATATTTTAAATCTGTTTTTATAGTCTTTAATAAATTATTAGCACTTGCCATTATTTTACCTTTATATTTTGATAACTCATGATAATTATTTTTTAATACCTGATATTCTTTATCCCATAATTCATCATTTTCATACATTTTGCTTAAGTCCCACTTATATTTCTTATCAATATCTTCTCTTTTCATATTTCTCCTTATAATAGAAGAGTTCTAGTTTCCTAGAACTTTCTTTTATTTTTCTTCATATTCAGCATCTACAACAGTGTCTTTTTCTTCTTTTGGTTCTTCAGTAGTTTCTTGTTGTTTTTTTGCAGCTTCCTCGTAAACTTTAGATCCTAATGCCATAGCGCTTTCAGTTAATTTTTCTTTTTTAGTTTTTATATCCTCTAAATCTGTTTTTGTTAAAGCTTCTTTTAACTCTTCAATTTCTTTTTCTGCTTTTTCTTTATCTTTATTATCTACTTTTTCCCCTAGATCTTTAATAGCTTTTTCTGTTGCAAAGATAATTTGTTCTGATTCATTTCTTAAATCAGCTTCTTCTTTTCTTTTTTCGTCAGCTTCTTTATTAGCAGTCGCCTCTTTTACCATCTTGTCAATTTCTTCTTCAGTTAAATTAGTAGATGCTGTAATAGTAATTGATTGTTCTTTATTTGTTCCTAAATCTTTTGCTTTTACATTAACAATACCATTTGCATCTATATCAAATGTAACTTCTATTTGTGGTATTCCTCTAGGTGCTGGAGCAATATTTCCTAATTGGAATCTTCCTAATGTTTTATTATCGCCCGCCATACTTCTTTCACCTTGTAAAATATGGATATCTACTGCTGGTTGATTATCTGCAGCTGTACTAAATATTTGGCTTTTACTTGTAGGGATAGTCGTATTTCTTGGTATTAATACTGTAGATACCCCTCCTAGTGTTTCGATTCCTAATGAAAGTGGAGTAACGTCTAACAATACGATATCATTAACGTCTCCTACTAATATTCCACCTTGGATCGCTGCACCCATTGCTACAACTTCGTCAGGATTTACACCTTTAGAAGGTTCTTTTCCTAATTCTTTTTGAATTAATTCTTGTACCTTTGGTATTCTTGTTGATCCACCTACTAATAATACTTTATTTATATCATTTTTACTTAAACCAGCATCTTTTAAAGCTTTTCTAACTGGTTCTAAAGTGCTTTCAAATAGTTCATTACATAATTCTTCAAATTTAGCACGTGTCATCGATAATTCTAAATGCAATGGTCCATCATTACCTTGTGATAAGAATGGTAATGATATTTGAGTTGTTGTAAGACCACTTAATTCTTTTTTAGCTTTTTCAGCAGCATCTTTTAAACGTTGCATTGCCATTTTATCTTTAGATAAATCAATTCCATTTTCTGATTTAAATTGTTTTACTAAGTAGTCAATAATTTTATTATCAAAGTCATCTCCACCTAAGCTATTGTTTCCACTAGTAGATAGTACTTCAAATACTCCATCTCCTAATTCTAGGATTGAAACGTCAAAAGTTCCTCCTCCTAAATCATAAACAAGTATTTTTTCTGATTTTTCTTGTTTATCTAATCCATAAGATAATGCAGCTGCTGTTGGTTCATTTATAATTCTTTCAACTTCTAAACCTGCAATTTTTCCAGCATTTTTTGTTGCTTGTCTTTGTGAATCATTAAAGTATGCAGGAACTGTAATAACAGCTCTTGTTATTTTTTCACCTAAATAATCTTCAGCAGTTTTCTTTAATTCTGAAAGAATCATTCCACTGATTTCTTCTGGTGTATACTTTTTTCCATTAACTTCTACCTTTTTGTCTGTTCCCATTAATCTTTTTACTGAATTAACAGTATTAGGGTTAGTTATCATTTGTCTTTTTGCAGCAGCTCCAACAATAATCTCATCGTTTTTGAACGCTACTACAGAAGGAGTTGTTCTCTCTCCTTCGGCATTGGCAATTATTTTTGCCTCATCACCTTCATAAATACTTACACAACTATTTGTTGTTCCTAAATCTATTCCTATAATTTTACTCATAATTTCCTCCTCTATTCTGAAACCTTTACCATTGCTGGTCTTATAACTTTATCTTTTAATAAATAACCTTTTTGTAATACTTCTATTACAGTACCCGGCTCAACACCTTCTTGTTTATCTGTTAATACTGCTTGATGATAAGTTGGGTCAAAAGGTTTATTAATCCCATCAATAGGTTTCACTTCATAATTTTCTAATGTTTTGGTTAAATGACAATATATCATTTTAAAACCAGATAAGAACTTTGATAATTCATCACTCAAATCATTGTCATCTAATTTTATTGCTCTTTCAAAGTTATCAAGTGCTGGTAATATTTCTTTTACTAAATCCTCGTTAGCATATTTTAACATTCTTAAAGTTTCTTCATCTTTTCTCTTACGATAATTAACTAACTCAGCTTTGCTTCTCAATAGACTATCTTCTAATGAACTTATCATATTATAAGCATCATTTAATTTGTTTTTATGTTTTTCTTTAACTTTTTTATTCTTACCTTCTTCGTTGCAAACACATTCTTCATCCTTAACTTCTGTATTGCAAGCACATTTTTCTTTATCCTTCATAATCCTCCTACTTTTCAATGTTTTCTTTAATATATTCAAGAAGAGTAACTACTCGATCATATTCCATTCTTTTAGGACCTATCAAAGCAATTGTTCCTTCTTGACCATTTATATTATATTTTGATTTAACTATCGTTACGTCATCGTCAAACTCAGTCTCTGAACCAATATAAATATTTATTCCGCTGTCTTCTTCGACAATACCATTTATAATGTCTTTATCTTCAAATTTATTGATGATATTTCTTATCCTATCAGCATCATCGAATTCGGGTTGCATTAATATATTTTTTGCCCCCGACATTTTTACACTTGATAGTGAAAAGTCTGAAAAAGCATTATAAAAAGCATTGTATAAAACTTCATGTTGCTTTATATATTTAGCAATGATAGGTTTTACTTCAAACTCTAGTTTTTGATTCACTTCATCGACTGGGGTTCCAACAACAAGTTTACTGATTAAATCAATTGTCTTCTTAATTTCATTGATGGAAACTCGTTCATTTAAATATATGTTTCGATGTTCAACATGGCCTTTATCAGTTACAACTATTGCTACTAAGTTTTGTTCATCTATTGGTACCACTTCAATTTTGCTTATTTTATTTTCTTTTGAAGCTTTTCCTAATACCACTGTAGTATAATTTGTCATCTCTGATACAATTTGCATACTCTTGATAATATAATCTTCTAATACTAAAGAATTATTACGAAATATCGTCTGTAGTTTCAGAACATCTTCACCTGATAACTCTTTAGGTTTCATAACATTATCGACATAATATCGATAACCTTTCTCAGAAGGTATTCTTCCAGAAGAAGTATGGGTTTTTTCTATTAAAGATTTCTCTTCTAAAAAAGCCATTTCGTTTCTAATCGTAGCACTAGAACATCTCATTTTTTTACATATTGATTTTGAACTTACTGGTTTTGCTTCTTTTATATATGCTTCAACAATGAGTTTTAGAAGTTCTGTCTGTCTATTATTCAGCATTTAACCACCTCTTAGCACTCTTTAACTTTGAGTGACAAAATTATTATAGCAACATAAATTAGCAAAGTCAATCTTAAAGTGCTAAAAATATTTTTTTTATATTTGGTTATACTAAAACAGGTGATAAAATGTTGCTTTATTCAATTATTTTTTTTTCAAAAGTATTAGAAAATACTTTAGGTACATTAAGGTTGATTGTAGTTGCTGATGGCAGAAAATTACTTGGTTCTATTTTACAAGGAGTTATAAGTTTAATTTGGATTTTAGTTGTCGGTATTGTGGTACAAAATATTTTAGAAGACCCTTATAAGATTGTATTTTTTATTTTAGGTTCCGTAGTAGGTTCATATCTAGGAGGCATTATTGAAGAAAAATTAGCACTTGGAAACAATATGGTAATAATTATTACTGAACTAAATGATTTAGCTAATAATATTAGAAGTAATGGTTTTGGAGTAACTAGTATAAGAGCTGAAGGAAAAGATAGTTTGAAAAACGTTCTTTTTATAATAATAACGCGTAAAAATATTAGAAAAATTATAAATACAACAAAAAAATATGACCAAAATGCATTGATCATATCCGAATCTATAAAAATTTAATTATATCCATACTCCAAAGGCGATAGCAGCCATACAAAGCAATAATCCTAAAATCCAATATCCTTTAACAATATCTTGTTCTCGGTAACCCTTTTTTTCAAAATGATGATGTAATGGGGCTACTAAAAACACACGTCTACCAAAACACAAAAGACTTACTAATTGAATTAAACTTGATAATGTTTCTAGTACAAATACACCTGCTACAACAACTAATGTAAGTTCATGGTTTGTTATTATTGCAATTGATGCTAGAGTTGCTCCTAAACTTAAAGAGCCTGTATCTCCCATAAAAACCTTGGCAGGATGTGTATTAAATAACAAGAATCCTAATAAACTACCAACTAATATAAAACAAAATATTCCAAGATCTTGATATCCGACTACCCAATGGGCATTCCAAGCAATAAGTCCAAAGGCTAAAAATGCGATTAAAGATAATCCTGCAGCTAAACCATCTAATCCATCGGTTATATTAACGGCATTAGAACTAGCAACCAATACAAATAAAAGAAAAATTCCATAAAACCATTTCATATCTATGCTTATCCCTAAGGTATAAATATTTAATACCGGTTCATTACCACTACGCATAAATATATAGAAAAATATTAAAGCAATTACTAGCTGTCCAAATAATTTTTGAATTTCTGTTAAACCATTATTGTTTTTTCTTTTAATAATTAAGAAATCGTCTAAAAATCCCAATATAGAATAAGATACAAATACAAATAATATAATAAATAAATTTTCAGAAAACTGCATTTTATCGAATAAAAGGAAAAGGAAAACAATTGCTAAGGTAGGTACAATAAATATTAAACCTCCCATTGTTGGTGTTCCTTCCTTATTTTTATGAGTTTCACCTAAAAAAACATTTATTCTTTGTCCAAATTTAATTTTCTTTAAAATTGGAATAAGAATAAAACCAAATATTATTGATGCAATAAATCCAATCATCATTGCTAAAGTTGCCTTTGCTAATATTAACATTAATTTCACCTGTCGCTTTTCTAGATAATTATATCTTATTATATATTTTTTATCAAGAAAAAAAACACCTAATAATAGGTATTTTATATTTGTTAGACATATATGAATTCTTCTTTTTTGAAATATTTGACATTATTGTATTCTTTAATAGTTATAACTTTCTTTTGTTTTAAACTTTTTTTAACATTAATTATTCTTTGATTTTTAGATCCTCTAAACATTAAATTTAAACTTTTTTGCTCTAAAATAAATCTGCCATCAATTAATACGTCGACATATTTTAATAATTCGTTTATATTTTGTTTGTTTGATGCAATTAATTGTTCAAAAGTAAAACCAGTATACATCCATACATTAAGACCATTACTTTGGCAAAATTTTGCAATTTCTAAACAAGCATCAACTTGAAACATTGGGTCTCCGCCTGAAAAAGTTATACCATCTTGTAATTTTAAATTACTTATTTCTTTTTTTATATCTTCGACATCAACTAAAAATCCTTCTGTAAAACTATGAGTTTGAGGATTATGGCACCCCTTGCAATTGTGTGAACATCCTTGTGTCCAAATAACTGTTCTGATACCATCTCCGTCAACAATGCTATCAGATTGTAGACTTTGGGCTAATCTGATTTTCATTTTAACATATCCTTAGTACTATGTTTAACACGGTCTTTTTCTTCAGCGCGTTTACTATTATTAAAACGATCAACAGTTCCTACTAAATAACCAGTTATTCTTCTAATTCTTTCAAATTTTACACCATCTTCTTCCGTTCTTCCACAACCAGGACATTGATCACCGATTACTCCTATAAATCCACAAACCGGATCTCTATCAACCGGATGATTTATAGCACCATAACCAATACCAGACTCTTTCATTAATCTTACTATTTTTTCAAAAGCAGCTGTATTTTTAGTTGTATCTCCATCTAATTCAATATAAGATATATGACCCGCATTAGTAAATGCATGATATGGAGCCTCTAATGCTATTTTATTTGCTACCGAAATATTGTAATAAACAGGTACATGGAATGAGTTAGTGTAATATTTTTTATCAGTAACTCCTTTTATTGAACCATATAAAGCTCTGTCGATATTTACAAATCTACCAGATAACCCTTCTGCTGGTGTTGCTAATAAAGTGAAATTTAAACTGTATTTTTGTGCAAATTCGTCACATTTTTCTCTCATGTGTTTAATTATTTTGATTCCCAATTTTTGACTTTCTTCACTCTCTCCATGATGTTTACCGGTTAAAGCTTTTAAAGTTTCTGCTAATCCGATAAACCCAATAGATAGTGTACCATGTTTTAATACTCTTCTTATTCTATCTGTCGATTTTAATCTTTCCGAATCTATCCATATTCCTTGGCCAAATAAGAAAGGCGCATTGTATACTCTCTTATTACATTGAACTTCAAATCTTTCTAATAATTGGTCTTTTACTAATTCCATAGTTTCATCCAATTCTTCAAAGAAAGCTTTTAAATCTGCTTTTTCATTTTTAATTATTCCATGTTCAATTGCTAAACGGGGTAAATTTATCGAAGAAAACGATAGATTACCACGGCCTGGAGTAATTGCTTTTTCAGGATCTACAACGTTTGCCATTACTCTAGTACGACATCCCATATATGCTACTTCAGTATCTGGATTACCAGGTTGATAAAACATTTTATTGAATGGAGCATCTAAAAATGAGAAGTTAGGAAATAATCTTTTAGCCGAAACTTTGCATGCTAATTGAAATAAATCGTAATTTGGATCTTCTGGATTATAATTTATTCCCTCTTTTACTTTAAATATAGAAATAGGGAATATTGGCGTTTCATTATTACCTAATCCAGCATCGATAGCTTTTAGATAATTTTTAATGATCATTCTTCCTTCTGTTGAAATATCTGTTCCTAAATTTACTGACGAAAATGGAACTTGTGCTCCTGCTCTACTGTGCATTGTATTTAAATTGTGTATAAAACCTTCCATTGCTTGATACGAAATGCGTTCAGTTTTTTGCATAGCTCTCACATAAGCTTTAGAAAATATTTTTTTTAATTCTTCTGAATCTTTAGTAAATTTATTAAAAATTGCAATATCAAAATCGACACTTTCTAATTTATCTACTTCTTTAGCAATTGTATTCATATTTACAAACGTTTGAAAACCCGTAATATCTAAATAATCTGAAATTGTCTGTTTTAATTGTTTTCTAAATGTTTTTACAATTCCTGGTGCTAAATAATAATCAAAAGCAGGTATACTTTGTCCACCGTGTTGATCGTTTTGATTAGCTTGAATAGCAATTGCTGCTAAAGCACCATAAGACATTATATCGTTTGGTTCTCTTAGATGACCATGGCCAGTAGAAAAACCATTAGTGAATAATTTTTTTAAATCAATTTGTGTACAAGTTGTCGTTCCCATAGACATAAAATCTAAATCGTGAATATGAATTGATCCAGTATCGTGCGCTAAAGCAAATTTTGGTTTCATTAAATATGATTTAGCAAATTCTTTTGATACTGTACTTCCATATTGAAGCATTGTTCCCATTGCCGTATCTCCGTCAACATTCGCATTTTCACGTTTTATATCTTCTTCACCTGCAGATTTTAATCCTAAAGCCTCAATAGCTTTAATAAACTTATGTAATTTTTTTTCATCTGAAAACATTTGTCTTGACGCAGTTCTTCTTTCTCGATATTCTGAGAAAGATTTATAAACATCCTCATATCCTTGTTTATTTAATTCGTCTTCGATCATATCTTGAATAGCTTCAATTTTAATTTTTGTTTCTTCTGTTTTAATATATTCTTTATCGATCTTTTTCAAAACACCTTGATAGATTTTTTGAATATCTTTTGAATCATATTTACTTTCCTCAAAATCATTATTTATACTATCAAATCCCTTTTTAATGGCTATTGCAATTTTTGCACCATTAAAAGGAACTTTTTTACCTTCTCTTTTAACAACTAATAAGTCATTCATTTTTTCTTCTACATGAACCATAATTTCGTACCTCTTTTCTTTACTTTTTATAACTCAATTATAGATACAATATTTTGTAAAGTCAACACTCTTTTTGACCCTTTTTTAACTAAAATTCTTTTAACCCTTATATTCCAATAATTTATTAAAAAAACTTTTTTTAAAAAAGATTGTTTTTAAAATTTTCATTTTTTTTATTTTTTTATTTTTCTTAAAAATTGACGAAAGCCTCTTTTTTCTTTCATTTATAAAGGCTTTTGATTTTTTAGCCAAAAAAGTAACTTTAAAAAAATAATTAAAAAATCAACTTTTTGAAAAATGTGTTTTTTATTTTCTGCGTTTTTTTACATTTTTTATTTTCTTCTAAAAAGTGATTGCTACGAATATAATTAAAGTAAGGATGGAATTATTATGGGTGGTGTTTTGACTAGTTTTTTTTATTATTTTAATGCTTTAAAAATTAGTAAAAAAGGAGTACTAATTTGTATTTAAATTTTGGTAAAGAAGAAGACCTTTTAAGATTTAAAAATGTATTATATTTTTTATTTATAATATCGTTTTTAATTTCTATATTTATAACATATGATAAAAAATTAAAGTTAGAAAAAAAACCTTCATTTTTGTCCATAGAAGAAAGTAGTGAATTGATAAAGAGCAATAGATACTTCTTTTTACTTTTATTGTTAGGGTTTTTCTATATAAATTATCAAAATAAAAATTTAAACCCAGAAAAAAACACAATTTGCAATAATATTGAAATCGTGTCTTCTTTATTAAATGTTCTTTTTATTATAATTATTATACTTAATGACTCTAAAGTTTAAAATAAACTCAGTTGATCAACTTCACTTTCTTTTTTAGCACTTGCATCAGGTAAACCATCTAATATCTTCATATTTTTCATACGTTCAATTAAGGTAGTTGAAACTTTACCTCGTTTTTTTAAATCATCAACACTTTTAAACGGTTCTAGTTTTCTTTCTTCAACTATCTTTTCTGCTACAGTTCCACCTAAACCATCTAGTGTTCTAAATGGCGGCAACAAAGTTTTTCCATCTTCCATTATTAAAAAGTGATTAGCATCTGATTTTTCTAAATCAATATTGGCAAATTTAAATCCTCTTGCTGTAGCTTCAAGTGCTACTTGTAGAACTTCATATATTGCTGTTTCTTTATTACTTGCATTCATTCCTTTTTCTGTTATTTCTAGCATCCTTGTTTTAATAGCATCATATCCTCTTATCATTGCATCAATATCAAAGTCATTACATCTTATTGAAAGATAAGATGAATAATAAAGTATTGGATAATGAACTTTATACCAAGCTATTCGATAAGAACTTATAACATAAGCGGCCGCATGGGCTTTTGGAAACATGTATTTTATTTTATAACAAGATTCTATAAACCAAGATTCTATTTTGTGTTCTTTCATTTCTTGTTCGAATTTCCTCCAAGCATCAGGTTCTTTAGACGCTTTTCCTTTACGAACAAATTCCATTATTTTAAATGCTTTTAAAGGTTCTAAGCCATTATAACTTAAATATACCATTATATCGTCACGACAACCAATTACATTAGAAAATGGTACAATGTTATTTAATATTAAATCTTGAGCATTACCTAACCATACATCAGTTCCGTGAGATAATCCAGATATTTTAACAAGTTCTGCAAATGTTTGCGGTTTGGTATCAACTAACATTTGAATAACAAACTTAGTTCCAAATTCAGGTACTCCAAGAGTTCCCGTTTCACACATAATTTGATCCTTTGTAACATTTAATACCTCTGGACTTGAGAAAATACTCATTGTCTTTTTATCGTCGAGTGGTACTTTAGTTATATCAACTTCACCATTACGATTATAAGGTAGATTAGTTACATCAATAATTGTTTTTTCACCTCTAAGAGATTTTTCCACTTCTTTTTTAGAAATATCTTGTAACATCTTTAAAACTGTCGGATCATCGTGTCCTAATATATCTAGTTTAAGTAAATCTTGATCAATTGCATGATAATCAAAGTGAGTAGTTCTCCATTCTGCACTGCTATCGTCTGCCGGAAATTGAAATGGAGTAAAATCAAATACATCCATATAATCTGGTATTACCACTATTCCTCCTGGATGTTGCCCGGTTGTTCTTTTCACTCCCGTACATCCTTGTGCTAATCTTTCAATTTCTGCTTTTCTTATATTTGTTTTTATTTCTCTTTTTTTACTAGATATACCAGTTTTAATCGGTGAAAATCCTTCAATTTTTCTTATTTCATTGATTAGTTTATCTGCTTGTTCATCTTTTTCAAATACTCTAGGTTCCATTCTATACTCTTCAATAGTTCTTTTAGCATCCTCTATATCATAGGCACTTCTTGTTGTTGATGCCCTTTGTATAGCTGGTTTAATAATACGATTCATTATTTTTTTGCCTTTTAGTTTTTCTTTATCTTCAAAATACCCTAAAACATAACCATAGGCTGTTTTATCTGCTACTGTTCCTATTGTTCCTGCTCTATAAACATTATCTTCTCCAAACAGTACTTTTGTATAAGCGTGAGCACTTGCTTGATTTACACCTGAAAAATTTAAATCAATATCAGGTACTTTATCGGCATTAAAGCCCAAGAAAGTAGCGAATGGCATATCTTGTCCATCTTTTTCCATCCTGCAATTACATTTTGGACAATCTTTATCTGGCAAATCAAAACCAGATGAATATTTAGCCCCTAACAATTCACCATTTTCTTCAAAAATACTATGCTTACATTCAGGACAAACATAATGTGCTGATAAAGGATTTACTTCTGTTATTCCCATCATCGTTGCTACAAACGAAGATCCTACAGAACCACGAGACCCCACTAAATAACCTTCATCATTAGAGTGCTTTACTAATTTTTGAGATATTAAATAAATTACATCGAAACCTCCACCAATAATACCTTTTAATTCGTCATTAATTCGGTTATTAACAATATCTGGTAAAGGATCACCATACATTTCATGAGCTTTAGTAAAAACTAAATCTTTTACAATTTCTGCTGAATTCTCAATTTTAGGTGAAAATGGATTTTTTGCTTGAATTATTACTTTTATTTCTTCACACATATCAGCTATTTTATTAGTATTAGTTATAACAATTTCTTTTCTTAGTTCTTCATCTAAGAAATTAAATTCCTCTAACATTTCATCAGTTGTTCTAAAATATTGATCTGGTATAGTTTCATAACCTTCTGTTTCTAGATATCGCGCTAAAGGATGTCTTCCTTTACCTGGTATGTTTTGATTGACAATTATTTCTCTATATATTTTATCTTCTTTTGATAATATATGGGCATCACTAGTAGCAACAATCAATT
Organism: Bacilli bacterium; assembly: GCA_028708945.1. The sequence goes on from JAQVXV010000004.1 coordinate 63,670, forward strand.
TTCTGAGTTCTTTTGCACATTTTATGATTTTTTCTAAGCAATATTTTACTTCTTCCATAGAATTAATATCGTGTCTTGCTACAAGGTGAGTATAGTTGCTCAAAGGTTGAACTTCAATATAATCATAAAATTTCATTACCTCTTTTAATTGTTCTTCAGTTTGATTAAGTGCCGCTTTAAACACTTCACCATTCGAGCATCCACATCCAATAAGTAAACCTTCTCTAGACTCTTCTAATTTATATCTAGGTATTTTAGGTGTAGCTCTAACTATATCAACAGTACTAGCTATACTTAATATTTTAAACAGATTCTTTAATCCATCTCGATTTTTAGCAATAATATTTAAGTGACTTTCCCTACTAAATTTATTTGTATCTTCCTTAGTTGGTAATTGCGCTAAATCTTTAAATGTTAATACACTTATATCTTCTAGTTGTTTTAACATCTTAAAAAATATATAACCAGTATTCTCAGCATCATAATCAGCCCTGTGATGATGTTTTTCTTCAATTGTATCTTCGTCATCATTCTCACTGAAATTAATTCCATACTTTTTTGCTAAAGCAGTTAAATTATGTTTTTTTTGGTCTTTATTCACTAATTGTGAGATTACCATTGTATCTAATATAGGATTATCAAACGGTCCTAAATTATACTTGTAATAAGCCATATCGATCATTGCACGATCAAATTTAGCGTTATGCGCTACTATAGGTAAATCTTTTATAAAGTCTTTAAATCTTTTTACAACATTTTCTTCGGTATCTTTATCTGCTACCATTTCATTAGTGATACCAGTTAACATTGTTATTTCCTTATCAATTAATACATTAGGATTAATTAATTCATTAAACCTCTCTTTAATAATTCCGTCTTTCATAATAACTGCACCGATTTCAATTATAGAATCGTGCAACCCTGGATTAAACCCAGTTGTTTCAGTATCAAATATAACGAATTCTTTCTCTGACATTTCTTCTTCATCATTTTTATGATTAACTACGACATCTAATGAATCATCTGACATTCCTAGCTCTAAGCCATATAGCACTTTAAAACGAGGAAGTTTTTTCTTTTCCTCATTTAAAGAATCGAGTGTTTTTCTTAACTCTTCTATTTTAGGATTATTTTCTTCTAATTCCTTTATATCTTCTTCTAAAGCCTTTATTTGTTTTTTAATCGGTTCTTCTAACTTAGAATTATAAAAACTTACTTCATTGTATATATTTGGAAAAGATTGACAACTATCATGATCTGTTATAGCCACCGCTTTGTGTCCAAATTTAATTGCTTGTTTAACTAATTTTACGCCATCTATAACTCCATCCATTTGACTCATCATAGTATGGGCATGTAGTTCGACACGTTTTTCTGCTTGTGTATCTTTTCTTACTGATTCTTCTTGTTCTTTAACTAAAATCATATCGTTTGCAAAAAGAACTTGATCTTTATCAAAGTTATCCCATTTTATGTTTCCTCTTATCATTGCTGAGGAACCAATCTTAATTCTATCTTTCATTTCATTATATGAATCGGCATCTCTTTCAAATATTTTACAAGTGATGCTTCCAGTTCCATCATTAATTGAAAAAGTAATTAAGTTTATCTTGGCAAATTCTCTGCTATCAACCTTGAAGATTTTTCCTTGAATAACCGCTGGTATCGAATAATCTTCAATTGTCGAATATTCGATTGTTGCTATTTTTTCTACTTTACCTTTAAATCTTCTTCCTTTTATTAAAGTTTCTTCGTCTCTTACAACTTCTTTTATTATAACTTCTTCTTTAGTCTCAGGTATTTCTTCAACATTTAAATCAAAATCGATTTTTTTTATACCAATATGTTTAAAGTCATTTTCTAAGTCTTTAATTACTTTTTTAAACTTCAACTCCTCAGCTTTACCAATTAAGTTAACTTTCAACACATTGTTATCACATATTGGTTCAATTGCTAGAAATTGTTGTAGCGAAGGACGATTTTCACAATATCTTTTTAAAAAATATTGATAAAATTCAATGATTTTTTCATTTTCTATTTCCTCTACCTCAAATACAGCACTTATTGATTCATAATCTTTAAAAGTTTCTTTTAATAAAGATATAAATTCATCGTACACGAAAGAAGGTAATATTTTATCATTACTTATATTAAATCTATATTTTGTTTTATCTGAATTTCCAACTATTTTATTTAAAATAGCATGTTCAAAATATTGATAATAATCCTTATTTAAACCCATTTTATCCAATAATTTTTTTGTTTTTTCTTGCATAAAACCACACCCTACTTTACTAATTAATTATACCAAAATTAAAAATAAATGACTAGTGATAGTCATCTATTTGTGAGATTTTAGTTATATCTTTTTCACTTTCAAGAAGATCTACCATTTTTGCAAAAATAAGTGCTGTTCCTTTTGCATCATAAGTAGCGCGATGATGACTATCTTCGTCAAATTTAACTCCAGCATAGATCGCAACATTATTTAATTTATGTGGAAACTTATTCTTAAACAAAATATTTCTAGATATTTTTAAAGTATCTAAAATACGATTATTTAGTGTTCCTAAATCATATTTTTTATAGGCATTTTTCAAAAATGATATGTCAAAGTCAGCATTATGTGCGACTAGTGGATAATCTTTAATAAAAGCCTTAAATCTTTTTATTGATTCTTCTTCATCGGGTTTACCTTTTAACATTTCATCAGTTATACCTGTTAATTTAGTAATTATTGGTTCTAAAGCCTTATTAGGATCAATTAGTTCACTAAATTCAACCATATTATTATTATTTAAATCTAATAATACAGCCCCTATTTCAATAATAGAGTGCCCTTCTTCTACCTTTAAACCCGTTGTTTCAAAATCAAAAACAACATATTTGTTATTTCTTAATAAATCAGTATTATCTTCTTTTACTTTAAAGGAAAATTTAATATCAAGTCCTATATATCTAAATTTTTTAATTATTTCTTTTTCAATTGTTTTAAATATTAATTGATCTTTTTTTTCTTTTACTTCTATTTTAAATACATATTTATTATAAGAAAAATCTTCAAATTTTTGTTCTAATGATTTATCTTCAAAAAGAGCATTTAAAAAATATCGATAATAATCTACTATCATATTATCCGATATAGAATTACTTTCAATTATTATTTTAATATCATGTTTAAATGATTTGTTTATTCTTTCATTTAATTCTTCAAAGACAATAACCGGTATCATATCATTTACATTTATATAGAAGTTATATTTTGTACCTTCTTTATTCTTTTTAATAACTAAATTCGAAGTTTGAAAATATTTATAATATTCTTTCTTTAAATTTATCTTTATAAACAATTTATTTAAATTATCTTTCATACATCACAACCTTAACTTATTATACCATAAAAAAATAACTATATTAAAAAGTTATTCTTTATAAATATATATCGGTCTTTACCTTGTAAATCCTTCTCAATTGTTACTTTAGAAAAAGGTAAATATCTTTTAGCAATTTTTTTTATTTTCAAACCTTGTTTTTCACCTATTTCAAAGGCAATTAAAGATTTTTTATTAAGATGTTTGTGCACCTTTTTAAGTATCCTAATATAACAATCAAGTCCATCATTTGAAGCATAAAGTGCGAGTGGCGGTTCATTTTTTTTAACCATTTCCATCACTTCTTCGTCATACCCAATATAAGGTGGATTACTAATGATCAAATCATATTTTCCTTCTAGTTCTTCAATTAAATTTCCTTTAATAAAATTAATTTCACAATCGTTTTTATAGGCATTTAATTTAGCAACTTCTAAAGCAGCGTCTGAAATATCAATTGCCGTTATATTTGAATTTGGTAGTTTTTTCTTTAAAGTTATTGCAATACACCCTGAACCAGTACCAATATCAACAATACTTATATTATCTTTATTGATATACTGTAATGTTTTTTCTATTAATCCTTCTGTTTCAAATCTTGGAATTAAAACATTGGGATTGACAACAAAGTTTAAACCATAAAAATCGACATTACCAACTACATATTGTATTGGATGACCTTCTTTGATCTTTTTAATTCCTTCTTTATAATCATCTTTGTTTTCAATATATTTGAATAGATATGTTGCTAACTCAGAAGCATTTTTAAATTGCTCTAATTCCTTTATACCATATTCTATTAATTTATTCACCTTTTAATTTTCTAGCTTGATCTTCTGTTATTAAAGCTTCGATTACCTCGTCTAAGCTTCCTCCTACAATTCTATCTAGATGCATTAAGGTTAGGCCAATTCGATGATCAGTTACTCTGTTTTGTGGATAATTATATGTTCTTATCTTTTCGCTTCGGTCACCTGTACCAATTTTGTTTTTTCTTTCACTACCAATTTTTTCTTCTTGTTCACGAACCTTAGCCTCATACAATCTCGTTCTTAACATTTGCATACATTTTTCTTTATTTTGTATTTGGCTTCTTTCATTTTGACAAGTTACAACTATATTAGTAGGAATATGCGTTATTCTTACTGCACTGTCGGTTGTATTTACACTTTGACCACCACATCCACCACTGCGATATACATCAACTCTTAAATCATTGCTATTTATTTCAATTTCTACTTCTTCTGCCTCAGGCATAACTAAAACTGTTGCTGTTGAAGTATGAACTCTTCCTTGTGTTTCAGTATTTGGAACTCTTTGTACTCTATGAGCTCCACTCTCATATTTTAATTTTGAGTAAACATTTTCTCCTTTTATCATAAATTCGATTTGTGAGAAACCACCAGAAGTTCCTTCTTCTTCATATAAAACTTCAATTTTCCAATTGTTTAAAATTGCATATTTACTATACATTTCAAATAAATCACCAGCAAATATATTAGCTTCATCGCCACCCGCTGCTCCTCTTATTTCAACAATAACATTTTTGCTATCGTTAGGATCTTTAGGTAGAAGTTCAATTTCAATTTTTTGCATCAAAGTATCTAAATTGGCTTCCAAACCAACAAGTTCTTCTTTTGCTATTTCTCCTAAATCTTTATCTTTTAATAAATTCCTAGTATCTTCTATATCTTTAGTTAATTTTTTATACTCTTGATACATATCATAAGCATTTGATAAATTAGCTTGTTCTTTAGATATTTCCATAGTTTTTTTTATATCCGCTGTTACATTAGGATCCATTAATTTATCATTTAGATAGTTATATCGTTTTTCAATATTTTGTAAACGTTCTATCATTATTTCACCTCTTCCAAATACTAGTTTTCGTCAAGTTCTTCTTCTTCTAGTATCGTTAAATCGCCCAATTCATCATCTTCATCAACGAGACTATCAATATCTTCTTCTTCGTCAATATTTTCTTCTTCTTCCTCTTCTTCATCATCAAAATCTTCGATGATTTCTTCGTCATCTTCTTCTACTTCTAACGGAATTGCGTATTTCTCTCTTAAATCCCATTTAGCGCCTTCTAATAACGCGAATCTTTTATCAGTTGTCAATGAAGTATAATATTCACCAATATTATTTTCATAATCACTGTTACTATATTCTAACACCTCACAGATTTTTTTAAATATTTCTGGAGTTGTCATTGATTTCTTTTCTTCTTTTAAAATAATCTCTGTTAAATCAGTATAAGACATAAGTTCTAAATCAGCTTTTTTCATATGTGCAATTTTCATAAAAATTTCCTCCAATTCTTGCTTATAAATTATATCAAAAATTTATATAAATGCAAGTATTTTTATTTATTTTTTTATTTCTAATTCAAAAATAAATTCTCCATTTTTAAAATCATCAATATATATATCATATTCGACATATATATCATATTCATTAATTGATATTTCTTTTACATTAATATCAATATCTAAGGTGTTTTTTAAAAATTTGTAGTATCCTTTACTTTTGCCTTTTTTTAACTCTAAAGACATTTCCATATCGCTATTTTTTCTGTTCAACACTATCATATCATCTTTAATATTAATTATTACATCTGTATCTTCTTCTTTATATGTTATCCGATTTTTTTCTTTTATACCAATTATATTATATTCTTGTTTTGTGTTCTCGCTTTTGTTAATTATCTTCGTTAGAATATCTATTTTTTCCATTTCCCACCTCTAACGTATGTAATTATAGCATAAAAAAAAACAAATTACACTTATATTTTACTTTTTTTTACCAATAATAACAGTAGGTGATTTTGTGAAAATATTTTCAAGGTTTTTTAGGTTTACAATATTTATATTATTCATATCTTTTTTATTGGGTTTAGGTGCATATGTATATGTTAAAATGCAGCCTAAATTAGATATAAACTCTGCGAATGGATATTACATATACGATGAAAAAAACGAATTACTTCCTACTCAAAATAAAGAGTGGGTAAACATTGATAAGATTTCGCCAGAGCTGATAAATGCGACTATTTCAATTGAAGATAAACATTTTTATGATCATTTTGGATTTGATTTACTTAGAATTATTAAAGCATTATATGTAAATATCACTTCTAGAAAAACCTTACAAGGCGCATCGACTATATCACAACAGTATGCCAAAAATTTATGGTTGGATTTTGATAAAACATGGAAACGTAAATGGGATGAACTTTGGCTTACATTAAGATTAGAATTAAATTATTCCAAAGATGAAATATTAGAAGGTTATCTTAATACTATTAATTATGGTGGTGTTTTTGGTATTGAAAATGCATCACAATATTATTTTAATAAAAGTGCGAATGAGCTAGATTTAGCAGAAGCTACTATTTTAGCAGGAATACCTAAATATCCAAGTCAATATTCACCTTTAGTAAGTGAAGAAAAAGCTAAAACAAGACAAAAAATAATATTAAATACGATGATTAAAAATGAATACATTAATGAAAAAGAAGCTAAATCAGCATATGATCAAAAATTAACTTATATTGGTTCTTTAAATAAGGAGAAATCTTCTAATATAATGTATTTTCAAGATGTTGTAATGAATGAATTGAAAAATCTTAATTCAGTTCCTAATTCCTTTTTAAAAACAGGCGGTCTTAGAATATATACAACTTTAGATGTCAATGCCCAAAGAATATTGGAAGATAAAGTAAATCTTTATATGAAAGACTCTAATATGCAAATTGCTTCTATTATTATGGATCCTAATACCGGAGCTGTTAAAGGATTAATTGGAGGAATCGACTACAATAAGAGTCAATTTAACAGGGCTACTCAATCAGTAAGACATATTGGATCTACTATTAAACCTTTTCTATATTATGCTGCTTTAGAAAACGGTTTTACGCCCTCTACTACTTTTACTTCTTCAAAAACAACTTTTGTTTTTTCAGAGGATAAAACATATAGTCCCAAAAATTACGATGATAGGTACCCAGATAAGGCAATTAGTATGGCGTTGGCACTTTCATACTCAGACAATATATATGCCGTTAAAACACATCTTTTTTTAGGTGAAGAGATATTAGTCAATACTTTAAAAAGAGTTGGCCTTGAACAAGATATTGCTGCCTTACCTTCTTTAGCGCTTGGTAGTGTCGATATAAGTCTATTAGATATGGTAGGTGCCTATTCAACATTTGCAAACGAAGGATATAAAATAGAACCATTCTTTATAACTAAAGTCGAAGATATAAATGGAAATATATTATATGAACACAAAAGAGTTAAAGAAAATGTTTTAAATAAAAGTATTGTCTATATTTTAAACGAAATGCTTAGCAATTGTTATGATTCAACAATGATTGATTATGGATATCCTACTTGTATCAATATTGCTGGCAAACTTAAAAAAAAGTATGCTTTAAAAACAGGTACTACTGATAACGATAAATTAATATTCGGATTCAATAAAAATTTTGTATTAGGTGTTTGGTCTGGATATGATAATAATGATAATCCAGATAGTAATTCAAGCACTATTATTAAAAACATCTGGGCTGACACCGCCGAAGAATACTCTAAAGATAAAGAAGACGGATGGTATTCAATTCCAAATAATGTCGTCGGTGTTTTAATTGATCCTGTCACCGGAAAGTTAGCATCTGAAAAATCTAAAAAGAAAATACTATATTATATAAAAGGAACAGAACCTAATAGTGAAGATACCTCTTTAGATGATTTAATTCCCACAATAAAAGAAACTAATTAAAGTTTCTTTTTTGCTTTGTTATATAGCCATCATCAAATTCATATATCTCATCTGCCAAATTATATATATCTTCTTTAATATGAGATGCAATTATTATTAATTTACCTTGTTTTTTTAATTTTAATAGTAATTTTCTAAGAGATTCTGCTGTTTTATTTTCTATACCATTAAAAGGTTCATCAAATATCATAATATCAGGATCTTCCATTAAAACTTGGACTATTCCTAATTTTTGTTTTGTTCCTAAAGAATAATTAGCATACTTTTTATTTATATCGTTTTGTAAATTCACCTGTTCAACAGTTTCCATTATTTCTTTTTCACCAATTTTGTTTTGTATTTTCGCTAATATTTCTAAATTTTCATATCCCGTTAATTCAGGGAGAAATCCAGGCTTTTCAATCAATGCTCTAGTGTTTTTAGGAAATGTTTTATTTTTTACTATATTCTCACCATTTACTATTACATCTCCACTAGTAGGTGCATAAAAACCGCACAATATTTTTAATAATACAGTTTTTCCAGAACCATTTCTACCAATTAAACCATATATCTTACCACTTTCAAAGGTTATATTTATATCCTTCAAAACTTCAACATTTTTAAATTTTTTAGTTACTTTATTAACTTCAATCTTCATTTTAATTACTCCTTTCAAAAACTTGATTATAAGTATTTTTACCAATAAATAAATTTAATAGAACTAACAATACACTTACTATCAGCACTATTGCTCCTAAGTTTAAATTAATTATATCATTTGTAAATATTAAAATATTTATATCGTAAGACAAAAACAAAAGCGATAATAAAAGAACAAAGAACACTTTAATATTTTTTAAATATATCATATATATTAACAGGAATATATTTTGAATTAAAACTATATATAAGAAGTCATATAAGAAAATCTCAATTAGACTATATGTTTCAAACTTAAACAAAACTAAATAGAACAAAATTATACAAAAAGTCAAAAATCTAGTTATAAAAGACACTATAGCAATTGATAATAATTTATATATTATCCACTTTAAAGGAGTTATTCTAAGTAAAAATGAACTCATACTCCCATTAAAGTTTTTTAATAACAATTGAAGAACAATTAAAACATAAAATCCATAATTAAATATATACATTATTATTTCTATAATTGATTCTTTTGAAGTTATTTTCAATCCCAATGCTAAATCATAAAAAGTATTAGAATCATTAACAATTATTATTAAAGGACACATAATCATATAAATTATTAACATTATATAAAAAACATTATTCTTTAAAAAATAAGTCATATCTTTCTTAATAAGGTTTGTCATTATTCACACACACCTTTCTTTTGAAAAATAAATATTTTATATATTATATAATTAATGATTGAAAATAATAAAACATATATTAAAAACGTTATAACTTCTAACCCAAAAGTTGAATAAGAATTCATATCAATATATTTTATTAATATAATCGGCAATTGAACAAAACTCTTAATAATATAAACCTTATATGGAAACATTAAATAAATACAATATAAAATTACATTTAAAAATATTACTAATTTATAATCAAAAGTATTAAATAATAAAATAGATAATATTGAACTCAGTTGCATAAGACAATACATTTTAAAAATATGAAAAACAACATACTCTATATTGGAAATATTATAATCAAACATAAAATATTTCATTTTTGTAATATAAATATCATTCCCTCTAAAGATGAGTAAAAGTGCTATTGTTGAAATTATAAATATTAAAAAAAATATATTGTTTATTATATATGTATCATTTATTATGTTTTTTATAAAATCCTTTTTACTATTTATTCTAGATATTTGAAAATAATTATTCTTATAATAATTAAATATACTGTAGGCTATAATTAAGAAGAAGAGCAAATACGTATATACATAATAAGTTCTACTAGTAAGTACAATTAAAAGTGACTCAAAAAAAGTAAATTGCTCTAAATTTAAACCAATTAATACAGAAAAAAGTAATAATATTAAAGAAATAACTAACATTATCTTTACAATAGAATTACTGATTATATGTGTGAAAAGTTGAATACTAGACTTCATTTCTCTCAATCACGCTCCACTTCTCTTTGTATAAAAAATGAATTATTATAGAAGTTATCACTACAAATAACAAAGTATATATCATATATAAATCAATACTATATAATTGTTGATAAGTCCAATAATTAAAGATATTCAAAGAATATATTACTTTATTTGAAAATCCAAATTTAAAATAAAAAATTGAACCTAAAAAAACTTCTAAAATTATATCTATTCCTATTATTATTAAATAAGACAATATAACATTTACAGCATATGGAATACTTTTTCTCATAATAATTAGAAAAACATTTACATAGAAAAGACTCCATAAAATTAAACCTATAAAATAATAAAATATAAATTTAATAAATTTAATTAATTCAAAACTATTAGATATATAAAAGTATTCTAAACCAAAATGAACATTATCAAGGTCTCGTTTTATTGTTCCTATAATATCTAAATTACCAGATATAATAAAACATATTACCATTAACAATAAAATAAAAATTGGTAATATAAGAGCATATTTGTAAACTTTCTTAAATTGTTTTTTTATTTCCTTTTTATATTCATTTCGTATAAAATGATTCTTCCAAACAGAACTATTAAAAAAATTATAAAAAGTATATGTTGATGCCATAATAACAACTAAAGGTGCGATTACCATCAAGAGTGCAAGTGGGAAGTCTAAAAATATATCTGTATATATTGAAAAAGCATCTACCATTTTCAAATTTTCATCACTGACAATATACTCCGGATATTCTTTTATTACTTCATTATAATTATTTATTATATTTTGATAATTTATTTTATATCTTATAACCGAAAACAGGCCAATAGAAATCAAAAATAAAAATACAACTAAAAATAATTTGTTTTCTTTATATATTTTTTTCATAAACACTCCTAAAAATATTATTACAAGTATATAATATATAGCATTTAAAACATACTACATACTACATAATACTAATATTTTTATAACATATTATAAAGAGTATCATCTGGAATCCATTGACCCCAAAATTTAAAACTAAAAAGACTCCAAGATCTCGCCCTTATTTGAAGATGTGTCTTTCCGTTATATACACCATATGTATTGGAATCTGTTAGGCTTCCGATTGAAACCCAATTGTTTTTTGGCAATATCTTCCAATTACTATAACCATAATTTGTACCAAGAATATTTCTACCATATACTCTTGCTTCGGCAGGACTATTCTGATAATAATCAATAACATGTTGAAGACTATTATCAATTTTATTTAATTCTACAGAAGTATATGGTCCTTTTTGAGACGGTATCGTAATATTTGCGAAAGCTCTATATTCATAATTTGCTGCTTTAGCAATTAAAGAACACGAAATAAATATTAAGAAAAACACACTAAATGTTCCTATTATTTTTGAAGTTTTCATCATTACCTCCTTTTTATCTATCTAATATTATATACTTGTAATTCAATTATAACATTATTAGAGTAATATACAATAAAAGAAACTAATTAAAGTTTCTTTTTTTAAAGTATTTTTCTATTTTAAAATCATCCTTATTATAAATTTTTATAGCTTTAGGATGAATCTTGAATTCAAAATGCTTTCCCTTGATTAACTCTCCATCAATACCACAATACAAATTTTTTTTACTTGTAATTGTTAAATAAGAAGAAGTCATTACACTTACATATGGTGAATCCATATGAGTTTGTTCTTCTAATTTTTTAAATAGTTTTGGTATTTTTGTTTTTGGAATATAATCTGCTACATATATATCAAATAGTCCATCATCTAGTTTTGCTGTTGGGGCTATTCCATATTTTCCACCATAATATCTACCATTACATATTGCTATTAAGGTTATTTTCTTTTTTATTTCCTTATCTTTTTTATAACATACATCTAAATAATTATAAGTTAAAAAAGTATATAAGATACTAAATAAATATCGATCTTTTGGTCTTATTGGTAATTTGCGCAGACCTTGTAAATTAGCACACACTTGAGCATCTAACCCAACAGAAGCCGTATTTATAAAATACCTTTCATTTACTTGTCCTAAATCGACACTATATATTCCTTTCTTTAAACTTTTAATAAAATCATTTCCTGTTCCCGCTGGGATAACTGCTAAAAAGTTATTTGAACCTACTATACCATTTACAACCTCATTTAAAGTTCCATCGCCACCTATACTATAAATTATAACAGGTTCTTTTTCGTTGCTATATAACTTAGCAATCTCTGTAGCATGTTTAGGATACTTTGTGTAGTGAATATCATACTCATATTTTTTTGATGCACATATTTCCTTTATCATATTTGATAAAAGAACACCTTCTCCTGAACCGGATTTTGGATTAACTATAAATACTCTTTTCATAAAATGATTATATCATAATAGAAAAAATTACGCACCAACTTTATGAAAATCTAATCTTAATTTATCTGCTATTGTTACTATAAATTCAGAATTAGTCGGCTTGGCTTTATCAATATCGACACTATGGCCAAAAATTTCTTCCATTAAAGTCCAATCTCCTCTATTCCAACTTACTTCTATAGCATGCCTAATGGCCCTTTCAACTCTAGAAACAGTGGTATCATACCGATTTGCTAATTCTGGATAAAGTTCCTTTGTAATTCCACCTATTGTTTCAGGTCTTTGAAATAATATGCAAATAGCTTCCCTTAAATATTGATAACCTTTTATATGGGAAGGTATTCCTAATTGATGTAATATTTTAGATACCGATATTTGTAAACTACTACTATATAAATTAAGAGATTTGGTTTCTTCTTTTTTATTAAACATGTCTAATATTCTAAGTTCTAGATCTTTATTATCAAATGGTTTTAAAATAAAGTAATTTACACCCAATTCCGATACTTCTCTTATTACTTCACTAGCATTATAACTAGTTAATACAATAGTTTTTTCTTTTATACCTCTTTTTTTCATCTCATTTAAAACATAAAGACCATCCTTCATCGGCATTACAATATCAAGTATTATAACGTCGTATTGGCCTCTTTTATTTTCTATCATTTCGATTCCCTCACTACCATCGTGAGCTTTTAATGTCAGTTCTATTTCATTACTTGAGCTGAAGTATTCCTCAACCATATTTACTAAACTAACATTATCATCAATCATCAAGACTTTTATTTTTTCCATAAATTTCTCCTTACCGTACAAGTTAAATTATATAGCAATTTCTATGCTTTTTCTAGTGGGTTCTTTTATCTACTTTTGTCGAATTTTGTCGATTATGATAAAAAAAAGTCACCTACTTAGTGACTTTTAGTATTTTCATTATTTTTTCGGGATCTAGTGAAGCACCACCGATTAAAAAACCATTAACTTCTTTAATCGCATTTAATGTTTCAATATTGTCTGTATTTACACTACCACCATATAAAACTTGAATATCTTCAAAACCATATTTTTGACATTCTTCTTTTATTAATAAAGTTGCTGAAATAATATCATCATTAGATGGCGTTAAAGAAGTTCCAATTGCCCATACCGGTTCATAAGCAATTATGATATCTTTAGAATCCTTATAACAAAGTGATTCTAATTGTTTTTTTAATACTTCCTCTGTTTTATTTTGTTCTCTTTCTTCTATTGTTTCCCCAATGCAAAGAATTACTTTTAAATTATTAGAAGTTGCTTGTTTTACTTTTTGAGATATTATCTCGACTGATTCACTAAAATGTTGTCTTCTTTCACTATGTCCGATAATAGCACAATCAATTCCCATACTAGAAGCTTGAACTGCCGATACTTCTCCAGTATAGGCACCTGTACTAGCATAACTGATATTTTGTAATCCAATTTTATATTCTTCATTCAAAAAATAAGGAACAAATATATTACTTGGACAAACAACAAATCTGTTAGGATCTGCTGTTCTAACACTTTCAATATATTTTTTTATATCCTCTAAACTTAAATTCATTTTAAAGTTTGCTACAACTATTTTCCCCATTTTAATGCTCCTTTGACCGTTTTTAAAAATCTGCCTGAAAAACTTTTTTCGCTCTTACCATTTTTGTCTATCGCTAATTGATATACTTTTAAAGCTCTTTGTGCAAAATATTCACCAGAATTTACTTCAGCACTGTTTTTAGCTTGTTGTACGTAATGCTCTAAAATTGAAGGATTTTCAAAGTATTTTTCAATATAATTGATATAATCTTTTTGATTATCAAATAAATCACCATTTAATCCGGGTATAACGGCTGCTGTAAAACTTTCATCTCTTACACATAATACTGGTATAGAACCTGCTAGAGCTTCTACAACAGTTAATCCTTGTGTTTCAAAATGTGATGCTGTTGAGAAAATTGTTGCTAATTGATAATAATTAGGAACTTCAGTTAAAGGTACTTTTCCAGTAAATAAAACCTTATCTTCTATTTTTTCTTTTTTAACGCTCTTTTGAAGACTTCCCATCTGAGGGCCATCGCCAACATAGACTAACTTACAATTTTTATGACGCTTTAACAACTTAATTTCGGCATTTAATAAAAATTCAACATCTTTTTCTTGTCCCAATCTTCCTACATATAAAATAACAAAATCATGAGGTTCTATTCCTAATTGTTTTTTGATTTCTCTTATTTTATCTTGATCACAATTTTCTTTGTAGTATTTTTCTAGATCAATTCCGTTTGGTATTATATGAACATTTCGATTGTATTTATATTTTTCTTTAAATAAATCATATGTTTTTTTAGTTGGAACAATTAATTCATTAACAGTTTTATCACAATAAAAATTTGTAAAATATTCGACTAAATTGCGACCAGTAGTATTAAAGTATCCTTTTGTTACTGCTTCTACATAATCCTCATACATTGTATGATAAGTATGTACTAAAGGAATATTGAATTGTCTTGCAATTATACGCGCAAAAGTTCCTATTCCAAACTCTGTTTGTGAATGAATAACATCTAAATTCCATTTTTTAATTTTATTAATAACTTTTAATGGATATATTGAAGTCAAACGATAGTCGTATATGCCAACTGCAACACCTGGTACTTTTATTACTTTACCATTTTCTTCAAAACTGTAATTAAATTTTTCATTATTTACTGTAACTACATAAACTTGATGTCCTTGTTTCTCTAAATATTTTTTCAAAACACTTATACTTGTTGAAACTCCGTTTACAAATGGGGGATATGTATCCGAAAAAATTCCTATTCTCATATAAACTCCTTACTTTATTATTTCTATTCCTGGTAGTTTTTTACCTTCAAGTAGCTCTAGTGAAGCACCGCCACCAGTTGAAATATGTGTAAATTTATCTTTATATCCAAAATTAATAACTGCACTTGCTGTATCACCACCACCAATAATTGTAGTAGCATCTAAATTAGATAAAACATCACATATTTTTTTTGTACCATTACTAAAGTTTTCAATTTCAAATACTCCTAATGGACCATTCCATACGATTGTTTTACTTATATCTAAAAAGTTTTTAAAAAGCTTAGTAGTACTATAACCAATATCGACACCAATATCATCCTCATCAAAATCTGTTATGAATTTTTCTTCAAATTCACTATCTTCTTTTATTTCTTTTGTAACTATCGAATCAGTTGGTAAAATTATTTTATCTTGGTATTTGTCTAACATTTCTTTACAAAATTCTAAATTTTCTTCATCTAAAAGTGATTTACCAATATTAATATCTTGGGATTTTAAAAATGTATAAGCCATTCCACCACCGATTAATATATAATCTGCAACATTGACTAAATTTTTTATTACTCCTATTTTATCACTTACTTTAGAACCACCTAAGATAACAGTGAATGGTCTTTTAGGATTATTGATTACTTCTAGTTCTTTTAATTCTTTTTCAATTAGAAAACCAATTCCGCTTTCTAATTTTTTTGCTATACCAACATTAGAAGCATGAGCTCTGTGGCTAGTTCCAAAAGCATCGTTTATAAAGATGTCTCCTAATGAAGCCCAGTATTGTCCTAGTTCTTCATTGTTTGAACTTTCCTTCTCACCATTTAAGTCTTCGTATCTAGTATTTTGAATCAATAACACATCTTTTTCTTTCATATTTGCAATTGATTCTTCTAATTTTTTGCCCCTTGTTTCTTCTATGAAAGTTACTTCTTTATTAAGTAGTTCACTTAATCTAACAGAAACGGGTTTTAAATCATTCTTTTTTAAATCTTTTTCTTCTTTTACTCTTCCTAAATGACTTAATAAAATGACTTTTGCCCCATTTTCAATGGCATAATTAATTGTTGGCAAACTTTCAACTATTCGGTTATCATCATTTATAATTGAATCTTTTATAGGTACATTAAAATCAACTCTTATTATTACTTTCTTACCTTTTAAATCAAAATCTCTTATTGTTTTCATATTTTCTCCTTAATATCTTACCTTATCTATTTCATAATTATTTTCTATTTGATCTAGTGTTAATGCTCTACCATAAATTCTAACCGAATGAATTGTACCTGTGAAATAACAAGTATTATATCTTCCAACATGTAAAAATGTTAGATAAGCCGATGCAGAAGTTTGATTTGCCGTTGTATCTATAGGTTTACCATTAATATAATATTGAACTATATAACCACTAATATCAGCTTTGTAAGTATATGTTTCTGATATAGTATAAGTCTTTCCAACATCGTATCCACCAATATTTGATTCTGACCAGTTATTAGCGGTATTATCCAAATTCCTATTCATTGAACGTAATTTACTATCGTGATATAAGCACCAATAATGGTGATTTAATCCATATGTACATATTTGCATTGAACTACAATCTCCTGTAACATCCTTTTTTTCTCCCATTGTTGTTACATACTCAAAAGTAAATGCACTTGAACTTGGCAAAACGCTATAAGATGGATTATTAACATTAATATAATCATCGACGCCATCTAATTTAATTCCATTACCATTCCATTGTGGACTACCATATATTTCAGCATTTCGATTATTGCCACTCATATCGTTCCATATATTAGAACTAGGCTCTGTATAACCATCATATAGCCATAATAAATTAGTTTTATAATAAGCACTTAATCTTAAATCTTTTTCAGTATAATCAAATTCAATTATTCCATCTTCCTTAGAAGTTGCAATTATATAAGAATTTGGATCTATTTTTGCCCCAGTACTTGGATTAATTAAATCATGACGTATTAATCCAGAATCTATTAAATTACTTACAGTTATAAAATTGCGATAATTATTAACTGTCGTATTTACAAAAGTCTCTCTATCTCTTTCAAAATATATTTCAGCAGCCGATGTTACAATTGTTTTAAAGGCTTCATAATCTCTTTCGCCTTTTTTATCAATTGCTGTTAAAACAGATGGAAATACTATTAATATAATTAAACTAATTATTACAACTATGCCGATTAATTCAACTAAAGTAAATCCTTTTTTCATATCATCACCATCTCAATTATATCATAAAAAAAAGCATATAACTATACTTTTTCATATTCTAAAATATCAACATAATCGAGCATTTTTTTGTTTTGTATAGGTTCTTTTAAAATTAGGCAAACATTAAGATTTGTCATCTTACATTTTCTTATTAAATCTTCAATGAACTCTAGTTGTTCTAAATCAATATCTTTAATAGTTATTCCACCATATTGATAATAATGACGATATTTTAAAATGTGTCTATGAAGTTCATTAGAAGTTATAGATACTTTTTTTGACTTAGTAGATATAACAAACCTTATTCCAGGACCATCCTCTAAGGAAAGGGGATTTATATATTCAATATATCCAATCATAAATACTCTCTAAATTCTTCTTCATTCCATATTTCTATTTCTAATTCTAAAGCCTTCTTATATTTACTTCCAGGATCATCTCCAACTATTAAAACATCGGTGTTTTTGCTAACACTATTACTTACGTTACCACCATTTTCTTCAATAAATAAAGTAGCTTCATCTCTAGTAATTGTCTTTAAAGAACCTGTTAAAACAAAAGTTTTGTTTTCAAAAATACTATTACTATTAATATTACCTAAATATTTCATATTTATTTTTTTATCTTTCAAACTTTCAATTAATTCTATATTTTCTTGATTTTTAAAATACTCTATAACGCTTGATGCTATTCTATCTCCCACGTCTTTTATTTGGATTAAATCATCATAACTTGCATTAATAACATTATCGATTGTTAGAAATCTTTTGGCAATTAATTTAGCTGTTTTATTACCAACAAACCTTATTCCAAGAGCATATATAAGCCTTTCTAAGGAATTCTCTTTACTTTTTTCAATACTCTCAAGTAAATTATTAATACTTTTTTCTCCAAAGCCTTCTAGTATTTGTAACTCTTCTTTATAACTCTTTAATTCATAAAAATTATCAAATTTTTTCAAATATCCCATATTGTAAAAGTCTTCAATGATACTATCACCGAAACCCTCAATATTCATTGCATCTCTATTAACAAAATGAATTAATTTTTCAATATTTCTAGCTCCACATAATGAATTAGTACAATAGTAATTTGAATCTTTCTTTTCTAAATCATGATTACAAATAGGACAGATTTTAGTCATTTCAAAAATCGGTTCATTTCCTTCACGGCGCTCTTTTATTGAACTAACAACTCTTGGTATTACATCACCAGCTTTTATTAATTTAACAAAATCGCCTTCTCTTATATCTTTAGAAACAACATATTCTTCATTATGTAATGTTGCTTTAGAAATAACTGACCCCATTAATCTAACTGGTTCTAAAATAGCATTGGGAGTTACTTGACCTGTTCTTCCAACTGTAAATTTAATTTTTTTTAATTTAGTTATGACTTCTAGAGCTGGGAACTTATATGCGGTTGCCCATTTAGGATGTTTAGTTGTAAACCCTAGTTTTTCTTGTTCTTCAATATTATTTACTTTAATGACAATTCCATCTATTTCATAAGGTAATGAACCTCTTTTTTCTGACCATTTATTTACATACTCCAATAAACCATCTATTCCACTTACAACTTCAGCATTAGAGTTTACATTAAATCCTAATTTTTTCATATATTCTAAGGCATTACTATGTGTTTTTATATTATAGTCTAAAGCATTTGGTATATGATAGACAAAACAATCTAAGTCTCTTTTAGCAGCTATCTTAGAATCTAATTGCCTTATAGATCCAGCAGCAGCGTTTCTAGGATTTGCTAATAAAATTTCATTGTTTTTCTTTCTTTCTTCATTTAAAAATTCGAAAGATTTTAAAGACATATATATTTCTCCCCTAACATCAATGTCTACTTTTTCAGTTAGAGTCATAGGAACAGTTTTTATTGTTTTAACATTATGGGTTATATCTTCACCTGTAACGCCATCTCCTCTAGTAGCACCTCTTACAAATTTACCATCTTTATATAACAAAGAAACTGCTAGACCATCTATTTTTAATTCGCACACATAAACTGGATTAGATATTTCTTTTCTAACCTTTTCATCAAAATCTTTTATATCTTTTTCATTAAAGACATTTCCTAAACTAAGCATTGGCATTTCATGAGTAATTTTTTTAAATTCACTGATTACTTCGCCGCCAACTCGTCGACTAGGTGAATCTTCTCTTATATATTCAGGATGTTTGGCTTCAAGTGCAATTAACTCCTGCATATATCTATCAAACTCTTGATCACTTATACTAGAGTTGTTTAAATAATAATAATCATAATTAGCTTTATTGATTATTTCTGTTAGTTCTTTTATCCTATTTTCTATCATATTATCACCATATATATTATACCATATTTAGTATTGATTTTCATTAAAAAAAGAGGTTTATTTTCCTCTTAAAGTCTAGGATTTTTTAGGTTCAAATCTAATAATATGCAATGAAAATTAGTTTTTAAAATTCTTATTATATTTGACCTAACTTTGTCTTTTAAAAAAAACAAAATATACAAATAAAAGGGTTAAATTAAAAGTATAAATTCTTTTAATTTGGTGCAAGAACGAGGCGAGATCCAATGTTGAAATACATAGCTCCAGTATACCTACTGAAGTTGAACTGACCCGCTAGAACTCCATAGTAGTAAAAGCCGCCTCGGAGGAACCAAGGGTAAGAGGAGACTACAAAGTTAGGATAGTCAGCGTACCAATTATTATGATATCTATTCGTTCCATCACCATCTGCATAATTATAAAATGGTCCCATTTCACCGGTTGCATCTCCCAGTATTCTATAATTATAATTTGTGGTAGAAGAACTAGTTGAATAGACATCAAAGTATTTAGGATTATAAACAGCTATATTTGTTTCATCAAATCCACTAGTCCCTAGTTGCCCACTTTTATATGATGCCATATATTCATGTGCCCCACCACTCATATCATATATTCCTGTTATATTTCCAGTTGTTGTTGGATGTTTTTTGTTTAAAGAGGCACCATTAGTAAATGGTTCGTATCGTGTTGCATTATCCCCTTCTTCTAGTTGGACATTTTTTATAAAAGTTGTTCCTGAATTATTCGGCCAGTTATATTGCCTAGCAACAAACATAACTCCTGTTGTCTCTAAATCATACGTAAGGACAAAAGTAAGTGAGTATCTCATATATTTAGTAGTTGGTTTTACGCCATTAGCAATTCTTTGAGCAGTATTTTTATCTGTTTTCATTACAGATACATAGTGTTGATCAGTACCGTTATCTGTATAGGCATCATAAGATAGCGTATATGTCTGGCCCACTTGTAAGTCAAAATTCTCCGGCGGATAATAATGATATATCGCGTCAGATGATGAATGTACAGAATTTTCTTTTTCGGTATCTAAAAGCAAATTAACGCCTCTTGTCGCATAACCTAGTGTTTTAGTAAAATCATTTCCATATGTTCCCGGATATGTTGTTTGATCTGATCCTTCTGTTGCGCTATAACCTGTTTTAAAACTTGAATTATTATTTATATTTATTTCTTTATTTATTCCATATTTTGAATGTGATAAATATGCTACTGCTCCCCATTCAGTATTTTTCATCATATGTGAATCATTACTACGTGCATAATTATAGGCTGCTACAAACATATTATATACTGTATTACTTCTCCAACTAAATACATCTGGTTTTACTATTATCTTGCTTGAATCAGAACTGTTCACTTGAGCCCCAGCTGTTGTTGTTGCCCCTAAATATCCTGTTTCGAATTTACCTACCCATATCCCATTTGTATTAAAAGAAGTGAATGCTGGATGAGTTAACCATGAACCTTCTGTACTTCCCGTTGATGCTGTTGCATCTTTATTTTCAAATACTATTTCTATTTGTTCTGCTATACTTTCTGTTGGTTTACTTGATATAACGCCTGTATAAAGACCTTCATCAAATATCTTATATTTATATCTTGGTATCCATACAAAATATGATCTAACAGCTGACTCTGGTATTATGTCTCCTACATTATAAGTTCCACTTGATAACATTACAGCATTTGCCCACTCTTTATTTGAGTAATCATACCAACCATCTTTTAAATCAGCATATATAACTGTTCCATCGTCTTTAATTCTTACTGGTATCATATTACTTCCTAATACTGGATCTGTCCCATTTAAGATGTTTTCACTATAAGTCATATCATTACAATCTTTTGATTTATACTCAGATATTCCATCCGAATAGATTACTTTAACATCGTTTATACATAATGTCGCAGTTGCAACTGTTCCATTACTACTTAAATTAACAATTCCACTTGTTGGTGTTTTACCATCCATCTTAATAGTTAATGTTTCTCCATTACAAGTATCACCAGTTACATTACCACTACAAAGATTTCCATTTGGCATTACTGTATAAGCTACATCTGGAATATTTTCACGATTTAAATTTTTATTAGCAACCGCTATTTTAATCCCATCTGCATAATTCTCGGCACTTCTTTCAGTTGTACTTTTCTTAGAATCTTCTATTAATCCAACAACAATTGGGGACGCTATTAAAGCAATGATTGCTAAAATTACTATTACGGCTAGTAACTCAATTAATGTAAATCCTTTTTTTAAATTCATTCTATTGCTCCCTATTATTAAATTAATTATATTGTAACATATTTTTTTATCAATTTAAACCCTATAAACTTTTATATATTTTTCTGCTTATTAAAAAAGACTATTAACAAATTTTTCTTTGTCAAAGTCTAATATATTTATTTTCCTCTTTTTTACTTATAATTTTCAACGAATTCTATTATTTCATCTCTGAATTCTTCTCTATCTAAAGCATACGCTAAAGTAGCTTTTAAATATCCTATTTTACTACCTGTGTCATAATAAGTTCCACTGAACTTACAAGAATACATATTTCCGTCTTTAACAATCTTTTCTAAAGCACTGGTTAAATAATATTCTCCTTTTAATCTTGGGATTGTCTCTAAAATAGGGAATATATCTGGTGTTAAAATTATTCTACCAATTGACGCTAAATTAGAAGGTGCATCTTCTACCTTAGGTTTTTCAATAATATTTCTAACCTTCATATCTTCGTCAACTTCCATAATTCCATATTTATATGTTAATTCATGAGGTACTTCAACTACTCCCATAACATTTTTACCTGTTTTTTCATATACAGCAATTGCCTCTGAAAGGGCTGGTACATCACCTTTTACAACGTCATCACAATACATAACCGCAAATGGTTCGTCACCAATATGATTTTTTACCATTGATAAAGCATATCCCGATCCTAAAGGTTTATCTTGTAAAACATATTTTACATTAACACTAGAAACTTTTTGTACAATTTCTAAGAAATCTGTCTTTCCTGTCTCTTTTAATCTTTCTTCTAATTCTTCATCTTTTCCAAAGTAGTTCTTTAAAGCTTCTCTTTTATTAGAAATAACAATTATTACTTCTTCTATACCACTTTGAATACCTTCATCTACTAAATATTGAATTGTTGGCTTGTCAATTAAAGGCAACATTTCTTTTGATACACCTTTAGTAACGGGTAAAAATCTTGTCCCCATACCTGCTGCTAAAATTACTAATTTTTTTACTTTCATATTTCCTCCTAAACTTTTTTAATACTTTTATGACCTCTCATAAATTTTTTTATACCAATAGGATGTGGAAAAGCAATTGATACTAAAGTATTATTAATATCGACAATTATACCTTTTCCATAATTATCATGAATGATTTTTTCTCCTATTTTGTATTCTACATTATCATCTATCATCGATTCTTTATTAAATACGTTTATTACATTTTCTGTTTCTAGTTTACTTT
Source organism: Bacilli bacterium (assembly GCA_028708945.1). Next base: position 87,187 of record JAQVXV010000004.1, read on the forward strand.
TATCGATTTCTGATAGAAACCTACTTTCTTGATTTTCTTTATTCATTCCAAAGAGCATCCTTTGTTTAGCATTAGTTAACCATAATCTTTTTTTTGCTCTGGTAACTGCTACATAACAAAGCCTTCTTTCTTCTTCTAATTGTTGTACATCATCTAAAGAATTTGCATGTGGAAAAATAGTTTCTTCAAGTCCTACTATGAATACATTATCAAACTCTAATCCTTTAGCAGAATGAACAGTCATTAAAGTTACTGTATCATTGTTGTTTTTATATTCCTCAGCGTCTGATACTAAACTGATTGTATATAAGAATTCTTCAAGTGAATTAGTCCCATTTTCTTCTTCAAAGTTTCTAGTAATAGATTTAAATTCTTCAAGGTTTTCAAGTCTAATTTCAGATTCAACATTGCCTTTATTTAAGTATTCTTCTCTGATACCAGTCTTATCTAATATCAAATCAATCAAATCCGTTAAACTAACATTTTCTTTTATTAGTTTCAATTCCTCGATTATTTTTTTAAACTCTAACTCTTTTCCACCATTAATTGAATTATATATACTTTCATTATTTGAGATACTTTTAATTGATAAATTTTCAATCGTTTTAGTACCTATTCCTCTTTTAGGGACATTGATGACTCTAAGCAGGCTAGCATCATCATCCTCATTATACAACATTTTTAAGTAGGCAATCAAATCTTTGATTTCTTTTCTTTTATAAAAGTAGAAACTTCCTACTACTTTATAAGGAATTCTTTCTCTTAATAAAGCGTCTTCTATATTTCTTGATTGAGCATTAGTTCTATATAAAACCGCTATTTCACTTAAAGGTGAATTTAATTTTTTTATTTCGTTTACGATGTAATATCCTTCGTCTTTTTCGTTTTCACAACGATGATATTTTATTTTTTCCCCTTCTTTATTATCAGTCCATAAATCTTTATCTTTTCGAAAATTATTGTTTTTAATAATATCGTTAGCAACATCTAAAATTGTTTTAGTTGAGCGATAATTTTTTTCTAGTTTAATTGTCTTTGCATTTTTATAATCTCTTTCAAAGTTTAAAATGTTTTTATAATTAGAGCCTCTAAAAGAATAAATACTTTGATCAGGATCTCCGACAACACATATATTTTTATATTTTGCCGATATCATTTTAGTCAATAAATATTGCGCTTCATTGGTATCTTGATATTCATCAATTAATATATACTTATATTTTTCTTGATATTGTTTTAATATCTTTGGATTTTCATTAAAAAGTTTTATTGGCAACATTAACAAATCATCAAAATCTAATGAACTACTTTTTTTAAGTCTTTGTTCATAACTTCTATATACCTCTAAAACTACCTTTTCATAATCAGTATTAGCATATGTTTCATATTTGTTAGAATCTAACAATTCATTTTTAGCCCCACTTATACGATTTCTTATTGCTTTTGGATCATATAATTTAGGATTTAATTCCATTTCTTTTACTATTTTTTTAATGAGTGTTAAAGTATCATCACTATCTAAGATTGTAAAATTTTTTTTAAGTCCTAAATAGCTATAGTTATCTTTTATAATTGTGAGTCCAAAAGAATGAAAAGTCGATATTTTTATTTCATATGCTACTTTTCCTAATAGTTTAACTATTCTATCTTTCATTTCTTTTGAAGCTTTATTTGTAAAAGTAATGGCTAAGATTGATGCAGGATCTATATTTTTTTCACTTATTAAATACGCCACTTTCATCGTTAATACTTTTGTTTTTCCAGATCCAGCACCCGCTAAAATTAATAGAGGTCCCTCTGTTTGCTTTATCGCTTCTTTTTGTGAATCATTTAATTCTTCCAAGTTCATACCATCACCTTTTTAATTATAACATTAAAAAAAAGGTAAGACAAAGGTTTTAGAATAACCTTACCATTACCTTATTATTTATTAATTTTTTTTATTAATGTATGAACATTTCGACAAGTTTTTAATCCTTTTAAATAAAGATTAGGATAACTAGTCAACATTTTATAACCGTTATAGTTTTGTAACATATCTAAGTCGTTCGCATTATCACCAACAGTATAAACATCTTCTTCCTCTATATCAGTTTCAATGTTTTTTAAAATATAATCGATAGCACTTCCCTTTGAACATTCTGGTTTTATATATAAGTAATTAAATAGTTGAAAAGCTACAATTCCCTCTACAGATTCCTTAAGTTGTTGCTTTAGATTTTTTAACTCTAAAATTTTCTTTTTACGAACCGATATCTCAATAATATTTTCTTGTTGTTCAGTTATTTCATATGGATTATACAATTTAATTTGTGCTATTTTAGGATTTCTTTCAATAATACTAAGTGAATCCTTTATTTGTTTTTGACTTAAATAACTTGTATTTAGCAATTCGTAATTTCTATCGAATATAGCTGCTCCATCTTGACAGCACAAATAATCTAATTCTATATTATGTTTATTGATCTCTTTTTTTATTGAATAGTATGGTCTTCCAGTTGATAATATAAAAATATTACCGTTTTCTCTAAATTCATTTATTTTATTTATATTTAACTTTAAATTATTAAAATCTTTAGGTTCTGGTAATAGTGTACCGTCATAATCGCTTACTAACATTTTCATAGTTCTGCCCCCTTTGACTTGCTATTTTAACATACACTTTACTTTTTGGCAATCATAAGCGTTTACTTTAATTTAAAAAAGTGTTATTATTTTTTTAGAATGAGGAGGTAAAATGAAAAAGAATTATTTTTTTAGCATCCTGTTAACAATCATTATATTAACTAGTGGTTGCGTAAGACAAAACTACAATTTTAGTATCGACAAAGATAAAAATATGGATATTTCAGTTATAGTCGCATTAGATTCAGCATTCTTTGATGAAGAAGGTATTTCTGATGAAGATGTTCAAAAGGTAAAAGATTTGGGCTTTAAAGTAACTGAATATACCGATGAAAATTATAAAGGAGTTATAGCAACTAAGAGAATTAAAAATATAGATAATTATAGCAAAGAAGAAGATGTTCAATTTTTATTAAATACGTTATTCGAAGAAAAAATAGAAAACATAAAGTTATTTTCAATCAAAAAAGGTATTTTATCTAACAAATATAAGGCATATATCAATTTTGATACAACTGATTTAACAGAACGAGATGAAAATACAGATTATAATGATGAATTAGAGACTGAGGAAGATATAGAGTATAGCGAACAAATTGAAACAGATGAAGATCAGTTTGATACGGACCCACAAAAAATATTATCTTATATGGATTTAAAATATAGCATAACATTACCTTATGGAAGCATATCTAACAATGCTACAGATGTAAGCGAAGATGGAAAAACATTAACTTGGGATTTCGCTAAAATAACTGATGAAAAAGGAGAACTAACTCCAATTGAGTATGAATTTGAAATTTATAATTTAACTCTTATTTATATTGCAACAGGTACTGTTGGTTTAATCGTTTTATTAATAATAGTACTTATTATTAGTAAAAAAGGTAAATCGAAAAAAAATAAAAATTTAGATACAACTAAACCGATTGAAGAAGTGGTAGAAAAAGAAGAAAATATAGTAACAGCAACACCAATTGTTAATAATGATGATACTATAGAAAACGATATAAATAATCTACCTACAATAGAAAACTTAGGACAAGTTAACTTTAATCAAACCGTCAATAATGTTGAACCTATTTCAATCCCTGAAACGCAAGTTCAAACATCTGAAACTTTAGACTTAAATGTCGAAACAAAACCTTTCTTTGAAGAACCTGTTCAACCCGTCGAGACTTTAAACTTAAATGTTGAGCCTAAACCTTTCTTTGAAGAACCTGTTCAACCTGTTGAAAATTTAAATTTAAATGTTGAGCCTAAACCTTTCTTTGAAGAACCTGTTCAACCAGTCGAGACTTTAAACTTAAATGTTGAGCCTAAACCTTTCTTTGAAGAACCTGTTCAACCTGTTGAGACTTTAAACTTAAATGTTGAGCCTAAACCTTTCTTTGAAGAATCTGTTCAACCCGTTGAAACTTTAGACTTAAATGTTGAGCCTAAACCTTTCTTTGAAGAATCTGTTCAACCCGTTGAAACTTTAGACTTAAATGTTGAGCCTAAACCTTTCTTTGAAGAATCTGTTCAACCCGTTGAAACTTTAAACTTAAATGTTGAGCCTAGCGTTAAAGACATAGACAGTGAAATAAAGTAATAAAAAACTAGAACTAATTTAAGTTCTAGTTTTCTTTTGTTATTAATGTTTCTATTTCCATTCTTAATTTTTCATTAGCCTCTTCTAATGTCATTCCATCAGTTTTAAATGGCTTTCCAATTTTGAAAACTAAATTTTTGCTTCTAAATTTGTAATCCCCAACAACTCCAACTGGTACAATAGAAGCATTAGTTTTACTTGCCATCGAAACAGCACCAAATTTAAAAGGTAATAACAGATCTTTAGTTTTATTTCTAGTACCTTCTGGAAATAAACCAATTGCTCCGTTATTTTTTAATATTTCAATAGCCGCATCTTTAGCCTCTTTATCTTGGATTTGTCTATTTACTGAAATGCAACCAGCAAATTTAAAAAACCAGGCAAATTTACCATCAAAATACTCTTTTTTTGCCATATATCTTATTACTCTCTTAGTTGCTAGTATTGGACCGCATTGATCATATAAATGTTTGTGATTCCCACATATTAATATAGGCCCACTTTTAGGAATATTTTCCTTACCAACTATTTTAGGATTATAATAAACTTTAAATACTACTCCTAAAATTGGTTTTATTAACTTATATCCTATAGGATCTTTAATCTTCGCCATTAATATTCTCCTTTAAAATTTATGAAATTACCTTGTTTTTATGATTATATATTATAAAGTTTTCCATATAATTATATCATAATGTAACTTATTTATATATATATTAATTTTTAAAAATTATTAAAAATTATTAAGAATCTATGAAATAACTTTCTAATATTGTTTGAATATACTAAAATGAAAGGAGAATAATTTTGAAAAAAATATTATTGTTATGTTCGATTTTAGTTGTATTTTTAGTTAGTGGATATTTTGCATTTTTTCACGAAAAGAAAACAGATTTAACTAAAGTAAAAGTTGCCGAGGTAACTCACAGTATATTCTATGCTCCACAATATGTTGCCCATAAATTAGGATATTTTAAAGATGAAGGGTTAGATGTTGAACTAATTCTTGTCAGCGGTGCAGATAAAGTATCGGCAGCAGTATTGTCAGGAGATGTAAATATTGGTTTTTGTGGAAGCGAGGCAAGTATTTACATTTACAATCAAGGGGAAAAAGATTATTTAGTCAATTTTGCCGGATTAACTAAAAGAGATGGTTCTTTTATAGTATCAAGAAAAAAGCATGATAATTTCGACATAAAAGATCTTAAAGGCAAATATGTTATTGGAGGAAGAGCTGGAGGAATGCCTGAAATGACTTTTGAATGGGCATTAAAACAAAATGGAATTGATCCTAAAAAAGATTTAACAATCGATACAAGTATTGCATTTCCAGCAATGGGTGGTGCTTTCATAAGTGGAATTGGTGATTTTGTTACTTTATTTGAACCAAATGCCTTACAACTTGAAAAAGAGGGACTAGGATATGTAGTTGCGTCTGTTGGAGAATATGGAGGAGTTGTTCCTTACACTGCTTATAGTTCTAAAAAAAGTTACATTGAAGATAATCCCGATATAATTGAAGGGTTTTCTAAAGGAATTCAAAGAGGTTTAGACTATGTGCACAGTCACTCAGATGAAGAAGTTGCACAAACTATTTTAGATTATTTCCCCGATTCATCTTTAAACGATATAACAAAAATTGTTAAAAGATATCGAGATATTGATTCATGGTTTACTACAACATATATAACTGAAGATAACTTTAACCATGTTCAAAATATCGCCGAAAGTGCTGGCGAATTAGACAAACGTGCTCCATATAGTAAATTAGTAAACACAAATTTTGCACAAAAATAAAAAAGATATTAAATATCTTTTTAATTTTAAAAATTATTTATATAGTAATATTGTATTTTTTTATAGTCGATTAACGAGTTATCTTTAAATATAGAAAAATTTTCACTTATATTGTTATTAATAACTGGGACATTTTTTTTCATTTTAGTAATAAACTGCATATATTCGTTTCCTTCATATCCTAAATATTCAAATAATTCAGGCATTAAATAATTAGGACTAACAGTATTTCCTTGACCTTTAAAATCTTTATTCAACCTTTTTTTAGCGCTCTGATTTCCCCATATAAGATAAGGAACACTATAATAATTCATAAATCCTTCTTCAGTGGATAAATCTAAATCAATTTCTAACATTTTATAACCAGCATTACCAACTCCAAATCCAGGATTATGATCTCCAAATAGTAATATTGCTACTGGTTCTTCGACAGATTCAAAATAATTTATAAGTTCTGTTATAGCTTGATTTGTTTTGTCTATTCCCATAAAATAATTATTGACAATTTTGTATGTAGATTCATCATATTTTTCTTTATTCTTAATATAATTAATTCCATTATCAATTATACCAGTATTTTGTTTTTCATAAGGTCCATGATTTTGATATGTAACAGAAAAATTAAAATAAGGGTTTTTTCTCTTTGAATTATTTTCAAATCCTTTTATAATTTCTTTTATAAAATCATTATCCATTAAAAATTCTTTATCTTGAGATTTGTATTTGTTTTCAAAATAGTCATAATTATCAAACCCAAGATTTATATTTACATTTCTTCGATTATAAAACCATCCAAATATTGGGTGCATAGCCTCGGTATAATATCCTTGATTTCTTAAATACCATATAAATGAATTGGTTGGTTTTAAGTATTGATTATGTAAAAAATTCCCGGTCAAAAAAGCTCTTTCAGTATCGATCGTACCACCAGCAAAAACATTTGAAATTAAAGTTCCATGATATGATTGAGAGACAATTTTATGAAAATCCTCATAAATATCTTTTTCAAACTCTATATTTTTATATTTAGAAAAATCATTATAAGCTTCTAACATAATAGCAATTATATTGATTTTTTTATCTTCTTCAATATTTTTATTCGAATATAATTTTAATGTATCTGTAACTTCACTTTCATTATAACCCTCTGGTTTTGGATAAACATAGACTTTGCTACTATTAATAAAAGCATAAACAAATCCTCTTATTTGAAATTTTTGTGTTTGACTCATTTTATTAATAATTGACTCATAACCTAGTTTATTATATAATTTTTCATTTGTATATAAAGCCCTATAACTTACTATTCCAACTAAAATAATAACAAAGATTATTGGTATTTTAAATTTAAAAACAATTTTTTTAGTTTTAATAAATAATAATAAAACAGTCATTAAAATATATATAATCAATATTAGGATCACAAATATATCTAATGTTATCTTATAAGTTTCAGTCATTTTTGTTGCCTCAAAAAAAAGGCCGATGTCTTCAAATATAAATGGGAAATCACGGAATATTATTTTATATTTGTTGATAAGAGATGCTATTATAAATATAAATGTTGTTAGAAAATAACTAACCCATAACCTATTACACAGTATATATAATAAATAAAGTAATAAAATAATAGGCAATAAATTTAAAAATAGTAAAGTAGGGCTCAAAAAATAAGAGGCAATATACTTTAAATTAATATTCGGATTAGTAAAGCAAAAGGTTCCTAGCATAATAGTACCACTTAAAACAAAAATTAATAAACCAGTAAATAAAGAGGATTTTTCAGTAAATTCACTGATTTTATTTATAACTTTTTTTATTAATTGTATCAAAAGAACCACCTAAACCTAACTATTTTTAATTGTATGTCAAAATATATTATACATAAATTTTAGATTATTGTCTATTATTTTTATATCTAGTTTCTTTCATAGTCTAATAAATTCTTTTTCATTTCTAAGTCACCACTATAACCCCTTAATTCACCTTTTTTCCTATAACTCTATGACAAGGAAATATTATAAGAATAGGGTTTTTTGATATTGCATTAAAAACAGCCCTATATTTCCTACTCTAATGCAATCTCAAAATATGACTTAGTACAACCATATTTAATCATTATAACTCGATTCCAAACTTTTTTAAATTAGTACCTATTAAATCAAATTCTACATCAAAAACTTCTTTTTTTATTATAACAACTAAGCATTAAATAATATATGTTTTTATGTTACTGGTTTTTCCTATACATTTATATTCCGTTCGCATAATATATTTTAGGTGATTTGATGAATGAAATACTAAAAATCGAGAATTTAAAAAAAATATACCATACTAAAGATAATGAAATATTAGCAGTCAAAGACTTTTCAATAACAATAAACAAAGGGGAATTCATTGCTATCGTTGGTCCTAGCGGATGTGGAAAATCAACTATATTATCAATTTTAGCTAATTTAGAGCAAAAATCAGATGGTCGAATTATAATGGATCAAAACATTAAATTAGGTTATATGTTACAACAGGACTGCCTTTTTAATTGGAGAACAATTTATAACAATTGTGTATTAGGACTTGAGTTAAATAATGAATTAACAGAAAAAAATAAAAAAAGAGTTTTAGCTCTATTAAATAAATATGGCTTAAAAGACTTTATAAACAGCCATCCTGCCACTTTATCAGGAGGTATGAGGCAAAGAGTAGCCTTAATTAGAACTTTAGCCACAACCCCCGATATATTGCTTTTAGACGAACCCTTCTCAGCATTAGATTATCAAACTAGATTAGCAGTTTCTGACGATGTTTATAACATTATAAAAAAAGAAGACAAAACTACTATAATGGTTACACACGATATAGCCGAGGCTATTAGTATGGCAGACAAAATCATTGTTTTAACCAAAAGACCCGGCGAGATCAAAAGCATCCACAATATTGAATTAAGTGAAAAATCAACTCCAATTGCAAACAGGAAAGCAAAAGAATTCAGTTATTATTATGACTTAATATGGAAAGAGATTGATTACCATGTATAGTAAAGAACATTCGAAATACTTGAAAAAAATAAAGTTTGAAAAAATTATTGTTTTTTTGCTACAAATATTAATAGTAATTGCTTTTTTTGCAATATGGCAATTATTATCTGATAATAACCTAATTAATACTTTTGTTACGTCTAATCCTAATAGAGTTGTACAAACACTTAAAAATTTACATCAAAATAATGATTTATATATTCATATTTTTACTACGGTATATGAAACCTTAATAAGTTTTTCACTAGGTACCTTTATTGGAATTGTCATAGCTGCTATTTTATGGTGGAATAAGTTTTTATCTAAAGTTTTAGAACCTTATTTAATAATTTTAAATAGTCTCCCTAAAGTAGCATTAGGTCCTATTATTATCATCTGGTTAGGCGCTAAAACATTTTCAATTATTTTTATGGCTTTATTAATTTCGACTATAGTAGCGATTATTAATGTATTAAGAGGCTTTAATGAAACAGATCCTATTAAGATGAAATTAATGAAATCTTTAAAAGCGAGTAAAGCTCAAATATTTTTTAAATTAGTACTCCCTAGTAGTTTTAATAATATTGTCAGCGCTTTAAAAATAAATGTCAGTATGTCTTTAATAGGAGTTATTACAGGTGAATTCTTAGTATCTAAAAGAGGAATCGGCTATTTAATAATGTATGGTTCTCAAGTTTTTAACTTGAATTTAGTAATAACTGGAATTTTAATTTTAGCTTTTGTTTCAGCAATTATGTATTACTTTGTATATTATGTCGAAAAAAAACTAATCAAAAATGATTAATTATAGATAAAATTCCTACTTGAAAGAGCAATTTACCAATTTTAAATATTGGAAAAATGCTCTTATTTTATTGTGTTATTTAAAATTAAATGATAAGATAAAATTGCAAATATATAATATAATAAGTGAGGAGGAATGAAATGAAAAAAGTGTTATTTAGTTTTTCTGTTTTTGTAGCATTGTTCATTATTGCAGGTTTTACTGCCAATGCTTTATCATATGATACAAAAACTTTTTCTAACATAACTATACCTTCGTATTCTGGTTCTTATACCTCGTCCACTTTAGTGAAAGAGGAAATTAGTAAACAGTATGCGATTGATTATTATCAAGATAAAGCTGTTCAAGCTAGAGTTTATGGCAGAAATATACTCGGTAGTTCTACCGGATATAGTAATTGAAAAAATTTACCAAAGAATAGTTTTGTTGGAATCGGCGATTTAACTGGTTCAAATACATATGGTGTAATGGATTATGATGCAACAAAAATTCAAATAAAAGCAAAAAATTGGAGTGTTTTTTCTTTTCAGTTTTGGGGACAATGGATTCCTGAAGAAACTGTTTATAATTATTTGTATAATTAAAAATATGTAGTATGTAGTAATGTTGTAGCTATATATTTGCATTTAATTATGGGAGTGATAAAATGAAAAAATCTTTTAAGGAGAATAAATTGTTTTTTATAGTATTTGTAGTGTTATTATTAGGAGCAATTTATGTAGCAATAAAATATGGTATAG
>JAQVXV010000010.1 GCA_028708945.1 Bacilli bacterium
CTTAAATTTCGTAAAGAAAAATGGAGATAATATATCAATAAAAATTAATAATCCAAATGAACAAGTAAAATCAAGATAAAAAAAATCAGTAAATACTGATTTTTTACTGTTGTCGATAAATAGGACTGTAATAGTTATAAGTAGAAACAGGATAAGGTGCTGGATAAGGTGCTGGATAAGGTGCTGGATAAGGCATTGGATAATTACAGCATGGTCTTGGATAAAATGCTGGAGCAAGTAATCCGCCTGTTATACCACCAAGAATAAAAGGGGCTAAGGCACCACCAAAACGATTATCTTGGTTGTATGGTCCATATGCATATGGGTTATTATTCATAAAATACTCCTTTCATAGTATATTATTCTAATAATAGAAAAAGGTGAAATATGGAAAGATTAGATAAATTAAGTAAAACAATTGTTAATTATTCACTTGGAGTTGAAGAAAACAATCGCGTGTTAATAACTGTTGAGGGATTAACGCCCAAACCTTTAGTGAAAAAAATCATTAAAGATGTAATAAAAAACAAAGGAATTCCGTTTGTTAAGATAATTGATGAAGAATTAAACAGTTTAATATCTGAAACGATGTTAGATAATCATTTAGACTCAATTGAAGAACAAAAAAAATACGAAATAAATAATTTTGATTGTTTTGTGCTTATAAGTTGTAATCTAAACGATTATGAAAGAAAGAATATAAAAAGTGAAACTCTTAAAAAAATTGGAAATGTTGCTAGAAAATACAATGACATTAAAATAAATGATCGTAGGTGGGTAATATTAAATTATCCTAATGAGATAGCAGCATATAAAGCTAAAATGACAACCGATGAATTTCATAATTATGCTTTAGATGTTATGTCAATTGATTATCAAAATATGAGAGAAGATTGTGAACCATTAAAAAAATTAATGGAAAAAACCGATAAAGTTAGAATTGTTTCACCAGGAACTGATATAAGTTTTAGCATTAAAGGAATGCCTATAATACCTTGTGTTGGAGAGAGAAATTTACCAGATGGGGAAATTTTCACAGCACCTATTAAAAATAGTGTCAACGGAATTATAACTTATAATACACCTAGTCCTTACAATGGGAATGTATTTAATAATGTAAGTTTGACATTTAAAAATGGTAGAATAATAAGCGAAACTTCTAATGAAAATGGGTATTTATTGAAAGAAATATTTGACACTGATGATGGTGCTAGATATGTAGGCGAATTTTCTTTAGGTCTAAATCCTAAAATTATTCATCCAATGGGAGATATATTATACGACGAAAAAATAACTGGAAGTCTTCATTTTACACCTGGAAAATGCTATAGAGAATGCGATAATGGAAATGATTCTTCTATTCATTGGGATATGGTTTTAATTCAAAGAAAAGATTATGGTGGTGGAGAAATATATTTTGATGATGTCTTAATAAGAAAAGACGGATCATTTACTTTACCAGAATTAAAACATTTAAATAAATAGTTAAAATAAAAAAACTTTCTCATATATTTAATTAGGTGATATTATGAGGAAGTTTTTTAGTTCACTAGGACTTATTACATTAATTTGTTTTAGTTTTTTTTATACGTCAAAAACAGTTAGTGTCGTTAAGGAATTAGATGACATTATGATTGAGATAAGAGGCATTGAAGATAGTTACAGAATTGAACCGGAAGATGCCATTATAAAAGAAAATACTATTATACCGGGAATTTCTGGTAATGAAATTGATGTGTCAAAAAGTTATAATCGAATGAAACAAATAGGAAAATTTAATAAAAATTTATTAATTTTTAAAAATGTGAAACCAAAAATTTCGGTAAAAGATAATATTGATAAAGAAGTAATAAGTGGTAATCAATCATTAAGTCAAATGAGCATTGTATTAATCATTGATGAAGATATATCAAAAATAAACGAAATCGTTGAAACTAATAAAGTGAAAGTAAATTATTTTATTACTAATGATTTCTATGATAACAACAATAAAATAGTGAACAATTTAACAAAAAAACATAACTTTGGATTTATTGACACTTGTGAAGCTTGGGTAAATAACACCTTAAAAAAATTAGGACAAAAAAACTGTTATTGTTTAAATAACAGTTGTCTTGATTGTTATAAAATTAAACCATCTTATAGTATAAAATATAGTGCATTAAAAGAAACTAAAGAAAACTTAAAAAACGGCAGTATTTTATTATATAAAGTAAACGATAATTTAAAAAAAGAATTTGATTTAGTTATTAAATATATTAAATCAAAAGGAATGAAAATTGTTTTATTAGATGAATTACTTGAAGAATAGTCGTCCTTGATATGTATCTCTTTTTACCATTTCTTTATCTAAATCATTTAATAAAATAGTTTTTTTAATTGACCATTGTGGTTCAATTAAATCATCAACTCGAGGATCTCCTGTTATACGATTAATAACAATTTTAGGATCCATAATTTCAAGTTGTGAAATAACGATATCAATATATTCTTCTTTAGTTAATATATGAAATTTTTCTTTCTGGTATAATTTTTCTAAAGCTGTATTTTTTACAACATATAACATATGTATTTTAATACCTTGAATATCTAAATTATTTAGATGTTTTACTGTATCAAGCATCATTTTTTTATTTTCATAAGGTAAACCATTTATAATGTGTACTAATACATTGATGTTATTTTTTCTAAGTACTTTAACCATGTCATCAAAACACTTTAAAGTGTGACATCTATTTATTAGTTTGCTTGTTTTAGAATGAATTGTCTGTAACCCTAATTCGATTGTTAAAAAGGTCCTTTTATTTAATTCAATTAAATATTCTAAAAGATCTTCACTGATGGCATCGGGTCTAGTAGCAATTGAAAGACCAACGATATCTTTTTGGTTTAAAATAAGTTCATATTTTTCTTTTAAGATTGGTGTTTCAGCATATGTATTAGTATTAGCCTGAAAATAACCAATATATTTTCCTTGCCATTTTTTGTTCATAATTTTTTTTACTTTGTTAAATTGTTCTAATAAAGGAACGTCTTTTAATTCGCCGCTTCCTTTAGAACAATAAATACAGCCGTTATAACCGACAGTACCATCGATATTAGGACATGTAAAACCAGCATTTAAACTAATTTTAAACACTTTTTGTTTAAATTTTTGCTTATAAAAGTAGTCTAAAGTATAATATCTTTTATTACTATTACTATAAATAAAAGGATTCATTTAATCACCAAATTAATTATAACAAATATTTTAATAATTGACTAAATTTTTGATATTTGTTATACTTTAATAAGAAGCCAGTAGTATAAGTTTTACTTATATATCTTAGTTGGCTTCTTTTTTATTATTTACTTTTTTTTTACTTAAAAATATGTTAAAATGATATTAGGTGGTAAAGTATGACTGAAATATATGGATTGTTATTGATAACTTATTATGTTTTTACAGTTGGGTTTATGTTTTTCTTGTATTACAAGAATGGATTATCGCATCCAATTGAAGAACAAACAGGTGTAGAAACACCTCCAAGTGCGTTAACTTATTCTGAATTAAGCGTTTTACTTTACAATAAAATTATACCTAGTGTTTTTATTTGTACTGTTATTGATTTAATAAGCAAGAATTTCTTTATTGTTGAGAAAACAGATAAAGAATATTATTTAATTCCTGCTAATATAACATATAAAGGTTTAACTAATAGCGAAAAATATGTTTTAGAAATGTTATCTAGAATTAGAGATGATAAAGGTTCTCTTTCATTAACACAAATTTTTAATTATTGTGATAGCAAAAAAAATAAAGATGGTTTTTCAATTGACTATGGCGTATGGAAAAAAATCGCAAGAAAAGAAGTAACAAAGAAGTTTTATGAAGAAAAAAAATTTTATAATGCAGTAAATATAATTGTTTTCATAGGAGTAGTATTTTTAATTATAAACCTTTTATTTGGATTAAATACAATTGCGGGATTTATATTAATAATTCCAATAGCAGCACTTCCACAATATTTTAATATGTTAAACAAAAGAACAAAAGAGAGTAATATAGAATACAACAAGTGGTTATGCTTTAAAGATTATTTAGAAAAAACAAGTTCTTTCTCACTTAGTAGAACAGACACTTTTAAGTATTTAAGTTATGGCATAATTTTAGATGTTGAAAGTTTAAGTAATAAAATATTCAAAACTGATTTTATTAAATATTTACATAAAGCTTTATGTAAATGTATATCGGCTATTGGTATTAAATGAAATATGAATTAGAAAATAAAACATATGAAGTTATAATAATCAGAAAGCATATTAAAAACACATATATAAGGGTTAAAGATGATGAGAAAATCTATGTCACTACTAATTTTTTAATGCCTAATATAATTATTAAGAAATTGTTAGATAAAAATTATGAATATTTGTTAAAAAGAATAAAAAAAATAAACAACTCGAATCAAAAGGAATCAGATTTTTATTTATTTGGTAAAAAATATAAGATAGTATTTATGGATACTGATTTAAAAATAATAGGTGATATTATATATGTTAAAAATATTGGCACTTTAAAAAAATGGATGGAAAAAGAGACTAGAAAAATATTTGAAGACAGATTAAAGGTCGTTTATAATCTATTTGAAGAAAAAATACCTTTTCCAAATTTAAAGATTAGAAAAATGCAAACAAGATGGGGAGTATGTAATAGAAAAACTAAAACAATAACAATAAATAGTAATTTAATAAGAGAAGAGTTGAATAAAATAGATTATGTTATGATTCACGAATTAAGCCATTTTGTTCACTTTAATCATTCAAAAGAATTTTGGATTGTTGTTAATAAGTATGCTCCTGAATATAAAAAAATAAAAAAAGAGCTAAAAAGTTGAGGTGTAGTATGAAAAAGTTTTTAAATATATTTTTCTTAATAACATTTCTATTTGTTAATTTCTTTATACCTTCAGATGAGGTAAAAGGAAAAACTTTAAGGGAGTATAAAAAAGAATTAGCGCAATATGAAGCTGAGTATAAGGCAAATAAAGATAAAGAAAAATTAAATAACGAGGAAAAATCAAGAATAAAAGCTAATATTACTAATATTCAAATTACAATAACTGAGATGCAAGATACCATGGTAAAGTTAAATGAAGAAATCGAACAGTTAGGAAAAGATATTGAAAAAAGAAATGAACAAATCAAAAAAATAGCAAATTTTATTCAAGTTTCAAGTGGTGAATCAGCGTATTTAGAGTATACTTTTGGAGCTAAAGATTTTACTGATTTTATCTATCGAATGGCAGTTGCAGAACAATTATCAAATTATAATAAAAAATTAATTGATGAATATTATCAATTAATAAAAGACAATGAAAATAAAAAGGTTGAATTAAATAAAAAAGAGGAAAGTTTAAATGTCAAATCTGTTCAATTATCTGGTGAGTTATCAAAATTAAGTGTAGAAAACGAACAACTTTATGAAACATATGGAACCTTAGAAAGTTCGATTAAAACACAAAGAGCTATAATAGCAAATTATGAAGCTCAAGGGTGTTCTTTAGATCAAGATGTTGAAACTTGTATAAACCCTATGAGAGATATTGGTTTTTGGAGACCTTTACAATCAGCATGGGTAACTAGTGTATATGGAATGAGATATCATCCAACTAGAAAAAGATGGTTACAACACGAAGGAATCGACTTAGCAACTGGAACTTATGGAACAAACATTTATGCAGCTGCAAACGGTTATGTTGTAGCAATAGAAAGAAGAACTTCTTGTGGAGGAAATCGAGTATTCTTAACTCACAATGTAAATGGCAAAAAATTTACTACTGTATACCAACATTTATATCAAATAAAAGTATCTTCTGGTCAGTATGTCAAAAAGACAGATGTCATTGGAACTGTAGGCGGTGTCTCTTGGTTGACTCCATGGGATGGCTGTAGTACAGGAGCGCATCTTCACTTTGGAATATTAACAGGATGGGTTGGAACTGACTATTATTTATGGGATTCAAGATTTTATGCAAGTTTTAGAGATCCTGCATATTATTTGAGATTTCCAGGTAATGGCGGATATTATAATGGTCGAGCTTGGTAAATCGACAAATTATTTAATTATTGTTTGATATAATGAAAATGGTGATTAAATGAATGTAAAAATATTTGATGAAAATGATGAAAAAGATTTAGAAAACAAAATAAATCTTTTTTTTAAAGAAAATGATGTTGAATTAATTGATATAAAATATCAAGTGGCAATGGCTATGTTTGCAGAAGATCAAATATATTGTTTTTCGGCTATGATAATATATACAAAATAAAAAAGACTTAAGTCTTTTTTAAATGCTTGCTTGATATAATATATATACTAATACCCCTAAACTAAAACCAAATGATAATATTGATAATATTAACAAGTCTATAAAAGCTGTTTTTCTGAAATTATTTGAATTAGGTTTTAATAACTTTATTTTAGGATTTTGTTCTAATTTTAATTCCTTTTCAGAGTTTTTAAACATTTCAAATCTTTCTTCTAATGATTTAATTTGTCCAGGTGTAAGTTTATCTTTTTCGTTTTTAAGTAGATATTCTGTTTCATATTGTCCTAAGTTATTAACATCTAGTCCGTTAACAGCTTCGGGTTTATTAACAGGTTCTTCTTTTTTAATTGTTTCTGAAGGTGTCTCTTTACTAGAAGTTCTATCATACAAATCTAGCAATAAAGGAATGCACGTTTCAAAGTCTAAACTATTTATTCCATATTTTGAAGAAAATTCACTGTCTTCCTTGATGAGATTAAGACTTACGATCAATTGTTGTTTAGATTTGTATTGACCGGTAGAGATCATTTCAACGAGTTTATTATATAGTCTTCCTAAATTTTCATTCATAAAATCACCTCTCTGATTAAAGTATACAATATTTTTCACTTTTTTTCAATAATAGTTTAAAAAAACAATATATTTGATTACTTTTAATATCATTTTTTAAAATTAAAAAGAATCCTAAAGATTCTTTTCATTTTTAATAAAGTTATAAGCATCTAGACACATTTCATCTAAAGTATGCTTAGCTTCCCAATTTAGTCTTTTTTTAGCATAACTAGAATCAGCATAACAAGCATCTATATCCCCAGGACGTCTTTCTCCTATTTTATAAGGAATATCTACTTGATTTACTTTAATAAAAGTATTGGCGATATCAAGAACACTATAACCATTACCAGTCCCTAGATTAATGTATTCAATCCCGGGATTTAATATCTCTAAGGCGCTTAAATGACCTAGTGCTAAATCAACAACGTGGATATAATCTCTAACACCAGTTCCATCGTGAGTATCATAATCATTACCATATACATTTAAAAATGGTAACTCTCCTACAGCTACTTTCATAATATAGGGCATTAAATTATTTGGAATATCATTAGGATTTTCTCCAATTAACCCGGATTTATCAGCACCAATTGGATTAAAATAACGAAGAACGACAATTGACCATTCAGGGTCAGAAACATATAAATCCTTTAAAATACCTTCAATGTATAATTTAGTTGAACCATACGGGTTAGTAGTTGATAATGGAAAATCTTCTTTAATAGGCAATGTTTTTGGTTTACCATATACAGTAGCACTACTAGAAAAAATAAGTTTTTTGCAATCGTATTTTTCCATAACTTCACACAAAGTTAAAGTTCCATCAATATTATTACGATAATACATCATAGGTTTTTTAACCGATTCTCCAACTGCCTTTAAACCTGCAAAATGAATAACCGCATCAATTCCTTCTTTTTGAAATATCTCTTCTAATAGTAATTCGTCTCTAATATCTCCTTGATAAAACACCAAATCTTTACCAGTAATTATTTTAATTTTATCTACAACTTCTATTTTAGAATTTGATAAATTGTCGATAATAACGACATCAAAGTCACTTTTTAATAACTCAACACAAGTATGACTACCGATATAACCAGTTCCGCCTGTTACTAATATTTTCATAACTCACACATAATCTAATTATGGTTATAACCATTAAATAGATTTCTTTCTTTTTATATTTTGACTGTTATTTGTCATTATAATTATACAATATTTTTTATCTTTTTAAAACCATTATTAAAAAAAATGTTTATATTTGACTATCATAAAAAAACTTTATATTTATAATATTGGCATATAATAATAATGAGGTGATAAAGTGTTTGGAACATTTGATGAAGAAGCAAGAAAAGTACTAATGAATGCAAAAAAAGAAATGTATGAATTAAGACATCCTTATGTTGGTAGTGAACATTTATTATTATCGATTTTAAAAGATGAAAATAGTGTTTCTAAAAAATTAAAAGATTATAATTTAACATATGAAACATTAAGAAAAGAAATAATTGCAATAATTGGTAAGGGTACTAAAGAAAGCGAATATTTCTTATATACTCCTTTATTAAAAAGGGTGATTGAAAATTCGATAGCAGATGGTAAAGAGAATAATGAAAACATAACAATTGAAATGTTGTTTATGAATCTCCTTGAAGAAGGTGAAGGAATTGCTATAAGATTAATACTAGGAATGAATATAAATATTGATGATTTATATAGTGAATTTTCCTATAATTCGATTAAAAAAACAAAGTTAAAGAAAACAATGTTAGAAGAAATAGGAGTCGATTTAAATCAAAAAGCTATTAATAATGAAATAGATCCAGTAATAGGTCGTAAGAAAGAAATACAAAGGTTGTTAGAAATATTATCGAGAAGAACAAAAAACAATCCTCTTTTAATTGGGGAAGCCGGTGTTGGTAAAACTGCTATAGTAGAGGAATTGAGTAGATTGATTGTTCAAGGTGATGTACCTTTAAGTTTAAGAAACAAAAGAATAATTAGTTTAGACATGGCTTCAGCAGTAGCTGGAACAAAATATCGTGGTGAATTTGAAGAAAGAATGCGCAAAATATTAAAAGAAATAGAAGAAAGCAACGATATTATATTATTTATAGACGAAATACATACTTTAGTAGGTGCTGGCGGTGCTGAAGGAGCAATTGATGCTTCTAATATATTTAAGCCATCGCTCGCACGCAATAAAATAAGATGTATAGGTGCTACTACTACTGATGAATATAAAAAGTTTATTGAAGAAGATAAAGCGTTAGATCGAAGATTTCAAAAAATTTATATTGAAAAACCAGATATAAAGACAGTAAAAGATATTCTTATGCATCTTAAAGATATATATGAGCAATATCACTCTGTTAAAATAAGTGAAGAAATAATTGATTTAATTATAAAATTATCAGAAAAATACATTCATGATCGTAATCAACCAGATAAATCAATAGACCTTCTCGATGAAGTATGCGCTAAAGTAAGTTTAAAGGAAAGCAAGGAATTATTAAAATATAATCAAATAAATAGAGAATTAAAAGAAATAATAAATGCCAAAAATAAAGCAATAAAAAACAATAGTTTTGATGAAGCTTCTAAGTATAAACAAAAAGAAAATAGTCTAATGAATAAAGTAAATGAATTAGAACTAAAAATATATAAAACTAATAGTACTAAAGAGGTTACTAAAGAGGATTTAAGAAGCATTTTAGCATCTAGAACTAAACTCCCTATTTTTGAACTAATAAAAGAAAAAAATAACATTATTAAAGATATAGAAAAAGAAATGAAGACTAATATTTTAGGGCAAAATGAAACAATCGATAAATTATTGAAAATAATTAAAAGAAAAAAAATGGGATTAGATAACGAAAAAAACTCATCGTTACTTTTTGTTGGTGGTAGTGGAGTGGGAAAGACTGAACTTGGTAAATTGTTTGGAAAGTGTTTAGTTGGGAAAGAAAATGTTATTAAATTAGATATGAGTGAATTTTCAGAACCACATAGTGTCAGCAAATTGATTGGGACATCGGCAGGATATATTGGATATAACGATAACAAAAATATATTTGAAGAAATAAGAAATAAACCGTTTTCAGTATTGATATTAGACGAAATAGAAAAAGCAAATCAAACAGTTATAAATTTGTTTTTTCAAATCTTAGATGAAGGCCATATTAAAGATTCAAAGGGAAATGTCATTAGATTTGATAACGTGACAATAATAATGACTTCTAATATTGGATTTGAAGAAATTAGTGTCGGATTTAATAAAAATAACGAAATTTTTTCAAAATTAAAGGATAATTTTTCTACTTCTTTTATAAATAGAATAGATAATATTTTTATTTTTAATAAATTAGATGAAAGTATTATTTTTCTTCTAATTGAAAGAAAAATAAAGGAAATAAAAGATAAGTACAAAAATGTTAAATTAAACATTGATAAAAATATCTATAAAGAAATTTTAAAAAAATCTAATTATAATGATTTTGGAGCTCGTAAAATCGATAAAATTATTAAGGATAAAATAGAAAACATTATAATTGATAATTTACTTAAAGAAGAATATGAAATAAATATAAAAGAACTGTCAGTTACATAAAAGCCATTTATTGGTTTTTTTTAATACTAAAATATAATGGCACTTTAGTAAAAAATATGATAAAATTATTATACTAAGGAGTGACCAAATGAATAAAAAAGGTTTTACATTAATAGAGTTGTTATCAATTATAGTAATATTAGCCGTAATAGCTTTAATAGCGACTCCTAGAATCCTCGATTTAATTAGAAATAGTCAAATTAATTCTTTAATAATTAATGAAAATATGTTAGTAAAAGCCGCTAAAACATATGTGGGAGCTAATAACAATATTTTGCCTGTTAATGTTGGTGAAACAAAAGAAATTTCTTTATCTACCTTACATACTAATAATTATATAAGTAAAATTGTTTCTCCTTATGATAAAACAAAGGAATGTAATGGATATGTAATAATAACAAAGATAGAAGCTGAAAAATATGATTATAGTCCACATTTAAATTGTATAAACAATATAGGTAATTCGACAGACGATGGATTAGTAGCACATTATAAGTTTAATGATTTTCAAGAACCTACAGTAAATTTAGTTACCTTACCTTTTGATTTTTCAAGTGGATATTGGAAAAGTGCATCGTCATCTGTTATTAATAGCAAACTATTGAATTTTGATGAATCATACACCGCTTGGACCTTTTCTGGTGGTGGGATTGCCAGAACTGGGACTCCGGCCACTTTAGGTTCTAAGTATACAACCACATGGTATATTAAAGCTGGTACTGCAAATACAATATCAGTTAATTGGGGCGGTGCTCATCAAGGAACTAAAACAACATTTAAACTAAATTTGGAGACTGGTGTTGTTAGCGAACTTAATGTAATTGATGGTGAATATTATGAGGTTCATCCTGTTGCAAATGGCTTTTGGCAAATTTCATATTCCTCAACATTAATTTCTGGTACAAATTATTATCCTCAAATATCAACTGTTTCTGGAAGTGTAATATTGGGGGCTTTACAGATAGAGGCTAAACCATACGCTACTCCATTTGTCGAAGGAACACGCCATGGAACAGTGACGGATTATTCTGGGCAAAACAAAAATGTTGATTTAACTTTAGATTTTACACCGAAATGGGAAAATGGTAGTTATTATTTTAATGGTAGTAATACATACATTTTGCTTTCAAACGATATTATTTCTACATCAAATGCTAGATTGAAAGGAATTAGTTATTCTATTTGGATTAAACCGGAAAATATAAAAGAACAAAGGGTTTTGGGTCAACAAATTTCCGTAGGATATTCAGATTATTCAAATGGAGGTATTGGAATAAATAATGCTGGAAAACCAATGATGATTGCATATTCTGATCTTAATCCCGCGGCATATATATATGCCAGGGGGAGTACAACATTAAAGGTCAATGAATGGGTCCACATAGCTGGTGTATATGACAATAATAACTCTTTATTGAAAATATATGTTAATGGAAAATTAGACTCTTCACCAAGCGCGATAGGTTTATTTTCAAGATTGCATGAAACAACAACAAATCGAATTGGAAAAAAGGAACACGCAAATACATATTTTTATAAAGGTTTTTTGGATGAGGTAAGGATATATAATAGGGTTTTAAACGATTCTGAAATTTGGAATATTTACTCTTCAGAATGGGGAAAATTTTATTAGCAAAAATTATATTATAAAATAAAGGATGAGGATTTGATGAATAAGAAAGGTTTTACATTAATAGAGTTGTTATCAATTATAGTAATATTAGCCGTAATAGCCTTAATAGCAACTCCTAGAATAACAGATGCTATTAATGAAGCAAGGGAAAAAGAGTATAGAATTCAAGAAAATTATATTTCTCGTGCTGCAATGAATTATGTGGCCGTTAATAGAGAATATATTCCAAATGCAATAGGACATATTAATATTATTAAATTAAATGAATTACAATCATCAAATATGATAGATGAAATTTTTGATTCTAAAGATTCGTCTCAAAAATGCGATGGATATGTATATGTGGAAAAAGATGAAAATGTAGATTTAAAAACAAAGTCATTTTTGAAATGCGGAAGTAATTATGTTACTGAGGGCTATATCGAAAATGCATTTTTTCAAGTTGATTTTTTAGTAGTTGCCGGTGGCGGTGGAAGTGGTAGTGGTGACCGCGTTGGTGGTGGCGGAGCAGGTGGATTAATTTTTGCACAAAAAATAGTTAATGAAAAGATTAATGTCATTAATATAGGTGCAGGAGGAACAATAGAAAATAATGGTCAAAATTCCTCTGCTTTTGATTATATAGCAATTGGTGGCGGTGCTGGTGGTTGTTCATCAAATTCAATTAATTGCAATGATGGAAAAAATGGAGGTTCTGGTGGTGGAGCAGGTAATGGATCATATTGGTATAACAACATAGGAACAATTATTCCTGGTGGTCTAGGAACTGCTAAACAAGGTAATGCAGGTGGAAATTCTACATATAGAACCCCTTATACTGGTGGTGGAGGCGGAGGCGCTGGTAGTCCTGGTGTAGATTTTAACCCTACAACAAATCTCAATGGTAATGGTGGCGATGGTTTGTATTTCGGTGATAAATTTGGAACATCATTTGGTCAAGAAGGATGGTTCGCAGGTGGCGGAGGCGGAGGGTGGTATGGTATCTCTGGCGGATTTGGTGGCCGTGGTGGTGGCGGTAATTCTAAATCAGCTAGTGTTCTTGTTTCACAGCCTGGTATGCCAAATACTGGAGGAGGTGCTGCTGGTAGAGGTGGTTCTGGCGGTTCTGGCATTGTATTAATCCGTTACTCAGGATCTCAAAAGGCTACTGGAGGGACAGTTATATCTGTAAATGGTTATACTATCCATGCTTTTATAGAAGTTGGGACACATACTTTTGAAGTTCTAGATTTTTAAAAACCTTTTCAAAGGTTTTTAATTTTTTAGATAATTTAATTAATAATACTAATTTAAATATAATTTTTTAATTTATATAAAAATATGATAAAATAGTATTATACTAGGGAGTGACAAAATGAATAAAAAAGGTTTTACATTAATAGAGTTGTTAGCAATTATAGTAATATTAGCCGTAATAGCATTAATAGCGACTCCTAGGATAACAGATGCTATTAATGAAGCAAGAGAAAAAGAATATAAAATCCAAGAAAATTATATTTCTAAGGCTGCCATGAATTTTGTAGCTGTCAATAGAGAATACATTCCAGATACAAAAGGATATATTAGTGTAGTTAAATTAAGTGAATTACAAGCATCAAATATGATAGATGAAATTTTTGATTCTAAAGATTCGTCTCAAAAATGCGATGGATATGCCTATGTAAAAAAAGAGGAAACTGTTGATTTAAGAGTAACATCATTTATAAAATGCGGGAGTAATTATATTACTGAAGGTTATGTTGAAGAACCTCTTTCTAAAGTTGATGTTTTAATAGTTGCTGGTGGCGGCGCTGGTGGTAGTCATGTAACCCAAGTAGGTACGCAAACTGGATCAGGTGGTGGAGGTGCTGGGGGCCTTATATATAGAAGTGATTTTACAGTAGATTCATTATCAAATATTGAAGTAATTGTTGGGGCAGGCGGAATTTCTCCTGAAACATTAGGTGCTGGTGAAAATGGCAGTAATTCTAAATTTGGGACATTTATTGCAATTGGCGGCGGAGGCGGTGCACACAGAAACTCAGTTCCAAAATCTGGTGGTTCAGGTGGAGGGGTTAATTATAACTCGGCAACAGGTGGTAGTGGAACAGTAGGACAAGGATATGCCGGCGGTAATGGAGGTAGTTTTTATGGAGGTTCTGGCGGAGGAGGAGCTGCTGGACCAGGAGTAAATGCAACTGGAAATAATGGTACTGCTGGTGGAAATGGTTTATACTATGGAAATATATTTGGTGATTCATATGGATCTTTTGGATATTTTGCTGGCGGAGGCGGCGGTGGTACAGGTAGCGGGACTTTTAATGGCACAGAAGGCTTAGGTGGCCTTGGTGGCGGCGGCAATGGTGGTAATAAGAGTAATGGAACATCAGGATTAATCAATACCGGATCGGGTGGTGGCGGTTCAACTAGTCATGGATTCCGTGGTGGAAATGGTGGTTCAGGAATTGTATTAGTACGTTATCAAGGTCCGCAGAAAGCCAATGGAGGAACAATAACCTATCTAAATGGCTATACTATTCATGCCTTTACTGAGGTTGGAACACACACCCTTAAGATTTTAGATTTTTAAATAAAAACCTTGAAAGAGGTTTTTTATATTGAATAATTAATGTAAATAATAAAAAAGTATGATAAAATTATTGTTAGATACTAAGGAGTGACAAAATGGATAAAAAGGGTTTTACATTAATAGAGTTGTTAGCAATTATAGTGATATTAGCCGTAATAGCATTAATAGCGTCGCCTAGAATAGTAGAAACAATCGAAAAATCAAGAATCGAATCTTACAAACAAAATATGCAAACATTAATTGAAATTTCGAAAAAGTATGTGTTATTAAATAGGGCTAGGCTTGATTTGAAATTGGGTGAATCTATTGAAATAACATTAGCAGATTTAATAAATGCTGATTTAATAGATAAAATAGACAGCCCATGGGGTGATAATGGGTGCAATGGTTATATTATTGTAACCAAATTATCTGATAAAGATATAGATTATAATCCTCATTTAAATTGTTTTGCAAATATTGGAGATAATAGTGAAGATGGTTTGATTGTTCATTATAAATTTGATGATTTTCAAGAACCAACAGAAAATATTGCAAATTTAAGGATTAGTGGTATGAATAACATTACTTATAAACAAGTTGGGAAGGAAAATGGTTATGATAAGTATTCTATTAGTGGAACTTGGAATTCTGGAAGTTATCCTTATTCATTTAATTTAGGTTCAAATTATTATAATGCTAATAAGAGTTATAGTGTTAGTTGTGAAATATATACAAATGTCAAAGAAAAATTCACCTCGGATTTTGGAGTAATAAATATAGTAAATGATTCTAATATGACAGGTTTAAGAACATTAGTTCGGAACGATAATTATAGTGCACGAATGGATTATATTCATAGTATTAATATGAGTAATCCAAGTTATATAATTTCAAGACCAATTGCAAATGGTACTACTTTTGATCCGAACACAGATTTTGTTTATGTGAAAAATTATCAAGTAGAAGAAAAACCATATGCGACACCATATACATTTAGTATTAGGGAAGGAATTATAAAAGATTACTCTAGTAATGGAAATGATGGGTTATTAGAAAAAACAACAACGCCAAGGTGGGTGGATAATTGTTATTCTTTCGATGGTTTTAATGATTTTATTGCACTAGATCAAGATTTTAATAATTTTGGTAATGAAGGTGATTTTTCAATAAGTGCATGGATAAAACCTAGCAATAATAAGAGGAGTGCTATTATTTCATCAGGGTATTTACAGACTGAATATGGGAGATTTGGTTTATATTCAGATGGTGTATATGTAAGGGATGGTGGAAACAATCACATCAATGCTCTATCTGTTGATCACTTTGATAATAAATGGCATCAAATTATTGGGGTATTCAATCGTTCTCAAAATAAGATAATATTTATTGTTGATGGTAAATTAAAATCATCAAGTAATTGGAATGGGACACTTTCTTATGATACAGGAGATATGAGTATTGGTAATCTTATTAGACCATCAGGGATCAATGAATTTTATTTTAATGGCTTAATTGATGATGTAAAAATGTATAATAGAGCTTTAACTATAGAGGAAACAGAGAAAAATTATAACATTGATTTAGTAAATTATGTAAAATAATTAATATAAAGACTTTGTTTTTTAAGTGTGGTTAGTGAATTTTACTTAAAATATGGTAAAATTATTATACTAAGGAGTGACAAAATGAGTAAAAAGGGTTTTACATTAATAGAGTTGTTAGCAATTATAGTAATATTAGCCGTAATAGCATTAATATCATCACCTATGATAATTGAAACATTAGAAAATTCAAAGATATCAGCCCATATGCAAAATGAAAAAACGATGATCGATGTGTCAAAAAAATATCTAGCAATTAATAATTTTCAATTTCCTTCTGAAATCGGTGAGACAATTGAAATAACTTTAGATGAATTAAGGGGAGCAAATTTAATTGATAAAATTGAAAATCCATGGAATAAAAACGATTGTAATGGTTATGTTTTAGTAACAAAAATATTTGAACAAAGTTATGATTATACACCCCATTTAAATTGTTTTAAGAACATTGAACGTAATAGTGATAATGAATTATTGTTACATTATAAATTAAATAAAAGTAGTCATAATCTAGGTAATGAATTAATTAAAAATGGTGATTTTTCAAGTAATTTACACTGGATTAAGGGGGAGTCTTGGAATATAGCCAATGGACAAGCAACATCAGATGGTACAAATTCTTCATATAGTTCATTAAGACAAACTATTCCTACTGAGATTGGAAAAACCTATTTAATAAGTTTTAATCTGATTGAAATTCATTCTGGGTTTGTAAAAATATGGCTGCCTGGCGACTATATTCTTGGAGATCAAATTAATACACTAGGACAACATGAATATATAAAAACAGCAACTGCGGTTAATGAACAATTATTTATAGAGATTAGTCCGGGTTTTAGGGGCACTATTGATAATGTTTCAGTACGAGAATTAACGATTTTAGATTCATCAGCAAACAATAATTATGGTGTGATAAACAATGCGAAATTATCGGAAGATAAATATGGTAATAAAAACAGTGGTTTTGTATTTAATGGAACATCAAGTATAAATACAAACAAAAATGTTTTTTGGAATAATACAAATGATATTTCTATTAGTTTTTGGGTAAAACCTGCTACATTATCTTCAAATCTTGGAATAATAGGTGAAAAATTTTCAAGTTATGAATGGTCATTTTATCAATCGGGAAATACACTAGGATTTGTTTATTGGAATAGTAGTGGAGGTCATACTAATGGAATGGATTTGAAGATTTCAAATGTTTTTTTTGTAAATAAATGGGTTCACGTTGTTTATGTTTGGGATAAAAATAAAAGCGATATTTTTATAGATGGAAAACTCGCAGGAACTAAGGTTGCTGTTAATTCTTTAATAAATAAAACAAGCGAGTCGCCAACGATGATTGGTGGAAATATTTATACATGGGGCGATTCATATTTTAGTGGGAATATTAGCGATGTCCGTATATATGGAAGAGTTTTATCTAACGATGAGGTAAAAGTATTATACGAAACAACAAAATAAGCATTTGATATTTTTTAAAAACCATTATGGATTTTAATAAAAATGTGGTAAAATTATTATACTAAGGAGTGACAAAATGAGTAAAAAGGGTTTTACATTAATAGAGTTGTTAGCAATTATAGTAATATTGGCCGTAATAGCATTAATAGCAACTCCTAGAATAACAGATGCTATCAATGAAGCAAGAGAAAAAGAATATAAAATCCAAGAAAATTATATTTCTAAGGCAGCTATGAATTTTGTAGCTGTTAATAGAGAATATATTCCAGATTCAACAGGACAAATTAATGTTGTTAAATTAAGTACATTACAAACATCGAATATGATAGGTGATGTTTTTGATCCTAGAAATTCATCCCAAAAATGTGATGGTTATGTATATGTAAAAAAAGGCGATAAAGTTGATGTAGAAACCCAATCATTTTTAAAATGTGAAAATAATTATGTTACGGATGACTATAGCATAACTCCACTTTCAATTGTTGAAGTTTTAATCGTTGCCGGAGGCGGTAGTGGAGGAACAAGTAGAGGTGGTTCTGGCGGTGGCGGCGGTGGAGGTGCCGGTGGAGTAATTTATAATACAAACTATCAGCTTTCTTCTTCGCTTGTAGATTTAAAAGTAGGAGCAGGAGGACTTTCTAGAACGAAATTCTATGAATATGGGATGAATGGTGAAGACTCATATTTTGATTTGCTTACAGCATTAGGTGGTGGCGGCGGCGGTATGTCTGGAGGCCCTGGGCTAGTAGGTGGTTCAGGTGGCGGGGCTGGATATAATGGTTATAAGTATCGAGCTGGTACTGAAGGTACTCCAAACCAAGGATATAAAGGCGGAGATGTTTTATATAATAACAACGGTGCCGGAGGCGGTGGAGCAGGAGGAAATGGTGGTAATACGACCGATACTGCTGGAGTTGCCGGTGGTGTTGCAGGAGCAGGAGGATTAGGATTAACTTTTTCTGTTAGTGGAGAAAACATTACATATGCTACTGGTGGTGGCGGCGGTGGTAATGGACAAACTTGCGGAAAACCCGGTTTAAACAATACTGGTAATGGTGGAAATGGTGTTTATGCTGCTTATTGTGCAAGTTCAGGAAGCGGTGGTTCTGGGATTATTATAGTTCGTTATCCAGGCATTCAAAAGGCTAACGGTGGAACTATTACCTCTATAGATGGGTATACTATACACACCTATACAGAAGTTGGAAATCATGTTTTCCAGGTTTTAGAATTTTAACCAATATAATATTTATAAAAAGTCAATATAATTGGCTTTTTTTATTTCAAAACAATAAAATATGATGTATAATAAATTATAATAGAGGTGATAAAATGAAAAGATTGAATGAAAAAGGATTTGCAACATCAAGCATTATATATTCGTTGTTAATTCTTTTTGTTTTTTTAGCACTAGGTGTTTTAACATTATTTGCAAATAGTAAAATGGTTTTTGATAAAATGAAGACCGACATGCTAGCCTCATTAAACGGAGTAGATAAAGTAGTTATAACTCCTAATGCTGAATATGTGGTAGCGGATTTTGGCAGTAAAGATGATATCTTATCAACTTATTTTACTTTTAGATTAATTGGAGAAAGTCCAATATTAACAAAAGTATGTATAGATAAAAGTCGTTCAAATACTCAGGTAGTAAATGTTGAGGAATTATCAATCGGTCAACATGAAATAGAATGTACAATAATAAAAGAAAATGGTTACAGTAAAAGTGCAACCATAAATATAACAATCGATTCAGATTATGTATGTAGTTCAGTAACAAATACAACAGGAGGTAAAATTGCTTTTGGAGACTATTTACTAGGAGATGAATATGAATGTAATCCTGGAGATGGAAATGGAAGAAGATTTTATGTAATTGCTAGTAATTATGATAATGTAAGTTTAATAATGAATAAAAATATTGGTGACAATATTGAATATGATGCTAGTGGTGGAAACTTATTAAAAGAGGCAGAGACTCAATTAGTATCAAAAACAAATGATTGGACTTCGGCAACAGTAAGTTTTCCAACTAAAGATCAAATAATGACCTCAGTATTAGGAAGTTCACCAAATACATTAAATGAATATTCATTTAATAAATCAAATTATGAATGGATATTGACAAATACAAATTGTTTTAATAGGAGCTGTAGTGATGAAGGAACTACAGATACAACTTTAGGATATTGGATCAGTGGATCAGTATCTGATGGAAAAGCTTGGACTGTAGACTATAACGGCAAGTTTATTAGAGAAAACACAAATATAATAACTAAAGGAGTAAGACCAGTAATAACAGTTAATAAAACAGATATATACAACGCTTTAGAGGCAATCGATATTCCATTAATAACTGTAACACCAAGTAGTGGATGGTCACCAGGAAAAAACGTAACAATTTTATTTCCGGCTAGAATGTATGAAGTTGATTATGAATATAGTACAAATGGGATAAACTGGATAACGTTAGATCCAAGCGAAAGAATAGCAAATGTTCCATTTACAGAAGATGGATATGTTGTAGCAAGAATGATGGTAGATGACAAATTAATTCATTCAGTTACAACAAATATAGGTAATATTGATACAAATTACCCTGTTATTGTAGCAAATCAAACAACAGGTATAGAGGTAAAAAATCTAAATTTAAATATATTCTCATCATATGTAACAGCAACAAATGTCGGACCTTCACCTGTTTTTTCAAAGATATGTACAGATACAAATCATGCTTCTGCTATTATAACAAATGTAAATCAAATGACTGCAATCGGAATGCATAATCTAACTTGTACAATAACAAAAGAGAATGGGTTAAGTAGAAGTGTTAACATTTCAATTGAAATCTTTAATAGAGAATACGTATATAATTATAATGGTTACTATTCAACTTTTGTGGCACCTAAAACAGGATATTATAATTTAGAAGCTTGGGGAGCGAGTGGTGGAAATAGTGTAGGAAATGATTCGAATGCTTGTCCTGTTGGTACATCATATGGGTCTGGTTGTGGTGGCGGCGGTTCTTATGCTCAAGGTGCAATTTTATTAAATCAAGGTGAAACAATATATGTATATGTAGGATCTAGAGGAAAAGATGGTATTGTTAGTGGAATTGCTCCAGGTGGTTACAATGGAGGAGGAAACGGGGAGTACGATCATAGTGATAATGAAGCCGGCGGAGGCGGAGGAGGAGCTACAGATTTTAGATTGGTGTCTGGTTCATGGAATTATTCAACAGGTTTAAGATCAAGAATAATGGTTGCAGCAGGTGGTGGTGGCGCATCAGATATTTATCCCGGTGGACCAGGTGGGGCTCTAAGTAGTGTTGTAACTAGGTTTTCACCACCAGCTACACAGACAAGCGGAAATGCATTTGGAATAGGACAAAATGCTATATATCATACAGCGAACATAGAATCTGGCGGTGGTGGTGGTGGATATTATGGTGGATATTCATATGCATCAGACCCGGCCAATAATGGTAGTTATGGTCACACTGGTACAGGTGGATCTTCATTTATTTCTGGTTGTGTTGGATGTAACGCTGTTAATTCGAGTGGTGTGCATACAGGAAATTCAACACATTATTCAGGGAAGGTATTTACGAATATAATAATGAAATCAGGCTTAGAGGAAATGCCTGTACAAATGGGACCGGGTACGACAGTAGGAAACCATGGGAATGGTTTTGCAAAGATAACGTATCTTGGTAACAATTCATTAGGAATTGGAGAAAATGTAGAATATGTACATAATGGAAGCACACAAACTTTTGTATCACCAGTAACAGGTAAATATAAGCTTGAAGTATGGGGTGCTAGTGGTGGCGGATACACCTCATCGTATGCAACAAACGGTGGACGAGGTGGATATTCAGTCGGAACAGTTAATTTGAATGTCGGAACAATATTATATATTTATGCAGGTGGCGAAGGTGGTTACAATAATACCAACGGTGGTTTTAATGGTGGCGGAAATTCTAAGTCATATGGTGGTTCCGGAGGCGGGGCATCAGATATTAGGATTGGAACCGATTCTTTATATTCCAGGGTAAT
This sequence comes from Bacilli bacterium, assembly GCA_028708945.1. The sequence goes on from JAQVXV010000010.1 coordinate 21,793, forward strand.
TGTCGCTGGTGGCGGCGGCGGTGCTGGCTATACTACAAGAATAGGCGGTTATGGTGGAGGAACTTATGGTGGAGATGGAGATCCTGGAACAGCAACTCCCGGAGGTGGAGGAACTTCAACTTCTGGAGGGACAACAGGTTCAACAGGTGTAATTGGTGTATTCGGTGGAGCCCAAGATCGTTCAAGTGGTGCTGGCGGAGGCGGCGGTGGCGGCTGGTATGGCGGTGGGTCTGGTATGAGCAGTGGCTCCGATTCTGGCGGTGGTGGCGGTTCGGGTTATGTATATACGTCGGCTACTGCTAGTCAATGTCCATCAGGTTGTTTATTAGTGCCATCATATTATTTATCAGGCGCATCAACTTATAGAGGAAATACAACGTTTTTAAGCCCTGAAGGTAATAACGCTGTTGGCCATACTGGAAACGGATATGTCCGAATAACATTAATTTCGCAAAGTTAAAAGTCAATTATATTGACTTTTTTAGTTTGTGAATAATAGAAGTATATCTATAATTTAAATATGATATAAAAACCAATAAGTTGAAAAGGACAATTTGTCCTTTTCATTTATATATGGAAAAAATACTTTAAAAAAAATTAGTAAAATGATATAATGGAAAAAACGATGAACCTTAGAGGAGTAAAATAATTTAGTTTATAGAGAATTAGTGCATGGTGGAAACTAATAATGAAGTTATTTGAAGGTTGCTAGGGGAGTTCACAAAAATGTGCGTAAATATGCGTTAAATAGACTTAAGATTATATTAAATTATAATAAATTAAGGTGGTACCACGTCATCACGTCCTTATACTATATAGGGACTTTTTTTAAGGGAGGAAATATGATTGAAGAATTTAAAAACTATGTAAATAAATATGATATGGATAATGTTGATATTAAATTAAAATATGACCATTCATTTAGAGTAATGGAACTAAGTGAAAATTTAGCAAAAAAACTTAATTTAGATGAAGAAAACGTCAAATTAGCAAAACTCATTGGTCTTCTTCATGATTATGGAAGATTTGAACAATTAAGAATATATAACACCTATAATGATGATAAATCAATCGATCATGCTAATTATGCTACTCAAATTTTGTTTGATAATAATGAAATAAGAAAATTTATTGACAAAACAGACTATGATCATATAATTAAAGTAGCAATCAAAAATCATAATAAATATGTTATTGAAGATGGTTTAAATGAACAAGAATTAGTCCACTCTAAAATAATAAGAGATGCTGATAAAATTGATATTCTTAAAATAGTCACTGATTCAGCAGAAATGCAGATGAAAGATACTGATGAAGATTTTAGTGTAAAAGTCATTGAACAGTTTAATAATAAAGAATCAATTAATAGAAAACATATTAAAAATAAAAATGATCTTATTTTATCAAGAATTGGATTTATCTACGATATTTACTATAAGGATAGTATTCAATATATTTTAGATCATAAATTAATCGATAAATTGTATAACAATATCGAAAACAAAGAAAAATTTAAAAAATATTTTCAAGATATAAAAAAATATGTGTTTAATTTTGTAAAGGATGATAATAATGTTAGATAAAAAATATAATCATTTAGAGGTAGAAAAAGAAAAATATACTAAATGGAAAGAAAGCGGCTATTTTGAATCTGGAGATCTATCAAAAAAACCATTTTGTATAGTTATACCACCGCCTAATGTAACAGGTAAACTTCATTTAGGTCATGCTTGGGATACGACACTACAAGATATAATTATAAGATATAAAAGAATGGACGGTTATGATACATTATGGTTACCAGGAATGGACCATGCTGGAATTGCTACTCAAGCTAAAGTAGATGCTAAATTAAAAAGTATGGGCCTAAAACCAAGGGAAATGGACCGTGATGAATGGCTAGATCATGCTTGGAAATGGAAAGAAAAATATGGCGATAATATTCACGAACAATGGGCTAAATTAGGATTAAGTTTAGACTATAATAAAGAAAGGTTTACATTAGATGATGGACTTTCTGATGCTGTAAAACATGTTTTTGTTTCTTTATATAATAAGGGTTTAATTTATAGAGGAGAACGCATTATAAATTGGGATCCGGAAGCTATGACAGCATTATCTAATGAAGAAGTAATTTATAAAGATGTAGAAGGTGCTTTTTATCATATAAAATATATGATAGAAAATAGTGATGAATATTTAGAAGTAGCAACTACAAGACCAGAAACATTGTTTGGAGATACTGCTGTTGCTGTTAATCCAAAAGATGAAAGATATAATAAATTAGTAGGTAAATATGTAATTCTACCAGTAATAAATAAAGAAATACCAATTATTTCAGATATTCATGCAGATCCAGAATTTGGGACAGGTGTTGTAAAAATCACTCCAGCACATGATCCAAACGATTTCGAAGTAGGAAATAGACATAATTTAGAGCGAATAGTGGTTATAAATCCAAATGGTACTATGAACGAAAATGCTAGTATATATAATGGCATGGATAGATTTGAATGTCGTGAAAAACTAGTTCAAGACTTAGAAAAACAAGGATTGTTAGTAAAGATTCAAAAAATAACTCATAATGTAGGACATTCAGAAAGAACTGATGTTATGGTTGAACCTTATTTATCAAAACAATGGTTTGTAAAGATGAGACCTTTAGCAGACAGAGTTTTAAAAAATCAAAAAAACAAGGATACTAAAGTTAATTTTGTACCATCGAGATTTGAAAAAGTAATGAATCATTGGATGGAAATAACTTATGATTGGTGTATTTCTAGACAATTATGGTGGGGACATAGAATTCCTGCTTGGTATAAGGATGATAACATTTATGTTGGATATGAATCACCTAAAGAAGATGGTTGGACTCAAGATAAAGATGTACTTGATACTTGGTTTTCAAGTGCCCTATGGCCGTTTTCAACTTTAGGATGGCCACAAGAGGAATTAAATAGATATTATCCAAACGATGTATTAGTAACTGGTTATGATATTATTCCTTTTTGGGTAAATAGAATGACTTTTCAAGGACTTGAATTTACAGATCAAAGACCATTTAAAGATTGTTTAATTCATGGATTAATAAGAGATAAACAAGGAAGAAAAATGAGTAAATCATTAGGTAATGGAGTAGATCCAATGGAAGTTATAGATGAATACGGTTGTGATTCATTAAGATTTTTCTTAACAACGTCTTCAGCGCCAGGAATGGATTTAAGATATGATGAAGAAAAAGTAAAATCTACTTGGAATTTTATTAATAAACTATGGAATGCTTCGAGATATGTACTTATGAATGTAGAAGATTTAGAGCAATTAACATTTACTAATCTATCTAATATTGATAAATGGATTTTAACTAAATTAAATCAAACGATTAAAAAAGTTAGAAAACATATGGAAAAGTATGAGTTTAATGTAGTTGGCAGTGAACTTTATAGTTTTATTTGGAATGATTTCTGTGATTGGTATATAGAATTATCAAAAGCAAATATGACTGATACTACTAAATCAGTATTAACAAAAGTTTTAATTGATATTTTAAAAATGTTACATCCTCTAATGCCTTATGTAACAGAAGAAATTTATCAAAAGTTTGAAGATCAATCAATAATGATAAGTAATTATCCTGTCTATAATAAAGATGAGATGTTTAAAACAGATATTGATCAGGTAATTGAAATAATAACGAAAATTAGAAAAGCAAAACAAGAAAATAATATAGGGACAGATTATTATATAGTTTCTAAAAATAAAATAATATTAGACAATATTAATCTAATTAAAAAAATGTTAAAACAAGAAAATATTGTTTCTGAATTTGAAGGTAATGATTTAACAAATATCCAAATTTCTTTTGAAGATGATATTGTAAATATTTATTATGATGGTAATGTTAATTTAGAAAAAGAATTAGAAAGATTAAAACAAGAACAAGATAAATTAACAAATTCTATAGCTAGAAGAGAAAAGTTATTAAGTAATGAAAATTATGTTAGTAAAGCACCTTTAGATATTGTAGAAACTGAAAAAAAATCATTAGAGAAAGAAAAACAAGAATTAAAGGTGATATTAGAAAAGTTAAAATAACTCTGCAAAGAGTTTTTTAATTGAAATAAATTATCTGTTATGTTAAAATTATTTAAAGAAAGAAGGTAAAAAATGAGAAAAGGATTTACTTTAATTGAATTGTTAGCAGTAATCATTATTATAGCCATTATTGCATTAATAACAACGCCAATTATTATCGGTGTAATTACTAACTCAAAAAAAGAATCTATAATAAGAAGCGCTGAATATATTGCTAGAGCAGCACAAAATGCATATTTAGATAATCAAGCAAAAATACCTTCTGAAAGAACTTTAATGCCAATATCCCAAGGTGGAAATGAATATGAAATTAGTCAATTAGACTTAGATAATCCACCATTATCGGGAACTTTTATAGTTGATCAAAATAATTACGACATAACCGTAAATAATGCTGTTTTTGAAGAATATACTTGTAGTGGAACTGTTGCTAATATGGCTTGCGTTAAGAATTAAGAAAATCGTATAAATTTCAATTAATAGTAAAAGATATTAATGTATAGAAAGGAATTTATATGAAAAAAGGTTTTACATTAATAGAATTATTAGCAGTAATTGTTATTTTGGCTATAATTGCCTTAATAGCATCACCAATCGTAGTAGGTTTAATTGAAGATGCAGATCGTCAAGCAGCAGAAAGAAGTACAGAAGCAGTAGTAAATGCTGCTAAGACTAGATATGCTCTTAGTCAAATGAATCCAACAGAATACTCTTTAGTGACAGATGCTTCACTAATAGAAGTTGATAATCCTCCTACATCAGGAACTATTGCCTATGGAACAACTGGTCAAATAACGCTTTCAAATGTTATAATCGGTGATTATAGTTGTGCTTATACAACAGCTACTAAGGCAACATGCACTAAACAATAGAAGATATATATCTATATTAAATGAGCCATAATTTTTTTTAAAATAATGGGCAATGTAAATATATTTATTATTTATATTGTTTTTTTTTAGTTAAAGTGTTATAATTCAGTTAGATTATAAAGTAAGGTGGTGATGAAATGAAAAAAGGTTTTACATTGATAGAATTATTAGCAGTAATCGTAATTTTAGCAATAATCGCTTTAATAGCTTCACCAATTGTAGTAGGTTTAATTGAAGATGCAGATCGTCAAGCAGCTGAAAGAAGTACTGAAGCAGTAGTAGAAGCAGCTAAAACAAGATTTGCCCAAAATCAAATTGATCCATCAACATATCCTATAGTAACTACCGCTAGTCCACTTGTTCTTCTTCAAGCGTCAGCTTTACCATTAGATAATAAACCAACAGGAGGAACTGTTGCATATGGTTCAAAAGGGGAAGTAACATTAGCAGGTATAAAATTTGGAAAATATACATGCACTTATACAGCAGCGGCTGGAGCAGCTTGCAGTTAATTCTACTATATGATAATTAAAACTCTTAAAGAGTTTTTTTATAAAAAGTTGAAAAAAATTTTAGTTAGTGATATAATCAAAATAGAAAATAGGATGGTGGTGATAGAATGAAAAAAGGTTTTACGTTGATAGAATTGTTAGCAGTAATCGTAATTTTAGCAATAATCGCTTTAATAGCTTCGCCAATTGTAGTAGGTTTAATTGAAGATTCAAATAGACAAGCTGCAGAAAGAAGTACTGAAGCAGTAGTACAAGCTGCTAAAACAGAATTTGCATTAAGTAAACTGAATAAAACTACGCCTTCAGCGACTGCTGCAGGTCTAGACTTAGATAATGCACCAACAGGAGGGACTGTTACATATGGTTCAAATGGCGAAATAACACTATCGGGTGTGGTATTCGGAAAATATACATGTACTTATACAGCAGCGGCTGGCGCAAAATGTAGTTAATTCTACTATATGATAATTAAAACTCTTAAAGAGTTTTTTTTATAAAAAAAGTTGAAAAAAATTTTAGTTAGTGATATAATCAAATTAGAAAATAGGATGGTGGTGATAGAATGAAAAAAGGTTTTACGTTGATAGAATTGTTAGCAGTAATCGTAATTTTAGCAATAATCGCTTTAATAGCTTCGCCAATTGTAGTAGGTTTAATTGAAGATTCAAATAGACAAGCTGCAGAAAGAAGTACTGAAGCAGTAGTACAAGCTGCTAAAACAGAATTTGCATTAAGTAAACTGAATAAAACTACGCCTTCAGCGACTGCTGCAGGTCTAGACTTAGATAATGCACCAACAGGAGGGACTGTTACATATGGTTCAAATGGCGAAATAACACTATCGGGTGTGGTATTCGGAAAATATACATGTACTTATACAGCAGCGGCTGGCGCAAAATGTAGTTAATTTTACTATATGATAATTAAAACTCTTAAAGAGTTTTTTTATTGTCAAATATTGTCAAAATCGGTTGAATTTTTTAGATATATAATGATATAATCAAAATAGAATAATTGATGGGTGGTGATGAAATATGAAAAAGGGTTTTACGTTGATAGAATTATTGGCAGTAATTGTAATTTTAGCAATAATCGCTTTAATAGCCTCACCAATTGTAGTAGGTTTAATTGAAGATTCAAATAAACAAGCAGCAGAAAGAAGTACTGAAGCGGTAATAAAAGCTGCTAAAACTCAATATGCATTAAGTCAAATGAATGATGAATATGATGAACCAACAACTTATACAGATTTAGATTTAGACAATCCCCCAACAGGAGGAACAGTTTCCTTTGATGCAAATGGAGATGTAGTATTAACAGGTGTAAAATTCGGAAATTACACATGTGCTTATACAAAAGCAGCAGGTGTAACATGTACTAAAAATCCATAATATAATTTAAAAACTCTTTAAGAGTTTTTTTTATTGTGCTATAATTATGTAGGTGGTTTTATGAAACAACAAAATATTCGTAATTTTTCAATTATTGCACATATCGATCATGGTAAGAGTACTTTAGCAGATCGTATTTTAGAGATAACTCAAGCAATCGATAAAAGAAATTTAAAAGACCAATTATTAGATAATATGGATATTGAAAAAGAACGTGGCATTACAATTAAGTTAAATGCCGTTCAACTTAAATACAATTATAAAAATGAAGATTATTTACTACATTTGATTGATACTCCAGGTCATGTAGATTTTAGTTATGAAGTTAGTAGAAGTTTAGCAGCATGTGAAGGTGCTATTTTAGTGGTGGATGCAGCTCAAGGAATAGAGGCACAAACTTTAGCAAATCTTTATTTAGCACTTGAAAACGATCTAAAAATAATACCAGTTATTAATAAAATTGATTTACCTAATGCCGATCTTGAAAGGGTTAAAAAAGAATTAATTGATAATTTGGGTTTTGAAGAAGATGAGATAGTTTTAACAAGTGCTAAAGAGGGAATAGGAATAAAAGAATTAATTGAAACAATAATAGAAAAAATTCCTAGTCCTAAAGGTAATCAAAATGATAAATTACAGGCTTTAATATTTGATAGTTACTATGATTCTTATCGCGGAATAGTAACTTCTATTAGAGTAGTTAATGGCAAAGTAAAAGTAGGAGACACTATTAAAATGATGAATAGTAATAGTGAATATGAAGTAAGTTTCTTAGGGGTTCATTGTCCACAAGAAGTATATAAAAAAGAATTGGTGGCTGGTGAAGTTGGTGTACTTGCAGCAAGCATCAAAACAATCGAAGATGTTGAAGTAGGAGACACAATAACTTTAAAAAATGATAGAGCTAACTCTAAGTTACCGGGATATAAACCAATGAAGCCAATGGTTTTCTGTGGAATATATCCAACAGTGTCATCAAAATACCCAGAATTAAGAGAAGCTTTAGAAAAACTAAAATTAAATGATGCATCATTACAATTTTCAGCCGAAACTTCAAAAGCTTTAGGATTTGGTTTTAGATGTGGCTTTTTAGGATTATTACATATGGAAATAATTTCAGAACGAATTGAAAGAGAATTTGGAATAGATTTAATTGCAACTAGTCCATCGGTAATATATGAAATAACACTTACTGATAGAAGTATTATAAACATTGATAGTCCTGTTAAAATGCCAGATAGACAAAAAATACTTGATATCAAAGAACCTTATATAAGAACTAATATCTTTGCACCAAGTGAATATATAGGACCTATAATGGAGTTATGTCAAAATAAAAGAGGTAATTTTATTTCAATGGAATATATAGACTCAATCAGAGCAAATATTCATTATGAAATACCGTTATCAGAAATAGTGTATGACTTTTTTGATAAACTTAAATCATATACTAAAGGATATGCTTCTTTTGATTATGAATTAATTGGTTATAAAAGTAGTGATTTAGTAAAAATGGACATTTTATTAAATGGTGAAATAGTCGATGCTTTCAGTCTTATTGTGCACAAAGATTTTGCATATAAAAGAGGTAAAATAATTGTTGAAAATTTAAGTAAATTAATACCTAGACAACAATTTGAAGTGCCGATACAAGCAACTATTGGTAATAAAGCAATTGCTCGTTCTGATATAAAAGCAATTCGAAAAAATGTATTAGCAAAATGTTATGGTGGGGACGTTTCAAGAAAAAGAAAATTACTTGAAAAACAAAAAGAAGGTAAGAAAAAGATGAAAATGATTGGTAGTGTAGAAGTACCACAAGAAGCTTTTTTAGCAGTTTTAAGTATGGATGAAGAATAGTATCTTCATCTTTTTTTATGCTATAATTGAATAGGTGATAATATGGTTAAATCAGTATATATACATATTCCCTTTTGCGATAACATTTGTAGTTATTGTGATTTTTGCAAAATGTATTATAAAGAAGAATGGGTTTCTAATTATCTTGTAAGTTTAGAAAAAGAGATAAAACAAAACTATCGAAATGAAATAATAAAGACCATTTACATAGGTGGTGGAACACCTAGTTGTTTAAATGAAAATCAATTGCTTAAATTATTTGAAATAATAAAAATCTTTAAAACATCAAATGATTTAGAATATACAATTGAATGTAATTTAGATTCATTAAATTATGCAAAAATAGAGCTATTTAAAAAATATAAAATAAATAGAGTTAGTATTGGTATTCAAACATTTAATAAAAAACATTTAGAATTTTTAAATCGAAAAGAAGGTAATATTAGTACAATAATTAAACAGTTAAAAGATGCTAAAATAGACAATATCAATGTCGATTTAATGTATGGATTTCCCAATCAAACAATAGAGGAGTTAAAAGAAGATATAAAAAAAATAAAGGAATTAGAT
>JAQVXV010000029.1 GCA_028708945.1 Bacilli bacterium
AAATAAACAAGTGGCAATGCGAGTGCAAAGCCAAATAAAATTTGTAAATAAAGGTTTTCTATATATCCAATTAAATATAAAATAATAAACAATATAAGTGTATTGGCTAAAATAAGATCATATGCAAATTTTCTATTATCTATCAATGATAATTTTATTTTGTATTTTTCTAGAATATAAGTTACCTCTGTACTTTTCATAAATTTACTGAGTCCTTTTTTACGAATAAATACTATCACCAAATAAATACAATAGATGATGATTGCAAACACTAAACTAATCATTAAATCTTTCATAATTCCTCCTATATAAAAATTCTATAAATTAAGGGCGAAGTATCGCAGTACCACCTTATTCATAGAATTTATGCACTTATCTTGTAACGCACTTCTGCGGTGGACTATATTCTTAAAAATAAGTAGAATTATTTAAAAATTATATTTAAACAAATTACCTATTTTCTAAATATTTATATTGACAATTATACTATACTTGGCTTATATATTCAAGAAGTTTTAAGAAAATTTTAACATATTTACTCTCAAGACCTTTACTCTTTAATTTTCGAATTTCAATTCTTTTTTTCTTAACTGGTCTATCGCTGAATAAAATAGCATCTAATTTTTCTTTTAATTGAGTGTCTATTTTTAAATCATTTAGAATTCCTTGAATATCATCGTTCATCATTCTAAAGGCTTCCATCATAACATTGTTACCTTTACAGTTTACAGTTAATTGTCCTATTATTGGCACATTTTTCACTTCTACAACAAAGTCTAAGTTATCGATATATGCCTTACTTTCTAACTTTTCATTGTTAAAGTAAACTGTTGTTTCATTCATTTGTTTAGTATTTCTAAATCTTATTTTATAATTACGTTTACTAGGAACTACTTCGCTTCTTCCTTCTAAAGCTTTTATAGTTACCGTATAATTATCAATTGCATAACTATACTGAATAGATGTTATTAAATACTCACCTTGTTTATATAAATTTGTTTCTCCATCGTCTTCATAAAGATTATAAGAAGTTGTCTTACCAGGAAAGATATGAATATCAAAAGACTCGGGATTTTTCGAACTGTAAACAGAGTCATCTGCAAAAGGAATAATAGCTCCGATTCTTGCAAAAACTGGATAATCATCGTCTTCATAGAAAAGAATATATTTTCTACTTCCTAAAAATTTTTTACCTGATTTCAAATCATACCAAATTCCATCCGGTAGAAAAAAACTTTGAATAGATCTATCTATTAATAAATCTTTTTCTTTAATTATTGGTGCTACAAATAATTGACTTCCAAAAAAATACTCATTAACAAATGATTTATCATCATATGTTTCTGGATAATTATAGTAAATTGGTTCAATTAAATTAACTCCCTCTTTATGATATCTATATGCTTCAGAATATAAGTAAGGGATTAATTTGTATCTTAATTGTAAATAGTCTTTTACAATTTCATAGGACTTTATATTCCATTTCCAAGGCTCCTTTTTATAATATTTGCCTTTATCAGAACCAAACTTCATTATTGGACTAAAAACTCCTAATTCAACAAATCTTTCGTATAATTCAGGTTCTTCTATTCCCCTGAAATACCCACCAATGTCTTGACTGATGAAACTTACTCCACTACTCGCTCCTGATAGTATAAATTTAGGCATTTCTCTTAATGCATCCCATCCAACAACCGTTTTACCAGAATAAGTAACTGGGTATCTATGTGGCGCTATTAAATTATTAATGCTATATATCATAGGTCTTTTATTGTTGTTTTTTTCCATGTTTTTAAAATGATAATGCGATAATAACCAATTTTCTTTCAATTTATTTATATCAAAACAATCTAACCAATAAAAACTTACCCCCATTTCATCTAATGGATGAATCAATAATTTTAAATAAACATCGACAGTTTTAGGATCAAATACATTAAATGGCAATACACCATTTTTATCGGCTTCAATATATTTGTTTAATTCTTCATATTTACTTTCTTCTTTATAAAAGCCATTATTTGGATTGATAGATAATCCCACTTTTATTCCTTTTTTATGAAGATAGTTTATCATGCCTACTGGTGATTTAAATAATTCTTCACTCCAAGTAAAACCAGAACTAATTTTTTGATTTTTATTAGTAGTATGCCATCCTTTTTCTAACATTAAAACAGATAAAGGGATTTCTTCTCTTTCAAAATTAATTAATAATTCTTTCAATGAATAATCGTTATAATCATCGTTTTTAGACCACCAATTACCCAAAGCATATCTAGGAATAAGCGCTGGATAACCAGTTAATTCAAAGTAGTCTTTAATAGCAGAAGCAAAATCTTTTCCATATGCAAACAAATAAATATCTATTTGTTTATCTTCTTTTGTTTTTAATGTTCCAGTCGGTAAAAAAACTTGACTATTACTATCGTCAATTGTTGCAAAACCATCTATGGAATAAAGACCATCTCGATAAAGAATATTGTTATTTTTTTTATTTGGTAATATAACAAATGAACCATTGTATTTTTTAGCTTCTGGATGTCCATAATACCAAGTTTTGTCAGTTTCAATTACTTTTACTTTTAAATTTGAACCACGATTAATTGCTCCACCTTTAAAATTTTTATTTTTTACATAAGATAATTTAAAATAAGAAGTTGTTAATTCAATGTAATATTCATCTTGTTTAATCTCAAATTTAGGCACTTTAAATAAACGATTTAATGCTAGTTCTGTTGGCCTATCTTCAAATTTGCCGTTTTCACTATATTCTAGTCTTAGTAATCGTTCAGTCATTACTGTTATTCTATATTTGTCGCCTTTTATAATTCCATTACTATCTGATAAGGCTTTTTGATAATCTATATTGAATTGTTCACCTAAATTATACAAGATATCATCTCCTATTATAATTCTTCTATTTTCATAAAGTTTGTATGCTTTGTTTCTTTAAATGGATAACCACCTGTTATAACAATTCTGTCGCCTTCTTTTGTAGCAATCATATCTTTTGTTATTTTTCTTGCATGGGTAATTATTCCATCAAAACTTTTTAATTCTTGAACTAATATTGGAAAAACTCCAAAATGAAGCGCTAGAGATTTAATTGTCTCTTTGTTTGGTGTTGCTGCTATAATTGGACAACTAGGTCTAAATTTACTTATTTTTCTAGCTGTATAACCAGTAACTGTTGGAGCTATAATAGCCTTACATTTCAATCTATTTGCACTTTCTGCAACATTATAAGATATTATCCCTGTTATATCTTGAACACTAGAATTAATTGATGCATCTAAGAATCCCATATAATCTACATCAACTTCTGCAGCTTTAATAATTTTTTCCATCATCTCTATTGTTTCAACCGGATAACAACCAATAGTTGTTTCATTACTTAACATAACTGCATCTGCACCATCTAATACGGCATTTGCAACATCACTAACTTCAGCTCTAGTAGGAATATTAGAATCTTTCATACTAGATAACATTTCAGTTGCTACAATGCTAACTTTTCCATATTGATGACATTTTTTTATTATTTTCTTTTGAATTCCAGGAACTCTTTCAATTGGTAATTCAATTCCTAAGTCACCTCTTGCCACCATAATTCCCTCTGAAGCTTTAACTATTTCTTCTATTTCATTAACGGCATATTCATTTTCGATTTTAGCAATTGTTCCAATATGATCATTGCCTAATCCTATCAATAAATCATTTACTTCTAAAACATTATCAGCTGATTGAACATACGATAATCCAAGAAAATCAACCTTCATTTTATCAGCAAATTTTATGTCTGAGATATCCTTTCGGTCTAAAAAAGGACCTGATAAATATAATCCTGGAATGATTATTGATTTATTTTCACTGATTATTCCTTCATCAATTACTTCACATAAAAGATACCCTTTTCCTTTATCTAAAACATTTAAAGTAACACTTCCATTATTTATTTTGATTTCACTATTATACTTTATATTTTCTAATAAATAAGAATTATTTACAGAGAACTTAGTATTATCTCCAACTATTTGTTCAAAATGAAGTCTAATACGATCACCTTTTTTTAGAAAGGCTGTTTTATTTATTAATTTGCCAACAGTCATATTAGGTCCTTTTATGTCTAACATAATAGCTACATTAGTATTCAATTCGTCGTTTAGTGTATTAACTTTATTTATGATATCTTCACAAAAAGTATAATTAGCATGCTTCATATTTATTCTTATTACATCTACACCATTTTTAATTAAATCGCTTATTACTTCTTTTGAGCAACTTGAAGGTCCTACTGTCGCTATTATTTTTGTTTTATTCATACTAAAAAATCACTCCTACCATATACAGTTATTATAGCATATTTTATTGTATTTTAGTATATGTTTAAATAAAAAAAGCATAAAATGCTTTTTTAATATGTTGATACTGCTAAATAGTGAGTACCTTGTTTATTTTTTACATTCCAATTCGCTTCATAGGTTCCACCTTTATCTACTAATTCTGCTATAAAAGGAGTACTACCAGAAGCCTTATTTGCTACATAATGCCAACCAGTTATTCCTGAATAATTCCATCCCTTTACGGTACCGTCATAATATTTTACTCTTATTGTTTCAACAACTGTACCGTTTAAAGTTATTGGGATTACCATAGCATTGTAATACCATCCACCACTTGAACTCAACCAAACATTCCAACGGAAACGATATTTCATCGATGTTCCTTCACGTTGATAATCATAACTTATTGTCCAGTATGCAGCAGGTGGATCACACCATTTGTAACTTGAAAATATTCCAGCGCCTGTTACTAATGGCGAGTTAGCATATAATGCATTACTATTACCTGTCGCATTATTATAATTAAGAGCATAATCCCCTACAGCATTAGCTCTTAGTGAAACATATTTTGTTCCTGCACTAGTAGCTCTTACCGTTACAGTATATACATAAGATTTTGCTGAACCACTCCTAGTTACCGATGTTACCGATAAACCCGAAGTAGTTGATATATAAGATGATATGTTAGTACCATAATTTCCATTACCTATACCAATTGCATCACTACAAGTTAATGTATAAGTAGTAGAAGTTCCAGCATCAATAGTTGATGTCGCTGGACCAGCCCAACTACATGTCGGTTTTGTATTATCTACAGTTATTGTCAAACTTGTAAATCCTGATGTATTAGTGTTACCAGATGAATCTGATACTGTGCCTGAACCCATTGAGATTGAAGCAGTACCATTTCCACTTCCTATACTAACACTAAATGTATATTTTTGACCACCACTAACATTAGTAGTATTTACTAAAGTTACGCCTGTTAATAAAGTGGTATTGGATCTTGATATTTCTGATGCTGATATACCATTATTTATTCCATTAGCATCAAGGCATGTCGCTTGATAATAAATTGTATCGCCTGACTTTTTATAAGTTGCGATTGTAGTTCCAGTTGAAGTTGTATATGGTCCTGCTACAGAACAAGTCGGAGAAGTTAAATCATATCTAACATTAAATGAAGATGAAGAACCTGATACATTTCCAAGTGCATCGATTGCTCTGAAATAATAAGTATTATTTCTTTCCATTAAAGACCATACTTCTTCACCATAAGCATTAGAACCACTTTTCACTAAACCAGAACTTCTTCCAAACCCAAAATTTTGCCAGTTAACTTGATCCATTGAATATTGAATTTTTTGGACTCCAGATCCTGAATCACTAGTAGATATTCTCGTATAAACCTCTGATCTAGTCCACGTTCCACTTGTATAACTTGCTCCACCTGAAGTGAAATATGCCAAATAAGTTGGAACTGCAGGAGCTGTATTATCTATTTTAGTTACCGATAAACTCTCGGGTGATTCTGGTGCTATACCAGCTACTAATACCCTTGCATCTATTGTGCCGTTAGCGGTAAACTCTACGACTTCAGTTACACCACTAGAAACGGTTATCCATGAACCACCATTTTTTCGGTATTGATATGAATAAGAAGTTTGCCTTGGTGGGAAAATAATTGTTACTTCTTTACTTTTTGCCCAATCTTCAGTAGATACTTCAAGTGTTGGAGCAGTTGCTTCTATTACTGCGACATTTAAAATTGCAGATTCCGTTACTAATCCAACACCATTTGTAACTCTAACTCTAATTTGATGTGAACCTGGGTTCGCACCTAAAAATGCATAAGTATTAGTAGATCCTCCATTAATATAAGAACCGGTATCAATTTTATACTCATACTTTGAAATTCCCGATTCATTATCAGTAGCACTTGCTTCTACTGTAATAGTATCCGCTGTTCTACTTTGTACCGCTACAACAACATTACGAGGCGGAGTTGCATCAATTCTCGATACATTAACGAAACAATTGCTTGTTCGTCCCGCATTGTCCATTACTATTGCTGTATGTAGACCACTTTCAGTTGCAGTATATGTTGTTGAACTACCAGCAGTATATGTTAACGCATTAGGTTTTTTAATTCCATATACACCACTTGTTCCATCAGTAGCAGTTATAGTTAAAACTTTCGATGTTTTCCAAGAACCAGAATTTTCAACTTTTATCTGACAAGTTGGCATATCTGTATCTATTTGTTGAACATTTAATGCTACCGAATCAAGTTTATTTACACCATCTGAAACCCTAGCAATTAAATATCCGTTTTGTGTAAATGTTATTTCTTTTGTTTCTTCTGTTACAGTTTCCCATCCTGTACCATCTTTATTATATGAATATATATAGTTTCCTTGTGGGAAAGTAATTGTTGCTAACTTAGATTGTTGCCATCCTGCTGGTACTAATGTTATAGTTGGAACCGCTAAACTCTTAGTTACTACAGTTTTAACTTCTTCAGTATGCATATCTTTACCATTTGTTACTCGAACAGTAACATTATATGTAGTTGATTCTGCTAATCCCATAATTGTATAATCGTTACTTATTTGGGTAAAATCCGTCCCATTTAAACTGTAACTAATCCCTTTGATTCCACTTTCAGGATCATGAGCATAAACGATTAATCTAATTGTTCCACTGGTTGCTATTACGTTTATTTTAGTAATTATAGGTCCAGAGTTATCTAATTCGGCACATCCACCTTTTGATACTTGCAAGTTTCCTAAAGTTCCACTCGCACAATAATCACCATTAGTAACAAATTCGACCTTTGTTTCTGCTTCTTCATCATAAAGAACTTGTCCACTTTCAAAATTGTTAACATTTAATGGTAACAATTCAGAGGTCGCTATTAAACTGTCATAAGTGTTACCACTTATTTCTCCTTCATTATTTAGAGATTCAAAAGATTCAATCAAACTTTCTATACTTGTAACAAATGATTGTCTTTTAGTATTTTCAATTAATCTTGTAACTGAGGGTATAGCTATTACTGATATAAGCGCGAGAATGATTATTACCGCTAAAGCCTCGATTAAAGTAAATCCTTTTTTATTCATATCATCAT
>JAQVXV010000030.1 GCA_028708945.1 Bacilli bacterium
AAAAAAGTAGGTGCTCGTGGTGGAACATTGATAAATGCAAGAGGGTTAGGCTACAAAGAAGCTGTTCAATTTCTAGGATTTAAACTAGAACCAGAAAGAGAGCTTGTTTTAATAGTAGCAGATGAAAAAATAAAAAATAAACTTATGGAAGAAATTGTAAAAAAAGTTGGAATAGCAACTCCTGGTAAGGGATTGTGTTTTGCAATAGAAATTGATCAAGCAATAGGATTAGACAATATTGTTGAATTTAAAAAATAGAAAAGAGGCTTATATGAAAACAAAAGAAAAAATAATTTTTGGCTCATCGCTTGTCTTAACCTTTTTCTTAGGTATTATAGCAACGATGGTAACATATTCATATTTACCAAATGTAAAAGAGGTAATTAATAAATCAGTATCTGAGGTAAGTATAACTGAAAAAGATACGATAAAAAGTTCTATCGATAAGATATATGATGCTACAGTATTAATAGAAACTTATAATGCTCGTAAATCTTTATTAGGATCTGGAACAGGATTTGTCTATAAAAAAGATGATAAAAGTGGTTATATATTAACTAATTATCATGTAATTGAAGATGCTAAAGAAATCATTATTACAATGAGTGATAAGACTGAAGTTACAGCAGAGTATAAAGGAAGTGACGAATATACTGATTTAGCAGTTTTAACAATACCTGTTGAAAGTGTATTAAAAGTTGCAGAAATTGGTAATAGTTCAGATTCTGAGATAGGCGATACTGTATTTACAGTAGGTTCTCCTTTAGGAAAAGATTATATGGGAACTGTAACTAAGGGGATTCTATCTGGAAAAGATAGACAAGTCAGTGTTAATTTATCAACAGGTGCTTTCCTTTTTGAAGTATTACAAACAGATGCTGCTATTAATCCAGGTAATAGTGGGGGCCCTTTAGTAAATATAAATGGAAAAGTAATCGGAATTAACTCATTAAAGTTAGTTCAAGATGAAATTGAAGGTATGGGATTTGCTTTACCAATTGAATATGCTTTTGCGTATACAGAACGTTTAGAAAAAGGCGAGACAATTATTAGACCAGTATTAGGGGTTCAAATATTTGATTTAGAGGATAAATATTATCTTTATCAATATGATTTTGATATTCCCGAAGGAGTTAATTCTGGAATCGTTATCGCCTCTATAGAAAAAAGTACAGCTGCATCAAATTCTAGTCTTAAAGAAGGAGATGTTGTTATAAAACTTGATAAGAAAGTAGTTAAAACAGTAGCAGAGTTTAGATATGAATTATATAAATATTCATATGGTGATAAGATAACTTTAACTGTTAATCGTGCTGGAAAAGTTATTGATATCGAAGTAGAATTGATTGAAACAAAAAATAGTTAAAATAATTTAAAAAGCATATATTTTATAAAGGTGATTCATTTGCTCAAATATAAAATATATGTTTTATTTTTATTTTTAATTTTTATAATAGGTATAAATATTGTCTATGCTAACAATAGTTTAGAATTAATAGGAAAAATTATATATCTAGACCCTGGACATGGTGGAAGAGATCCGGGTGCTACTTATAAGAGTATTAAAGAGTCTGATATTAACCTAGAAATAAGCTTAAAACTAAAAGAAGAGTTAGAAAAAAACGGGGCTATTGTTTATATAATAAGAGATAAAAATATTGATTTATCAGATGATAGAAACAATCGAAAAAGAAGCGATATTGCTGCAAGAATAAGAAAAATCAATAATTCTGATTGTGATTTATATTTATCGATTCATTTAAATTCAGTTGCGTCTTCTGTTTGGTATGGGAGCCAAGTTTTTTATGATGATATAAATCCTTTAAATGTCGTTCTTGCTGAAGAAATACAAAAAGAACTAAAGAAAAAAACTAATACTAAAAGAGAGGTAAAAGAGATAAAGGATATATTATTAAATAGAAGGATAGAAAAAACCGGAGTTTTATTGGAATTAGGGTTTTTATCTAATCCAAATGACCGCTATTTACTAAGGAAATCTGAATATCAAGAAAAATTATCAAAGAGTATTACTAAAGGTATTATAAATTACTTTACATATAACTAACTAATTTTATTAAATTTATTCTTATTATGATATAATTATTGTAGGTGAGAACATGAGAAAAAAGACCTTTAAAACTTTAGAACAACAAATAGATATATTAGAAGAAAAAGGCTTGATTATTGAAGATTATAACTATGCCAAATATAAGTTATTAAGAGAAAATTACTTCTTTTTAAGTGGTTATAGGCATATTTTTATGCAATCTCATCATGATAGTAAATTTGTTGAAGGAACAACTTTTGAAGAAATTTATTCAATGTTTTTATTTGATAGAAAGATAAGAAATATATTTTTTAAAAATGTTCTAGTCATTGAAAATAATGTGAAATCAATAATGAGTTATCATTTATCTAAAAAGTACGGACATAATGATCGTGATTATTTGAATCCTAATAATTATGATTTAGATCCTATGAGAATTAGACAAGTAAAAGATGTATTAACTAAAATGAAAAGACAAATAAGAGTTAATGGCAAAAAGCACTCAGCAACATTGCACTATATTAATAATTATGGTTATATTCCTTTATGGATTTTAGTAAAAGTCCTTTCTTTAGGAATAATTTCTGAGTTTTTTGCAATTTTAAAGGAAGAAGATAAAGAAGTTATATCTACTGAATATGATATTACGCCTGAAACATTATCAATATACTTATCTATTTTAGCGAATTATCGCAATTTATGCGCTCATGAAGATATTTTGTATAATCATAAAACTCAAAGAGCTATACCAGATAATGATTTTCATAAAAAATTAAACATCGAGACGTTTGAAGGTGAGTATGTTTATGGTAAAAACGATTTATATGCTGCTGTTATAATTTTAAAAGTATTGTTAAGTTCTCAAGAATTTAGGGAATTTGTCAATGAATTTTCTTATGAAGTTCAATTGTTGGCTGGAAAGGTATCAACAGTACCAATAAACAAAATTTTAATTAAAATGGGTTTTCCAGAAAATTGGAAAGATATTATTGATATTGAATAAAAGTCTTTTATAAAAAGACTTTTTTTGTTATACTTATGGTGGTGATATAATGAAAAAATATGTAGTTATAATAATTTTGTTTTTACTGATTTCAATCGGTTTAGTAAGTGCATCTTTGTATAATAAAAATGAAGTCAAAAAACAAGAAGAGATAAAATTAAAGACAATTGAAACTATAAAAAGTCATTACAACAAATATGTAGAAACTAATAAAGAGTCAATTATTTATGATGATTATAATCAAAAAGTTGGAAAAATTGGAGCAAATGTTCAAATCGATCTAGAGGATATTGAAATCGATGAGAATACCAAATATTTTAAGATTAGCAATTTAAATTATAATATTAAATATGAAGATGTTAAACCTTCTGTTGATGCGATTATAGATACTAGATATAAAAAATATGTAGTTTTCAATGAAAATATAGTTACTAAAGATGTTACTAATTTTTATAACAATAAAGGATTGGTATATAGCATTAATGAGTCATTTGAATTACCAATTATTATTAAAGAAAAGGATAAATATTATATTGAATACGACAATCAATTATTGTATGTATTAAAAAGCAATGTTATAAAAACAGAGGCTAGTAATAACACTAATTTAAAGACAAGAAGAAATATAAGACCCCTTTTATATCATTTTATAACTAAAGCTAAGAACTGCAATTCTATTATATGTATGTATTACACAAAGTTTGATGAACAGATGAAATGGTTGAAAGATAATGATTATCTAACTTTAAGAATGAATGAAGTAGAGCTGTTTTTAGATGGTAAAATAAGAATACCTGAAAAAAGCACCTTTATTACTATTGATGATGGAGCACAAGCAGAAAACACAATTCCAATTTTAGAAAAATATGATTTAACTGCTACTTTATTTGTTATTACTGGCTGGCATAATACTAATAAGTTTAAATCTGACAATTTAGAACTACATTCACATAGTACTGATATGCATACTCCAGGAGTATGTAGTGGCGGAAGCCAAGGAGCAGCTATACTATGTTGGTCTGAAGAAAAAATATTAAAAGATTTAGAAGCAAGTAGAAAAGTTTTAAATAATACTACTTATTTTGCATATCCACTTTATGATTATAATGAAAGAGCTATTAGATTGTTAAAAGAATCTGGATTTACAATGGCTTTTATTGGTGCAGCTGGTGTAAATGGGGTTGCAACTCCCGGAGTTGATAAGATGAGAGTTCCTCGTTTAGCACTCTTCTCTGATTTAACTTTAAGTAAGTTTATAAATTATGTTTCAAATTATTAAAAGTAATTTGAATAACCATTTTATCTACTAATCATAAAATATGTTAGGAGGTAAATATGGATTACAAAATTGTAATAGACCCAGGACATGGAGGAACTGACAGTGGAGCAGTTGGCAACGGAATAATTGAAAAGGATTATAATTTATTAATATCTAAATATATTTATGATGAGTTAAAAAAATTAGAATATCCCGTTTATATAACGAGAACTACTGATGAAACTTTACCACCAAATGAAAGAGTAAAAAAAATTTTAAATGCTTTTGGAAATTCTCCTGAAGTTATAGTTATATCTAACCACATAAATGCCGGTGGTGGTGAAGGCAAAAGTGTATAAATTTAAAATTATAGGAGTAATAAAATGAAGTTTAATAAAAAAGGTTTTTCATTAATCGAATTATCTGCAACCATTATTATAATTGGGATTGTATTCATTATAAGTTCACCAGTTCTTATTAATTTAATCAAAGATTCTGGAAAGATTACAAAAGAAAGAAGTGTTGAAGGCTATATTTCTTTAGTAGAAATGACAATTACTAATAAAAAAATAAATAATGAAGAAATTGCTAACTCAGAATATAATGTAATGTCAAACGGAGATCTTTGTAGTGGTGAAATAAATAATGGAGTTTGTGATGGGAAAGTATTAATTATTGACTCAGATGGTGAAAGACCTTCTGGTGGAATAATAAACTTAAATAACCGTGGAACAGTAAAAACAGCTGTTTTATGTATTGATCAATTACGATTAAGTTACGCTAACGGGGTTGGAAAATATGAAGATGAAGATTGTACAAGTTACTAAACGCATAATGCGTTTTTTATTTGCTAAAATAAAATTAAGCACATAAACTTATAATAGGTGATTTAATGAATATTAAAGAAGTTTTTAGCAAAAAAAACGAATTCAAGGAATTATTAATTGAATATTTAAAAATGATAGGTAACTAATATGTATAATAATGTATTAAAAGCCTCAGATTTTTATAAAGTTGGAATATATATAAGGTTATCTGAAGCCGATTTAAAAAATTATGAATCAGAAAGTGAAAGTATTATCAATCAAAGGAATTTACTAATGAGTTATGTAGAAAAAAACAAATTTACTTTTATTGATGAATATGTAGATGATGGATATACAGGTACTAATTTTGAAAGACCAGGTTTTTTTAAATTATTAGAAGATATAGAAAATGGTAAAATAAATACCGTTATTACTAAAGACTTATCAAGGTTAGGAAGAGATTATATAAAATGTGGATATTATATTGAAAATTACTTTCCGCTAAAAGGCGTTAGATATATTTCTATATTAGATCAAATAGATACTTTTCAAGATTGTGCAAATAATGACATAGCACCCTTTAAGGCTTTATTTAATGACATGAGTAGTAAGGACACTTCTAAAAAGATTCGTTCAATTTTAAAAAACAAAAAAGAACAAGGTAAATTTATTGGGAGTAAACCTTGTTATGGATATTTAAGAGATCCTTTAGATAGAGGTCATTTAATAGTAGATCCGATATATTCTAATGTTGTTAGAAAAATTTTTCATTTAGCAGATAAAGGAGTAAAAATAACAGATATTGCAAGTTATTTAAATAGCAATAATATATTATCGCCAAGCGCTTTAAAAAAAAGTAATCGTAACATCTGGACAATTTCTTCAGTTAATAAAATATTAAAAAACAGAATGTATACTGGCGATATGGTTCAAAATAAACAGGCTAAACTAAACTATAAATCAAAAAAAAAGATATCGTTAGATAATAAGTTTTGGATCATTGTTGAAAATACTCATGAATCTTTAGTAAGTAAAGAGGTGTTTAATCGGTTACAAAAAGGATCAAAAAGAACTAATAAAACTTTTAAAAACCGTGAAAAAAGATTGTTTGAGAATCTAATTTTTTGTAAGGAATGTGGTAACGGATTAACTATCAGTGTAAGAAAGGATTATTATTCTATTAACTGTAATAAGTACACAAGAGACCCTAGAAGAAGACTATGTGTTTCTCATTTCATGCCTTATGAAAAATTAGAGCATATCCTATTAAATAAAGTAAAAGAAACTTATGAAAATTATCTAAAAGAAATTGATTTAGATAGTTTAATTTTAGGAATAGATGAAACAGAATCTCAAAATAATATTAATAATAATAAAATAAAAGAATTAGAATATAAATTAGATAATCTTTATGAAGATAAATATAAAGGAATTATAACTGAATCTATGTATCTTAGAATTTCTAAGGATCTTAATAGTCAAATAGAGATATTAAAAAAAGAAAAAACTAGAAATATTGATAAAAGTGAATTAAAAAACAGTTTAAAAGTATTAAACAGAGAACTATTAAGGATAATTATAGATAAAATAATTATAGATAAGAATAGAAATATTGAAATATTATATAATTTTTAAAAGAAAAAGAAGATTGCTCTTCTAATAAGGATAATATGGATAATATGGGTTATATGGATACTGTCTATAGTATGGATTAACTAATAAACCAGTTGTTGCTCCTAATAAGAAAGGTAGACCAAATCCGCCACCAAATCCGCCACCAAAGCCCCAACCTCTTCTATATCTAGGATAACCCCATCCCATTCTTCCTACTCCGTACATAATGATACCTCCTAGAATATTATATGAATTATTATTATATAGGTTAAGGTTAATAAAAAGATATGATATAATTTATAAGAGGTGTATTAAATGATTAAATATAGTAATGAAGAAGGGTTTATAAAAGCAAAAGGAATAAAGTTTAGAGAAAATCAAAAAAAGGATATAATATTACCTAAAGTAGCGGTAGGTGTTTTCTCAAGGCATCTATATGATGATGTTATTGAAAAATTTAGTTGTAATGAAGTAGGTTATATATCAAATGCTAATTTTGAAAGAAATGTTTTTGTATTAAGATATAAAGATATCGAAATAACTTTTTTTATGGCGGGTGTTAGTGGACCACATATATGTGCCGATATTGAGGAATTAAGTGCTCAAGGTGTTGAAAAATTCATTATTTTTGGTAATTGCGGAGTTTTAGATTCAAATATTGAAGACTGTTCGATTATCATACCAACAAAAGCTTTTAGAGAAGAAGGATCAAGTTATCATTATGTAGAAGA
>JAQVXV010000031.1 GCA_028708945.1 Bacilli bacterium
TTTGATAAAACTACTGTTTTTTTACTAAATTCCTTTAATAATTTTTGATATTTTAAATCATCTTTTTCAAATTTATCACTTAATTTAAACATTGTTTTAACTGTTTTAAAAGAAGGCGAATACTTTCTTTTTTCTATTCCTATTTTTTGCTTTATAAACCTATTTAAAATCCTCATATTTCTTTTAAAATGAGAAACCTTTAAATAAACAATTACATCTGCAGATGTTAAAATATTATATGCTATATCAGAATATGAACCTTCTATTATCCAAGAATCACCTTTAATTAATTCTTTAATAATTTCTTCTTGTTCTTCTTTAGTTCTTTTGATACCTTTATTTCCATCATTGTGGACAATCGAATCAAAATCAAAGCACGGTATATTAGTTCTATTCGATAAAGTACGGGCTAAAGTACTCTTACCAGTTGCAACTATTCCCGTTATATATATTTTCATTTTATCACCTATTTTTATATTAAATATTATTACTTATATAATGTCCATAATTACTTCTTAAATTATTCCATATTTTAACATATTCATCAGTATCTTCTGGATGATATTTTATACTTCTGTTTATTCTATTGTATAAAACAACAAATAAAAGCGCCATTATTTTTTTAGGATTCTCGTGAGTTATTTCTAATATCTCCTCAACTGTTATATTAGAAATTATATCCACATTTGATACTAAACCGAATAGAAAATCATACATATAATCTCCTACTAATCCCTGTGGATCAATAACCCCTATTAATATATCGTTTTCTTCTACAAAATTATGTGTTCCGAAGTCTCCATGCAATAATCTTGACTTAAAGCGGAAACTCTCTAAACCATTAACACACTTCATAACAAAGACATAATCATCTTCGTTTAATGCAGTTTTAAAACGACTACTTTCTAATTCAATTTTTAAAAACTCTGTCCATTTTGAATGTAATTCATTTAAATAACCATATCCAACAATATTACTTATTTGATAACGACTTGTAATATTAAATAAACTTCTCATCAATTCTTTTGGTTTATTAACTCTTTTCATCATATTACCTTTAATATATTTATAGATATTGAAATTTTTACCACGATAAATTAAATTTTGAAACACTGAATTTTTACTAGCATTTAAAAACGCTGCTTCGCTATCTAATCCATCATTCATTTTTAATAAATAAATATTATTAATTAGAAATACTTTACTTGACGTTCCATCTTTAAACTCATGAACTGATTTTATTTTGATATTTAACTTTTCCGAAATTTCTTCATATATTTCTCTCATAACTCACCTACTATATTAATTATAGTTTATTTAAACAATTTTGACAAGAAAAAAAGCCTTTTGGCTTTATAAGTTACTTAACTTTTCTTTTACTAATTTGCTAACTAATCCCATATCAGCTTTTCCTTTTACTTTCGGAGTAATGTTTCCCATTACTGCTCCCATATCAGAAGGCCCTTTAGGATTAACGGTTTCAATAGTTTCCATAATTAGTGATAGAATTTCTTCTTCACCCATTTGTACTGGCATATATCGATTTAATATTTCAATCTCTTTTTCAGTTTTTGAAACTAAATCTTCTCTATTACCTTTTTCAAACTCAACTATAGATTCCTTACGAGTTTTAATTTGACGACTTAAAATAACTATTACTTCTTCATCAGTTAATTCTTTTTTTAATTTTATTTCTTCTAACTGAATAGACCCTTTAACCATTCTTAATGTTTCAAGAGTTTCTTTATCTTTAGTCTTCATAGCCGCTATAATGTCTGCGTATATTTTATTTTTAATAGTATCACTCCTAGAAATTAGTTTTTTCACGACGGTGGCTATTTTTAATAGCTTCTTTTTTTGCTATTCTTTTTTTAACTCCTGGTTTAACATATCCTTCTTGTCTTTCACGGATTGTTTTAAGGGAGCCGTCTTTAGCATTTTTTTGTTTAAACGTTCTTAAAGCACCATCAACGTTGCCATTGCGCACTACAACTTTTGTCATCAATAATCCCTCCCTTCATATATCCGTATGTATTATAACACTTATTTATTTATTTTTCAACATTAAATAATAACAGAATTAATAATTAATTTAAGTTTTTTACCTTTTTTAAAGGATTTAGGACTTATTTTAAGAATGATATTAACAAGGAAGTGATAAATTGTTTAAAAAGTTTCCTTTTGTGAAACAGGAAGACTCTAAAGATTGTGGTCCAGTATGTTTGCAAATGATTATTAAATATTATAATGGTTATGTCAACTTAGAAGAAATCAGAAACTTGTCTAAAACTAATCGGTCAGGTACAAATGCCTATAATCTAATTGCATGTGCAAAAGAAATAGGTTTTAAAGCATATGGCATTAAAGGTGAACTAAATGAAATCGAAGAAGATATAATTCTACCTTGTATTGCACATGTTGTAATCGATAAAAAAATGAATCATTTTGTCGTTGTTACTAATATAGATTATAAAAGACAAAAAATTATCATTGCAGACCCTAATATGGGAATAAAAAAGATCAATTTTAAAAATTTCAATGATATTTCTAGCAAAAATTTTATTATTATGTATCCTATAAAAAAGATTCCCCTTATAAAAGAAAAATCATTGTTAAATTTTTCATTATCCATTATAAGAAATTTTAAAAAAGATATGTTAATAATCTCTTTACTTTCAATATTGTTGATAATATTTTCAATCACCTCTTCATTTTATTATAAATTTATTATTGATAATATGAATTCAAAAGGTCAGGTAATTACTATTGGAATCTTATTTTTATTAATTTTTTTAATTAAAAATATCACAATTTTCTTTAGAAATAAAACTTTAGTTTTATTAAATCAAAAAATTGATTTAGAAATTACTTCTAATAGTTTTAAACAAATTTTGTCCCTTCCTTATTCTTATTTCAAAGATCATACAACCGGCGACGTCATATCTCGAATGAATGATCTTTCGAATATTAAAGAAGTTATCAGTAAAGTATCACTTTCCATATTTATGGATTTACCACTCTCGGTATTTTCTTTTGTTATTCTTTATTCTATAAGCTCTGAATTATTTTCTATTGTTTTCATTATTGTAATTTTATATTTCATAATCATATTTTTATTTAAAAAAATATTTACCTATTATATTGATGTAACTCAAAAAAATAGAGCTACCGTAACCTCTTATATAGTTGAAAATATAAAAGGCTTTGAAACTGTTAAAGGTTTAAATATTGAATCTAAAGTCAATAAGATTTTTAAAGATAAATATAATAAATTATTAACAAACTCCTTTAAACTAGAAAACCATTATATAACTCAGATGTTTTTAAAAGAGTTGATAAATGATATTGGTGTCCTTTTAATTATAAGTATTGGTTCTATCTTAGTGTTAAAAAATACGATTTCATTAGGAACATTGCTAACTTTTAATACCATTATGTTTTACTTTTTAGACCCAATTAAAAATATTATTGATTTAGATAGTACTATAAAAGAGGCTAACAATTCATTAAAAAGAATTTTATATATTTTAAAAGACAACATTGAAAACGGCATAATAGATAAAAAACTCGATGGCTCAATTCAGTTTAAAAATCTAACCTTTAACTATGACAATAAGAATATAATCAAAAACGTGAATTTTAAAATTAAAAAAAGTAGTAAAGTAATGATCGTCGGTCCTAGTGGATGTGGAAAATCAAGTATTTTAAAGATACTACTAAAATATTATCCAATTGAACGTGGACAAGCTTATATTGATGATGTCGATATAAATGACTATAAAAGCATCTGTTTAAAGAAAAACATCGCCTATATCTCCCAAAACGAAAATTTATATACTGATACTTTATATAACAACTTAAATATTTCAAGTGATAATAAGGATAAAATATTAAATATTTCTAAAATATGTTATGTTGATGAAATAATTAAAGGTACCCTCGGTTATAATACACTGATTGAGGAAGACGGTTTTAATATTTCTGGGGGCCAAAAACAAAGAATTATTTTAGCAAGAACTCTACTTAGAAATTTTCAAATATTATTTATCGATGAAGGACTAAATGAAATAGATTGCAACTTAGAAAGAAAAATTTTAAAAAATATTTTTAAATTATTCAATAACAAAACAATAATAATAATATCACATAGACTAGAAAATATGGATTTATATGATCAAGTAATAAACCTTAAAAACCATCAAGTTATTATGAGGAAAAACAATTGATCAATAATAAAAATTATTCATATATAGTCTATTACCTATTTATACTAACTTTTTTATTAATATTTTTGACATTTTTTTGTGTTTTTTATAAATACAATCCAATTTCCAATTATACAGGTCAAATTATAAAAAAGGAGGATGAGTACAATGTTCATGTATATGTTCCGTATCATAGTTGCAGTGATATTAAAAATGAGTCCTTGGTAATTGATAGTAAAAAATATCAATATTCCATTATCGAAATTAAAGATGGTTATTATTTAGATGATAATCTAAATAAATATTACGAAGTTATAATCTATGTTGATTTAGATAAACAACATTTGATTAACAACAATATTATCGATATAGGTTTTGTTTTAAATAAAACAACATTATATCAAGAATTAAAAAAATTAATGAAAGGATGGCTAATATGAAAAGATTAAACAAAGAAGAACTTATCAATATTAAAGGTGGAATATCTTTTAAAGTTGCCCTTTGTCTTGGTGCTGCTTTTGTATTTATCATCGGTGTTTTCGATGGATATATTAGACCGTTAAGGTGCAATAAATGAGAGTGTTAAACAAAAACGAACTTATTGACATCAAAGGTGGAATAAATTTAACTGGCACTTTAATATCATCAATTATTAAAGGTGTAAATACTTTCTTAGACCTCGGTCGAAGTTTAGGTAGTTCGCTAAGAAGAAGTTTTAGTGGTAAAACATGTCCAGCTTAATTAAATATAAAAATTGGTTTTTCTTATTGATTACACTTATATCTTTACCATTATTTAACTTAATGACAAAGATTATATTTGATTCGGGAAAAATAGTAGGCAGTTTTATTAGAATTGCCATAGAAAAAGGAATTTGTTAAAATTCCTCTTTTTTATCTTCTAAAATGGCTTTTATTCTTCTTACACCAGCACTGCTAGCTTTTTCTTTAATGATTTTAAAACTCATTAATTCATTAGTATTAGTAACGTGCGGTCCACCACATAATTCTTTCGATATATTGCCAATTGAATAAACAGTTACTACATCACCATACTTATCGACAAACAATGCTTCAGCTCCTATTTTTAAAGCCTCTTCTTTACTCATCTCCTTCTTAGTAACTGGTATCTCTTCTTTAATCCAATTATTTACAATTATCTCAGTTTTTTTAATTTCTTCGTCAGTCATTTTATGATCATATGAAAAATCAAAACGCATTCTTTCATCAGTAATATTACTTCCTTTTTGATGTACATCGGGTCCTAACACTGCTTTTAAAGCAGCATTCAATAAATGAGTTGCTGTATGATATTTTACATTCATATTACTTGAACTTGACAGTCCACCTTTAAATTTTTGTGTTGCTCCTGCTCTTGATTTCTCTTGATGTTCAACAAATTTTTGATTGAAACCATCAACGTCAACTGATACACCTTTTTCATTTGCAAGTTCAACTGTCAACTCAATTGGAAAGCCATAAGTATCATATAATTTAAATGCTAAATCTTTGTTTAATTTATCATCTACAGAAATAATAATTTTTTCAAATTCTCTTAATCCTTTTTCTAAAGTTCGATTAAATTTAACCTTTTCATTTCTTAATACTTCTAATACTTCTTTTCTATTTTCAGTTAATTCACTATAGTATTTAGAATAATTGTTAATAATTATTTTTGCTATTTCTTCTTCCCAATTACTATTTGGGTCTATTCCTAATTTTTTAGCATGTCTTATAGCTCTTCTAATCAATCTCCTTAAAATATATCCTTGATCAGTATTTGAAGGTTTAATCGATGCATTATCTGCTGATATAAAGACAGATGTCCTTATATGATCTGCTACTATTCTCATACTTTTTTTAACATCTTCATCTTCATATTTTAAATTTGATAATTCTTCTATTTTATTAATAATATCTTTCCAGATCGAAGTTAAGTAATTATCTTCTACTCCTTCTAATACTGCCACTGTTCTTTCATATCCCATTCCAGTATCAACATTTTTAGAAGGAAGTTCACTAAAATTACCTGATGCATCTTTATTATATTGCATAAAGACATTATTCCAAATTTCAACCCATCTTTTATCATTAGGATCGTGTTTAACTGGAACTGGGTCATTGCTACGCCAATAGAATATTTCAGTATCGGGTCCACAAGGACCCGTCTCACCAGCAATCCAAAAATTGTCTTTTTCACCTAAATAACTAATACGGTCTTCACTTATACCTATTTTCTTCCAAATAGATGCCGATACTTCATCTTTCGGAATTGAATCATTACCTCTAAATACAGTAACAGCTAATTTGGATACTGGTATTTTTAATACTTCGGTTAAAAATTCAAAACTCCATACAATTGATTCTTCTTTAAAATAGTCTCCCAAACTCCAATTACCCAACATTTCGAAAAATGTATGATGAGTAGTATCTCCAATATTATCTAAATCAGTTAATCTAATACACTTTTGATAGTCAACTAACCTATTGCCTGCCGGATGTGTTTGCCCTAATAAATACGGCACTAAAGGTTGCATACCTGCTGTATTAAATAAACTGGTTGGATCATTTTCTGGTATAACAGGAGCACTAGGTATTTGTACATGGCCCTTGCTTATAAAAAAATTAATATATAAATCTTTAAGATTCATTATTGTACCTCCTTGAGTATTATATCAGTTATTTTTTCTAATTTAGTTATGTATTCCTCTAATTCACCGTTATTTAAAATATAGTAATCTGCAAAGGCAATTGGTCCTGCTTTTGCTAAATTCTCTATTTCATTTATATCTCTAGTCTTAGCCTCTTCTTTATTAAAAGGTCTTATATTTCTTACCCCTAACCTTTCATAGCGCTCATTCTTATCGACAACAATAGCAATTACTACTAATTGATCTTGAAACTTTTCTTTTAAAATTTTTAATTCATCCCAAGAATATAATCCATCTAAAACCACATTACTTGTCTTAGCATATTCCTCTATTGTAGGAAGAAGGAGAAGTGCAAAAGCTCCCATACCATATTCTTCTCTTAATCTTTCACGAATTTTTTTTTCATTAACAGGATTAATTTCTAAGCCCTCTTTTTTTAAAACATCCATTGTTAAACCACCAAAGTA
>JAQVXV010000011.1 GCA_028708945.1 Bacilli bacterium
CAGTTATAGCAAATATAACAACTATTCCATCACAATATTCAATAAGAATAATTATAACTGCAAATGACCGTGAATCGGGAGTTGCTAAATACGAAATAAGTACAGATAGTGCAATTTATATTGAAACTGGAACGGAATATTTATTGAATGGTTTGGATGCAGCTACTGAATACGATATTTATGTTCGAGTAACAAATGGTAAAGAATTGAAAACAGTTGAAAAAGTAACTGTTTCAACTTTAGATTTAGAAATGCCAAATATAATAGTTAATCCAATCGGATGGGCACAATCAAAGGAAATAACAATCGAATACCCTGAAGGTGATTATGAGTATTCATATAATCAAAATGGTTCTGGATGGATCGAAAGTGAATCAAAAACCGTTGTTTTAAATATGATTAAAAACGGATTTATAGTTGCAAGGGTAGCCGATCAAAAAATATATAAACAATCAGCAACAATAAATATCGATAAAATAGATATTGATACACCAACATGTGAAATAGTTGTTACTAATGAAAATAATTGGACCTCAAGTAAGCAATTGACAATTGAGGGTTATGATTATTATAGTGGCGTATCTGGAATTCAAAATCCGGGTGATTTAGAATACACAAATAACAGCACGACTACTATGACAGTTACAACTATAGGTACTTATAACGCAAACGTAAAAGACAACGTGGGAAGAATTGGAACATGTAGTATCGAAGTAAATAAAGTAGATTCAACTGCTCCTTCTAGTGCTTCAGTGGCAGTATCAGAAATCACAACTAAATCAATTAGAGTCGAAGCTTCGGGTGTTGATTTAGAATCAGGAATCATTAAATATGAGTTTAGTATTGATGGTGGCTCATATATAAATAATGGTAATAATAGAAGTTATTTATTTGCAAATTTAATAGCGGGAAATCATGCTATTAAGGTAAGAGTAACAAATGCAGCTGGTATAACTAGAGAATCTACAGTTTTAAATACATCTACTGACATTCCAGATAATCCAACATTTTCTGTCAACACCTCAAATTGGGTACAATCAAAAGTAGTAACAATAACTTATCCACCACTTGAAGAAGATTTTGTATACCAATATAACCAAAATAATACGGGATGGATCACGATTGCAGGCGGGGATGTTACAAAACAATTAACATTTTCAAGTAACGGTTTTGTAGTTGCAAGAATATTTGATGGATTAAATTACTTTACATCATCAACTTTCAACGTTACAAAAGTTGATTCGGTATCGCCTATAATAAGTGAATTATATTCTGGTGGAATGGTATATAAAGACCCCACCTTTGCATCAGGAAATAATAGTATATATGTTTATAATAATACAGGAAATGGTTTAGTAGGACATACAAGACAAAGTATGAGTACACCAGCAGGTTCATATGCTCTTGAGATTAAGACAACAGGAACAGCTTCACCAGGGCATGGTGGATTCTATTTTGCAACCGGGACATCTGCTAATCAAGTATTAGTAACAAAGATAATTGCTAAGATACCAGTTGGGTATACTATAAATTTTGCGTCAAATGCCTATGGAACTGGGGGAACTTCAACTTGGTTATCTTCACAAGCTGGAACTGGAAATTGGGAAACTTATGTTCACGTAGCAAAATGCGGATCTTCAGGAACTTTCAGTAGTACTAATTTCTTCTATTTATCAGGTGGAAGTACACCAACAACTACTACGCCATTAACTTGGCATGTGGCATATGCAACAGTAATTACTAATTATACTTGGGAGACAACAAACAATATTTCGTTTAAAGCAACGGATAGTGGATCGGGTATAACTCAATATGGCGTTAATCAGTCATCATCAACAGCACCTTCAACATGGACATCAATGACTGCAAGTACTTTGTTTGGAAACATGATAACAGGAATTACATCAAACGGAACATATTATGTTTGGGTAAAAGATCAAGCGGGAAATACTCAAAAAGCAGCAATTGCCGTTTCAAAAGTAGATACTCAAAATCCAACATGTTCAATTACACAATCAGAATCAACATCTTGGACAACAAGTAAATATTTAACAATAACAAGTAGTGATGATGGGGGAGTAACGCACTATAAGAAACCAGGCGACTCAAGTTATACTGCTGGAACAAGTGGTGGATTAACGGTATATAGTAATGGAACATATACAGCGACAGTATTAGATATAGCAGGAAAAACAGGCACTTGTTCTGTAATTGTTTCTAAAATAGATACAGCATCACCATCTTGTAGTATGAGCGTTTCAAACGCAACTACCTGGGCAACAAGTAAGTGGGTATCAATTTCTGGTTCGGATTCACAAAGTGGTGTATATGGATTTATATTACCTGGTAATTCAACTTATACAACTGGAACTTCATCAGGATTTACAGCCTATAACACAAAAACATATTCAGTTACTGTAAAAGATAATTCTGGTAGAACCAATACTTGTAGTGTAACTACACAAAAAATTGGAACTCTAAATTATGGAGATAAACAAGCATATAATAACAGTGGTGGATATTTGAGTTTAGGCACAGATAGTGTATTTAATTTAAATCAAAACACTTTCCATTTTTATGCTAGAGTTGCCAAGGATTCTGCAGGGGATAGATTAATAGCAAGTTTTAAAAATCCGACTAATACTATTGGTTGGGAAATAATGTGGTTGGCAGATGGAAGAATAAGATGGATGACAAAATATAACAGTATTTATTATTCTTATTCGTCAAATTATTTACCGGCAACGGGGACTTTCTACGATTTATATATAGATTTTAATTCAACCGGAACTGGAAACGGAACAATGCGTTGGAACGGAACTTCTAGTACTGCAAACAGATATGGAAGACATCAATATTCAAACGCTGTATTAACGTTAGGAACCTGCGGTATATATTGGCGAGGTCACATAAGGGCTCAGGGAAGAGATTATAATGGAAATCAACCAGATAGATATGGATATATAAATAATTTATCGGTAGGTTCAAACAATCAAACGGCAGGAAGTTTATCAACAGTTAATACAACGGTTACCCAAGATACTTGGTGGACAGTAAAATAAAAGTGTAATTATTTACACTTTTTTAATTGATTAAAAAATATAGTTTAAATTTTAATCAAAATAATGGTAGTTATTGTTATATCGGGAATAATACTATTAGCGAAACGAAGATACTAAAACAAGAAGATGTAAATTAATGTTACGTTTTTAATTTTTAACACTTTTTGACATTATAAAAAATTATATACCCCGATTGTTTGATTTAGAAAAAAGAATATGTTATATTAAAAATAGGATAGTGGTGATTAAGTGAGTAAAAAGAGAAAATTTAATAACGCATTTACCTTAATTGAGTTAATAGCAGTTATTGTCATATTAGGAATAATAGCTATTATAACAACAACTTCAATTTTAGGAATTTTAAAAAACAATAGGAAAAATACATTTTCCCTCAGTTTAGAAAACTTGATCAAATCATTTGAATTATTAAATAGTAATTCGTCATTAACGGGAGAATATTATGATAATATTGCTGTAACTAGTCCGATTTTAGAAACTTCAAATGAAAAGTTTGATGCTGGTGAATTAGGATATAACTCGAATCTTATTCCAGAAGTTCGCTATGCAACTAATGGGGAGTTTTGTGGTGCCGGGACAAGTGGAAATTTTCAAATTTCTAGTGGTGATTGCGAAGGATTGGATATTACTCCAGCAGTTATAGCAAATATAACAACTATTCCATCACAATATTCAATAAGAATAATTATAACTGCAAATGACCGTGAATCGGGAGTCGCTAAATATGAAATAAGTACAGATGGTGAAAATTATTTTGAAACAGGAACAGAGTATTTACTAAACGGATTAGATGCGTCTACTGAATACGATATTTATGTTCGAGTAACAAATGGTAAAGAATTGAAAACAGTTGAAAAAGTAACTGTTTCAACTTTAGATTTAGAAATGCCGAATATAATAGTTAATCCAATCGGATGGGCAAAAAGTAAACAAATAACAATAGAATATCCTGAAGGTGATTATAAATATTCATATAATTTAAATGGTTCTGGATGGGAAGAAAGTGAGTCAAAAACCGTTGTTTTAAATATGATTAAAAACGGATTTATAGTTGCAAGGGTAGCCGATCAAAAAATATATAAACAATCAGCAACAATAAATATCGATAAAATAGATATTGATACACCAACATGTGAAATAGTTGTTACTAATGAAAATAATTGGACCTCAAGTAAGCAATTGACAATTGAGGGTTATGATTATTATAGTGGCGTATCTGGAATTCAAAATCCGGGTGATTTAGAATACACAAATAACAGCACGACTACTATGACAGTTACAACTATAGGTACTTATAACGCAAACGTAAAAGACAACGTGGGAAGAATTGGAACATGTAGTATCGAAGTAAATAAAGTAGATTCAACTGCTCCTTCTAGTGCTTCAGTGGCAGTATCAGAAATCACAACTAAATCAATTAGAGTCGAAGCTTCGGGTGTTGATTTAGAATCAGGAATCATTAAATATGAGTTTAGTATTGATGGTGGCTCATATATAAATAATGGTAATAATAGAAGTTATTTATTTGCAAATTTAATGGCGGGAAATCATGCTATTAAGGTAAGAGTAACAAATGCAGCTGGTATAACTAGAGAATCCTCAATTTTAAATACATCTACTGACATTCCAGATAATCCAACATTTTCTGTAAGTACTTCTGCTTGGGCAAAGAGTAAAGTGCTAACAATAACTTATCCACCACTTGAAGAAGATTTCATATATCAATATAACCTTAATGGTGGTGGATGGACTACAATTACAGGCGAGGATGTTACAAAACAATTAACATTTTCAAGTAATGGTTATGTAATCGCAAGAATATTTGATGGTTTAAATTATTTTACATCTTCTACTTATAATGTTACAAAAGTTGATTCGGTATCACCTATAATAAGTGAAGTATATTCTGGTGGAATGTTATATAAAGACCCCACCTTTGCATCAGGAAATAATAGTATTCGTGTTTATAATAATACAGGAAACGGATTAGTAACCCACACAAGACTAAGTATGAGTACACCAGTAGGTTCATATGCACTTAGAATAACAACAACAGGAACAGCTTCACCAGGGCATGGTGGATTCTATTTTGCAACCAAGACATCTGCAAATCAGGTGTTAGTAACAAAGATAATTGCTAAGATACCAGTTGGTTATACTATAAATTTTGCATCAAACGCTTATGGAACGGGTGGGACTTCAACATGGCTATCTTCACGAGCAGGAACTGGAAATTGGGAAACTTATGTTCACGTAGCAAAATGCGGATCTTCAGGAACTTTCAGTAGTACTAATTTCTTCTATTTATCCGGTGGAAGTACACCAACAACTACTACGCCATTAACTTGGCATGTGGCATATGCAACAGCAATTACTAATTATACTTGGGAGACAACAAACAATATTTCGTTTAAAGCAACGGATAGTGGATCGGGTATAAATAAATATGGCGTTAATCAGTCATCATCAACAGCACCTTCAACATGGACATCAATGACTGCAAGTACTTCGTTTGGAAACATGATAACAGGAATTACATCAAACGGAACATATTATGTTTGGGTAAAAGATCAAGCGGGAAATACTCAAAAAGCAGCAATTGCCGTTTCAAAAGTAGATACTCAAAATCCAACATGTTCAATTACACAATCAGAATCAACATCTTGGACAACAAGTAAATATTTAACAATAACAAGTAGTGATGATGGGGGAGTAACGCACTATAAGAAACCAGGCGACTCAAGTTATACTGCTGGAACAAGTGGTGGATTAACGGTATATAGTAATGGAACATATACAGCGACAGTATTAGATATAGCAGGAAAAACAGGCACTTGTTCTGTAATTGTTTCTAAAATAGATACAGCATCACCATCTTGTAGTATGAGCGTTTCAAACGCAACTACCTGGGCAACAAGTAAGTGGGTATCAATTTCTGGTTCGGATTCACAAAGTGGTGTATATGGATTTATATTACCTGGTAATTCAACTTATACAACTGGAACTTCATCAGGATTTACAGCCTATAACACAAAAACATATTCAGTTACTGTAAAAGATAATTCTGGTAGAACCAATACTTGTAGTGTAACTACACAAAAAATTGGAACTAAAAATTATGGAGACAAGCATTTAAGAATGAATAGATCGGGTGCGTACGCAACTATTACCCCTGGAGGTTTGTTCCAATATAATAACTCCTCAGGAGGAACATTTAGATTTGAAGCAGTTGTTTTAAAAACTGTTACTTCTTCAGCAAAAATGATAGCATCTGTTTATCCTAGCAGTAAGTGTGGCTGGGAAATAAAATGGGAGGCAGATGGCAAAATAAGTTTTAGATCAAGATACAACAGCACCTGGGGTACGAAAAGATATTCATCTAATCTTGTAAATGTTGCTAATAAATATATTCCTTTAAAAATAACCTATGTAGGAAATAATAACGGTACAATAAGTTGGAATGGCGTATCAACATCAGTGGGGAACTCTTCGCGTGCAGAATATAATGCTGATGCCCCATTGACGTTAGGAACATCGGGTATATATTTTAAGAATTACATAAGAGTAGCAGGTAGGAAATATTCTGCAATTGTTACCGATAGTACCTTTTATATAAATAATTTTACTGTAGGAACAAATTTCAGTCCAAGTATTAAAGGTAGTAATACGAGTACTACATTAAAAGGTTATTCAGTAGATGTTTTCCAAGATACTTGGTGGACAGCTAAATAAAACAAAGGTGTAAAATTAATTTTTACACCTTTAACATTTTGTTGATAAAAGAGATATAATGTGCTAAAATTGATTTAGAATAGTGGTGAATTTATGAAAAAAAAGGGATTAACTTTAATTGAATTGTTAGCAGTTATCGTTGTGCTTGGAATAATAGCACTTATTGCTGTGCCTCAAGTAGTTAAAATTATTAAGAATTATCGAGAGGAATCATTTGTAGCAAGTTTAGAAAACCTTGTAAAAACCTTTGAAGTTCTAAATAGTGAGGGTGGTATGGATGGAGTGGAATATTCGGAAATTGATGTTACCGATCCGCAATTACCTACCTCTAACAAAGAATTTATATCTGGTGAGGTTGGATATAATCCAAATCAGCAAATTGAAGTTCGCTATGTAACGAATGGAAAATTTTGTGCAGTTGGAACGAGCGGTAATTTTAAAATAACCGAAGGAAACTGTGGTAGTTTAGACTCGACAGGTCCTATTATAAATAATGTATCTGCAGTACCTTCAAAATACACAATTAGGTTATTAGTGGATGCTGAAGATCCTGAAACAAGTATAGTAAAATATGAATATAGTATTCAAGGAAGTAGTTTTCACGAAATGGACGTTGATTACTTAATAGAAGATTTAAAATCATCTACTGATTATTCTATTATCGTAAGAGTAACAAATGCGGCAGGAATGAGTACAAATAAAACTTTTAGAGTTAGAACCTTAAGTCTTGATACACCAACAGTTGCAATCACTCCAGAGGGGTGGACAACTTCAAAAACAGTAACAATAACATATCCAGAAGGATATACAAATTATTATAATAAAAACGGTGAAGGATGGATTATATCACAAACTGAAACAGCTGTTTTGGAATTTACAGAAAGAGGTTTTGTTGTTGCTATGATAACAGATGGTATTACAACAGAACAAACTGTAACTTATAATATTGAAAAAATAGACAATGATTATCCGACGTGTGTAATAGCTGTTGAAAATGCTGACACATGGAGGCCTAAAAAAGAATTAAAAATCATCGCAACTGACGGAACGAGCGGAATATATGGTGTTTTAGCTCCGAACGAAAGTGAGTATACAATTGGTGCAACAATTAAAAGAGATGCAACTTATATTGGTTCGTATACAGCTACCGTAAAAGATAATTCAGATAAAACTGGAAGTTGTAGTGCGGCGGTTACAAAAGTAGATTCAACAGGACCAACAAATGTATCTGCTAATATTGTAAGTACGACAACTAGTACAATTGTTGTTGAGGGATTGGGAGTAGATCCTGAAACAGGAATAACAAAATATGAATTTAGATTAGATGGTGGACAATATATTGATAACGGTAATACAAGTATTTATACTTTCACCGATGTTAGTTCTGGTTCACATACTGTACAGTTAAGAGTAACGAATGGGGTTGGGTTGACAACTGAATCATCAGTAATAAACGCAACACCCAATACAGCAACATTACCAACATATTCAGTATCGCCAAGTGGATGGTCAACTTCAAAAACAGTTGTAGTAACTTATCCTACAAGACAAGCAAATTATATTTATGAATATAGTACGAATGGTACAACGTGGTATACGTTAACGGGTGGAGTTACTAAAACAATAGTTTTCACTTCAAGTGGTTATGTAATAGCAAGAATCTATGATGGAACAAACTATTTTACTGCTTCAACTTTTAATGTTACCCAAATTGATTCAACAGCACCTGTTCTTACAACAGTTACAACAACTCCAACAACAAGTTCGATTGCAGTAAATGTAACAGCGTCAGATGGTGAAACAGGAATAACAAAATATGCTTATAATATAATGGGAAATGATAAAAATGAAACAATTGAAAGTTCATTATCAAATTATACATTTAGTAGTTTGAAAACAGGAACTTATGAAATACTTGTTACTGTAACAAATGGAGTTGGGTTAACTAAAACATCAACTGCTAAATCAGTAGCGTTATTACCGATAACAGCAGCAACATGTTCTGCAATATCTCCAAGTTGGTCAGCAAGCAAATCAGTTACATTAACATATCCAACAAGAACATCGGGTATAATATATACTTATAGTGTGAATAGTGGCGCATGGCAAACATTAGGGTCTGGAACGACAGTTTCACAAACCTTCACAGCACCAGGAACACTAGTAGCAAGAGTTTCAGACGGTGTCAATTCAAAAAACACTACTTGTAATGTAATTAATGTAGATGGAACTGACCCAGTTATTGGTGACGTACATAGTGGTACAAGAATATATAACGATCCTAATTTTGCATCAAGTACTAATAGTACAAATGTTTATAACAATGCTGCTAACGGAAACGTATCAGTTTCTAGAGTAGCAATGAGTAGTTCATATGGCAGCTATGCTTTAAGGGTAACTACAGTAGGATCGGCTGCTCCAGATCATGGTGGTTTCTTCTTTGGAACACCAACGAGTGCAAACCAAGTATATGTTTCTAGAATCGTTGCAAAAATACCAGCAAATTATACAATTAATTTCGGATCAAATTTAACTGGAACTGGTTCAAGTGGTTATTGGTTAACATCACAAGCAGGAACTGGCGATTGGGAAGAATATGTATATGTATTAAAATCAGGAACAGGTGGCACATTCAGTACAACCAATTTCTATTACCTTAGCGGAGGAACAGCACCATCAGCGAGTTCACCATTAACATGGCATGTAGCATATGCAACTGTATATTCGACAGCAGATTATTCTTCTGCTAATTATATTACGTTTAAAGCAAGTGATGTCGAATCAGGTATTGTAGGATACGGAATTAATCAAAGTTCTACAACTGCTCCAACATTTACAAATATTACAAATACTAGAGATTTTGTTAAAAATGTTGGTGGATTTACTACAAATGGTACATATTATGTATGGGTAAAAAATGCAGCAGGAAGAATTTCTAATAAAGCGGTATCTGTAAATAGAATAGACGTAACACGACCAGTCTGTTCGTGGGCAACTGCAAATTCACAAGCAATCGACGTTGGTAGTAGTACAACAATCAATTTAACATGTAATGATTCAGGCGGAATAACACAAGGAGATTATACAGCAACTTCACTTAAGAACCATCTATCTGCCACTAATGGTTTAACCATTGTAAATGTTACAAGAACAGGATCGGCAACTTCATTTATCTATACAGTTACGGTAAAGGGAGAAAATAATCCGGGTTTAAAAACAATAACTTTAGGAGCAAACACTTTAGCAGATGGCGCTGGTAATTATAATGTAGCAGTAACAAGCGGTACAATAACTGTAAATCCAGCAGCCGTAACACATGCAACAGGTTTCTTAGTAACCACTAATAATCCAGCAATGTACGGGAATGTATATTACCAATCATCTAGGGAAGGTCAAAACCAAATGTTTAGAGTAAGAACAGGAGTCTATACAAGTAGTGCGTATGGTTGGAGATGTGATAGATGGGCCGCAAGAATAACAATAAATGGTTCTGTTGTTGTTAAAAATGGCCAACTAAAACCATCACAGCAATCTATATGTTCTTCAGAACCTCTGTTAGGAAAAGACGTTGTTTATTATCATCCTAGTTCAACGGGATGGACAAGTTGGTACAGTTATAATGATACGAGAACATCGGGAACGACATTAGCAAAATTTGATTATTATGACACCGGATATGATACAAATGAAAGTCACGAACTTGGTTCATATTCTAATCATGAATATTATTCAACATATAATATGAATATGTCTATAATTCCATACTCATGGTAGATAATTTAAAAACACTAATATATGTAACTTTATTTAAAAGACATGTTGTTAGTGTTTTTTTGATATTCAACTCTTATTTTAAAACATATATTTTTATAGATTTATTATAAAAAATATGGTAAAATGTTTATAGTATAAGAAAAGAAGATGGTGAGTACTAATGGGCAAAATAATAGCGCTTGTAAATCAAAAAGGTGGAGTTGGAAAAACAACTACCAGTATAAATTTGGCGGCTTCTTTAGGAGTAATGGGGAAAAAGGTACTTGTAATAGATTTAGATCCTCAAGGTAATAGTACAACGGGTTTAGGGATTTCAAAAAAGGAATTTAAAAACAGTGCATATGAATTATTAACAAATAAAGCAACATTAAAAGATGTAATAATTAAAACAAAACATAAAAATTTATATATAATACCAGCTACCGTTAATTTAGCGGGTATAGATATTGAATTTATTCAATTGAGCAGTTTAAATCCCGAATTTGATAGAGCTAATCAATTAAAAAGACAAATACAAGTTACAAAAGAAATGTTTGATTATGTTTTGATTGATTGCCCCCCTAGTTTAGGAATAATAACTACTAATGCATTAACAGCAGCAAATTCGGTAATCATACCAATTCAATGCGAATTTTTTGCACTAGAAGGTGTTATGCAATTGATAAACACAATAATGTTTGCACAAAAAAACTTAAATAGGGAA
Organism: Bacilli bacterium; assembly: GCA_028708945.1. The sequence continues at coordinate 11,290 of JAQVXV010000011.1, forward strand.
CTAACAATAGAGGGAGTTTTGCTTACAATGTTAGATAGTAGAACTAATCTTGGTTTAGAAGTAGTTGAAGAAATAAGAGGATATTTTAAAGAATGTGTATATGACACAATAATACCTAGGCTTGTAAAATTATCAGAAGCTCCAGGTTATGGTAAACCTATACTTGCATATGATCCAAAGAGCAAAGGAACTGATGCATATCTTAATTTAGCCAAGGAGGTTATAACAAGAAATGGAAAATAAAAAAAGAGCACTTGGAATGGGTTTAGAACAACTATTTAATAATGAAAATTTAGATTTAGATAGTTTAGAAAAAAGAATATACGAAACATCTACTAAAGAAGAAATAGTTGAAATTCCGTTAGATGAATTAAGAGCAAACCCTTATCAACCAAGAGAAAATTTTGATCAAGAAAAATTAGAAGAATTAGCATCGTCAATACAAGAGCACGGTGTTTTTCAACCTATAATCGTTAAAAAAAGTATTAAAGGATATGAAATAATTGCCGGAGAAAGAAGAACAAGAGCGGCAAGAATGGTTGGCTTAGAAACAATCCCAGCAATTATAAGACCTTTTACTGATCAACAAATGGCAGAAATATCTATTTTAGAAAACGTACAAAGAGAAAATTTAAATCCAATTGAAGAAGCAGTGGCATATAAAAAGATGATGGAAAATTCTGACTTAACACATGAAACTTTAAGTAAAAAAATCGGAAAAAGTAGAAGTTATGTTACTAATACAATAGGATTACTAAATTTACCAAGAGAAGTACAAAAATTAGTAATTGAAAACAAAATAAGCATGGGACATGCAAAAATATTAAGTAAATTAGAATCTAAAGAGCAAATAATTGAAATTGCTAACCGTATTGATCAAGAAAAATTGCCAGTTCGTGATTTAGAACAAATGACGGGAGAATCTAATATAGTTAAAAGAAATAAAGTAGAAAGAAAAAAAGAAAATAGCGAGTATAAATATGTAGAGGACTTGTTGAGAGATAAGTTAGATACGAAAATTAAAATTAAAGACCGCAAGATTGAAATATCATTTACTAATACAGCAGATCTAAATAGAATCTTAGAAATATTAGATGTGAAGGAGTAATTATGGAAAAATTTTTAATCAAGGAAATTATAGCGCCAATAATAATAATTATAGTTGCAACTATTTTATGTATTGTTTCACAAAAAATTATATCTAGAATGTTTAAACTCAGAGTGGGAAAAAAGAACAAAAAAAAACATAATACCATTCAGATGGTAATTACTAATATAGTAAGATATTTAATAATAATAATTGCAATTTTAATGATTTTAGAAGTTTTTGGAGTTGATACTAAATCACTAGTGGCTTCTTTAGGAATCGTTGGAGTAGTTTTCGGTTTAGCCCTACAAGATACCTTAAAAGATTTTTTATCAGGTTTTAACATAATAATAGAAAACCAATTTGATATTGGAGATAATATAAAAATAGGAGCTTTTAGAGGAGAAGTAATTAGTTTAGGATTAAAAACAACCAAGATAAAAGCTTTCACAGGCGAAGTATTAATCGTTTCAAACAGAAACATAGTAGAAGTAATTAATTATAGTATGAATAACTCTTTAGCACTTGTTGATGTACCTATATATTCAAAAGTTAAAACAGAGGAAATTGAAAAGGTATTAACTAATTTATGTAAAAAGTTAACAAAAGAATTAGAAGATATTAAAGGTGAAGTAAAATTAGTTGGAATAACTAATGTTGCACCATTTTCTACTGAATTTAGAATAACTGTAGAAACAGAACCTTTAAAAAATATAGCAATCGAAAGAATAATTAAAAGAGAAGTAAAATTAGTATTAGATGAAAATCAAATACAAAATAAGTGGTGATATAGTGGAAAAGGAATACAAAATAGGTAGCATTGTTGTAATGAAAAAGCAACATCCTTGTGGAACCAACGAATGGGGAGTTACAAGAGTTGGTGCCGACATAAAAATAAAGTGTCTTAATTGTAATAGAAGTATAATGCTCCCTAGAGTAGAATTTAACAAGAAATTAAAGAAAGTAATACAACTATAGGAGGAAATATGATAAAAAGAAAAAAAAAGGGCTTTGATATTTCGTTAGGCCCTGTAATAACGATAATTATATTAACGCTTATAGTTATAGTTTTAAGTTCGATATTTTCAATATTGGAAATAGAAGCGGAAAAGACTCAAATAATCGATAATGGATTAGAAACCACCTTAGTTACTGTCAATAATGTTCTTACAATTGATGGAATAAAAGCAATCATTAGTAATTCAATGGTAAATTTAAATTTATTTGAACCTTTTTTCTTATTAATTATGTCGTTAATAGCAATAGGAATAGGGGAAGCAAGTGGTTTATTTCAAATAGTTTTTAAACCATTAAAAAAGATGAAAAAAGAATGGTTAACATTTTTAACTTTATTAATTGGATTAACTTCTTCAATTGTAGGTGAATATAGTTATATAATTTTAATTCCATTGATTGCGTTAATATATCAATATGCAAACAAAAAACCTTTTTTAGGAATATTGACAATGTTCATTGGAATAACTGTTGGTTATGGAACTGGCATATTAGCGAGTTATGATGATTATATATTAGGAACAATGACTCAGGCAGCGGCTAATGTTGACTTAGATCAAAACTTTGTCTATAATTTATATTCTAATATTTTTATAATGATTTTCAGCGTTATTGCTTTATTAATTTCTGGAATGTTTATCATTAAAAAATTCTTAGAACCTAAAATATGTAAAAACGAAGTCAAAGAAACAGAATACAAAGAATCAAAAAAAGGACTTTTCTTTACCTTATTAGCGTTTGTATCTTTAATACTGATTGTAATTTATATGATTATCCCTGGTTTTTATAAATCTGGGCTATTGTTAACGGATGGCGATCGTTATATAGTTAAATTATTTAAAGATGGTTCGCCATTTAAAGATGGATTTATGTTTGTTTACTTATTTATATTTATGGTTTGTGGATTTATATATGGAAAAATTTCTAAAAATGTTGAAAATACTAATCAATACAGTATTGGATTATCAAAAAATTTTGAAAACTTAGGATATTTATTTGTATTATTATTTTTTACTGCTCAATTGATAGGAATTCTTGAATGGACAAATTTAGGTGAAGTAATTACTATAAATCTATTAAACTTATTGAGTGGTTTTGATTTTTCAGCCATAATATTGATTATAGTAACATTTATTTTAGTAATTATAATGAGTATATTAATGCCATTTAATATAGTAAAATGGTCTTTGCTATCACCGGTTTTAGTACCTTTATTTATGCGTGCTAATGTAACGCCTAGCTTTGCACAATTTGTATTTAGTGCAGCTGATTCTATCGGTAAAGCAATTACCCCTTTCTTTATATATTTTATTATTACTTTAGCATTCCTTGAAAAATATAATACTGATGAAGATAATAAAATAACAATATTTGGGACACTTAAGAAAATAATGCCAACCATTTTAATGTTTGCCGTTGTCTGGTTTGCAATAATAATTGGTTGGTACATAACAGGATTACCTACAGGAATAGGGGTACATCCAACAATGTAGGGGTTATCCCCTTTTTTATAGGAGGTTTTATGGGATTAAAAGCAGGAATAGTAGGCTTACCAAACGTAGGTAAATCAACTTTATTTAATGCAATTACAAAAAAGAATATTTTAGCTGCAAATTATCCTTTTGCAACAATTGATCCAAATATTGGAATGGTAGTTGTTCCGGATAAAAGATTGGAGTATTTAGAACAATTATATATACCAGAGAAGATGATACCAACAGCGTTTGAATTTATTGATATTGCAGGATTAGTTAAAGGTGCGTCTACAGGTGAGGGTTTAGGAAACAAATTCTTATCACACATTAGAGAAGTAGATGCCATCTGTGAAGTTGTTAGGTGTTTTAAAGATGATAATATAATTCACGTTGAAAATAGCGTCGATCCTATCAGAGATATTGAAATCATAAATATTGAACTTGTTTTAGCAGATTTAGAAGTAGTTGAAACAAGAATGGGTCGCATTGGTAAAAAAGCCACTATGGCTAAAGACAAAGAAACAATTAAAGAAAATGAGCTTTTATTAAAAATTAAGGCATGTTTAGAACAAAATAAAACACTTAGAAGTTTAGACTTTAATGAAGAAGAGAAAAGTATAATAAAACCATTTAATTTTTTAACTTTAAAACCAATAATTTATATGGCAAATATTTCGGAAAATGATCTTTTAGACGGAAATAATGAATATGTTGATATGGTAATTGAATATGCTAAAAGAGAAAAAAATAAAGTTATTACAGTATGTGCTAAAATGGAATCTGAAATAGTAGAATTAAATGAAGAAGATAAAATTAAATTTTTAAATGAAGTTGGTATTGAGGAAAGTGGTTTAGACAAATTGATAAGCGCAACTTATGAATTGCTTGGATTAGAAACTTATTTCACGGTGGGAAAAGATGAAGTTCGAGCTTGGACATATACAAAGGGCATGAAAGCACCAGAATGTGCTGGAATAATTCATTCGGATTTTGAAAGAGGCTTTATTCGAGCAGAGATCATGAGTTTTGAAGATTTAAAACATTCGGGCGATGAAAAAAAAGTAAGAGAAGCTGGCAAAATGAGACTTGAAGGAAAAGAATATATAATGAAAGACGGGGACATTTGTCATTTTAGATTTAATGTTTAGTGAAGTATGAGAGAATTTTTTGTAGATGAAGTAGTTGGAATTAAATTTGAATTGTTTGGGCTTATCCACTTAATATGTTTAGGTGTTTTATTTATTGGGTTATTTTTAATATATAACAATCAAGATAAGATTTCTAAAATAAGTGAAAAAACAGCCAAAAAACTAAAAATAGGAATTATTTCGGTTATAATGATTAATAGAATTATATATATTGGGGCACAAATGATTTATGGAATATATACTTGGAAAGAAGATTTACCACTTCATTTTTGTTTCATAACTGGTTATCTATTTATCTATTATTTAATAAAAAAGAAAGAAAAAGTTTTTAAAACTGTGTTTTTCTTTGCGTTTATGGGACCTTTTACAGCTACTATATGGCCAGACTTACAAAGTTCTTTGGACTATTTTGTATTTTATGAATTTTTTATAAGTCATCATTTAGTTGTGTTATCTGTGTTTTTTATCTATTATTTAGATAAAATCAAAATAGAAAAAAAAGACATAATAAGGACCTTTATATTTGCAAATTTAATTTTTATTTTCGCAATAATATTTAATAGATTATTTCAAACAAACTATATTATGTCGGAAGAATTGCCGGAACATATTTTAGAATTATACCCTTTTTTAAACAATTTTAATAATCCAATCATAACAATTATAGTAGCAGGAATGATTGCTATGTCTATAGCATATATACCGGTATATTTGAAAAACAAAAACAATTGATGTTTACAATTAAAAAAATATTTGTTATAATTGTTGCGAGTAATTCAATTACTCCTTGCTTCTTAAATAGAAGCCAATAGTCCATAAGGAGGTGTAGAAATGAAAAATTATGAAATTATGTACATTGTAAAAGCAACTATAAGTGAAGAAGAAATTAAAAACGTAACTAAAAGTTTTGATGAAATTTTAACTTCTAATGGTGCAAAGATAACTAATTTCACAGAAATGGGACAAAGAGAATTAGCGTATGAAATTAAAGATTTAAAAAGCGGATATTACTTTGTTCTAAGAATCGAGGCTAGTGATGATAAAGCTATTAAAGAGTTTGATCGTTTAGCATTGATCAGTAATGACATCATTCGTCATTTAATAACAAAATTAGAAAATTAAGAGGTGTGAAATGAACAGAGTTTGTTTAATAGGGCGTTTAACTGCAAAACCAGAGATTAGATACGGAAGCTCAAATGTTGCTGTAACTAGATTTTCTTTAGCAGTTAACAGAAATTTTACAAATAGCCAAGGACAAAGAGAAGCAGATTTTATCACAATTGTCGCTTGGAGAAAACAAGCAGAGTTAATTTGCAATTACTTCGATAAAGGTAGCATGATTGGTATTGAAGGAAGAATTCAAACTGGAAGTTACGATGATAAAGATGGCAAGAAAGTATATACTACGGAAGTAGTAATAGATCAAATTCACTTTATTGAATCTAAAGGTCAAGCACAAAATAGAGCAGTAGAAGCACAAGGGTCAACACCTTATGACTTTCAAAAGGCTCCAACAAATAGTGTAAACATTGAGGAAGATCCATTTAAAGAATTTGGGGACAACATTGCTATTGATGAAGACTTCCTAGATTAAAGGAGGAAAAAAATATGGCTGAATTTTATAGAAAAAAGAAAAAAATTTGTCAAATGTGTGCTGGAAAAAGCGTTGATTATAAAGATGTAGAAATAATTAAAAAGTATATCAGTGGTGACAAAAGTAAAATATTACCAAGAAGAATTACTGGTGCTTGCGCTAAACACCAAAGACATATTGCAAGTGAAGTAAAAAAAGCAAGATTTATAGCTTTAATTCCATTTACTAAATAGTAGATGGTTTTTTTATTTTTGAAAATAAAATTAAAAAAATGAGAAAAAATACTTGCATTTCATATATTAGTAATGTATAATTTGTATGTGTGGCGTGCGTTGATGTGTGAGGTTGCTGATACACCAGGTTAAGTTGTGTGAGATTTAAACTGTAATCAGGTTTTTACACGGAGCAAGTCTATACTTTAAGATATAGGCGAAGGGAGGTACAATATGTCTAAGACAAAAGTTCGTATCAAATTAAAAGCGTTTGAACATAAAAATTTAGATGTTGCATGCGCTAAAATTGTTGAAGTTGTTAAAAGAACTGGTGGAACAATAAGTGGACCAATTCCATTACCAACCGAAATCGAAAAAATCACAATTTTAAGAGCTGTTCACAAATACAAAGATTCGCGTGAGCAATTCGAAAAAAGAACACACAAAAGACTTATTGATATCATCGACCCAACAAAGGAAACTATTGAGGGATTAACTCATTTAGATATTCCAAGTGGTGTTGATATTCAGATTAAATTATAGGAGGAAATATGAAAAAAGGAATCTTAGGTCGTAAAATTGGAATGACTCAAGTGTTTACTAAATCTGGTATTTTGATTCCTGTTACTGTAGTTTCAGTTGAACCAAATATTGTTACTCAAATTAAAACAACTGAAAATGACGGTTACGAGGCTGTTCAATTAGGATTTGACACAAAGAGAGAAAAGTTAGCGACAAAAGCTTCTATTGGGCATACCAATAAAGCAAAAACTACACCTAAGCGCTTCTTTAAAGAGATAAAGGGTGTAGATGTAAACAACTATTCACTAGGGCAAGAAATCAAAGCCGATATCTTTACTGAAGGTGAAGTTGTAGATGTTACAGGAACTACAAAAGGTAAGGGGTTCCAAGGCGTAATTAAAAGACATGGGCAAGCAAGAGGACCTATGGGACATGGTTCACATTATCACAGAAGACCAGGTTCAATGGGAACGATGTTAGCAATGCGTGTTTTTAAAGGTAAAAAATTACCAGGACACATGGGAACGTTAACTGTTACTATTCAAAATTTAGAAATTGTATCAGTTGATTTAGAAAATAATGTAATTTTAGTAAAAGGAAATATTCCTGGAGCTAAAAATTCATTAGTAATTATTAAAACTGCAACTAAAAAACCAGGGAAAATAAATGCTGTAGAAGAGTTATTGTCACATGAAATTAAACCTTTAGAAACAAGCGAAGAAATATCTACTGAAACTACTGAAGAAGTAGAAGCAACGGATACTCAAGTTGAAGAAACTGAAACTACTGAGAATCAAGTTGAAGAAACTGAAGAAGTAGAAGAAGTAGTATCTGAGTAGGAGGATATAATGAAGAAAATATCTATATTAAACGTTAAAGGTGAAAAAGTTAAAGACATAACTTTAAATGAAAACATTTGGGGAATAGAACCAAACGATGCAGTTTTACATGATGCTATTATATTAGCAAGACATAATCAAAGACAAGGTACTGTAGGTACCAAAACACGCGCAGAAGTACAAGGTGGCGGAAGAAAGCCTTGGCGTCAAAAAGGTACTGGTCGTGCTCGTCAAGGAAGTATAAGATCACCTCAATGGGTAGGTGGAGGAATAGTATTTGGACCTCAACCAAGATCTTTCTTTAAAAAACAAAATAGAAAAGAAAGAAGATTAGCGTTAAGATCAGCACTATCTTATAAATTATTAAATAGTGAATTAGTGATTTTAGACGACATAAAATTCGAAACAAACAAAACAAAAGATGCAATTAAATTCTTTAAAGATTTAGAAGCAACAAAAAATGTTTTAGTTGTTGTTGATGAATTAGATGAAAATATAATTTTAGCAACTCGCAACTTAGACGAAATTGTTTTATTACAAAGCGACGAAATTAATGTTTTAGACTTAGTTTCAGCAGATAAAGTAATTATTACAGAAAAAGCTGTAAAAAATATTGAGGAGGTGCTTGTTTAATGAATCAATATAGAGATGTTATAAAAGCACCAATTGTTACTGAAAAAAGTAATGATTTATTACAAAATAGAAATACTGTAGTATTCAGTGTTGATGTTAAAGCAAATAAAACAGAAGTAAAAATAGCTGTGGAAAAAATATTTAATGTTAAAGTTGAAAGCGTTAACATTGTTAATGTTAGAGCAAAAGACAAAAAAGTAGGTCGTTATGCTGGTAAAACTAGTAAAGTTAAAAAAGCATATGTAAAATTACAAAAAGGTAGTTCAATAGAACTTAGTTAGTTGAAAGGAGGAAAAATACATGGCAATTAAAAATTATAAACCCACAACTAACGCTAGACGTGGAATGTCTACATTAGTTAATGAAGATATTACAAAAACAACTCCTGAGAAAACATTAACGGTAACATTAACTAAAAAAGGTGGACGTAATAATCAAGGGAAAATAACATTAAGACATCGTGGTGGTGGAGCTAAAAGAAAATATCGTATTATTGATTTCAAAAGAGATAAGTTCGATATTGAAGGTATTGTAGCTTCTATAGAATACGATCCAAATAGAACAGCAAACATTGCTTTAATAAATTATGCTGATGGTGAAAAAAGATATATCATAGCTCCAAAAGGATTAAACGTTGGAGACAAAGTAATAAGTGGAGAAAAAGTTGATATTAAAATAGGAAACTGTTTGTCTTTAGAAAATATTCCAGAAGGAACTTTAGTTCATAATATTGAATTAAAACCAGGAAAAGGTGGACAGATAGCTCGTAGTGCAGGTAGTGGTGTACAAATACTAGGTAGAGAAGGAAAATATGTATTAATTCGTTTAAATAGTAGTGAGGTTCGTAAAGTATTAGGAACTTGTAAAGCAACTATCGGTGAAGTAGGAAATGCAGAACATGAATTAGTAAAAATTGGTAAAGCAGGAAGAAAAAGACATATGGGTATTAAACCAACAGTACGTGGTTCTGTTATGAACCCTAATGATCACCCACATGGTGGTGGTGAAGGACGTTCGCCAATCGGACGTAAAAAACCAGTTACTCCTTGGGGTAAACCAACATTGGGATACAAAACACGCGGCAAGAAAAATTCTTCTGACAAGTTAATTGTTCGTCGCCGTAAAAAATAGTGAAAGGATGGTTTAAATGGCAAGAAGTTTAAAAAAAGGACCTTTTGTTGATGGTTATTTATTAACAAAAGTTAAAAAAGTAAACGAATCTGGAAAAAAAGAAGTAATTAAAACATGGTCTCGCCGTTCAACAATATATCCTGAATTTATCGGAAACACATTTGCTGTTCATAATGGTAAAGAATTTATTCCTGTTTATGTAACAGAAGATATGGTTGGACACAAATTAGGTGAATTTGTTCAAACTCGTAAATTTGGTGGTCACGGCGATGGCAAAAGTAAGTAAAAATAGTTAGGAGGACTAATATGGAAGCAAGAGCGATTGCAAAAACAGTTCGAATAGCTCCTCGTAAAGCGCGTTTAGTTATCGATTTAATTCGTGGTAAAAATGCTAAAGAAGCTTTAGATATATTAGAAAATTTAAATAAAGAAGGAGCTAGAATTATTAAGAAAGTATTAGTATCAGCTGTTGCTAATGCTGAAAATAATTTAAGTCTAGATAAAAACAAATTATATGTAAAAGATTGTTATGTTAATGAAGGTGTAACAATGAAAAGAGCAAGAATGGGTTCACGTGGACACGTAGACCCTATTAAGAAAAGAACAAGTCACATTACAGTTGTTGTAAGTGAAAAAAATTAAAAAAAGGAGGTAAACTGATGGGTCAAAAAGTAAGTCCAATTGGATTTAGAGTTGGTGTTAATAAAGAATGGGAATCTAAATGGTTTGCAGGAAATAAAGATTTTGCAAAATTTTTAGATAATGATAACAAGATCCGTAAGTTTTTAAGCAAAGAATTAAAAGATGCAGCAGTTTCTAGTATTCTTATTGAAAGAAAAAAAGATACTGAAAGAGATTTAGTTAAAACTAATGTAATTGTTAATACTGCAAAACCTGGTGTTGTAATTGGACACGGTGGTGAAGGTATTGACAAATTAAAAAATAGTCTTAAAAAACTTGTAAAAGAAGAAATAGAAATATCTATTATGGAAATTAAAAATCCTAATATAGTTGCTGCCTTAGTTGCTGAAAGTATAGCGCATCAAATTGAAAATCGTGTATCATTCAGAGTAGCACAAAAAAGAGCTATTAGAAATACAATGAAAGCAGGAGCACAAGGAATTAAAACTTCAGTATCAGGACGTTTAGGTGGAGCTGAAATGGCTAGAACAGAAGGATACTTAGAAGGGAATATTCCACTTCATACTATTAGAGCAGATATTGATTATGCTCATAAAGAAGCAGATACTACATATGGTAAAATCGGTGTAAAAGTATGGATTTATAAGGGTGAAATTCTTGCCTCAAATAAAAATGAGGGAGGTAATAAAGATGGCAGTAATACCAAAAAGAACTAAATACCGTCGTCCACATCGTTTAAAATATGATGGAGAATCTAAAGGAAATACTAAATTACATTTTGGTGATTATGGATTAGTGGCACTAGAAGGTGCTTGGATAACTCAACAACAAATAGAAGCAGCACGTGTAGCAATGACACGTTATATGAAAAGAGGCGGAAAAGTTTGGATAAACATTTTCCCACACTTATCATTAACGAAAATTCCTTTAGAAACTCGTATGGGTAAAGGAAAAGGTCAACCAGAAGTATGGGTTGCGGTTGTTAAAAAAGGAAAAATTATGTTTGAAATAAATGGAGTTGATGAAGCAACAGCGAGAGAAGCTCTACGTTTAGCAATGCATAAACTTCCGATCAAAAGCAAGTTTGTAAAAAAAGAAAGTGGTGATGTAGCGTGACAAACAAAGAAATCAGAGACTTCACAAGCGAAGAACTACTTAAAAAAATCGATGAACATAAAGAAGAATTATTTAAATTGCGTTTTAATCAAGCTACAGGTAACCTTGAAAAACCAGCAAGAATTAGAGAACTTAGAAAACTAGTTGCTCGTATGAAAACAGTAATAAGAGAAAGAGAATTACTAGGAGGTACTAATGAAAAATAATTTAGAGCTTATTGGTAAAGTAGTAAGTGACAAAATGGATAAAACTATTACAGTTTTAGTTGAAACTTACAAAACGGATAGATTATACAAAAAACGTATTAAATATTCAAAAAAATACAGCGCTCATGATGAAAAGAATGAAGCTCGTGTAGGAGATACAGTACGTATCATATCGACAAGACCATTATCAAAAACTAAACATTTTCGTTTAGCAGAAATATTAGAAAAAGCTGTAATTTTATAACAAGTAAAGGAGGATTAGTATGATTCAACAAGAAAGTCGTTTAAAAGTTGCTGACAACTCTGGAGCTCGTGAGATATCAGTTATAAGAGTTCTAGGTGGCGGCACAGTTAAAACTGGCAATATTGGAGATATAGTTGTTGGAACTGTAAAAAAAGCAACTCCTAATGGAACAATCGGAAAAGGAAAAGTTGTTAAAGCTGTAATTGTTAGAAGCAAATTTGGACTAAGAAGAGAAGATGGTTCCTATATTAAATTTGACGATAATGCATGCGTTATTATTAAGGATGATAAGAGTCTTGTAGGAACACGTGTATTTGGTCCAGTAGCTCGTGAACTTCGAGAAAAGCAATTTATGAAGATATTATCACTAGCGAAAGAAGTATTATAGTACTTAGGAGGAAAATATGAAATTAAAAACTGGAGATAAAGTAGTAGTTATCGCTGGTAAAGATAAAGGTAAAGAAGGCTTAGTAAAAAAAATATTCAGAGAAGACAATAAAGTAATTGTTGAAGGAATAAATATGATCAAAAAGCATGTTAAACCAAATGGTCAAACTGCTGGAAGCATTACAGAAATGGAAGCACCAATCGATGCTTCAAATGTAATGGTACAAGATCCTAAGACTAAAAAACCTACCAGAGTGGGATATACTACAGATAAAAAAGGCAACAAAGCAAGAGTTGCAAAAAAATCTAATGAAATTATTAATTAATTGGAAGGAGGACTTTAGATGAACCGCCTAAAAGAAAAATATAATAATGAAATATTACCTAATTTAGTAAAAAAGTATAATTACAAAAGTAAAATGCAAGCTCCTAAATTAGAGAAAATTGTTATAAATATTGGTGTTGGAGATGCTGCTGAAAATAGCAAGATGTTAGATGCGGCAATGAGAGATCTAGAGAAAATAACAAATCAAAAACCGGTAGCAACCAAAGCAAAAAAGGCTATAGCTGGATTTAAATTAAGACAAGGTCAAGCAATTGGATGTAAATTAACCTTAAGAGGAGAAAATATGTATAACTTTTTAAATAAATTAATTAGTATTACATTACCTCGTGTAAGAGACTTTAGAGGAATTTCTAATAAAGCATTTGACGGAAGAGGAAATTACACATTAGGATTAACCGAACAATTAATTTTTTCAGAAATAGATTTCGATGATGTTGTTAAAGTTCGTGGAATGGATATAGTATTCGTTACTACAGCGAAAACAAACGAAGAAGCGTACGATCTTTTAAAAGGCTTTGGAATGCCATTTAAGAAGTAGCTAAGGAGGAAAATATGGCTAAGAAAAGTATGATTATCAAAGCTAATCGTAAACAAAAATTCAAAGTTCGTGAGTATACACGTTGCAAAAAATGTGGAAGACCACATGCCGTACTTAAAAAATATGGAATTTGCCGTATTTGTTTTAGAGAATTAGCTTATAAAGGACAAATACCAGGTGTTAGAAAATCAAGTTGGTAAGTTGAAGGGAGGATATATATGGTTGTAACAGATCCAATCGCAGATATGCTTACGAGAATTCGTAATGCTAACGGGATGCGATATAAAGAAGTAGAAGTACCCGCTTCAAAAATGAAAGTTGAAATTGCTCGTATTTTAAAAGATGAAGGATATGTTAGTGATTTCAAAATAAAGAAAAACAGTACACAAAATATGATTGTTTTAGATTTAAAATATGCTGAAAACAAAGAGAGAGTAATAACTGGATTAAAAAGAATTTCAAAACCAGGATTACGTGTTTATGCTAAAGCTGGTGAAATACCAAAAGTACTTAACGGTTTAGGAATAGCAATTGTTTCAACATCTAAAGGTGTTATGACAGACAAAGAAGCTAGAAATCAATCATTAGGTGGAGAAGTTTTAGCGTACATATGGTAGAAAGGGTGTAAATATGAGTAGAATTGGAAATAGAAAATTAATAATTCCTCAAGGGGTTACTGTAACTATAGAAGGTACAACTGTAAAAGTAAAAGGACCTAAAGGTGAACTTTCTACTAAAATTGAACCATGTTTAACTGTAACAATTAATGAAAATGAATTAACGGTTACAAGAAAAAGTGATGACGATAAGAATTTTCATGGAACTGCTAATGCTAACATAAAAAATATGTTAATAGGAGTAACTGAAGGATTTGAAAAAAGACTAGAATCAATCGGTGTTGGATATCGTTTTTCACTAAAAGGGAACGAATTAGTAGTAACAGCAGGTTATTCTCATCCAGTAGTAGTAAATATTCCAAGTGAATTAACTTTAGAATCACCAAGTAATACAGAACTAATAATCAGAGGAATCGATAAACAAATAGTTGGAGAATTTGCTGCAAACGTTAGAGGAATTAGAAAACCAGAACCATATAAAGGTAAAGGTATTCGTTATAAAGATGAATATGTAAGACGTAAAGAAGGAAAAAAAGCGTCTAAATAATTAAGTAAAGGAGAGTAATACTTATGATAAACAAAGTATCTCGTAATGAAATGCGTAAAGTAAGACATTTAAGAGTTAGAGAAAAATTATCGGGAACAGCAACAACACCAAGATTAAATGTATTTAGATCTAACAATAACATCTTTGCTCAAATCATTGATGATGAAAAAAGAGTTACTTTAGTTAGTGCTTCTTCAATTGATAAAGAATTAAAACTTGAAAAAGGTAGCAATATAGAAGCTGCTAAAAAAGTTGGAGAATTACTTGCTAAAAGAGCTAAAAAAGCAAAAATAAAAGAAGTTACATTCGATAAAGGTGGATACCAATATCACGGACGTGTAAAAGCATTAGCAGATGCTGCACGTGAAAATGGACTAGAATTTTAAAGGAGGTAATAAAGTGGAAAAAAGAAGAAGAGAACCAAGACCAAAACAATATGAAGAAGAAATTATTCATATTGGTCGTGTTACTAAAGTAACAAAAGGTGGTCGTCATTTCCGTTTCTCAGCTACTGTTGTTGTAGGAGATCGTAATGGTCAAGTTGGACTTGGAACTGGTAAAGCTAATGAAGTACCAGATGCAATCAAAAAGGCTATTCAAAATGCTACTAAACATGTAGAAAGAGTATCAATTGTTGATGAAACTATTCCGCATGAAGCAATTGGTGTAAGAGGAGCAAGTAAAGTATTATTAAAACCCGCTTTAAAAGGTACAGGAGTAAAAGCAGGAGGACCTGTAAGATCAGTACTTGAATTAGCAGGTGTAAAAAATATTTTATCTAAATCACTAGGAACAAATACTAAAATTAATATGGCATATGCAACTTTAGAAGCTTTAAGATCACAAAAAACAGTTGAAGAAATTGCAAAATTGAGAGGAAAGAAAGTAGAGGATTTATTATAATGAAACTACATACATTAAAACCTATGGAAGGTTCTACAGCATCTTGTAAAAGAGTTGGACGTGGAACAGGATCAGGTTTAGGAAAAACAAGTGGTAAAGGTCATAAAGGACAAAACGCTAGAAGTGGCGGAGGAGTTAGACCGGGTTTTGAAGGTGGTCAATTACCATTATTCAGAAGATTACCAAAAAGAGGTTTCTCAAATGCAAAATTCAAAATAAGATATGCTGAAATTAATGTTGGTGATTTAAATAACTTCGAAGATGGTGCTGTAATAACACCAGAAATATTAAAGGAAATGGGAATAATTAAAAATCAATTAAACGGAATTAAAATTTTAGGAAATGGAACTTTAGAAAAAAAATTAATAGTAAGAGCACATAAATTCTCGGATACAGCTATTGCACAAATAGAAAAATTAGGTGGAAAAATAGAGGTGATATAATGTTTGCAACAATTAAGCAAATATTTGATGCCAAGAATAAAGATTTAAGAAAAAGAATAGGTTTTACTTTCTTAATGCTATTTATCTTTAAATTAGGAACCGTAATAGTTGTTCCTGGTATAGATGAATCACAACTGACAGGAACTTTAGGATTTTTAGAATTACTAAATACCTTAGGTGGAGGAGCATTAGAAAATTATTCGATTTTCGCACTAGGAGTAGGACCTTATATTACAGCTAGTATTGTTATACAAATTTTACAATTGGATATTATTCCTTATTTAACCGAATTAAAAAAGCAAGGTCAAGTAGGAAGAGTAAAAATAAATAAAATAACATCAGTAGCATCAATAATCTTTGCGTTTATACAAGGATATCTATTTTCAGTTGTTAAAATACATGGCTTACAACCAATAGAATATATTGAGGTAGCCTTAATATTAACAGCAGGAACAGCATTATTATTATTTATTGGAAACCAAATTACCCAAAAGGGTGTAGGAAACGGTGTTTCGTTAATAATTATGGCTGGAATTATAGCAAGTTTACCAACAATGTTTGTAACAGCTTTTAATTCGTTGATTGATACATCAACAACACAAACCCTAGCATTAGGGATTGTATCGTTTGTTATATTTGTACTTATTTATTTAGTAGTATTAGTAGGAATTATTTTTGAACAAAATGCTGAAAGAAGAATACCGATTCAATATGCTAATAAATCAGCAAGCGCATATGGTGGAAGACAATCTTATATGCCTTTCAAATTGAATTCAGCAGGAGTAGTTCCAGTAATTTTTGCCTCTGCGGTAATTTCATTACCAGGCCTAATTGTAAATTTTATAAATAAAGATGAAATAACATTATTTGTACAAAAATGGTTATCGTTAACTTCTGTATCAGGTTTTATACTATATATGATATTAATCATTGCATTTACTTATTTCTACACTTTCTCTGTTACTATTAAAACAGAAGAAATGGCAGAAAATTTAAATAAAAATGGTGGTTACATTCCGGGTGTAAGACCAGGAGAAGAAACAAAGAAATATGTTGATAAAGTATTAAAGAGAATTACATTTGTTGGAGCATTATCTCTTGCGTTTATAGCAGGTTTACCAATAGTATTTGGAATAATAACTAGTTTACCTTCAACGGTAACAGTTGGGGGTACCGGTCTTCTAATCGTTGTAGGAGTTGCGTTAGAAACGTATAGACAAGTTGAAAGCACCCTATTAAGTCGAAACTATAGAGGGAAAAGAAAATGAAAAGCATAATTTTTATAGCACCACCAGCAGCAGGTAAAGGTACCCAAGCTGAGTTGGTGTCAAAAAAATATGGTATTCCAAATATATCTACAGGTGATTTATTAAGAGATATTGCAAGACAAGATAATGAATTAGGTAAAGCAGTAAAAAAAAGATTAGATGATGGATTATTAATCGAAGATGAAATAGTTTTAGAAATATTAAAAAATCGTCTAAATTATGAAGATTGCAAAAACGGATATATATTAGATGGTTTTCCTAGAACCGTAGTGCAAGCCGAAAGATATGAGGAAATATTAAAAGATCTTAATAAAGACTTAGGATATGTTATTCTTCTAGATGTTGATAAGGAAATTGCTAAAAAAAGGATTGTTGGAAGACTAAGTTGTCCTACTTGCAAATCCGTTTATAATAATATGTTTGAAGAAACAATGCCTAAAGAGTTAAATAAATGTGATCGTTGTCAAAGTGAATTAGTAAAAAGAAGTGATGATAATGATGAAACGTTTGAAGAACGATATATTCAATATTTAGAAAAAACTTCACCGCTTATTGATTACTATAAGAACAAGAAAGTTTTAAGAGTAGTTAATAGTGGTATAAGTAAAAAATACACATTTGAATCCATCGAAAGGATTATAAAGAATGATTAGTATTAAAAGCGATCGAGAAATCGATTTGATGAGAAAAGCTGGTGAAATAGTAGGGCAAACTCATAACTATTTAGAAAAATATATCAAGCCAGGTATTTCAACAAACGAACTAGATCAATTAGCAGAAAAATTTATAAAAAATCAAAACGCGATTCCATCTTTTAAAAACTATAATGGATTTCCAAAGGCAATATGTATATCTATAAACGATGAAGTTGTTCATGGGATTCCAAGTTCTAGAAAATTAAAAGAAGGAGATATCGTATCTATCGATATCGGCGCTTGTTATCAAGGATATCATGGCGATAGTGCTTGGTCTTATGCAGTTGGTGAAATAAGTGATGAAAAAAAGTACTTATTAAAACATACTGAAAGAAGTTTATATAAGGGATTAAGTATTATCAAGGATGGTGTTCGCGTAGGTGACATAGGAAATAGCATTGAAAAATATGCTAAAGAAAATAACCTAAGTGTAGTCAAAGAACTAGTGGGACATGGAAT
>JAQVXV010000032.1 GCA_028708945.1 Bacilli bacterium
GATTTTGTTATTGAAAGAAATTTAAAGATGAAAAACATAAATGATTTAAGAGTCAATGTTGGTTTTGTATTTCAATTTCCAGAAGAACAAATCTTTAATAAAACAGTTAAAAAAGAAATAGTTTTTGGTATGAAATATTTTAATTACAAAAAAGGTTCTGAAGATGAAAGAGCTACTATGGCTTTGAAGATGGTTGGATTAGATGAAAGTTATTTAAAAAGGGATCCATTTACATTAAGTGGTGGCGAAATGCGTCGTGTTGCAATTGCCTCTATCTTAGCGTTTAATCCCAAAGTCATCATTTTTGATGAGCCAACTGTTGGACTTGATAGTTTAGCAAAGAAAAATTTAATCAGATTAATAAAAATGCTAAAAAATAAATACAAAAAAACAATAATAATAATCACCCATGATTCTGATATGGCATATGAAATAAGTGATTATGTGTATATTTTACAAAGTGGTGAAATTGTTATTGAAGGCGATAAATACAAAGTTTTTAACCATAAATTAATTGAAGAGTATGGAATAAAGTTACCTAGAATAATAGAATTTACCAAAAAAGCGAGAAAAAAGGGAATTAAATTGATGCAAAGAGATGACATAAATGATTTAATAAAGGATGTGTATCGTAATGTTAAATAATGTTGCCATTGGAAGATACTATTCAATTAATTCACCTGTGCATAGTTTAAATCCAATTATTAAGATAATTGGTACTTTGTTATTTATAATATCAGTATTCTTTGCTAATACATTGACTAGTAATTTAGGATTGTTTTTTATGGTTACTTTTATGGCTGTTTTATCTAAGGTACCATCTTCAGTATATTTTAAAACTTTAAAATCATTAAGAGGCCTTTTAATAGCACTCTTCATCATAAATATAATTATGGGTGTCGGTATTAAAGAAACCGCAATAATTGCAGTAAGGTTAATTTTTATAGTTATTTATACTTCAATGCTAACATTAACTACTTCGCCTACAGAAATTACTTATGGACTTGAAAAGGTATTTTCACCATTAAAAATAATAAAAATACCAGTAAATAAAATGGCTTTATCTTTAAGTTTAGCAATAAGATTTATTCCGACGATTCTAGATCAAGCTGATAAAATTTTAAAATCACAAGCAAGTAGAGGAATAGATTATAATAATTCAAAAATAAAAGGAAAATTTATGGCTTTAAATGCTATGTTATATCCCATGTTTAGTTTAAGTATTAAAAGGGCAGATGATTTAGCAGATGCTATGGAAGTGAGATTATTTAGTATCAACAGTAAAAGAACAAATTATCGAATTAATAAAATTAAAATTTTTGATATATTGGTACTTCTTTTACATATAGGAATAATATTTCTTGCAATCTCGAAAGGAGTAATAATATGAGATTTTTTATAACATTTAGCTACGATGGATCTAAATATAAAGGTTATCAAAAACAACCGAAAGTTAAGACAATCCAAAGCGAGATTGAAAAAGTATTAAAAACAATCAACAATGATGAAAAAGTGGATATTTCAGCATCCGGAAGAACTGATGCAAAAGTACATGCATTAAATCAAAAAGCTCATTTTGATATGGACATTGATATTAGTGAAGAAAAATTAAAAAATGCCTTAAATAGCTTATTGCCAGATGACATATATGTTAAAAATGTTGAAGAGGTAAGTGATGTTTTTCATGCACGTTTTAATGTAAGGGCAAAAGAATACATCTATAAAATAAATATGGGAGAATATGATCCGATTGAAAAGAATTATGTTTATCAATATAATAAAAAACTAGATGTTGTGGCTATCGAAAGAGCGCTTAAATATCTAGAAGGAACACATGATTTCAAATCTTTCACTAAATCTAATGACGAAACAGATGATTTTGTAAGGACAATTGTTCAAACAAAATTAATAAGAGATGTAAAAAGCGTTAACAAAATAACCTTAAGTTTTTTGGGAACAGGTTTTTTAAGATATATGGTAAGAAATATTGTTGGAACTCTTATTCAAATTGGTGAAGGAAAAATTAAAAGTGAAGAAATTATAGATATAATAAATGCAAAAGATCGAAGAAAAGCAGGAATTACAGCTAATCCGGAAGGACTTTATCTAAAAGATGTATTTTATTTTTAGTAAATATGTAATACATAACAAACAATAGACATAAATTACTAGAAAAGGCATATAAATCATTGACAAATGTGTTAATTTTTAGTAAAATTTAATCTGGTACATTTATAAATCCCCAACAAGCAGATTCTGGGAAGATTTGCTTAATTATTAAAGGAAGGGAAAAATATGAAAAATAGTTTTATGCAACGTAAAGAAGATGTAGTACGTAACTGGATCATTTTAGATGCTAGTGAAACTACATTAGGACGTGTAGCAACAAAGGCTGCAAGTTTGTTAAGAGGCAAGAATAAAGCAACATATACACCTCATATCGATGGTGGAGATTTTGTTATTATTCTAAATGCTTCTAAAGTTAATCTAACAGGTGATAAATTAGATAAGAAAATTTATTATAATCACAGTTTACACACTGGAGGATTAAGAGAAAGAACAGCAAGAACAATGAAAGAAAATTATCCGATAGAAATGGTTGAAAGAGCAGTAAAAGGTATGCTTCCTAACGGAAGACTAGGAAGACAAATGTATAAAAAATTATTTGTCTATGCTGGTGAGGAACATCCACATCAAGCACAAAAACCAACTAAGATGGAAATAAACTAGGAGGGTTTGAATGGCAAAAAAAATATATATTGGAACAGGGCGTAGAAAAAGCTCTGTAGCACAAGTAAGAATGGTTTCTGGAAAAGGAAAAATCACAGTTAATGGAAAAGATGTAAGAGAATTTTTCCCATATGAAACAAATGTAATGGATTTAATGCAACCATTAGTAGCAACTAATAATGCCGAATCTTTTGATATCGATGTTAAAGTTACAGGTGGTGGTTTTACAGGTCAAACTGGAGCAATTCGTTTAGGTATTACAAGAGCTTTATTAGAATATGATATTGCAAACGTAGACAACGAAGACAGTTACAGAAAAGTATTAAAAGCAGGCGGATTTATTACAAGAGATTCTCGTATGAAAGAACGTAAAAAACCAGGACTTAAAGCTGCTAGACGTGCGCCTCAATTTTCGAAAAGATAATTTTTATACCAAGATTTATTCTTGGTTTTTTCTTGCTTGTAAATAAGTGTTAAATAATATATAATTGTTTTGGTGATGATATGAATAAAGTAGTGATAATTGGTTGCGGTAATGTTGGAATGAGTTATGCTTATGCTTTACTTAATCAAAGAACTAGCGTTCATGAATTAGTACTTATCGATTTAAATAAGGAAAGAATCGAAGGAGAAGCGATGGATTTAAACCATTGTCTTCCTTTTGGACCCAGCAAAATAAACATTAAGGTTGGGAATTATGATGATTGTCATGATGCTAAAATTATTTGTATAGCAGCAGGAGCTAATCAAGATAAAGGCGAAACTAGAATGGATTTAATTCATAAGAATGCTAAAATATTTAAATCAATTGTAACAGAAGTAATGAAAAGTGGATTTAATGGAATCTTTTTAATAGCAACTAATCCTGTTGATGTAATGACATATTTAACTTGGAAGTATTCAAATTTGGATACATCTAAAATAATGGGAACAGGAACAGTATTAGATACAGCGCGTTTAAGATATATAATTGGACAAAAATTAGACATAAATCCTAAAAACATTCATGCCTATGTAATGGGCGAACATGGTGATACAGAATTTGTACCATGGTCGAGTGCAACGGTAGGAATAGAAAAAATAGATAAATTTATAGATGAAAAAGAATTAGAAAAAATATATGTTGATGTAAGAGATGCAGCATATCATATAATTAATAAAAAAGGAGCTACTTGCTATGGAATAGGAATGTGTTTAGTTAGAATAACGAATGCTATTCTAGGAGATGAAAATACTATTTTAACGGTGTCATCTTATGATCACACAAATGATATATTTATAGGTGGTCCAACTATTATTAACAATCAAGGAGTAAAGACTCGCCATTATTTAACTTTAAATGACTTAGAAAAAAACAAAATGATTAATTCAATAAATATAGTAAAAGAAGCAATTAGTAAAGTAGATATGTAAATAATAATAAAAGATTATTTAATAAATATGTTACTATATTGATTTGAAATACTTAAGGAGAATTTATGAGAAGTGTAGGTACAGTAGTTAGAGGAATCAGAACACCAATAATTAAAGAAAAAGATAATTTAAGTGAAATTGTTATCGATTCTTTAATGCAAGCAAAAGAAAGTGAAAATTTTGAATTTAGGGATAAAGATATTGTAGCAATTACAGAAGCAGTTGTTGGTATTTCAGAAGGTAACTATGCAACAGTTGATAACATTGCTAAAGATATAACATCTAAATTTCCAAACAAAAAAATAGGTGTTGTTTTCCCAATCTTAAGTCGTAATCGTTTTTCTTTAATATTAAAAGGAATTGCACGCGGTGCTGATAAAATAGTTATGTTACTTAGTTTTCCTGCTGATGAAGTGGGAAATGGAATATTGGATGAAGATAAATTAGATAGTTTAAAAATAGGCTTAGATAATGTAATTACAGAAGAACAATATAATTTAAATTTTAAAGACTTTATTCATCCTTTTACAGGCATAAATATGGTTGATTTTTATAGAGATTTAGTGCATAGTGAAAATTGTGAAATTGAATTTGTTTTTGCTAATAATCCTAAAGAAATATTAAATTATACTAAAGAAATATTAGTTTGTGATATTCATACAAGAGTAAAAACCAAAAACAGTCTAAAATATAATGATGTTACTATTTATGGTTTAGATGATATTTTAACAGAATCAATAGAGGGAAGTGGATTTAATCCTATTTATGGATTATTAGGATCTAATAAATCAACTGAAGAAAGGCTCAAATTATTTCCCAAGGATGGTGCTAATTTAGTAAAAGATATTCAAACTAAACTAAAAGAAAAAACTGGTAAAGATATTGAGGTAATGGTTTATGGTGATGGTGCTTTTAAAGATCCTATTGGTAAAATATGGGAGCTAGCAGACCCTGTAGTGTCTCCTTTCTATACTGATGGATTAGATGGTACACCAAATGAAATAAAGTTAAAATATGTTTCAGATAATAAATTTGCAGATTTAAAAGGTGAAGAATTAAAAGAAGCTATAAAAAATGAAATAAAAAACAAAAACAGTAATTTAAAAGGTCATATGGTGACACAAGGAACCACTCCAAGAAGAATAACTGATTTAGTTGGTTCTTTAGCAGATCTTACTAGTGGTAGTGGTGATAAAGGGACCCCGGTTGTTTATATCCAAGGTTATTTTGATAATTTAGCAAACGAATAGTAATTAAAGTAGTTAACTATAAAAATTAAACAAGTGGTGTAGAAGTAGTTGGTACAAATTGAACAACAACGGCTAATGTATGGCAATTGGCTAGTTGAAGTGTCGTTGACACTTTTTTGTTTGTAAAAAATTAATAAACAAGGTATAATTATAAAGTAGAGTAAGGTGAAAAAATGCAAGAAAGTTCTGTAGAAAAATTCAAAGAAGCTCTTATATCAATTGGACCAATATATATTATTGTTATAATTTTAAATTTAATTTTAGATTTTGAAAATGCTGATATGATTAAATTCATGGTAAGTGGTTTTTTCTTAATCATTGGAATGTGGTTATTTACATTTGGAGCATCCATTTCAATGAATCTTTTGGGTGAAAACTTAGGTAAGTTCTTAATGAAAAAAAGAAATATATTATTAATAATGGTAGTTAGTTTTATTATAGGAGCAGCAACAACTATTGCAGAACCAGATTTGAAAATTTTAGCTTCGCAGATGCAGTCTATTCCTAATGTAGTTTTTATTGGAGCGGTAAGCATTGGTGTCGGTATATGTTTATTAATTTCTTCGCTTAGAACATTATATAAAATAGATTTTTCGAAAATTTTAATCGTTGGTTATTCGATCGTTTTTATCTTAATAATATTTGTTTCAAAAGATTTCGTTCCTTTAGCATTTGATTCTAGTGGAGTTACAACAGGATCTATTACAGTACCGTTTATAATAACTTTTGGATTAGGACTTGCGGCAATAAGAAGCGATAAAGGCGCTAAAGAAGATAGTTTTGGACTAGTTGGATTATCTTCAATCGGACCGATTATTACAGTTTTAATATTAAGTTTATTTTATAATACTAATAGCACTTATACTTTAGTAACATCAGATTTATCAATATTTAATCAATTTATCAGTGCTTTATTAGAATATTCTAAAGAAGTACTTAGCTCTTTAACACCAATTATATTATTGGCTATAATATTTCAGTTGACAACTAAAAATTTCAACAGTGAACGAATAAAAGTGATAGTGATTGGATTTCTTTTATCTTTTATTGGATTAACACTATTTTTAACAGGTGCTGATGTTGGATTTATGAATATAGGTTATCAAATTGGAATTTATATGACATCTTCAAGTTATAAATATTTATTATTACCTTTAGGAATGCTAATTGGATTTTTTATAGTATTAGCAGAACCAGCAGTTAATTTATTAACTGTTAAAGTAGAAGAGATTACAAGTGGTAGTATTTCTCGAAAATTGATGCAATTTAGTCTATCGATTGGAGTATCATGTGCAGTTGGTTTAGGGCTTTTTAGAAGTATGAGCGGAATATCAATTCTCTATTTTATAATTCCTGGTTTTCTATTTGCCCTTATAATGACGTTTTTTGTTCCTAAATTATTTACAGCTATCGCCTTTGATTCAGGGGGAGCTTGTTCAGGACCATTGTCAGCAACTTTCTTATTTCCTATATCGATAGGAGCTTGTCTTGCTGTCGGAGGAAATATAATTTCTGACGCTTTTGGAATAATTGCCTTAGTATCAA
>JAQVXV010000033.1 GCA_028708945.1 Bacilli bacterium
ACATCAACATATATATAACTTTTTAAACAATTAGTCTTTATTTCAAAATCAATGTTTTTTTCTTCTAATTCATCTAAATAGTCAGATTTTAACATTTCCACTAAATCACTTATTTTAATTGGTTGTCTTTTTAAATTGTCTTCAATATTACAACTTAAATAGTCATCAAATTCCTCTATTAATTCCTTCATTACTAATGATTTATTATATATCTTCTCAACATATTTATTTTTAGTAACATCATTTAATTTAGCAGTATTTAATCGATTAGAATAACCAATTATAGAGGTTAATGGTGTTTTTATATCATGGGATATAGATGCTATAATGCGGTTTTGTTTTTGTCTTTCTTCTTCTAAATTATCTACTAATTCAACGAAAGTATTTTGAACCTCATCGATACTTGTCTTTACTTTTCTTTTACTTGGTTTTATTCCATCCTTATAATTTCTTACATCTTTTTGTAATTTAACGATTGGATTTAATAATTTCGAATTTGCAAACATAAGTCCAAATGCTATTATAACTATTCCTAAAACAACTTGAAAAATCATAAAGTTTTGGATAATCAAGTAATTAGGAATAGATGCTATATTATCATCACAATAAGTAATGATAAAAGTCTCTTTATTAACTTCAATAATAGAAGTTGCAACATAGAGATTTTCAATACTACCTTTATTGTTACTATATAATAAATTACCCAATTTATCTTTAACGGTTATAATTGCATCTTTTTGATCGACAATTTCAACAATATTATTATATAAATTATCACTAGACTCTAGTGTAGGTCTTAATTCTTCTAATTTTATTTCATATGCTCTTATTAAATCACGAGTTACTTCATCATATTGAGTCGCTAAATAAGAACGATAATAAGTAAGTACTAAAAAGGCATTTATGAAAAATATTACTATTATCGACATTATAGTTTTTTTTCTTATATTCATTATTCTACTACCTTTACAAACTTATAGCCTAATCCCCAGATAGTCTTAATATATTTTTCTTCAGGATCAATTTTTGTTCTTAAACTTTTAATATAAACTGCTACTGATCCTAATTCAGAATAATTACTTCCCCAAACAGATTCAAAAATATGTTCTTTAGTTAAAACAATGCCAGCATTTTTCATTAGAAACGCTAATAGTTCAAATTCACGAGTCGATAATTCAATTTTTTCTTGATTTATAAAAGTTTCATAACTTTCTAAATGAATTTCAATTTCACCTATTTTAATAGTATTATTCTCAATAATACTCCTTGTACTTCTTCTTATATGTGCTTTTACTCTAGCAACTAATTCTTCAATAATGAAAGGCTTTGTAACATAGTCATCAGCACCAATTTCAAAGCCTAATAATTTAGTAATTGTATCTGTTTTGGCAGTAACAAAAATAATTGGACAATTTACTTTTTCTCTTATTTTATTACAAACTTCGGTTCCGCTTAAACCAGGCATCATAATATCTAAAATTATTAAATCAAAAGTCTCACTGTCAACTACAGATATTGCATCTATTCCATTATTTTTAATAACTGTCTCAAAACCTTCATCGTTTAAAACATCAGATATTAATTCTGCAATATCTTTTTCATCATCAACTATTAATATTTTCGCCATAACCCACCTACTTTTGTTTTTCTTGTTCTTCTTCTATTAATTTGTTATATGCTATTTTACCTAATAAAGTTTTAGGTAATGATTCTCTATATTCAAATTCATAAGGAATTGAATATCTAGCAATATTTTTTTCACAATGTTCATAGATTTCTTTTTTTAACTCTTCAGTTAAAGTATATGTTTCTCTTAAAACAATAAATGCTTTTGCTACTTGAACTTTGTATTTATGTGGAATACCAACTACTGTACAAGTAGATACAGCTGGATGGTTATTTATAACAGTTTCAACATAAGATGGATAAATATTGTATCCTGATGAAATAATAATTCTTTTAATTCTTTGACGAAAGTATACAAAACCATCTTCATCCATACTTCCAACATCACCTGTATGTAACCATAATCTATTATCTTCATGAAGTCTTAAAGTTTGTGCTGTTTCATCTTCATTATCTAAATATCCTAACATTACTGAAGGACCTGAAATACAGATTTCACCATCTTCATTATATGGTGCTTCTTCGTGTGTTCCAATTTTAACAATTTTATAGTAAGCATCTGGGAAAGGAATTCCAACACTATTATCACGATATTGATTAGAAGGTACAACAGCAGTAGAACCACAACATTCAGTTAATCCATAACCTGATTTAATTTCAGCTTTTGAACCTCTTTCTTTTAAGAAATCATCAATTTTATGTTTTAAATGTGGTGATAAGGTATCTCCACCAGATACTAGACATCTTAAATATGAAAGATCATCTTTTTGAATATCTTTTGATCTTAAAAAAGTTTCATATAAAGTTGGAACTGCTGCTATAAAACTAGGTCGATATTTTTTAACGAGTGATGAAAAATTTTGTGGTTTGAAACTAGGTATTAAATATAGTTTCATTCCAATACATAAAGCTGTATGAACACAAATTGCGAGTCCAAAAGAGTGAAATATCGGTAGGATTGCTAAAACCGAATCACCTTCATCACTTGGGTCACACATTTTATGTGATCCTAATGCTACCGAGTTAAAGTTTAGATTTGAAAGTAGTATTCCTTTAGGAGTACCTGTTGTTCCCCCACTATATAAAATTACAGCAGGATCATTTTTATCTTTCGCCACTCTATATTTACCATTATAAGCAGATCCATTTTTTATAAACTCTTTCCACATAATTACTTCAGAAGTTTTATTTTTAATTTTATTTTTTCTTCCTAAAGTCATTTGATATAGTGTTTTAGTTATTAATGACATATCATCTGCTACTGGTGCTACAATGATGTGTTCTAAATTTGTATCTGGTAATATATTCATTACTTTTTCATATGCTACATCAATTACAATAATAACATTACTTTTACCTTTTTTTATATAAAATTCTATTTCTTTTTCACCAGATAAAGGGTGAATCATATTAGAGATAGCCCCAATCATGTTTAAGGCATAAAAAGATATAATTCCTTGTGGTGTATTAGCCATACAAACTGTTACACAATCGTTTTCTTTTACACCGATTGCTTTAAAAGCTTTAGCAGCCTCTATTACTTTTTTCATAAATTCTCTAAATGTTACTTTTGTTCCATAGTACTCATATGCTAATAGATTTAGTCTTTTTAAACTATTTTCTTCAAAATAATCATAAATTGTACCTTCTGAATATTCTAAATGTTCAGGTACATCACCGTAAAAATCAGTCCATGGCGTTTTTATTTTTATATTTTCTTGTTCTTTATTTTTTAATTTCCACTTTTTCACTTGCCTTCTCCTCCAAAAATTCAGGGTTTTGTAATATATATTTGAATAAATTTATCGATTTTGCAAAATATACCCCATCGGCAATTCTCTCATCGATATTTACTCCAAAATCACAAACATCTCTTATTTCTACTTTTCCATCTTCCATAACCACCTGAGCTTTTTTAATTTTACCTATAGTTAATAATATGGAATTAGTCCCAAAATTAGTCAAATTGTGATAAATTGATCCACAATCGATACTTCCTAAATTAGACAAAATAACGGTACTATAATAAATATTGTCATCGATCAATGACTTTGGTAACCATCCGTGTTTATCTAAAAACATTAAGATATTTACTATAATTGTTCTTAAAAATTTAGGTAACTTACCAACTATATTTACAGCATCATCAGTATCGTTTTTCATATTACTTCTTACATTAGATACCTTTTTAACAATTTTTTTGTTGATATCATCAATGTTATCATTAGGATCTACTATTATTTTAGATAAATATTCTTCCGCTTGATCTGTAAATTCAACTTTTGCTACAAAAGATAAAGTTACTTCATCTCGATCATAATATGTCTTATTTGCAACATATCTATTTAACAATGGTCTGTTATATACAACCTTTGCAATAGCAGTTGAAAAGGCATGAAAATAAGTATATTTTCCTTCTTTCTTTTTCTTGTTCATATATTTTACTAGTTCAGTAACATCGATTGTTTCATTAATATATACATCAGAATCACATCGATATGGTTTTAAATGACACATAATACTATGAACACCATCTATTTTTCTAACTTTTTTTCCATCTCTTCTATCTCCAAGGCCCATCAGAACACCTCTTTCTATTAAACATAATACACGATAAATATTAAATAATTCTATAAAAATTATTAAAAATTATTAAACCTAAATAATTATATCATTATTTAGACAATAAAAAAAGGTTAACGTCTAGATTTAACCTTTGATAATTCTTTTTTTTGATAATATTCTAAATGAAAATTAACGTAATAATTACTTGGGAATTTATTTTTAAAAAATTCAATTTCTTCTTCTGTTAATTTATAACCTTGAATAAAACGAGCTAATCTTTCTGGATACATTTTTTTAGCCTCTTCAATTACTTCTTCTCTAGAAAGTATTTTTAATATTTCTATTTGACTAGCTGAATATAAATCATAATAGCCATAATAATCATCTTCACGAGTTATTATTTCACCACTACCTTCAACTAAACCAATTACTTGATCGACATTAAGATTTTCCATATCTCCATATCTTAATGTATCTTCTAATCTTTCTGCAAAATGAAACCCATTACCTTTTGTTCCAAAAGATACTTCACCTTCAATTTTATATGGTTTATTTAATTCAAAAGACATACCATATTGATTGGTTAAATCACTGTTAAATAATTTATATCCAACTATTTTTTTCATAAAATCACCTAATGTTATTATATCATAATTTAGATATTTACATTTTTTTAATAATTAATCTTTTATTCTAGTATTAACACCATTTATTACTTTGTATTCTCGGTTTTTATTTTTTTCGATTTTATTTTCTATTTCTTTTTCTAAATCAATATTTAATATTTCAGATAAGCCAAGTAAATATATTGCAATATCCGCTAATTCTTCATTTAAATCATCTTTTTTCTTTCGATAAGCTTCATATGCTTCACTTACTTTTCTTCTATCAAAAATCATATTTGTCATTTGTTATATTACCATCACCATTTATTGGAATAACATCTCCTAAATAAGTTGGTTTTGGTTTTATAATACTTTTAAAAAAGTCTTTATTGCGGGCTAATATTTCTCTTACTTCTCTAGGAAGTTGACCCATATAATTGTTTTCTAAAGCTTCTACACCATATGCTTCTATCCCTAATTGAGAAGCTATATAGAGTGCTCGATATAAGTGATATTTTTGAGTTACAATAATCATTTTTTCAATATTAAATATTTCTTTAGCGCGATATATACTATCATAAGTTGAAAATCCTGCATGATCCATAAAAACATCACTTGAATTTATCCCTTTATTAACTGCATATCTTTTCATAACATTTACTTCATCAT
Organism: Bacilli bacterium; assembly: GCA_028708945.1. The sequence goes on from JAQVXV010000033.1 coordinate 5,466, forward strand.
AATTGTTTGTACCATTGTCCCCACTCATTATAATCTTTGATGCTACTTTTTTATCATATAAAAATATAGAACTCAATAATCTATCTTCTAACATTGGACTAGGTAAATTACCCCTTACACTAGCACCTAATACTAATATACAATCAACGTCTTTTAGTTTTAAAGCTTCTTCTTCATTTAATATCTTATTTTGAGTACTTAATTTAACATATAGATTTATACTGAAAGCACTAAAAAAGATAATTAATATAATAATAATCAATGTTTTAAATATTTTTTTGAGCAAATGATTCACCTTCTTTTAATATAACTACTAATATTAATTATATCACTTTTTGGCATTAAAAAAACTACTAATGTAGTTTATTTAATTTATTTTTTGAAACATAAGAAACAATCTAAACAATATGTATCATTAGCCTTAGTTTCCTTAGCAGTACTACAATTATAGTGCTTTTATAGCTTTGAAACTAGGTGCATATGCACCAATTATTGGAATACTATATGTCTTTCCTCTAGTTCCTTACTTTACCATTTCTAAAATAGCTTCTTTATTTCTAAAACCAACTTGTTGATTAACTATTTGGCCATTTTTAAACACAACTATTGTCGGAATAGACATTACTCCATATTGCATTGCTAAATCGCCTTCTTCGTCTACATTGACTTTACATACTTTTAATCCTAAGTTCTCCTTAGCAATTTCTTCCATAACTGGTGCTATCATTTTACATGGACCACACCAATCAGCGTAGAAATCAACGATAACTGGAACACTAGAATCAAGCACCTCTTTTTTAAAAGCATCTTTTGTTAATTTAATTGTATTAATAGTATCATCCCTTTCTTTTATTTGATTACATTTAAATTATATCCAAAATTTCAATTTCTTTTCCGTGACTTAGTCACATTGATTGCTAAATTGTTTATTTTTATATATAATTATATTGGTGATTGTATGTTAAGTATAACCGATAAAACGTTTATTGAAAAGAGTTTTCCTGTTTGGGATAAATTAAACGAAGATGAAAAAAAATTATTTTTAAATAATACAAAAGTTGCAAGTTATAAAAAAGGCGATATTATTTTTAAAAACGATAGTGAGTGCTTAGGTTTAATAATTATTAAAAGCGGGAAACTTAGAACTTTTATGATGTCAGAAGAAGGTAGAGAAATTACTTTATACCGTTTAGAAACTGATGATATTTGTGTTTTGTCAGCCTCTTGTGTAATATATCAAATAACCTTTGATTCATTTATAGAAGCTGAAAAAAATTCAGAGATTTTTATTTTAAATGTTAATACTTTTTCTAAGTTATTTGAACAGAACATTTATTTTAGTAACTTTGTATTAAGTAATGCTACTGAAAGATTTTCAGATGTAATGTGGACTATGCAACAAATTTTATTTATGAATATCGATAAAAGATTAGCAATATT
>JAQVXV010000005.1 GCA_028708945.1 Bacilli bacterium
CATCAGAAGAAATAGATAACATTAAAATTGATACAGATTATATATTAAGTGTTGAAACAAGATTAAATAATTTAACTTCAAATAGTAGTAGAAATAATTTGTCAGATTCAAATCCTGTTTTTAATAATTTAAATAAGAAACAAAAAGAATTACTTTCTAATATTATTGATTATTTAAAAGAAAACCTTGAAGATGATAATGATGAAAATATATATTATTCTTATAAATATTTATATCATTTTTTACAAGCCATGAGTAATTCAAAAGAATTAAAGTATATTTTAGCATATGTAGCTAAGGCATCAGGTGCTATAAAACCATTAGAATTCGTCTTTGATGAAGATGACCAATTTATTTTTGAAAGTATCATGTTCTCAGCTATGACATTATATAATAATGGTGGTACTTCTAGAGTTAAGTTAAATGAATCACATAAGAGATTTGTTTCTCATATTGATCATAAAATGGAAGAAAAACTAAGTCGTACATTAGAGCTTAATTCAGCTAAGGTACAAGCACTTAAGGAATTAAACTATAGTGAGATTAATGAACAAAATGCTGCTGAAGTTCTAGAAAAAATTGCAGAAATTCAATCAAGAAAAGTTATGAATTAATTAATTACAAATATTTTCAATTTAACAGATGTTATTTGATTGATTGTTCTATATTAGTGTAATTATATTATAAGTTCATTAAAACACGTTAAAATAGCGTTAAAAATGACGAAAACAACACGTTCTATATAATATTTATAGCAAACTCCGGCAACAAAACAACTTCGTATAATATATATTATGTTAAATTGTATATATTTTGTTACAATATAAGACTTTTTTAGTCTTTTTTCTTTTCATTTACTACTCTCATTGTTTTAATATCGTGTAATAAATTATGTATATCTTCTATAAATAAAGGTTTTAAATTATTTTTTGTTCTATAATTATTTACTAATTCTATATCTTTAATTGATATTTTATCTACACCTGTATCTAACATCTCTAATAATAATGTTAATAAATTATCATCTAGTGTAAATGTATCTATATTTGATAATAATACCTGTAATAATGTTTTTGATGTTGTATTCAATAGCCATCTCCTTTTCTTTGTTATATCGTGTTCTGGATTTTTTGTTGTTAATTGTAATTTTTCTACATTATCTAAATAATCTAACCACCATTTACAAGTTTCTCTTCTAGATATATTAGTATGTTTCTTATCTTTAACAAATCTAATATTATCGTGAAGTATTCCTTTAACTACCCTATTAATATCTTTATCTAACATAGCTACAATTTGCTCTGCATATTCGTGTCTGAACCTAAGTTCACAACGATTCCAAACTGTTATATCATCTCTAATAATAACACTTTCGTGTTCGCGTTCTAACAACTTATTATAAAATGTAATTTGTAAATTACTTGCTTTACTACCAAACTGTATAGTTCTACCTAAATCACGAGGCACATCTTCTATAATTTTGTGATCTATATTATAACTAGACTTAAACCTAGATACTACTAAACCACTATCTCTATAATAATTTATTTTTTTTAAATCATAATATATATCACTATAATCATCTATAGCAATATCAATACGATTATAATTAACCTTACTATAATTACTTAACTTATTAATAAAATATTGCCAATCTAAATTTAAAGTTTCGAAATCTCTACAACCTTTACCACTTAATATAATATTTATACCTTGATTAGGATATAAATGATGAAAATACATTTTAATGTTATTCCAACTTATATTACATGTGTAACCACTTATACCTTTAAACTCTAATATTAACTCTAAAGAATCAATATTGAATAAATCTTCAAAAAGCATATAGCAAACATCTTTTATATTAATATTTTTATATAAAGAATTGTCTTCATAAAAATCATTCCAAACACTTAAAATAGTGCACTGAAACCAATCAATTATTATCGTAGGGGGGGTCATCGACACTTTGTCCTTTATTTCCAATATCAAACACCTCTTTTTTGGTAACTGTAACCCCCCTATTAGTAGTGGGGGCTCATTACCATTTTTTTAAATAATGGTATAAATTATAATCTTTGCGCTCACTAAAGTTCGAGCGCAAAAATATAATATTTTTGTATAATTAAATATACTTTTTAAAATGCTTTTTAGGTAACGACTTTGTACTTCTAGTTTGAAACATCTTCCAAACTCTTGGAGCAAACATCAATCTTCTACCTAAAAACACATACTTATAACCTTCAATAACTTGTCTTGTTTCTTTATCAATAACAACTGACTTTTTTATTAATCTTCTTGTTATAAAAAACGGAATAAAAGATTTATATACATAATAATACCTAGTACTTAATCTTCTTAATGTAATATCTGCATCTTCCCAGGATTGACTAAATATAGATATATCAATATTGTAATGTCTGTGATGTTTAAAATAATATAACTGATCATCATCAAAATTAGTTTTAAAATTACGATTATTATAATCAACACTAGCCTCATCAAGAATCAACAAACCATTTGATATATCATAATGTCCTATATCCTCTTTATTTACTTCTAAAGCACCTTTAATAGCAACATTACTATATACTACACCTTTTCTTTTTAATCTTCTTTTAGTCAACCAAGCTGCAAAAGTAGTTTTACCACTTCCAGGAACACCAAAATAATAATCAAAACTATTAGACCTTTTGCTTAAAAAACTCTCTAAAACAAATAAACTAATATAAATAGCAGTAATTAAATATAATACTTTAAATAACATTACTAAACCACCTCACTACACGAGTAAATACTTTCCAACATAAAGATAACAAAAATACATAAACACCTAATAAAAGACCATTTAAAACAAAATAAACAAGATAATGTATATCCATTGTTACATTAGGAAAATAAAGCATTAAATTATCAGTATAAAATGTAAAATAATATTCAATAGGAATAAATAAAGGAATACCAAATAAACTCATACACTATCTTCCCTTTCCTACTGCAATATAAACGATTAAAACTGGACTTAATACTAATATACATTTCATTAAAAATACTATAAATGCTCCTATAAAATACAATAATTCCCATTGTTGTGGAACCTGTCCTATCATTTCTATTGCTAAATCCCAACTACTCATCTATTTTTACCACCTTTCTCACTGGAGCCATTATCAGAACCAGTTAATACTTTTGTAAAAAAATAATACCCAAAACCTAAAGATAAAAATACGAACAATATATCTTTTACTTGATTACCTTCAGGATCTAAAGGAAAATTAAGTAAAAATACAAATAAATCAACAATTCTCATTAATAACCAACCTAAATATTGCCATATATTCATTATTTCACCAACTTCCAAACATAAATAGAAATCCATACACCTACAAAAACTACTAATATATTTTGTATTTCATTAGGTATCACAAAAAATAATTTAATAAAAAAATTTATTAATCGAATAAACACCCAAACAAAAGATACAATATACTTGCCATATTCAATTACTAAAGAACCAATATCAGTTTTAGTTACATACTCTATTAATCCAGAAGTTAATACAACAGCAATACCAGTAAAACCTATTTTAAGTAAAAATGCTGTAATTGTACCTACTGCTATCATATTATTTACCTCCTAACAAAATAGTTATAAATACTAATTGAATAACTATAACAAATAATATTAAAGATCTAAATTCATCAGGTATATACATATATATATCATTAAATAAAACCTTAAAATTATCTAAATTATCCTGATTATAATCAATATAATTTTGTAAAAAAGGAATTATATCTTGAATACTCAATATTTCTTGTTTATAAAAAAATGTATATTCATATTGTTTTACAATTTTCTTATTCTCATAATCACTATAAATATCTATATAAATATTAGTATTATATATATAAGTTTCTGATGATATTAACTGATCTAAACCATTTTCACAATTACCTGCTATCTTATATTTTTTGTCATTTGTTGCCATAGTGCATGTATAACCTTGTTTTATATTACTTACATATATATCTAAGTATCTAACACTTAATTTACCTAGTTTTGGATCATCAACCTCAACTAATCTTTCTATAAAAGAAACATCAGGAACATCAACATTATTAAAATTAAATGTTGCAGATGTTATTACCTTATTATTTTCATCTATTATACGAGCAACAACATAACCATTTATTGTTGGATTTATTGTAATTTCATTAAATGGATTTATTGTATTAAAAATAGAGCCATTATAAGAATATTGATATTTATGTGTTAAATCATTATCATAATATTTTATATATATTGCATACATATCATCTATTTCAGTTTTTAAAAACTTTATTGTAGGTTCTGAATATTTTAATGCAGTTATATTTAAAGTAGAAGATGTTATATAATTATTATTTGAATCTACTATACGAGCAATTAAATAGCTATTTATATTAAATCTTATAACTTCATCATAATCATACCAATCTATACCATTAAAACTATATTCTACTTTATTACTTTCATTTGCTAAAGTATAATCAACTTCTATATCTACATACTCATCGTTATGATAACTTGTATTAAAATTAATACTATCTTCAGGTGCTTGATATAAAGTAGGAACACACAACATACTACCATCACTACTATATATTTCGTGACTTCCTAAACTAAAAGGATTATTAGCAAAATCATCTAATCCAGTTCCATCTAAATTATTTTGCCATATATTAGACCAAGTATAGTCAAACTGACGAGCACGAAATTGATAGCCTGTACCAAATGTACCTAAAAAATTAGAACAATCTGGTAATCCTGAACCTGTAGTAGTTAAATAAAATCGATGAGTTGATACTTTCAATAATGCATTATCATACATCTCCCAATAATACCAATAAGGATATGAATCATCTATTATTGCTATATATGGTGTTTCTGAAAATGAAGGAGTAATTTCTACTTGATATGCCTTTACTTCATCTATTAAGAAAAAAAGAGAAATTATCAAACTAATTGCTAAAAAAATCTTTATACGAATCTTCATCAATTATCTCTTCTTTCTCTTCTAACTTCTCTATTTTCTTATCATATATGAATCGCATTGTTAATACTCCAAAAAATAAACCTAATAAAAAACCTAACATTTAATCACTCCTTATATTTATTTTTATTAATTAAATACTTTATCTGTCCTAATAAACACTCTCTCTACTTTTCCTTCAAAACTTAACTTAATTAGTCTATGCAAACCTTTTCTTTTTTCATTTATACCACTTGCAATTTCATCTATTACTATATATTTGTAGTCTTTTTTCTCTGCATATTTCATTAGTCTATCTTTCTGTCTATCTAAATTTTCTTTAGTTACCTTAATAACTTTAGTTTTTTGATGTTTTTGTTGGTCGATTTTAACCGATTTTTCCTTATTTTGCTCATTTTTCATAAGCTGTTAATACCTCCTACTTACAACTTTCTAATATAATATCTTCGTGTGTATATACATCTTGACAATAATTAACTTGCTTTATTTCATAATCTATTCCTTTTTTTTCTATTGAAGATATTACACAGGTAACTATTATAATAGTTAAACATATAATCAATAACTCTATTGTTTTGTCAGATAAATATTTAATAATCATCTAATACTTCTCTTCGTAAAAATCTTATCTCTGGAATAGATTTTAAATAATAATAAGCATTTATCATTGCTCTTTCACTTCTAAAATATCGCTCATAACCAATATCTTTAAGTACATAACTTATTCTAAAAGGTGTTTTCATTTTAAACCCTCTCTTTCCGTAGGTGTTAAATAACATCTACGATACTCTTTGTTTTTAAATATTTCTCTATTATACTCATAACCTATATACAAACCCCTATCTTGCATATCTTTTATGTATTTTTCCTTATTAGTGTTATTATAAAACGAACAATTTTCACAATCTAATATTGTTAAACCATTACATTTTTTAATTTTGTTAATATACATAATACAATCTTGTTTTATTCTTTCTTCATTCGGCATATTAAATCAACTCCAATAATTCTTTACTTAATTTTTCTAATTTTAAAGAAATAGGAATAATATCTTTTCTTTTCTGATTCATTTTTTTTCCTCCTTCTGTACGCGCTTTCGCTTGTGGAATAATATTTACTCATTGTTCTTACGAATAACTCATAAATATCATTTTGAAATATAAAGGAATAGAGATAACTCTATTCCTTTTATCTCATAGATATTGATAAATTGTTTTATTATCTACGAATTAAGCCTTTTACAATATAGATTGTTGCAACAACTAAACTTAAACCTACAAAATAATTTACTGGTTCTGTTGCCATAATCCATTCTGCGAACTCTGTTCCTTGACTTAACAAGAATGTAAATAATGGTTTAACTGTAGTAGCTAAGAATCCTGTTTCTCCCATAGCTATACCTCCTCTTTATTTTTATAAAAAATATATTAATATTTCTTACCTTATTAGAAAGTCCTGCCTGGCATATTACTTTTTACTCCTACTATCTTTTACAATAAACTCTTGCTTTTTTACACTCTTGTATAATAATGTGTGATACCTGCCGTTATCATCTCCAACATCTAGATCCGTAAAAAAACTTGAATAATACTTTGTTTCTAATTTTTCTTTTTTTGGATTATAGAATATAGCTATTACCATTCTGTTTAATGTCATCGATTGTCTTTTTATAAAAATTACCTCTTTTTTCTAGATGTGTAACTAATTCTACCTCTTGACCTGCTAAGTTTTTAATTCTATCGAATAAAGTTTTTTCGCCTGGTATAAAATGTGTTTCTAATTGAACTCCATTAAAGTTATCTCCAGTTATTGCTTTATTGTCTGTTACATTTAAAATTATTAACTTTTTCTTCTCTGCAAAACTAATATTTATTATCATTACTTCTTCCATGTTTCTCTTCCTTTCTTTTTTATTAATTGGCAGGAGTTCACAAGAGTGATATAATACCACTCTTGTGAGTGGTGATGTCTTATATATGCCTATAAGAAATCTTTTTCGATAACCTATATTAAGTTATCTGATTATAATATAACCTATTTTAAGTTATATGTCAATAACTTAATTTAAGCTATTATAAAATTATTTCAGAGGGATAATATGAATAGATTAAGAGATTTAAGACAAGACAAAGATTTATACCAAAGAGATATTGCTAAAATTTTAGATATGTCACAAACTGGATATTCACAATACGAAACAGAAACAAATGATATTCCAACTGATATATTAAAAAAATTAGCAAAGTTTTATAATACCTCGACAGATTATATATTAGGACTTACTAATATTAAAGAACCTTATCCTAGAAATAGAAGTGAAAAATAATGGAAGTATTATATAGAGTTATAGAATTATTTAAAGTTCTTGCAGAATCAATAGAAGAATATATAAAAAATTATTTAGAAATAGAATATATAATATTTTTTACAACAATCACAATTATTATAATAATACTAAAAGTTAAAAAAAATAATAATTAATTCAAAAGTCAATTTAGAAAAAAAGACATCAATTTAAAGAGATGTCTTTTTAAAATGCTTATTCCTTTTGCCTACGAGAAACTTCGGCAAAAGATTATTATATATATTTTAAGTAAACCATAAATATATTCACTTATTAAACTTTAAATTAATCTCTATATGAATAAAGAATTGCCCTCTGGGACAATTCTTTTTATAAACTATTATAAAAAATTCTACTTTTTTATATGTGCTATCTTTCTAAATATAAACATCATATATGATTGTTTCTTCGTTTTTAGTTATGTATCATATTGCTTTTTTAAATAGTAAAGGCTAAATAAACACTTCGTGGCCTTTACTATTTAAGCAATATGATTGAAAGTTAATAACATACAAAGGAGTAAACTCTTTGTATGTAAGCAGAATATAAAGTATGAAAGTAATATATGAAAGTTTTTAGGATTTTGCGCCAGGAACCGTGCTTTGGCGATGCAGGTAGGCGCACGGTGTAGGCGCTTTAATGTAAGTAAATCATAGACGGCTTTGCCAGGTCTTTTTTTTATTAAATTACGAAAGATAGCCCTATCTGTTGAATTTTTTATGTTTCAGATTTTATTGTGAATATTATTATTAAGTATATATGGAAAATATAGTTTTAATAACGCATTTTAATTGACTTTTGAATTCCCCTACTTTTCCTTGAAAACTGACTTAATTTTAGACTATATATTATGTTAAATTGTATATTTAGAAATATATGTCTTATAATATTATGACCACTCCTCTCGCATTTGTGTATTAAAATTATTAATGCAATTTTTAAAAAAGACATTCTTAATGATGTCTTTTTAAATACTTATTTTTTAAACAATTTCCCTTATAAAATAAAAAAACGAGAAATATCTCGTTTATTTTTGTTTTACTTTTGCATTTTCTTCTGGTCCACCAATAACTAATGGAGTACCATCTTGATTAAATTGTTGAACGCCATCTACATATACATATCCTGTTGAAGGATCTACATATACATTTTCTTCTACTTCATATTCAACTTCTACTTCTTTTTCTTCTGTTTGTTGAGTTAATAAGAAGATATCATATCCTGCCTTATATCCATATTCATATCCTTGAATATATGTTGTATTTTTTGAATTTATTGACTTAGCTGCTCCACTTACCCCTGCTGCAAATCCAGCATCGTGTCCTGCTTGCCATAAATTTTCTTCTTCTTTCTTTTCTTCTTTTTTCTCTTCATAGTCTTTTTTAATTTCTTGTTGAATTTCTTCTTTTTGTTTTTCTACTGGTTTTGTAGTTGAAGAATTATTATTAGAACTTGTTGAAGTTGTGTTTTTCTTAGATGATGAATTAGTATTTACAGATTGCTTATTATATATATTGTTAGCATCTCTGATTGCTTGTATATTTGGTCTTGTTCCTAATTTAACTTTACTATCTTTAACGTTTCTAGCAATATCAAGTAATACTTGGTAACCTAATGTATCTTCTTCTTTTATTGAATAATTATAATTAGCATTATTTAATTTACTTGTTATATTTTCTTTAACTGTACGATATTCTCTTGAATATAAATCATCGCCATTTAATACTTGATTTCCATCTTTGTCAACTCTAAAACAACTTACTTCAGTTCCCCATAGACGATCTTGTGTTTTTTTATCGATAATAGTATACCCTGAATTGATTGTTTTTTCTAATTGGCCTCTTAATAATGTCATTGCTATAACGTTTGAATATGGACCATATTCAGTGTATTTTTGTGTATTAAATGTATCATTAGTAAAATCTTGGAATTGTTTTGCAACAATACCTTTATCTTTTGCATTATCCCATGATAATGAAATATTTAATAAGTTATCTATGTAATCAGCATCTTTTTTATTACTGAACATATCCGTAATATCTATTTTGCTATTTGCCATATAAGCTTCTTTTAAATAATTAGCTACTTTATTTGCGTTTTTAGTGATTTGTTCTTCTGTTAAATATGATAATTGTAACTCACTAACAAATTTTTCAGATAAAGTAAAGCCGTTTGCATGGATGTAAAAACTTGCACCATCAACATATGTTATATCATATCCTTCTTTTTTTAATTCTATAATGAAGTTTGAAACTCTTTCAACCATTTCGTCTGCACTATTAGGATTAAAGTCTAATTCACTATTTAAATAAGTTTCTGAAACACTATATTTAGGGTCATCTATATTGTTATTATTATTTGAAATATGATTACACCCTACTATACTAACAGTACCTATTGCAGCTATTATTGCTAAAATTGCAATAATTTTTTTACTATTATTTTTTAATTTAGTTGCAAAACCTTCATTTACTTTAGTTTTCTTAGCTGAAAGTTTTTTTACTTGTTGATCATTAAGTAAATGTGGATTCTCAACTACATACTTATTTCTTTCCATTTTATTTCCCCCTTTTTATTAACTAACCTTTTCTTTTATTCCTGTATAACTGTATCCTTTGTTTTTTAAAGTTAAATCATTAATACTTGAACTCCATTGGTATACTGTGCTACCTGGTGTATAACTTCTTGTACGGTAACTATAGTATGTTGTAGATACTTCTTTTGTAGAGTAACCATAAATAGGTTCTTTAGTTGTAACTTTTTCATATCCAATTAAAACTTTTGAAGTTCCTGTACTTGTAATTGTTTCATAATTATATTCTTCACAATATGCTTCAGTTTTGGTTGTATATTCTAAAACTTTTTTTCTGTAATATATATCATAGATTGTGATCATTCTACTTGCACAATCGCCACAAGAATTGTTTGCTGCAGCATCGTAAACATATTTAATCGTATCAGTATCTTTTGGCACTGTTGCAAATTCTTTGTTTGCAAATGCTAATTTCCAAGCAGTATAAGTATAATTACCAGTGCTTACTTTTGTTGTTTTTACACCAAATTTTGCACAAGATGTTGGAACTTTTTCAGAACCAATTTCTACTTTAACTTCTTCATATATTGGTTTAGTCTTATCTTCTTTAATAGTTGTTTTATATGCTACTAAAGTTTTAACTTGAGTTGATGATTTAACAACATTAGTTTTTACTTCTGTTGTTTTGTTAGCAGCTCTAGAAGTTACTGACCAATCTGACCAATTTGACCAATTTGTGTAAGTTGCAGCTGTTGTTTTAACGTATTTGTAACGATAAACAGTTGGTACTGCTGGTTTATCATCATCATCTTTATCAATTTTTTCTTTTTCTTCTTCTTTTTTACCAGTTCCTGCTTCAACTTTTTCACATAATAAACCTTCACAATAATCATAACATCCTAAATGTACATAGATATAATCTTCCTTATCTGTACATTTTAAATTGATTTTCATTAAATACTCATCAGTATTTTTTGTAACCATTACATATGATTCGGTTTTTGAACATGATTTTCCATTACTATCTTCAAATTCTAATAGTAATTTTTCATCTAGCATTTCGCCTAAAGTTAATTCCTTAGTTTCACCTTCTATTAAAGGCATTCTTTCTATAGTAAAATAACTTATAGCAGCTTCTTTCATTGTTTTTAAATTTTCATTAAATATTCCATTAATATCATTGGTAGTTTTTAAACTGCATCTCGTTGGAAATAGTAAAACTAAAATTACTATGAATCCAACAAAAAATAATCCTTTTAATAATGTTTCCTTCAACGAAAAATTCTCATTTCTTTCATTATACATATAAATTCCCCCTTTTAAACCCGAAAGTTGTTTGTTATATTATCACATTGTTTTTCATTTGTCAAATTAAAAATAAAAAATAATACTTTTTTCAACTTTTCGGGAATTTGTATAATATAAAGTGTAAAAAAATACCCGTTAATATAATAATTTACAAGTATTTTTCCATATGTGACTAAATTATAGCATTAATGAAGCTTTTTGTCAAATAACCGTTAGTTTTAAAGGTCTTAGAATTGTTCCTCAATTATTTTTATTCGGCGATTAACTGTAATTTCGTTTCCTTTTCTATCTATCGCAGTATATTTTAATTCATATTCATTTAAAATATTAGTATCAACATATCCAGATACTGATACAATTAGTTCTTTTCCGATTTTATCATATGCTTTAGGTATAATGTCATTGTATTCTTTAAATTGCTTTATTTCTATATAAGAAACAAATTCTTCAAATACTGGGGTACATAAAATAGGATAATCATTTTCATTATTATAATCGGTGTTGTTATCAATTTCTTCTTTATTTGTAAATTTATCATTATCGTAATCTGCATTAAAATCTAATACTTCGATAATTCTAGTGGCTTTTACCCTATTTTCTAATCTATCGGTAGCTTCATAAGTAATAAGATTGTTACCGGTTATAGAAGTATCAATTTCTGAATTTGTACTGATGACATCTAGTTCTTTTAATAATGTATCGAATGCTTTTGGTTTAATATCTATATATTGTTCAAATTTATTTACGATTAAATAAGAATCAAAATCTTCAAATATTGGTATATTTAAAATCGGATAATCGTTTTCATTATTATAATCAGTATTATTATCAAATTCCTCTTTATTTGTAAATTTATCGTTATCATAGTCTTCATTATGATCTAGAACTTCAATGATTCTAGTAACTTCTGCCCTATTTCCTACTCTATCGATTGTTTCATAAGTAATAAAGTTAGTCCCAATGATGGAAGTATCAATTTCTGGATTTGTACTAATAACATCTAATTCTTTAGCTATTGTATCATATGCTTTTGGCTTAATATCTATGTAATTATCGTATTGGAGTAACAGTATTTTTTGATCAAATTTTCCAAATTCAGGTTGCATTAAAAATGGATAATCTTCTTCGTTGTTGAAATCTGTGTTATTATCCACTTCTTCTTTATTTGTAAATTTATCATTATCTTCATCATCTTTTGGTAACAAAACTTCAATAAATCTCTCGTTACTCGCAATTCCTGCACTGTTTTTAGCAAAATAAGTAATTGTATGAATCTTGTTGCCTTCAAGAATAGTAGTATCTGTTATTGTTGCAGATAAATTGTTATTGGTATTATTTGCTACAGTAACACCTTTATAAACATCATATTTTGTTCCTTCTAAAATTTTTAAACTTTTAGGATTAACATAAATAATTGGTTTACGAATTTTTTTCTTTACTACTGTTGGTTTTTGAATAACATCAGGAACTTGAACTTTTCTAATTTGTTCTTCCATATTTTCAGTAATATCAATTTTAGTTTCTTCGACTTCTTCACTGATATCACTTTTATAATTTTTTTCAATTATAATTGGATTAATGACTTTGAAAGAAAACAAACTTGCAAACAAAATAAAGATGATTACGATAATTCTTTTTTTATTCATTAATATTTCCTCCTAGGTGTTTAATATATTAATTACTACAATTATCATTTTATTACATTTTATCGATTGTTTCAATTGCTAATACATCTAATATTTTTTCACATGTATTATGTACTAAATTAGATAAAGCAATATAAGAATTTTTAGTTTGTTCATTTGGTTCATTCAATATATTGTTGTTGCTATAAAATTTATTATATAAACTACATAAATCATATATATATTCTGTTAAATAATTTAATGTTGCCTCTTCATAAGCTCTTTTTAATGACTTTGGTAATTCTATTAGTTTAACTAAAATATTTCTAACATCATTATTCGTAATTTCTTCTATTTTGTTTGAATTATATTCTTGTATTTTATTTAATAGAGATTTTATTCTCACGATTGTATATAGAATATAAGGTCCTGTCTTTCCTTCTAAAGAACTAAATTTAACTGGATCAAAAATATAATCAGTTTTTCTAAAAGGTAGTAAATCCGTATATTTTAAAGTTGCTATTGTTAAAGAGTTAGCAATCTTCTCCCTCTCTTCAGAAATTATTTCAGGCTTAATTTTCTTTTCTATTTCGCTTTTTATCATTTCAATTAAAGTATCTAGTTCCATTACTCCACCATCTCTAGTTTTAAATGGTTTACCATCATTACCATTAATTGTTCCAAATCCGTAATGATATAATTTTGTAGTTTTAGGAACTAATCCAGATTTATAACTTCCTCTAAATACTTGTTCAAAGTGTAATGCTTGTCTTTGATCGACAACATACCATATTTCATCTGGATTAAATCTTTGAATACGAGAATATAGGGTTCCTAATTCACGAGTTTCATATTTTGTTGCCCCATCCTTTTTAATTACCATTAAAGGTGGTAATTCTTTTGTATCAGTATCCTCTTTAATATCCATTACTAAAGCACCTTCTGATTCATACAAATAGGGATCCATTATTTCAATTACTTTTGGTATATACTCAAAAGCATCCATTTCACCTTCCCACAATTCAAAGTGACAATTTAATTTGTTGTATACTTCTTTAATGTTTTTTGAAGATATCGCCACAATTTGTTTCCAAAGTTCACCATAAGCATGGTGTCCTTCGTCGATTTTAGCAGTTATATCTCTTACTAATTCCATTCTTTCTGGATCTTCTTTTGCCAAAGTAGATGAAAGTGGATATATTCTTGCTAAATCATCGTTCGTTAAATTTATTTTTGGATATTCTCCTTTAAAATTTTCATCAAAAAACTCTAAATCTGGTTGTTCAACCATTAATTGAGAAATAATCATTCCTGCTTGTCTTCCTAAATCACCTAGATGAACATCTCCAATTACATTGTTTTTATAAAGTTTTGCTAATCTTTTTAAAGCTTCACCAATATTTGCAGATCTCATATGTCCAACATGTAATGCCTTAGCAGCATTAGCTCCACCATAATCAATAATTATTGTTTTAGGTTCTTCTAAATCGACAAACATGTCAAAATTATTGATTGCTTGATTTAAATGATTGGCAATTACTTTGTCATTAAAAGTTAAATTAATAAATCCTGGACCAGCAATATTTACATTAGTAAATCTATCATCTAAAGATTCTACTATTTTATTAGCAATTTCTCTAGGATTTGTTTTATTTTGTTTTGCTAATGACATTGCTAAATTAATTTGAAATTGTCCAAGTTCAGGTACTGAAGATGTCTCTAATTTAACTTCATCTATCTCATACCCTATTTTATTGACTACTTCTTTTAAATAAATTTCTGTTTCTTTGATTAAACTCATGTTTTCACTCCTTTAAATAAAAAAATTCTATAAAATAAGGACGATTTATCGCGGTACCACCTTATTTCATAGAATATCTATGCACTTTAATCTTTAACGCAGATATACGTTTTAACTCCAAGACGCGTTCATAAAATTTCACTATTAGTTTACACCATCCACTAACTCTCTTTTAATCTCAATTTTATTACTATTTCTTTTCTTCGTTATTTATAAATATTATCATTTTCATAAATAGATGTCAATAGTTTAATTAGTACTGATTAAGTTATTATTTATTAATTCATTATATATATATTCAGAAGTTTCTTGAATAAATCTTTCTATTTCTTCCATATTTAGTAAATATAGTTGCTGATGTGTCGAATTTTTAATTATTATTCCCATTTGATCTACTAATATGTCTAATTTATTAATTGGTATTTCATCAAACTTAATAGTTGGATAGATAATCTCTTCATAAAAAAGCGATAAATCTAGATTATAATGATCAATTAAATCAATGTTTAAATTTGTATAATCGTTATATATTAAATTATTAATAAATTTAGAATCTAATTTTACAGTATCACCATTTGTTAGTTTTACGTTGTTATTTTGAACAAAATTATTAATAAAATCTTTAAACCAAAGTTTATCTGTATATAAATGAATTAAGTATCCCATTAAAAAACTGTCAGTTAAAAAACCTTTGTATTTTTTTAGAAATTTTTCAATATTAGGAATATTTTTAGTATTTAAAAAATGAGATTCTTGTTTATTTTTACCAATAAGTTTACTTATATCAGGTGCTATTGTACCTAAATATAAATCTTTTTCATTATATTTTATTTTATTATTAACTTCTTTTGCAACACATATATGTATTATTGTAGATGCCATAAATATCACCAGGTCAATTATATCAAAAATTGATAATTTTGTCTAAAAAAGAGACATAATGTCTCTTAGTTTTCAGATTCTTCTAACATATTTGTTATAAATATTCCATATCCCTTGGTAGGATTATCAACAATAACGTGTGTAACTGCGCCTATTATGTTATTACCTTGAATAATAGGACTACCACTCATTCCTTGAATTATACCACCAGTTTTTTCCAATAATTTTTTATCGGTTATTTCAAAAACAAGATTTTTAGTACTTCCAAGTTTTGATATATTAATAATATTAATATCGTATTCATCGACATCGGTTCCATTTAATACTGTCAATATTTTTGCTTTTCCTTTTTTTATTTCAGAAGAATTAGCAACTTTATATAGCTTTGATGTATCAAAAGGTACAGTATATTCTCCAAAAATACCTTTATTAGTATTTTCGTTAACTATTCCATTTATTTGATTTGAGTAGTATCTGGCATTTTTTTCGCCAGGCACTCCATTAGTACTTCGTACTAAACCAATAACTTCGGAATTAAATATTTTTCCCTCATTAGTTTCTAATATTTTTCCGGTATTCTTTTCAACTATTTCATGTCCTAAAGCTCCAAATAATTTCGTATTTGGATCAATGTACGTTAGTGTTCCGATACCAGTTATACTGTCCTTAACATACAATCCTGTTTTATAAGTGTTTTTAACTTTTTGCAATTTAAGATTAGTATATTTAGATATATCATTTCTAATATAACCTATTTTGATATTATCATTTGTAACAGTATTAATTTTTTTAACTAAATCATCGACTGTGCTAATGGGATCACCGTTGATAGTTTTGATAATATCGCCTACTCTTATTTCGGATTTTAAGGCAATATCATTGTCTTCTACTTTGTAAGTACCAACGACTATAACACCTTTTGATTTAATTTCAATACCAATATTTTGACCACTAGCTATTATGTAGTCTGAATAAGCGAGAACATTATATGGAATAATAAATAGTAATAGAAGAATAACTGATAATGTTTTTTTAAAAAACATTGTTCTCATCTCCTTTTTTCACAGACTACAATATTAGTATGGTAAATATCTACTTTTTTATAATCAATTTTCTAATTTAAATTCTTCTAATTTTTCGTTTTCAGTTACTATTTTAGCAATCTTTTTTTCAACGTTTTTTAGCTCTTCATCACACTCTTTTATTAATGTCATAGCTTCTGTATATTTTTTTATTGCCGAATCTAAATCAACATCATCTTTTTCTAATTCTGATACATATTTTTCTAATTTTTTTATTTTTTCTTCAAATTTCATTTTATTTCTCCTTAACAATAGCTTTAAATTGACCATTAGATAGTTTAATTGTTACTAAATCATCTACATTTACTGATTCGGAATCTTTTATCAACTCATTATTTTTATATACAATGCTATATCCTTTTTGTAAAATATTTAAAGGATTTAATATTTGTAATTTAGAAACAATATTTGAAAATTCTGTTTTTCTTTTATCTAATTTATGTAAAATTAAACTACTTATTTTTTCATTTAGTTGATCAATAAATATTTTTTTATTCTCATATAAAATCATAGGATTTTTTAATATAAAAGAATTTTTTAAAGAATCAATTATCAATCTATTATAGTTTAATTTTTTGTTTACACTTTCATATAATCTTATTTTTAATTGATTATTATATTTAATTATATCAATTATATTAGGAACTGCTAATTCTGCGGCTGCTGTTGGAGTTGCTGCTCTTCTATCGGCTACAAAATCAGCAATTGTAAAGTCAATTTCATGCCCAACGGCACTTATAATTGGAACATCTGATTTAAATATCGCTCTTGCTACTATTTCTTCATTAAATGCCCATAAATCTTCAATAGATCCGCCACCACGACCTATGATAAGTAAATCTAAATTATAATTTTGAGCTTTTTCAATATTTTCAGCTATATTTTTTGCAGATCCGTCACCTTGAACTAAACTTGGAAAAATTATAACTTCTGTTAATGGAAATCTTCTTTTTATAGTTGTCAATATATCTTTTATTGCTGCTCCTGTCGGTGCTGTAACAACTCCAATACGTTCGGGTATTGCTGGAATTTCTTTTTTATATTTATAATCAAACAAACCTTCTTCTTCTAATTGTTTTTTTAATTTTTCAAAAGCAATATATAAATTACCAACACCATCTTCTAACATTTCTTCAACATATATTTGATAATTTCCGGTTTGTTCATATATACTTATTCTCCCCATTACTAAAACTTTTGTTCCATCAACAGGATTAAAAAGCAAATTTTTAGCATTATTATTAAACATAATAGCATTTATTTTACTTGTTTCATCTTTAATAGAAAAATATAGGTGACCTGAAGAATGGAATTTACAATTCGACAATTCACCTTTTATATATATTTGTTTTAAATTTTCATCATTGTCAAATTTACTTTTTAAATATTTAGTAACGATACCTACTGTTAAATATTTATCTTCCATTTTATCACCTACTTATTATGATATACTTTGTCTAATACACTATTGATCATCTTTCGAACATGGTCATCTGAATATTCTTTAGCAAGTTCAATTGCTTCATTGATTGCTACAACATCTGGAGTATCTGTATATAATAATTCATATAATCCAATTCTTAAAATAGCTTGATCTGTATTACCTAACCTTGAAATTGTCCAACCTTCTAGATATTTATTAGCTTGTTCATCTAACTTCTCTTTATAGGTTATTACTCCGTAAACAATTTCTTTAACAAATTCATTATCTATTTCTATTACATTTTTTATTAAATTATCTAATTCAAAATCTATTTTATTTTGAGAATAAATATTTATTTGATATAAAATTGTCATTATTTTTCGTCTTAATTCACTTCTATTTATTGCCATATTAAATCCTTTCTAATTGTCACAATATTTTTCGCCTTTTCCTCGATATAACATAACAATAGTCCATATTGATATATATAGATATAAAACCGAAAATAAAACCCATCCAATAACTGGTAATATTAATAATAAAATCCATATTGTTGGTGATAAGTATATTTCTTTACCTGGTACTTCTAATTTAGCAGCCGTCAAACAAGTAATTTGTATAAGGAAGACAAACGCCATTATGAAAGCAGGAAATATTAGACATAAGAATGCAATTAGCCAATTTTTACAATTAGCATACCATGCATTTTTATCAAAAACATCCAACAATGCTCCTAATATTATTGTCGAACCTCCACTTGAAAATAAAAATAACATCAACCAAATCCACCAATTTTCTTTTTTTAATATATTCATAATTCCTCCTATTTTAACTTTTCTTTTAAATTATATAAAATATTTAAAGCATCAATCGGTGTTATTTCTAAAGGATTAATAGCTTTTATTTCTTTTTCAATTTCTGATTCTTTATCTTCATTTATTTCAAAGTCAAAATCCTGTTGAATTTTTACTGTTCTTTTTTTCTCTTTATTTTCATAAATTTTTAAGATTTGATCAGCTCTTTGAATTACTTTTTCTGGTAATTTTGCTATTTTTGCAACATATATACCATAACTTTTGTCGACACTTCCATCTTTTATTTTATGAAGGAAAGTAACATTACCATTTTTTTCATATGCACTGACATGAATATTTTTTAATGTATCAATATTTTGTTCTAAGTCAGTAAGTTCATGATAATGTGTTGAAAAGAAAGTTTTAGCTTTTATGTTTTGGGCAATATATTCAATTATTGCTTGGGCTAAAGCCATACCATCAAATGTAGCTGTTCCCCTACCCAACTCATCAAATAATATCAAACTATTTTCAGTAGCATTAGAAATTGCATAATTTGCTTCTGTCATTTCGACCATAAAAGTTGATTCACCACTAACTAAGTCATCACTAGCCCCAATTCTTGTAAAAATTTTATCAAAAATAGGTAAACTTGCCTCTTTAGCAGGAACAAAACATCCTATTTGAGCCATTATAACTGTAATTGCCATTTGACGCATATATGTCGATTTACCTGCCATATTAGGGCCTGTTATTAGTAATACACATGTTTTTTCATCCATTATAATATCATTTGGAACATATTCTTGAACCATGACTTTTTCTACTACAGGATGCCTGTTTTCAACAATGTTTATTTCTTTTTTAGCAGTTAATAGTGGTCTTATATAATTGTTATTTTCAGTTATAGTTGCGAATGATTGCAAAACGTCAATTTCACTGATAATTTTAGCAATTTCTTGTAATTTCGGAATGTATTCTTTTATTTTATCTTTTATTTCATTGAATAAATTATACTCTAATTCGATAATTTTTTCTTCAGCATTTAAAATTAAAGCTTCTTTTTCTTTTAAAATCGGACTTATGTATCTTTCACAATTACTTAAAGTTTGTTTGCGATCATAACCATATTCTTCTTTTACTAAATGTATTTGACCTTTTGAAACTTCAATGTAATAACCGAATACTTTATTGTAACCAACTTTTAAAGTTTTAATTCCAGTTTTTTCTTTTTCATCATTTTCAAATTTTGCAATAAAATCTTTGCCACCTTTTCTTAAACTTTTTAATTCATCTAGTTCAAGATTATAGGTTTCTTTGATTAAATATCCTTCTTTAATTGATATAGGAGGATTTTCATAAATACTTTTTTCTAATAAATTATATAAATTATCTAATGGTTTAAAGTTTTTATAAAAATTAATTTTATCAAGTATTTCACTTATTTGAGGCAAAAATTTTAACGAATTTTTTAGTTGTAATAAATCCCTAGCATTAGCGTTTCCGAATGCTATTCTACCGCTTAATCGCTCTAAATCATAAACTTCATATAAATAATTTTGTAAATCACCTTTTAAAATAAATTCTTTTAATAAGGTTTCAACTACATCGTATCTATCATTGATTATTTTTTTATCAATTAATGGATTTTCAATCCAGTTTTTTAACATTCTAGAACCCATTGCTGTCTTAGTTTTGTCTAGTAACCACAATAGAGAATTTGTTCTTTCTTTTAATCTCATTGTCTCTATTAATTCAAGATTTCTCTTAGTATGTATATCCATCTTTAAATATTTATTTTCTTCTTTAACAATTGCTTTTTGTAAATGGCTTAAATTTCTTTTTTGAGTATTATTGATATACGTTAATAAATATTTTATCGATTCGATATGTCTGATATCTTTTATATCTTCATAAATGTAGTTATATTGATCTAAACTATTTATTTCATCAGTTACTGTTAAGGTTAAATTAAATTGATTTTTTAAAATAGAATATATACCTTTATTAACTTTATTAGTCAATATTACTTCTTTTATTCCAATATTTATTATTTCACTGATTAATTTAGTGTCACTATATTCAATTAAAGTAGTATAGATTACCCCTGTGCTGATATCTGTGTAAGTTAAAGCATAAGCATGGTTTAAATCCATAACACTACCAATAAAATTAAAATCATTTTCTTTTAATGAATCATTATTTATAATTGTTCCAACACTGATGATTTGTACTAAATCTCTTTTTACAATGCCTACAGCATCTTTAGCGTCCTCTAATTGTTCACATATTCCTACTTTATATCCTTTAGATATCAATTTATCTAAATATATATTAGCAGCGTGATGCGGAACACCACACATTGGTATTCTTTCTTCTAACCCTGCACTTTTACCAGTTAATGTAAGTTCTAATTCGCGTGAAGCTGTGATTGCATCTTCAAAAAACATTTCATAAAAATCACCCAAACGAAAAAAGATAATAATGTCTGGATTATTATTTTTAATTTCGATATATTGACGCATCATAGGGGTTACTTTATTAATGTCTACTTCACCAATCTTCACAATCTCACCTGTTTTCATTTTATCATATTTAAAGATTATAGTCCATAATTTTCAAGATATTTTATAGCGTCATCAATAGTTTTAACTGAAACAATTTCAATATCTAATTTGCTCTCTTTTTTAACTTTTAAAGCTTCTTCATAGTTTTCACCATATGGCACAAAAAAGATATCCGCTTTTTTATTTTCTGCTCCTTTTAATTTATATTTCACTCCACTAATTTCTCCAACATTGCCCTCTTCATCGATGGTACCAGTTCCCGAAATCTTTAAACCATTAGTTAAATCATCCGGAATTAACACATCATATAGCATTAAGGCTACCATAAAACCGCCAGAGGATCCATAAGAATTTGAATCATATTTTATATCTAAATTAACATCCGTTTTTAATTTTTTGAAATCTAAACATACTATTCCAATATATATTTTGCCATCTTCTTCTATTAATTTAGCAGTTCTAGTATAATCTTTATTATCATTTTTTACTTTTATTTTAACAGTATTGTTATGTTGATAATTTTGTAAAACATTAAACAAATCTTTAGTTGTTTCTACTTCTGTTTGTTCTACCGAAATTATCTCATCTCCTACTTCTAAATTATTTTCATAATTTTCAAGTAAAAATGAAACTACTAATCGATTATCTATTACTTCATAATCTGTATTAGAGCGATCAAACGCAACTATTTTAGAAGTAATTCTAGAAGCATTTAACATATCCTTTTCTAGTTTATTTTCTTTCTCTGGATCAGCATTTTTATATAACTCTTCTTTTTTATAAATATCCCAATCTTTGTTTAATTTAGCAATTAAATAAGTCATTATAGTTGCTTTCATTTCAGATACATATGCCATATTGTATGTACCTTCCATTTTATATTCAAGATCAGTATCAATTAACTCTTCTATATTTATTACTCCTTTTGGTTTCTCAATATAATATGGAATAGGAATTAAAAGCGCAATATAGAAGAACACAAATCCTATATATAAGAAATCTAATTTGTTAATTTTTTTTGTTTTTTTAGAATATGTTTTAATAATATCAATCCTTTCTAAAGAGGTGTTAATTGAAAAGTATTTTAAAGAATTTATTGTTTATTTTTTTATTATTATTTATTATAACACAAATACTGATAGAATCTGAAAGTATAATGACATGTGTATCTTTTGCGTTTGACATATGGTTAAACAATATATTTCCTTCATTATTTCCTTTCTTTATTATATCAGAATTATTAATAAATTATGGATTTGTTGAACTAATTGGTGAAATTTTTAAACCGATTATGGTTCTTTTATTTAAAACTAGCAAAAATTCTGCTTTTGTTTTTATTATGAGTATGCTTTCAGGCACACCTTCTTCTGCTAAAAATATAAGAGAATTATATTTAAATAATATGCTAGATGAAAAGGAATCTTCTAAATTACTGATGTTTTGTAATTTTTCGAATCCTCTTTTTATACTAGGACCGGTTTCTATTATTTTTTTACAAAATAAAGATGTTGGTATCCTAATATTAATTATACATTATTTGTCAAATTTTATTATTGGAATAATCTTTAGAAATTATAATCCAGTAAACGAAAGAGATATTAAAATAAATTTAAAAACAGCCCTTTTAAATATGCATAAAAAAAGAATTAGCAATAAATTAAATTTTGGCAAAATAGTTACTAATTCTTTAATAAACAGTATGAGTATTCTTTTATTAATTTTAGGAGTAATAACTTTATTTTCAATTATTACTACAATAATAGATAAAAACATCAATTTAAATAATTATTATCAAAGTGTATTAAATGGAGTTTTTGAAATGACACAAGGTTTAAGATATATTGGTCTTTTAGATATCCCTTTAAAAATTAAATCTACTTTATCTGTAATGATAATATCCTTTGGTGGATTTAGTGTTCATATGCAGGTAATTAGTATTTTAAGTGATACTAAAATTAAATATATTCCTTTTTTAACAGCTCGAATAATTCATTCTATTATATCGGGATTAATATTGTATTTTACTTTCGATTTTTGGATTAGCCTACTATAGAAATTAGACTTATTCTTGCATATCCATCGCCGGAATTTCCATTAGAATTGTTACCATCTGGTAATGTAAAGTTTTCAATTCCGCTTTTTGAAGTACAACTTGCAATATATCCACAGTAGCCAGAACCACCAGCACCACCACCAAAACGAACGCCACCGCCGCCGCCGTAGTAACCTCCCCCACCAGCACCACCACCGTATGTGGAATTATATGTCCCACCATTACCACCAGCACCTAGAGTTCCTGGTGTTGGATTTGAAGTTATACTAGTGTCATATGTTGCTGGAGCCCCACCAAATTCACTAGTTCCTGGACTTCCATTATAACTTGCATATCCTAAATAAGTTGGACTACCACCGATTAAACCACCACCAGAACCACCGGCTCCTTGGTAACTAGAATCATTTCTACTACCAGAACCACCGCCACCACCAGCTATAATCATTCTTCCACTTAAACTTAAACTTGTTCTAATATCAGTCGAACCACCACCAGAACCACCCGAACTAATAGTTCCGGCTCCACTGGTACCTCCACCGTTATATCCACCAACTATACTCCCTGTAGCGGTATAACTACCTTTGCCACCTACTTCAACGTATAGTATTTCGCCTTTTACAAAGTAATATGTACCAGATGTATAACCACCTTTGCCACCACGGTCATTACTTAAATTAGCACTACCACCTTCAGCACCCCAAACGTCTAATTGATATTGTCCTGATACTGGAATACTAAAAGATTGAGTATTTCCTTTATATTCAAAATTATAAAAAGAATTCAATAATTGAACATTTCTAGTTCTTCGATCTACTACTATTCCCCCACTATCATAAATTGTATAAGTTAAGGTATAGATTGTATTTGGAGTATTTCCGACCGAACCTGTAACAACAACACTAGGATCATTATAAGTAATTTCTCCACCTTGTTCTAAAACATAATAACCAGGATCTTCAAACTCAATATTTGTGAATGTTATCATATCTGCTGAACCGGTTAAATATATTTTTTTTTCTGAATCTAAATTATCTATGATATCTAACGAGGAAACGGAAGTTGTCTTATTATTGTATTGATATATCATATTGATACCAAAATCCTCTTCTGGCAATAAAGGATGATAAATTGGTATTTTTATTTTCAACAACGAATTATTCATAGTAGAATCTACATCTAAAATAGTTTCAGTTGTTAAATTAATGTTACCAAAATAACTACCATCGATTAATTTAGTACTAAAGTCATCATATTTTATTGTTTTCTCATCACGATCATAATCAAAGGTTTTATTAGAACCATCTTCAAATATAAAAGTAACTGAATCATCTGAATTTTTATATATGACAACAATATCTTGACCAAATAGTTTTTCATAGAATGTTTCTACAATAACCGATTGTTTAGTTAAAAGTTTAGTCTTAACAAGCGCTGACACATAAAGTTCTTTAACGACAATTATTATTTGAAATAATAATATGACTACTACTGAAAGTAATACAAATCCAAGTGCGAATTCTATTATAGTAAATCCTTTTTTATTCATAATAAACTCCTTTATTTTGATAATAATATCGTTGCAAAAGTATTATCTTTAAATTGAATTAATAGACGATATTCTCCGGTATCATCAAATACTATTCTATTGATAAATTTTTTAAATTTATCGTTTACACCATAATTAATATTATCAACATTTTCATATGTAAAAAGCAATTTTACGATATTTGAATTAATTACTAATGAAGAACAGTAATCTTCATTGTCAAAATAAGTTGTTTGACAATTAGTAATATCAAGAAAATCATGACTGCTTATTTCACTAACAAGTGTTTCATAGCCATCTTCTAATATATAATTTTTAACATTATATGCCGCATATAATCCATTTGTAGTATTATAACTAAAACTTTCTATATAGTTATTCGTGATTGTCGAATACTGTATATATATAAATAACAAAGCAGAAACGATGATTGTTGTCGCTACAAGTGTTTCAACTAACATAAATCCTCTATTACTTTTTTTCATAAAAATCTCCTTTTATGTTGTTTTTATTATAAATATATTATATAATATAAACAGGATAAATGCTAGTCCTAAATTAAAAAGGGGATTGAATTATGATAAAAACATTTGATTTTGAGAAGATGCCAATTGTAGAGGTTGTAAATGAGATTCTACTTGATTCCGCTAAAAGAGGCGCGAGTGATATTCACTTTGATCCTCATCCTGAATTTATGCGAATTAGAATTAGAATTGATGGTGAATTAAAAAATTACGCCGATATACCAAATACAATAAAGAAAAACTTAATAACTCGTATCAAAATTATTGCAGGTATGAACATTACCGAGACTCGTCTTCCTCAAGATGGTGCTATAAAAGCTAAATTACAAAATGCAGATTTAGACATGCGTGTTTCTAGTATCCCAACGAGAAATGGCGAGAAAATCGTTATTCGTATTTTAGACTATTCAATGAGTTTAAGCGGTATCGAATCATTAGGATTTAGTGATAACAATTTTAAAAAAGTAGTAGATATGATGAGAGTCCCAAACGGAATTATTCTAATTACAGGTGCTACTGGTTCTGGTAAATCAACAACTGTTTATTCTATGTTACAAAAATTAAATCGTGAAGAAACGAATTTAGTTACTGTAGAAGATCCGATAGAAATGGACATTGAAGGTATTTCACAAATTCAGACTAATAGTGATATTGGTTTAAATTTTGCAACTGCCCTACGTTCTATTTTGCGTCAAGACCCCGATATAATAATGATTGGGGAAATTCGTGATACTGAAACAGCTAAAATAGCAGTTCGTGCTTCTATTACTGGACACTTAGTATTATCGACATTGCACACCAACAACTCACTTAATACTATTGAACGTCTATTAGATATGGAAGTTGAACGTTACTTACTTGCTAGTGCACTTGAAGGAATTATTTCACAAAAGTTAGCAAGAAGATTATGTACAGCTTGTCGTTCTCTAAGAAAAACAAACGAATATGAAAAAAAATTATTTAGAGATGTATTAAATAAAGAAATAAACGAAGTATATACTGCTGAAGGATGTGAAATCTGTGGCAATGGATATAAAGGCCGTATGGCAATTCATGAAGTTTTAAGAATTAATCAAGAAATCAGAGATGCTATAAGTGAAAATGTTAAAAGAGAAGAACTACGTACATTAGTTTATAAATCCGATGTAACTACTCTACTTCACGACGGTTTAGAAAAAGTTGTAGAAGGATATACAACATTTGAAGAATTATTAAAACTTATTGAATTAGACGATGATGATAATTCTAGTGGTATTCTAGATTTAAAAACTGCTATTGAACAAGATAATATTGCTAAAGAAAATATGGAAATTAAAAATAACGGAGAACAATCTACACAAAATAGTAACACTACTATTGAACAACCTATTGTAGTTCCTGTTGAACCTATTGAAAATAATAATCCAATGATGATACCAGGCAACTAAGATTAAGTAAATAAAAAACAAGAAATATTTCTTGTTTTTTATATAATCATTTTTATAATTGCTGTTATATCAATATGTAATAATAAAACTAGGATTGCGGCTACATTTAAAAATGGTCCAAAAGGAATGTGATGTTCTTTTTTTGTGACTAAAATTAAAGATGCTACTGGTAAGGCAATAAATGATGCTATAAAAATACAAATAATTGCCATTTCCCATCCTAACATAAATCCAAAGAAGAACATTAATTTAATATCTCCACCACCCATTGATTCTTTTTTAAATAGAAAATCACCAACCATTTTAATTAAAAACATAATTATAAAAGCTATAATTCCATTAAAAATAGAATCAAATAGATATGATAAATCATATATAAAAATAGTTTCTATTATTAATAATATAAGGGTTGTTATTAATACCTCATCAGAAATTATCATATACCCAATATCACTAACAAAAATGATCAATAACATTGAGATAAAAGTAATAACTATAATTAATTCTGGTGTAAGACCAAAAGATAAATACGATAAAAGAAAAACTATTCCACAAATTATCTCATATAATGGATATACTAAAGACAATTTACAGGCACATTTTCGACATTTACCACCTTGTAATATAAAAGATAAAATAGGAATTAACTCTAAAGGAGTTAAACGATGATTACAATTATTACAATGAGAAGGAGGAAATACAATCGATTCACCTCTTGGTAATCTATCACCTACTACATTGAAAAATGAACCAAAGAATATTCCCGTAATGAAAAATAATATTATAAAATAAATTTCCATTTTTCCTCCTTAACCAATAGCAGAGTATAATGAGAACATTGGAATAACAATAGATAATACGATAACTCCTACTACCCCAGTTAAAAATATAATAAGCACTGGTTCCATAAATGTCTTCAAACGCCCTACTGCATTAGCATGTAGTTCTTGATAATAATCTGATACTTTTTGCATCATTTCTGCTAATTGACCAGTTCTTTCGCCAGTAACAATCATTTCGTAAGCTGGTAAAGGAACAGCCCATTGATCTTTAAATGCTAAGGAAATTTTTTCTCCTTTAGCTAAATTAGTAATAGTATCTAAAATTATCATCTTAAATATTTCATTAGTGGTCATTTTGTTTAATATTTCCATACTATCAGTAATAAATACATTATGTTTTAATAATGATGCGAATGTCTTTGTAAACATTGTTATTTCATTATAGATTATAATATTATCAACTACCGGAGTATGCATCAATAACCATTGAATTAAACTTCTAAACAATTGAACATTTCGATATAAATAAGCAAATATTAATATAACAATAATTGCTATTATGAAAATCATTATTAGGTTACCCTTTAAGAAATCACTTAGACCTAATACTATTAAAGTAAATTTAGGAATTGAGTTAGGATCTATAGATTCATAAATATTTACAAATTTAGGTATAACATATACCATAATAAATGTTACGACTGCTATAGAAATAACAAATATTATTGCTGGATATGTCATAGCCGTAATCATCTGTTTTCTTGTTTTATCACTTTGAGTATAGTATTCTTCCATGTCATCTAATGCTTCTGGTAGAGAACCTGTCATTTCAGATGCTTTAACCATATTTATTAATAACTTTGGAAATACATTGCCTCTTTTTTCTAAAGCTTCACTGAAGTTATCACCCATTGTTAAGTCATAAATAAGCGATTTAAACATCTTTTGATGTTGTCTTTTCTTATATTGATGACTAAGTATTCTTAAAGCTTCTACTAAAGTAATACCAGCTTTTAAGTATGTTGATAGTTGTGCTAAAAAGAAGATTAAATCTTTGCTCTTCATTTTAAATCTACTTATATTGCTACTACCATATAGGAATTGAATCCAATTTGAAGTTTTAATACTATATACTTCATATCCTTCACTTAACAAGAATGAGTGAACTTCTACTTTTGAGAATGCTTCAAAGGTATCTTTTACTAATTTTCCTTCTGGACTTTTACCAACAAATTCATATACTCTCTTTTTATCACTTTTTTCAGCATCATCGCCTTCAAAATTAATAAGTAAAGATTCACGACTGATTTCTTCTTTATTTTTTGCATTTTTAACAAATGCAGAACTGTTATATTTCCTTACAAAATATTCTTTAATTTTTTTAGGAATACCCATTAATACTTTTAAGAAGTCATTTATATAATCGGCTAATTTTTTTCTTTCGATTTTTACATTTTCGTTAACATAACTATTTCGTTCTTTTTCTTTTTTCTTACGAATTTTTGCTTCTTTTTTAGCCTCTAATAAAGTTTTCTTTAAATCTGCTTTTCTTTCTTTTTTTTCAATCTCATATTGTAATCTTACTCTTTGTCTTTCTTCTTTGATTTTATTATTCAACACATTATTTCTTAATCTCTTTTTCTTAGCCTTGAATGAATATTCAACACTTATGTTGTATATATAAGGTATTAAGATAAAGATAAACGCAATTCCTTTGAATACATACTTTACAAACAAATAAACAAAATATGAAATAGTTTTAAAACCTTTAAAAGTATATTTCATAAAATTTATAATTTTATTAAAAATATACTTCAAGGCAACATATATGCTTTTAAATATATATTTTAAAGTAGTATAAATACCTTTAATTACATATTTTAAAGTAGTATAGATACCTTTAATTACATATTTAATTAATAAATATACTCCCATAAAAGAGTATTTAATCAATTTATAAAGTAATTCAAATATGTATTTTATAATTTTATATATGTACATAATAATATTTTTAATGATTAAATAAGTAAATATACCTATCATTTTAAAAGTAGTATAAATACCTAACAAAACATACTTAATTCCTTTTAATATTAGCATTAGTAACTTATATGAATAAATTCCTATATATTTAATAATAGTTACTATAAATAGACCTGTTTTTTTTAATACAAAAACAGTGCCAGAGGCAATTTTGCGTACAAAAAAGACAATAGCATTTATTATCCACGCTATAGTTTTATAAACTAATATACTAGGCACTAATAATATTGGCTTATTTTTCATGCACAACCCTACCGTCTATACTTATTATATACTAGAATAATTATAACATAATAATTGTCAAAATAAAACTATTTTTCTTTTTTTTCATATAATATTCTAGAAAGGATTATTCTTATGAATTATTATTATCCATTTTTTAATCAAAATCCGTATCAAGGATTAATAGGAAGAACATCTTTGAAAAAATTATTTGGTGGTTTAAATTTTAGTTCGATATTAAATGGAACTCAGAAAACATTAGGAATAGTAAATCAAGCGATTCCTTTAATAAAGCAAGTATCTCCAATTATAAACAATGCTAAGACAATGTTTCGCGTAATGGACGAATTCAAAAAAGATGACGCTTTAGAAAGTAAACAAAAAGTAAATCAAACGACAACTACAAATGTTGAACAAAAAACCTATTCAAATAATCCCACTTTTTTCCTTTAAAATATTGTTTTAACAATATTTTTTTAATTTGAATAAATAATAATTTAAGATGATTTTTTTGGTTATCTTTTTATTTTTTTTAGATACATAACTATATTTTTTATATAAGTGTTTTTTATATTCTAAGTTAGTATCTTTTAAAATATAAGGCCCAAAAAAATATTCATAATTACGATATTTTTTATTACCTTTTATAAACTCAATTATGACATAATACTTTTTTTTCTCATAAACAAAGACTTCGTTTTTTATTTCAAATCCCATTTTGTTCATTTTCTTCCTTAATTCATATTGATTGTTGTTAGCCTGAATTATACATTTAGATACATTAGCTCTTGCAATTATTTTAAGTATAGAACTAGTTCCCATTCCTGAAATAATAACATAATCTACACTATCTAAATTAATATTATCTAATCCGTTTGTACAAATTAAAGAAATTTTTTGAGTTAACTTTGCTTTTTTAAAATTTTCTTTAGTTTTTTTTATACAATTAACATTTATATCAGTTGCAATACAATTTACTTTTTTTACTAAAGTTAAGTAAATATCTAATAGCCCATGATCACAACCGACATCAACTATACTAGATTCATTTGGGACCATATTAGCAATTGTCATTAACCTCTTCGATAATTTCATTAATCACCTAAATAGTCTTTTAATTTTCTCGAACGTGATGGATGTCTTAATTTTCTTAATGCTTTAGCTTCTATTTGTCTTATTCTTTCTCGAGTTACACCAAATAATTGTCCAACTTCTTCAAGTGTTCTACTCTTTCCATCTTCTAGTCCAAAACGTAGACGAATTACCTTTTCTTCTCTTTCAGTTAATGTTAATAAAACTTCTGATATCTCATCTTTTAAAAGTTCGTTTGTTGCATATTCTTCTGGACTTAAGTTTCTCTCATCTTTTATAAAATCTCCTAAATGAGAATCATCTTCTTCACCAATTGGCGTTTCTAAACTTACTGGTTCTTGTGATATTTTGTAAATTTCATGAATTTTTTCAATCGAAATATTCATTTTTTTAGCTAGTTCTTCTTCTGATGGTTCACGATTTAATTCTAGAGTCATTTGCCTTTGAACACGTGCTAGTTTATTGATTGTTTCAACCATATGAACTGGAACTCTAATCGTTCTTGCTTGATCTGCTATAGCTCTTGTAATTGCTTGTCTAATCCACCAAGTAGCATATGTTGAAAATTTATATCCTTTTGATACATCAAATTTTTCAACAGACTTCATTAAACCAATGTTACCTTCTTGAATTAAGTCTAAAAATAACATTCCTCGACCAACGTATCTTTTAGCAATACTTACAACTAAACGAAGATTTGCCTCTGCTAATAAAGCTTTAGCTTCTAAATCTCCATTTTCAATACGTGTTGCTAAATCTAGTTCCTCATCCATTGTTAATAATTTAATTTTTCCAATTTCCTTTAAGTACATACGAACTGGATCGTTTATTGTTAAATCTTTAGTAAGTGTCATATCATCTAACATAATTTTATCTACTGAAGATACTCCGCCGCTTTGCGTTTCTTCTTCTGAAACAATAGCAATATTGTTTTCATTAAAAAGATTATATAATTCATCTAATGAATCACTATCTAAATCTAATCCTTTTAATTGGGCTGCTAATTGCTCATAAGTTATTACTCCATTTTCTTTACCTATTTTAATTAATTCTTCTTTTCTTTCATCAAATGATTTAATTTCATTTACCATTAATATTCACCTTTTCTAATCTTTAATATTTCTTCAGCTATTTCTGCTTTTGACTTTTGACCATTTGTTGTAAAAACTTTATTTTTTAGAGCATCAACATTATTTAAAGTATTGTATTCATTGATTGCATTTATATAATCTTCAATTTCTTCTTCACTATATTTTTCTTTTAATTCCATTGATAGTATTTCTGATAATGTCTTAATCTTTTCATCATCAGACAAAATTTTATTCATAAAATCAGAAACATTTATATAATTATAATCATCATAGAAAAATCTTATATCATTTGCTAAATTGCGATATCTATCAATTGGCATATGTGTTACTTTTTTCTTATACATTAAAATTACATTTTTATCGATTAACATATAATATATTAATTTTTTTTGTGCTTCATCATATTTTGAATTTATGACTTTTTGTTTGGGTAAAATATCTTTAATTACCTTCTTTTCGGTTGATTTTAATTTACTTTTTATAAACTCAACTTCTAAGTTAGATTCCTTTGATAATTTGTTAATTGAAATCTCTCTTTGAACATCATCTTCAACTTGTTTTAAATCTTCAATAATTAAATTAACATACTTTGCAAGTTCAACACTATCGTTTAAATTGTAAATTTCTTTTAAGTAATTAAATTTATAATCAATATAACTTATTGGGTTTTCAGACTTTGATTTAAATTTTTCCTTACCATATTTTCTTATGTAATCATCAGGATCTAATCCTTCTTCTAAAGATATAATCTTTGGCATAATATCATTTTTAATCAATTCATTAGAACAGGTTAAAGTGGCATTTATACCAGCTTTATCACCGTCGAAACATAATATAACTTCTTTACTTAATTTTTTTAATTTTCGAATATGTTCTTTAGTTAAAGCTGTTCCCATTGTCGCAACAACATTATTTACTTCTGCTAAAGAACAAGAAATTACATCAAAAAAACCTTCAGTAATAATTATTTTCCCTTGTTTTTTTATAAATTCTTTCGCTCTATTTAAATTATAGAGCAACTCACTTTTTTTAAATATATCTGAAGTTTGTGAATTTATATATTTATTAGGATCATTTTTATCTAAACTTCGACCACTAAAACCAACAACTTGTCCATTATCATCCTCAATTGGAATCATGATACGATTTCTATACATATCATAAAATCCATTGTTCTCTGATACCAATCCACTTTTTAATAAATCTTTATATTTATATGATTTATTAACTAAATATTTTGTTAAAACATCTTTTCTGTTTATCGCTAAACCAATACCAAATTTTTTTATTGTATCTTCATCGATTCCTCTGTTTAAAAGATAATCTCGTGATGGCCTACCTTCAACTGTAAATATGCTATTTTGATATAATTTTAAAGCATCATCGTATATTTTAAAAAAAATATTTTCTTTTTTAACTGCTTTATAATTTGAAAGTCCAATGTCAATACCAGACATCTCAGAACATTTTCTTAAAGCTTCTAAAAATCCGATTTCTTCTTTTTTCATTATAAAACTTATAACATTTCCAGTAATAGGTGGTTCACAACCAAAACAATGAAATATTTGTTTTTCTTTAGAGACTACAAAACTAGGTGTTTTTTCTTCATGAAATGGACATAATCCAAAATAATTATTTCCTCTAGGCGCTAAATCAAGATAATTAGATATGACATCTACAATATCTAAATTCTTACACACTTCATTAATTAAACTTTGTTCTATCTTAACCATATATATCCCTCTAATAAGTATATACCCCATCTTTCTTGCTTTTCCTTTTTTTTGACATAATTTTTAAAAAAAGTTTTTTTGTCATACTTTTGAGCATAATATTTAGAAAGGTGGTAAATATGAATTTAAAGTTTTTTAAATTATTAAATGTTTTACTTATTTTTGTTTTATTCTTCCCTTTTCATTATGGATACGATGTTTTCCCTAATTCTTTAAGCGCTATTTTTTTCCCAGTTAATGAAAGTATTTGGGAACATATGAAACTAATATTCACTACTTTCATGATATATGGAATATTAGAATATATTATCTATAATAAATACAAAGTTAAAGTGAATAATTTTTTATTCGGAACTCTCTTAAGTACTTTATCTTGTATAATTATATTTTTGGCAATATTTTTACCAATCTACTATAAAATAGGTGAAAATTTATATATAACGCTTTCAATATTATTTGTTTCAATCATTTTTGCTCAAATTATTAGTTATATAATAATTAAAAAAGACAATATTAAATTTCTTAATATTATCTCTTTTATAATTATAATTATTTGTTATGTTGTTTTTGGATATTTTAATTATTATCCAATTAAAAATGATTTTTTTTATGATCCTATAGAGGAAAAATATGGAATAAACACTTATGTTCTTTAATCTGTAAAGTATGCAAAAGCATTTACTAATCCACGTCCCTCACCTAATACATCACCATCGCTACTTCGTGCAATGTTTAATAATTTACCTTTTTCAACTAATTGAGTAGATGCACCACCATCTAAATTAGCCGCATTATAGGCACCATATAATTCTAATGTTTTGATTACTTCGTCTAACGTAGGACCACAATAGAAAACCCTACAAGCATTTACTACTAAAAATAAAACAACTCCATCTTTTCTTTGAGCAATTGTGGTGCGAGCAGCATTTCCAAATCCACCATCGCCAACCTTTTGCATTGACTTTCCATTTACAATTAAGTAAGGAAACCACTCAACTGCATCTCTTATTCCCATTTCTAAGGCTTCTACTCCAGTAGCTCTTGTTAAAACAAGTTTATTATCTTTATTAAATCCAATAAGATTTCCTTTTTTTGAAGAGTTGCTTGACGAGATAATTTCACCATTTTTTATAACATGTCCCATAGGAATATTTGTAGAAAAATCTCTACTATCTCTAAAATTTCCGCCACCTGTTATACAAATAGTTGCTCCATGTCTTGAGCACATATATTTTAATTTTTCAGGATAAGTTCCCTGAACTCCCATATTTTTTGATTCTATTAACTTAACCTTTGATGGATCATATATAACCGCCATAATAGCATCATAATTACCAACTTTTGTTTTAATGATTTTATAGTCTTCATTTCCGGAATCTCTTGTTAATACTTCCTCATCATATTTATTATCATATGATTCTTTAGGTTTTGTATCAATTACAATTTCATCTAAATTTACTTCCTCTTTTATTGGAACATAGTAATTTGCATTCATTACATCATAAATCATTTGATCCGAATAAAATATATAGGCTAAATATCGATGTGTCATCGTATTCATAGCAGTGTTTATATACCAAACCCGAAAATTAGAAATTGGCCCATAGAATAAGAGAAAACCAAGAAGTGCTAAAATATCTAATATTATTATTATAATTGTTTTCTTTTTCATTCTGTCACCTCTTTCGTATAAGGATTATTTAGTGTTCCTTCTCCTTTTAATCCTTCCTTACTTATTGTAATTGTTGGTCTTACACTCCTTACATAACCTCTATTACTATATACAACTCCATCACTGAACATATATGCCGAATAATTTCCAGTTGGAGTAATTAAATAATAATTATCTAATTCTAAATTAAACAATATATTAGTTACATCATATAACCCAACTTTTACTTTTATTGTGTCTTCTTTTATTTTATCTAATCCATCATCATAAGACGCAATATTATACTCATGTTCTAATAACAAATCTTTATAACTTAAAGATTCTAAATAATTAGTGTTTAAATACTTACCAATACCAACATTTTCAATATCAAATTTATTATCTTTTATATTGAATTGATACTTAGTATTTCCATCATCAATTAAATTATTAAGTACTAGTGAAATTTTTTCTTCTTCTGTTTCAAAAACTTGCCATAAATCTTCACCTAACTTAACATACTTACCTACTATATTATCTGTTTCAATAATATATGGTTTTTCTTTAGTTCCATCACCACTACTGAAAGATACTACATTAGTTAATGTTAAAACAGGTCTAATTGCATATAGGTTATCAGGTGCATCTAGCGATAAATTACTATTGTTCATCAACCATGTTTTTTCATCTGTTCTATTATATAACCAAGTGTTTTCTTCACCCATTAAGAAACTATTACCATCTACTTTACTATTTAGAAAATCTGAAATATTTAATAATTTTACATTACTATAATATTTATTATTACATGTAATTTTATTAATATCTTCAACTGTGTCTAAACAAACAGTTCCTTTGATTAAATTTTTCTTATCAATTTGTTCATAAAAATATTCATTTAAATATCTGTCAATATCTGATCCTTTATAATCTCTTATTTCTTCGCTTACTTTTAAATAATTGATTGGATCTTCTGAAATAACTTCCATACTTCTATCGCTGTTTATTTTAATAACACGATATAGCATATTGGAATATACCACATAATTATCAACTTCTTCACCTTTGAAAAAATACTTATTTCCATCTTGGTATAATCCATCACCACTAGTAACGACTTTTTTTTGCATTATATCGTTTACTAAAGAAGATACCTTTTTTCCCTTATCGTCTGTTGGTGTAAGTTTATTCTTATATATTACTGCCCTTGATAGATAAAAAACTGAAAATCCAACTAAAAAAATAATACTTACAATACTAAAAATCAACTCTATTTTACTCATTTTGGGGGGATTTTTTTTAACTTTATTTTCCTCTTGTTTTACTAATTCGTCTTTTACTTCCACTATATCACTCCTACTAATATCTAATAAATTATATCAAATATAAAAAACATAATCAATAATTAATATGAAATTCACAAAAGAAAGCAATCAATTTGATTGCTTTCATCTATATTAAACGCTAATGCATTAGCGGCTAGTTAACGACAAGTATATAACAATAGTTTATCTTTTAAAATAAACTTAATTGTTCCATTAATACTTGTCATATATAATGGTATATTCTTATTCTCTATTTTAGCTACAATCTCTTGACTAGGATGCTTAAACATATTATTTTTACCAACAGATATGACGGCATTTTTAATATCTAAATTCAATAATTCATCTGATGTACTTGTTTTAGAACCATGGTGTCCTATCTTTAGTATATCCACATTTTCAAAATTATATTCTTTTAAGATATATTTTTCTTCCTCTTTTGTCGCATCTGCTAATAACAATATATTCTTTTTATTAAGCGCTGTGTAGATTATTAAACTATCTTTGTTTTCGTTTTTGTTTTTTTTATTTAAAAAGTTAAAAACAATATCATCTATATTTAACTTGTTTTTACTATAAAAATAAGTATTTATTTTTTTTAATTTGCTAATTTCTATTAATTTGCTCTCTAATTCATTATTTTCATAACTATTAAAAATAATATTGGAAATTTTATAGTCGTTTATTAATCTTTCAGATCCTCCAGCATGATCATAGTCGCCATGAGTTAAAATTAAATAATCTATTTTTTTAACTCCCACTGATTTTAAATATGGCACTAAAATATTTTTGCCTACATTATCGTTCATTGGATTTCCACCAGTATCAATTAAAATATTTTTATTTTTAAAGGATATTAAAATTGAATCTCCTTGTTCAACATTAATAAAGGTTATTTCAGGATATATTTTATAAAAGTGTAAATTACTACATAAAATTATAAATATAAGCATTACTAATAAGTGTTTATGACTTTTTTTAAAAACTAAATAAAGTAATAAATAATACACAATTACTAATATTATATGCATTTTAGGCATTATCATCAGATAATTTAATTTATTAAAAAGTAATGAGGAATTTTCCATAAAAATAACTAAAAAATTAAATATAGGTTCTAAAAAAGGTATTATTAAAACTATTAATGATAATGGAAATATTACAAAAGACACTAAAGGAACAAAAAATAAATTTATTAAAAAACTAGTTAAATTTATTTCAAAAAAACTATTTGCTAATATTGGTACACTTGCTAAAGATGCTATTAAAGAAATATATAGTAAATTGATTAAATAATTTTTTGTTTTTATTTTTTTAGAAAACAAAATTATATAAAAACTGATTATAAAACTAAAAGAAAAACCATTATCATATATATAAAAAGGATTGTATAGCAATAAAGAAAAACAAACCAGTCCTAAAGCATCTATCTTATCTATTTTAATTAAATTATAAACAATAAATATTAAAACAGATCTTAAAACAGAAGGGGTAAAACCTGTTATAAACATAAAAATTGTTAAAAAAACAGAAATAATGATCGTATTTAATATTTTGTTTTTAATAAATCCTTTAATAAATAAAAAAATTATTGAAGATAATAAAGTAACTTGTGATCCTGATAATGCTAATAAATGTGTAATGCCGTTTTTTTGATAACTTTCTTCAATATCTTCTTCAATATAAATATTGTTTCCAATAATAAAAGCATTTAAATACTTGTTGTTTCCTAACCTATTTATAACCCAATTTTTTAAAAAATACAATATATTATTAGACTTACCTACTACTTCAATTTTGTTTAATTCCATTGTCCAATATATTTTTTTGCTCATTAAATATTTTCTATAATTAAATAAATTAAAATTACTGTTTTCTCTTGGAAGCTTTAAAGTTCCTTCAATAATAACTTTATCACCTATTTGTAAATTATATTCACATTCATAACAATTGACTAAAACTTTTTCTATACCTTTAACAATATAGGTTTTACGATTATCATAATCTTTAATATCAAATATAATTCCATCGATTTTAGTTTGATTTTGTTCTAAATGAGTAGTATAAATATTATTTTTAACTCTTATATAAGTTATAAATATTAAACTAAAGAGTAAGATTAGCTTTATTTTTTTCATAAGTTGATTTGCCAATACCTTTTACTTCCATAAATTCTTCTAGTGTTTTAAATCCATTGTTTTCTTCACGATATTTAATAATTGCTAAAGCTTTACTTTCACCTATTCCTGATAAAGTCATAAGTTCTTCTTTAGTTCCAATATTTAAAGAAACCTTATTGCCAATTTTTGTTATTTCATTATTACTAGAATCAATACAACCAATAGTTTTAATAACGGGGCAACTACAACTATTTTCAATAAAAATGACATTATTTTTCTTTAATTCTTCTTTAGTATAGATAATTAAAACCGATTCATTTTCAACTGTTTTACTTAAATTTAGGGAACTGACATCTGAATCTTTATTCAGTCCCCCACTTGCCTCAATTAAGTCCTCTACCCTACTGTTGCTATTTAATTTGTAAACGCCAGGATTTTTAACAGCCCCTTTTATTTCAGCTTTAATTGATTTTTCTAAATAATTATTTTGTTCATAAAAGATAAGACAGATATTTAAAATAAATAATAAAATTATAAATATATTTGTTATTTTCAAAAAAGTATACTTATACATATGACCTCCTATATAAATATACTTTATAAAAATTATTAATCCTAAAAAAGGAAGAAAACTTCCTTAATTATTATGCCATGAGCGAGAACCAAGTATGATTATTAATAAAATAAATAGTACTAATATGATAGCTGCACTATATCCTGTTCCATATCCAGTACCGCATCCTGGATAGTAAGACATTCCTTGATTACAGCTTTGTTGACCATATCCGCCATAGTAATACATAAGACCCCTCCAATCTACCTAGTATATAGTATTAATAATTTACATTTTTGCTAATATTAAAAACCTATTTCCACTATTTTTATTTAAAATATTCTTTATTTGTGTTATTATATTATATGAAATAACTTTAAATGGTGATTAATATGAAAAAAATTTTTAAATACATAAAAAACATATTTAAAGACTTGGATAAAACATTACTAATCGTAACTATTGTTTTAGCAATATGGGGATTACTTAATATTGTTACAGCATCAAGTCGTGAATCAGTAGTTAGATATGATAAAAGCTTATATCATTATTTTTTTATGCAAGCACTATGGATTTCTGCTGCTTTTATTGGGGGTTTTTTAATTACCCTCGTGCCTACTAAAACTTATAAATATATAGGTTCTTTTCTATTTTTTATAATTGTTATTGTTTTAACAATGACTTTATTTATGGGAAATGCTAAAAGAGGATCTACCAATTGGTTTTTTGGATTTCAACCTAGTGAATTTGCAAAACCAATATCAATTGTTGTCTTAGCAATGTTTTTTGAATCAAATCACAAAAAAATACGGATTAATAATTGGAATAGATTTAAACCTATAAGTTGGGCATTTATATTGGCCTTAATAGTTCCTATTTTAGTATTTTTGCAAAAAGATTTAGGAACAGCAATTATAATTGGTTCTATAACAATATTTTTGTTATCATTCTCACCAATTTTAAAAAAAGATAAATTAATTTTGTTTGGAATAGGTATATTTTTAATTGTTTCAATGGCAAGTATTATGTTATTATTTGACAAAGGATTGTCAGAAGAACAATTAAGTAGAATAAATAATTTCAAGGATCCTTGTGAAAAATACCATGATGATGGATATCAAATATGTAATGGTTATATTGCAATTAATTATGGTGGCCTATTTGGAGTCGGACTTGGAAATAGCAAACAAAAATATTCTTATATACCAGATCCTCATACTGATTCAGTATTTGCAATAATTGCTGAAGAATTTGGACTAATATGGAGTACTATAATATTTATATTATATGCTGTTTTATTAAAAAGGATTTTATATTGGGCTTCAAATGCTAGTTCAATAAGTGGTAAATATATGTGTATAGGAATTGCAGTTTATATTTTCGTCCATATTTTTATAAATCTAGGTGGTTTATTTGGAATTATACCACTTACCGGTGTTCCATTACCGTTTTTCACTTATGGTGGAAGTTTTACTATATCATTAATATGTTCTTTAGCAATTGTACAAAGAGTATGTATTGATACAAAAAGACAAAAGATAAAAATTTAATAGTTGGAGGTATTATGTTTAAGAAATTAGAAATATTGGACGAACGCGATGTTCGGTTAAGAGAAATTAGTAAAGAAATTACTAAACCGTTAAACAAAGAAAAAAAAGAACTTGTCAATAAAATGATCAAGGAATTGAAATATAGTCAAATTGAAGAATATGAAAAAAAATACAATTTAAGACCAGGAATGGGTTTAGCATTTCCACAATTAGGAATTATGGAACGATTAATTGTTATTGTACATGAATATGAAGATGGTAAATTTAATAATTATGTTGTTCTTAATCCTAAAATAGTAAGTAACTCAGAAGAAATGATTGCTGCTGATGCAGGTGAAGGATGTCTAAGTGTCAATCGTGATGTCGATGGACATATTGCTAGATATGCTAGAGTTACAATAAATGGATTTGATATGGAGTTAAATCCCATCAGTATTAGAGCAAGAGAAGAATTAGCAATTGCCTTCCAACATGAGATAGATCATTTAAATGGAATATTATTCTATGATCGAATAAATAAAGATAATCCATTTTTTACTGAAGATGAAATCAGATTGATTTAATGAGGAGAAAATATGAAAACAAGAAATAAATTTATTATATTAATTTTACTAGCATGCCTTTCTTCTATAGCAATTTATTATGTTGTAGAAAAAGTAAAAGAAGTGCCATTAATCAAAAGTGATATAGAAAGACAAAGTAATATTGAGTTAGCATTTACTAATAATAACTATACGATTGATGATCCTAAAATAATTGTCAATCCATATGGAGTGTCTCCTTTAACGGCATTAGTAATCTTTGATACAAAAGATTTAACAGCGCCAACTGTAACTATCAAAGGAAAAGATGAATTAACAACATATAATCATACTTTTAAACCAAGCAAACATCATATATTACCTATTTATGGATTATATGCTAATACTAATAATGAAATAATAATTACAATCAATGAAGTTGATTATAGAACATTTATTAAAACTGAAAAATTACCAGAAGATTTTCAAGTTGGTAAAATAATTAAAAAAGAACCTAATTTTTTAAACAATGATTTATATTTTGTAACTCCATCTTCAAAAGGATATACAGCAGCTTATGACACTAATGGAGATGTAAGATGGTATTTAACGGAAGATTATTCATGGGATATTCAAAGATTAGATAATGGTCATATTTTAATCGGTAGCAACCGACTAATGGAGGAACCTTATTACACAACTGGATTAATAGAAATGGATTTACTTGGAAAAATATATTT
This sequence comes from Bacilli bacterium, assembly GCA_028708945.1. Next base: position 42,368 of record JAQVXV010000005.1, read on the forward strand.
TGAATATAAATTACCGGGTGGATATCATCACGATGTCTTTGAATTAGAAGATGGAAATTTACTTGTTGCAACCAATAATTTTAAAAATAACACAGTTGAAGATTATGTTGTAGAAATAGATAGAAATACTGGAAAAATAGTTAAAACTATCGATTTAACTAGGATATTACCTATTGATGAAGGTCTAAATGATTACAGTTCTTTATTTGATTGGTTTCATAACAATTCAGTATGGTATGATGCTAAAACAAATTCAATTACATTATCTGGAAGACATACAGATTCAGTAGTAAATATTGATTATGACACTACTGAAATAAATTGGATTATAGGTGATGATCAAAATTGGTCTAAAGATATGAAACAATATTTATTTACATCAATATCTGCACCATTTGAATGGCAGTGGGCACAACATGCTGCAATGATATTACCAAATGGAAATGTATTTTTATTTGATAATGGTAATAACCGTTCTAAGCGTTTGAAAAATGGAATAGCTGCTGAAGATAATTATAGCCGTGGTGTAATATACAAAATAAATACAAGCAATATGACAATTTCACAAGTATGGCAATACGGAAAAGAAAGAGGCAGTGAATTTTATTCACCATATATTTCTGATGTTGATTATTTAGGTAAAAATAATTATTTAATACATTCTGGTGGAGTTGTATCTGAAAATGGTAAACCTTCAAATAGTCCAGCAGGATTGACAAATAAAAATGTCGATTTAAAAAGCTATACAGTTGAATTTTTAGACGATTTAGTCGTATTTGAGTTATTACTAAAGACCAACACTTATCGTGCCGAAAAGATGGGTTTATATGCAAATGATCAATATGTTTTAGGTAAAGGAACTATTTTAGGCGCATTTGCAGAAACAGAAACAACTGATAATTCATTACTACTTTTTAACAAAGATATAGAAACAATTAAATCAGAAAAAAATATTAATATTTACAAAGAGACAGATCGTTTAGTTATCTCTGGAAGTTTTTTAAAAAATGATGATGTAACTATTATTTTAGATAATATGTTTTCTAAAAAATCATATAAAATGATAATATCTAATAGACCATATACAGCTATGTGTTTAGACTTATATAATGATAATGATATTTTGGCAATAAAAAAATATATAAATAGCACTAACATTAGTGGTAAATACTATATATATATTAAAATAAATGATGTTGTATATGATACAAATCAATATGTAATATTTTAAAAAGACCATTTTTGGTCTTTTTTTATTGAATATCAGAAATCGCTTTAATTCTATTTTCTAAATTCGGATGAGTACTCCAAATTGAATTAGGTTTAGTTCTATGTTCTTTTAAAGGACTTACAATAAATAGTGATTCAGATGATTTATGAGCTTGTTCTAAAACTTCACTATCGCCACTTATTTTCTTTAAAGCAGATATTAAACCTTCTTTATTTCTAGTAATTTCAACAGCACTAGAATCTGCTAAATATTCTCTATTACGAGATAACAAAAGTTTTAATAATTCACCAAATATAGGTGCTAGTATAATAAAAATTAGACTGATTATTGCTATTATTGCACCAAATTTATTATCTGAGTCTCTATCATCTGAAGAACGATAAATACTTCTAGAAAAGATATCTGATACAATTACAACTGCTCCAACCATTACAATAGCAACAGTTTGTAACAAAATATCGTAATTTTTAATGTGTGATAATTCATGCGCTATTACAGCTTCAACTTCATTTTTATCTAATCTTTCAATTAAACCAGTTGTTAAACAAATAACAGCATTTTCAGGATTTCTACCAGTTGCAAAAGCATTCATAGCACTGTCTTCCATAATATAAAGCTTTGGCATTGGTAAACCAGTTGCTAAACATAGCCCTTCTAATATATTGTTTAATTGAGCATATTCTTCTTTGGTAGCTACTCTTGCTTTATTTAAAGATAAAATTATTTTATCAGAATTATAATATGATCCTACAGAAACGATTAAAGATATAACTACTGCAATAACTACTGTAAAACTTGTTGCTTCTGCAAAGAATAATGATATAGCAAATATAAATGCTGCTAAAAATACAAAGAAAAGAAAAGCAATGAAATAAGTTTTATTTTTATTTCTTTTTACATCTCTTAATATCATAATTTTACACTCACATTTTCCCTATCAGATTCATTTATTTGAAAATATTCTTTTTCTTTATACTTTAACATATTAGCTAAAATATTATTAGGAAACATCATAATTGCAGTATTGTAATATTGAACAGAATCGTTATAAAACTGTCTTGCATACGCTATTTTATCTTCAGTTCCAGTTAATTCTACTTGTAAATTTAAAAATAATTTATCAGCTTTTAATTCTGGATAGGCTTCCGATAGTGCTAAAAGTTTGCTTACACCTGCACTTATTTCTTTACTTTGTTTCCCTATCTCTACTATCGATGTATTTCTTGCTTCAACTACTTTTAGTAATGTCTCACTTTCATATTGAGCATATCCTTTTGTTATTTCAACTAAATTAGGGATTAAATCGGCCCTTCTTTTTAATTGATTATCAATACTTGCCCAACCGTTTTTACATCTGATATTTAAGGATACTATTTTGTTATAAATAAATATAGCGATAACAATTATTAAAAATATAAAACCTAATAAATAATATACTATTTCCATTATCTCACTCCTTAATTTCTTCTAATTTAACACTAACTAACTTACTTACCCCACTCTCTTGCATTGTAACACCATATAAAGTATCCATATATTCCATTGTTTTCTTTTTATGAGTTATCAATATAAATTGTGTTTGATCTTTGAATTTATCAAGATATTGACAGAACGCACTTACATTTGATTCATCTAATGCTGCTTCTACTTCATCTAAGATTGAAAAAGGTACTGGTCTTGATTTTAAGATTGCAAATAATAAACTTATTGCTGTAAATGTCTTTTCACCACCAGATAATAAAGTTATACTTTTTAAACTTTTTCCTGGCGGACAAGCTACTATCTCAATACCAGTTTCAAGAATGTTACTTGGATCAGTTAATAATAATTCAGCATTTCCACCTCTAAATAATTCTTTAAAAGTTTCTTGGAAATTTTTATTAATTACACTAAATGATTCAGTTAATTTTTTAACCATTATAACATCCATTTCCTTAATAATTTCTAATAAGGTATTTTCAGCATTATATAGATCTTCTTTTTGAGTAATTAAAAAATTGTATCTTGTACTAATTCTATCATATTCATCTTTACTTGCTAAATTAACTACTCCTATTTCATTTAATTCTTTTTTTAATCTACTTATTTTACTTCTAGCTTCTTTTTCAGGTATTTCTAGTTTATATTTTAAAGTAGCATTTTCATATGTAGTATTATATGTTTCATTTAATATCATCAATAAATTATCTAGTTTTACATCACATCGATTTATTTCAATTTCTAATTCTTTAGCAATATTACTTTTAGAATTATATAAACTATTCTCTTTTTTAAACACAAATTCAAATTCATCTAAAGTGTCATTTAAATTATTTTTATTTCTTAATAATTCATTTAATTCATTACTGATAAAATCTCTTTTTTTAACTACTTCATAATATTCGTTTATTACTTTTTCTTCTTCTTCTGATAATGATTTATTCATTATATTATCAATGCTCTTCATTTCCAAAAGAGCATCATTTAAGTTATCTTCTAAATCTAAAGTAATATTTAATTTATTTTTAATGTATTCTTCAATAGTTATTTTGTTTTTATTTATTAAATAATGTTTATCTTCATGAACTTTAAGATAATGGTCAATTTCATTTATTTTTTCTTCTAGTTTTTTAATTTCTAACTCAATATTACTATATTCACGAATAAGGCTTTCTAATTCATATTTATCACTGATAATGTTTCTATTATTTTGAACTTTACCACCAGTAATTGAACCACCAACATGAAATAACTCACCATCTAAAGTTACAACACGATATCTATAATTGATGATTTTAGATATTCTATTTGCACTGTTAACATCTTTAGCAATAATTACATTTCCTAATTGATTACTGATTATTCCATGGTATTTTTGATCATATTTAACTAGATTACTAGCAACATCTAAGTATCCTTCAATACCTTTAACCATATCGATTAAATTGTTTTCTATTCCTTTAGGTTTAATAATATTTAATGGGAAGAAAGTTGCTCTTCCAATGTTGTTTTCCTTTAAATAATTTATAGCATCTTTAGCGATATTTTCATTATCTACAACAATGTTATTAGCACTCTGTCCTAAAGCTGTTGCTATTGCTATTGAATATTCTTCTTTTACTTCGATTAATTTACCAATCACGTTATGAATACCCACTAATTTAGGATTATTTAAAATATTTCTAACACTACTAGGTAAACTACTATTATTATCAATAGTATCTCTTAAATTATCAATTTTATTTTTATGATAAATTAATTCTCTATTCTTTTTATAAAGTTCTGATTCAACATTACTTTTCAATTGTTTGTTTTTTTGAATATCTTTATTTTCTTTATTAAATTCTTCTAATACTTCTTTTAATTCTTTTTCTTTTAAATCAATTTCAAATCTATTAGTTTCTATTTCATTAGTAATTTTTGATTTTTTTTCTTTTAAAAACACCAAATTGTCATGTAATTTTTGATCTTCGACTACATATTTTTGTCTTTCTAATATTATGTTTTTTTGACTATTAGTTTTCTCTACTAATGATGTTATATCCAACAATTCTTTTTGTTTTTCGTTTATTTCTTTATCTATTTTATCAATATTGTTTTTAAATTCTTCTATTTTAACTTCATTAGTAGTTGTAGTTGTCATTATTTTTAATAATTCTTCATTAACAACATCTAGTTCTTTTTTCTTTTCTTTATATTGATAATTTATATTAGTAATGTCACTTGCAACTAAAGATACTTCTAAGTTTTCTAACTCAGAAACCACTTTTTCATAAATTTCTAATTTTTCTTTTTGTTCTTTTAAAGGTCCAATTTGGATTTCTAATTCATTTATAACGTCATTAACTCTTTCCATATTAGCATGTGTTTTTTCGAGTTTTCTTAATGATTCTTCTTTTCTTCTTTTATATTTTAATACACCAGCAGCCTCTTCTATAATAGTACGGCGCTCAGATGATTTACTTAAGATAATTTGATCAACTTGTCCTTGTGAAATAATATTTAAGCTTTCTTTTGCAAATCCGCTATCCATTAACAAATCATTTATATCTTTTAAACGACATCTTTCATTGTTAATATAATATTCATTAGTACCATCTTTATAAAGTCTTCTTCTTATTGATATTTCTGAAAATGCTAAAGGAAGATAATTATCGCTATTATCAAAAACTAAAGTTACACTAGCAACATTTAAAGCATTCCTAGTCGAACTACCAGAAAATATAACATCTGTCATCGATCCATCACCACGTAATGATTTGACAGATTGTTCTCCAAGTACCCACCTTACAGCATCGACAACATTGCTTTTCCCAGAACCATTTGGACCAACAATTCCAGTTATTTTTTTATCTAATTCTATCTCTATTTTATCAGCAAAAGATTTAAATCCATGCATCTTGATATTCTTTAAAAACATAACATCACCCTAACAAAATAATTATACTATAAATTTAAATAAATCACAATAAAACAAAGCATAAACACAAAAAAAAAGCACATAAAATGCTTATTTTAATATATATTTTTCAATTTGTTCAAATGTGTCAAAAAATATATCTCGACTATAAAATCTTATAGTTTTATATTTACTAATTTGCGTATTGCTGTTATCGATTTCTAATAAAAATTCATCTTCATTAATTGTTAGAGATACTTTAGAACCATATCTTTCATATCGATAAATTAGTTCATCTAAATTGATATCTTCTACATTACCATAAAGATAAGTTTTTTGTTTATTGATAAAAATATTATTTTTGATATAGTGACGCAATTCATTTTTAACTTCTTTTAAATTACAAATAACATAATCAATTTCCTTCTTACCAAATATTTTTTTAATATCTTTTAGCAAAATCTTTTTTTCTTTACCTGATTTACCGGTTTTACCTTCAATATCTGTTTCAATTAAACTACATCTTATAATGTCTTTATTTTTAAGTAGTGATTTTATTACTCGATCGTATTTAACTCCAATCATCAAAACATTACCATCTAACTTTTTTACAATTTTTTCTAAATTTTTTTCAAGCATTTTTTTCACCTAATAATTGACCTAAAACATAGCTGGCACTAAGTAAACCACTTGTTGCTACTACCGGCATTAAAGATCCTACCTTTCTTGATTTAATCGGTTTTTCATCACTCCATACAACAGGAATGTTCCCTTTTAATTTTTCTTCTTTAACCATTTTTCTAAGTATTTTAGCTATTGGGTCATAGTTTGTTTTTCTTAGGTCGGTTATTTTAAATTTAAGTGGATTTATTTTATTGCCACTTCCCATTGAAGATATAAATAAAATTTCTCTTTTTAAACATTCAAAAATGATAGATTTTTTAGTCACAATAGTATCACAAGCATCAACTAGAAAATCTATTTTTTCTTGAAAAAGTAAGTCAATATTTTCAGGTAATATAAATTCTTTTAATTTAATTACTTCACAATTAGGATTTATTGATTTAATCCTGTTTTCCATTACATCTACTTTAGGTAGTCCTATAACTTCTTCAGTAGCAATTATTTGACGATTTAAGTTAGTTATATCGACTATATCATTATCAACTATAATTAGTTTGCCAATACCACTTCTTACTAAAGCCTCGACTACATATCCACCTACTCCGCCTAATCCAATTACTAAGACAGAGCTTCTATTTAATTTTTCTAAATTATCTTTACCGATTATTAATTCTGTACGTTCAAACATAATACCACCATCTAAATTATACATTATTTTGATCAAAAAAACAAAAACCCAAATATGGGATGTTGACCGATGATTAAAAACCTGTTTCACCAGGTGGACATCACACTATAAATTTAAGGATTCTTATTTAAAATAAGCATTCGACACAATTTATAAATCAGATTTCCAATAATCATAATTCAGTAGGTTTTTCTAAAAGCCAACTGTCCTCATATCTAGGTAATATAATTATATCATAGTTACTTTTATTTGTATATTTTTTATTTGATTTTTATTCCTAATTCATCTAATTGTCTAGTATCTACTATGCTTGGACACTCACTCATAAGATCTGAAGCACTTGTCGTTTTAGGAAATGCAATAACATCTTTAATGTTTTCTGTATTTGTCAATAACATTGTCAATCTATCTAGTCCAAAAGCAATTCCTCCATGTGGTGGAACTCCATATTTAAAAGCCTCTAATAGAAAGTCAAATTTTTCATTTGCCTCTTCTTCATTAATACCTAAAGCGGTAAACATTTTCTTTTGAACTTCTCTATTATGAATACGAATGCTTCCTCCGCCAGCTTCATAACCATTAATAACCATGTCATAGGCCTTAGAATAACAATTGCCTGGATCTGTTATTAATTTATCGATATCTTCATCTTTTGGAGATGTAAATGGATGATGTGAAGCATAGTATCTTTTGTCTTCTTCACTATATTCAAATGAAGGAAAATCAACTACCCATAATAAATTATAAGATTTTTCATCAATTAAATTTAAGGAATGTCCTAACTTGTTTCTTAAGGCTCCTAACGCTGATTTAGTGATATTATATTTATCCGCTACTATCAATACTAAATCATTATCTTCAATATTTAGTTTATTTTTTAAAGCTTTTAATTCACTTTTTTCTATTGATTTAGCAATACTACCTGTTACTTCTTCATTAAACTTTAAGTACATTAAACCACTAGCGCGATAAGTTTTTACTACTTCTGTTAGTTTATCTATTTCTTTTCTAGAAAAATCAGCTGATTTATTTTTTACTACTAAACAGTTGATTACATAATTATTTTCAATTGCATTTTTAAATATACTAAAGTCACTTGCTTTAAAAACATCTGTAATATCTTCTATTTTCATATCAAATCTTAAATCTGGTTTATCAGACCCATAATATTCAATAGCATCTTTATATTTTAATTTAAGTAGTGGTAAATCTATATCAATACCTTTAATTTTTCTAAATAAATAATGAATTAATCCTTCATTAATAGCCATGATATCACTTTCATCAACATAACTCATTTCAATGTCTATTTGAGTGAATTCAGGTTGTCTATCTGATCTTAAGTCTTCATCTCTAAAACATTTAGCAATTTGAAAGTATCTTTCCATTCCACCTACCATTAATATTTGTTTAAATAATTGTGGTGATTGTGGTAATGCATAAAATTTACCTTTATTTACTCTACTCGGTACCAAGTAATCTCTTGCCCCTTCAGGAGTCGATTTACATAATATTGGTGTTTCTACTTCAATAAAATTTAATGAATCTAGATATTCACGAACTGCTAGGGCTATTTTATGTCTAATTATTAATTTATCTTTTATTTCATTTCTTCTAATATCTAAATAACGGTATTTTAATCTCGTATCTTCAAAGGCAGTTGTTTCATCGGCTACTGAAAAAGGAAGTTCATTAGACTCACTAAGTATTACTAAGTTACTTAAATCTACTTCTATTTCACCAGTTGCCATATTCTTATTTTTATTTTCACGTTCAACAATCTTTCCTTCAACTTCGATAACAAATTCATTTTTCAATGATTCAGCTATTTTATAATGTTTATTATCTGGTCTGATAACTATTTGAATTATTCCACTTCGGTCTCTTAAATCAATGAAAATAAGTCCGCCTAAGTTTCTTTTTTTAGCAACAAAACCATATAATTTTACAATTTGTCCAACACTATTTATATTTAATGTATTGTTCATTATTGTTTTCATAAATCCTCCTCACAATGTTCACAAGAACACTCAATTTCATCTAAATAATCCACCAAGTCTTCTAATTTAACTTTTTCCTCTATTTTAGTATGGTTATTTTTAATAGTCACATAATTATTGACAACTTCATCTTCACCAATAATTATTACATATTTTGCATTTAATTTTTCACTTTGTTTAAAATTTGCTTTAAGGTTGCGATTTAATAAGTCATAATCGACAACAAAGCCATTTAATCTAAGTGAATTTGCTAATACTAAGGCATGCTTTCTTATCTCTTCACTTAAAGGAATTATATAAGCATCTATTGTAGTATTAATGTCTAACTCAATATTTTCTGATTCTAGAACATTAAGTAATCTTTCCATACCAATTGCAAAACCAACACCTGGTGTATCTGGTCCGCCTAATTCTTGAATTAGGTTATTATATCTACCACCGCCACATAAAACAACAGTTCCTAATTTTGTTTCTGAAACTACTTCAAAAACTGTATGAGTATAATAATCTAATCCTCTAACAATCGAATAATCAACTTCATATTCAATATCTAATTTTTTTAATGCTGTTAAAACACTTTCAAAATGAGTACTACTATTTTCATTTAAAAAATCTTTAATTAATGGTGCATTTTTAAGAATTTCAGATTCTTTATCTACTTTACAGTCAAGTATTCGTAAAGGGTTCTTTTCATATCTTGCCTGGCAATCGAAACATAAATTCGAAATATGTGGCTTTAAATAATCCATTAAGGCATCCCGATATTTAGAGTGTGATTCTTCATCTCCTAAAGAATTAATTTTCACCTTTATATTTTTAAGTCCTAAAATGTTATATAAATAAACAGGTATACTTATTATTTCTGCATCTAATAAAGGACTATTAGATCCAAATACTTCAACTCCGAATTGATAGAATTCTCTAAATCTTCCAGCTTGTGGTCTTTCGTATCTATACATTGGACCATAATACCAAGTTTTAACAGGTTGTACATTGTTTGAATACATTTTGTTTTCTATGTAACTTCTAACAACTCCTGCTGTTCCTTCTGGTCTTAAAGTCATATTGCGATCTTTACGATCTTTAAAATCATATGTTTCTTTTGAAACAATATCTGATGTCTCCCCTATTCCACGATGAAATAATTCACTTTGCTCGAATATAGGAGTTCTAAAATATTCATAATTGTATTTTTCCATTAAACTTTCAATAATTTTTTCAATGTTTTTTAACTTCTTACCATATAGTCCAAAAACATCATATGTGCCTTTTGGTTTTTGCATAATATCACCTTTCTAATAAAAAAAAACTATAATTGTAAGGGTGCATTATCGCACGGTACCACCTTACTTTTATAGCTTTGCTAATCTCTTTCATTAACGCTGAAACACGATTTACTAATAATTTGGTGTCTTCTTTTATACGGTTAAATGTTTTCATCAACCACATTTTTTCTAAATAACCTTAGTATAAAGTACTCTTCCAAATAAGTAATTACAATGTAATTATATATTTAATTGCTTAATTAGTCAATAGTTTTTATTTCTTTTTAAATTTATCTTCAATAGTTTCTTCGATATCTACTCGATAAAATTTATAAGTTGTAATTAATAATAATGATAGTGGTAACGCTATTATGATACCTGTGAATCCAAATAGTATTCCGCCGGTAAATATCGATAAGATTACTACTAATGGATGAATTTGATTTCTTTTTCCATATACTAATGGATTAATTACATAACTATCTATAACTGATAAAATTAAAAATACTATTAAGGTTTTTATAAATAATTTTGGTCCTACTGCAAAGGAAGTAATAAGTGCAATTGTGTTAGTAATTAAACCTCCAAAATAAGGAATTAATTCTAAGATTGCTATTAAAACTCCAAGTAATAATGCATTAGGATGCCCTATTATAGTAAAGGCAATGCTGTATTCAACAAAACTAATAAGAGCAATTTTTAAATAACCTATTAAATAATTTTTCATTGTTCTATCTAATTGTTTAACATATTTAAAAGTTCGTGCTGATTTTCTGTTTAAGTAATTTTTTATCTCTTCTCTAATTTTATCCATATCAATTAACAAATATATACTTGTTGCTATAATGATGATAATATTTGAAATATAACTAAAAGAAATACTTATAATACTTACGGCACCATCTGATATGTATTTTCCTAAACTTAAGACAATTTCATTGAACACTTCATTTAAACTTTGTTGTAAATTTCCAAAATCGATGTCATAGTTAGTTGATATTTCTTTAAAAAAGACCATTATGTTATTAAATAAACTATCTAATTGTCCAAATAAAAGTGGAAATATTGAAAATATTATTAATGATAATATAGTTAAAATAATTAATAAAATTATAATCAATGAAAAATATTTTTTTATTCCTTTAGATTGTAAATACGTGCTAAGAGGATAAAGAGCATAAGCGATTGTAAATGCTATTAAAAAAGGGATAATTATATCTAATAATTTATATATAATCGAAGACCACAATGAACTAGTTTGAACTACTAAATATACTATTAATATTAGTAAAGAAAGGTTTAATAATTTATAATCAATCTTTTTATTCATTTTTCAATAAATATTGTTACAGGACCATCATTTAGAATTTTTACTTCCATTTCAGCCTGAAACTTTCCTGTTTCTACTTTAGTATATTTTCTTAGTTCTTCATTAAATAATTCATATAATCTATCTGCTTCCTCAGGATTTAAAGCCTCAGTATAACTTGGTCTTCTTCCTTTGTCAGTATTTGCATATAACGTAAATTGGGAAACACTTAATATACTTCCATTAGTGTCTAATAACGATTTATTCATAACCCCATTCTCATCATCAAAAATTCTTAAATTAACAATTTTATTAGCTATGTATTCAATTTCTTTAACTGAATCACCTTCAGTAAATCCTACAAAAATTAAGATTCCTTTATCAATTTTTCCAATTGTTTCAGATTCGACAACTACACTAGCCTCTTTAACTCTTTGTAATAACGCTCTCATCTTATTATCCTTTCAACTTTGACAATATCAGTTATTAATCTAATATCGTCCATAAATTTATTTAACCTCTCTAAAGAAGGTACAGATACCGTTATATCAAATAGAAAATCTTCACTACTAGATAATGTGTTAATACTTAAAATATTAATATCGGTGTTAGAAGTTTTCGAAATGATATTCAACAAAATATTTTTGTTTGTATTTGCATGTACTAATATATTAGTTGGATATTTATTAGTAATTGTATCGTTCCACCTTACATCAATTAATCTTTCGTTTCTTTGATTAATATTAGGACAGATCATTTGATGAACAGATATTCCATATCCTTTAGTAATATATCCAACGATAAGATCACCAGGAACTGGTCCACAACAAGATGCTATATTTACTTTAATGCTGTCTATTCCTTTTACAATGATATCGTTTTTTTGAATAATTTCTTTTACTTTTTGATTTATTTTTTTATTTAAGATAATTTCTTCTTTCGATTTATTATCAGCATAAATAAGTGAGTATATTTGTGCAAAAGTAATATTGTTATTACCTAATTGATTATATAATTCTTCAATGTTTGAAAACTTAAATTCAGATAATATTTTATTAATATTTTCATTAGTTAAGAAGTCATTAAAAGGTATTTTTTTCTTTCTTAGTTCATCTTTTAATAACTCTTCACCTCTTCTTAAATATTCATATTTGTCAGTTTTATTAAAGAAGTTTTTAATTTTTGTTTTAGCTTGTGATGTCTTAGCCATATTAATCCATTCGCGATTAGGACCAGTTGAATTTTTATTGACATTTATTTTTATTATATCGTCGTTATTAAGTTTGTAATCTAGTGGTACAATCGAATTATTTACAATTGCTCCAACCATTTTATCGCCAACATCACTATGAACACGATATGCGAAATCGATTGGTGTACTTCCAAATGGTAATTCAATTACATCACCTTTGGGAGTAAAAACATAAATACTTTCTTTAAATTCATCTTTTACATTTTTAACAAATTCTTCATCATTAGAATCTTCATTTTTTAATTCCATTATTGTTCTAAAAAATTGAAGTTTTTGTTCCATGGCATTTTGCATATTAGCTTTTATGCTACCTTTTTCTTTATATGACCAGTGTGATGCAATTCCTAATTCAGCTACCCTATCCATTTCATAAGTTCTTATTTGTATTTCAAAAAGGTAACCATCTATTCCAAAAACCGTAGTATGTAATGATTGATACATATTTGTTTTAGGCATTGCAATATAGTCTTTAAATCGTTTGGGGATCGGTCTATATTTAGAATGAATTAGTCCTAAAGTTTGATAACAGTCTTGTTCACTTTCAACATATACTCTAAGGGCAAGTAAATCATATATATCACTAAATTTGCGCCCTTTATCAAGTTTTTTATAGATACTATAAATACTTTTTGCTCGACCTTTTATTTCATGTTTTATATTGTGAACTGCTAAAAGTTCTGAAACAATATTCATCATTTCTTCAACTGTTTTATCACGTTCTACCTTAGATTGATTTAATTTTTGGACAATACTAAAATATATGTCTGGTTTTCCATATCTTAAACTCAAATCTTGCAATTCACTATTGATACTATTAATTCCTAATCTTTCAGCTATTGGCACTAATATATCTAATGTTTCTTTAGCATTTTCCTTTTGTTTTTTTTCACTTAGAACCCATAAAGTTCTCATATTGTGAAGTCGATCTGCTAATTTAATTATAATTACTCGAACATCTTCTGATAAACCAACTAGTATTTTACGATGATTAGCAATCATTGCTTCATTATCACCGTTATAATTAAGTTTATTTATTTTAGTCAATCCTAATACTAAAGAAGTTACTTCATCACCAAATTTAGTTCTTACTTCTTCTTCAGTAGCATCAGTATCCTCAATTGTATCATGTAAAATTGCTGCTTGAATTGTAGTTGAGTCTGCAAATATATCAGTTAATATATATGCAACATTTAAAGGATGATTTATATAATCTTCCCCAGTTAGTCTTTTTTGGCCAAAATGTTTATCAGCTGCAAATAAAAATGCTTGTTCAATTTTTTTCAGTTCAGATTCCTCAAGATAATCTTCTAATTTTTTAGAAAGATTTTTAAAAAGTTTTGTAGCTTCTTCCATTTTTTTCACCTCTTTTAGGCATTTATACCTTTTATTCTTAACTCTTCTACTTCATCTTCATCGAACCATTTTTTCTTAGTTATTTTACCAATTTTCTTTTTTGAAAAATCATACCATAATTGGCATGCTAGAAAAATTGATGAATAAACACCAAATATTAATCCAACCAACATCGATATATTGAAGTTTATTATTCCTGGTGGTCCAAATAACATAAGACCAATTACAGGACATATTGTTGTTAAAGTTGTTATAATTGTTCTTTCTAAAACTGTCTTTAAACTTGTATTTACAATATCTTTATAATCATCTTTTGATTTTATTGTGTTTTTATATTTTTCTTTTGTAATTTCTCGCATTTTATCGAATGTCACTACCGTATCATTTATTGAATAACCAATAATTGAAAGAATCGAAGCAATGAAAATACTTGTTACTTCTAATTTAAATACACTAAAGAATATTACAACCATTAAAGCATCGTGGATAAGTGCTATTATACCACTTATTGAATAAGTAAATTCAAATCTAAATGATACATATATACCAATAGCTACTATTGCTATTATAAATGATATAATAGCATTCTTTACTAATTCCTTACTTACAATATTAGAAACTACCCCTATTTCGGAGTCAATATTATATGTCTCTTTAAAATGATTTGTCATTTCCGCTATATTTTCTTCTGTTAAAGTTTCATTTACTTTAAATATAAGAGAATTATCAATTTTTTCTTTTTCATATATACTATAGCCAAATTGATTTATATCGTTTTCAAGCTTTTTTACGTCTATAGTTTCATTACTAGATACTGCAATAGATGTTCCACCTTTAAAATCAATTCCTAAGTTCAAACCATTTGTAAAGAATGAAACTATTCCAATTATTATCAATATTGTAGTTCCCGCATAAAAATATTTTCGGTATTTTATAAAGTCCATTTTTTGATAAAAAGGAACTTTTTTCTTTTTATTGAATTTAATAAATAATTTAAGTTTATCGTCAAAATAGCCGGTTTTAACAAATAGTGCAAGTAAATATCTATTAAATAAAACCATTATTAACATTGTTACTAAGATACTTATAATTAACATGGTTGCAAAACCTTTGATAGCACTTTCACCAAAGATGAATAAAATAACTCCTACTATTAAAGTCGTAAAATTTGAATCAAAAATTGACATAAATGAATTTTTGTTTCCATTTTCATACGCTACTTGTAATTTGCTACCTTTTGCTAATTCATCCTTAATTCTTGCAAATGTAATAACTGGAGCATCTATTGCCATTCCAATACCAATTATCAAAGCTGCAATTCCTGGTAAGGTTAAGACCCCACCAAATAACCAAAACGATAATAAGGTAAAATATGTATATGCAACAATACAAATACTTGCAATTAATCCCGAAAAATTGAATATAGCAATTATTAATATTAGCACTAATAATATACCTATAATACCCGCTTTAAAGGTCTTATCTAAAGTTCCTTCTCCAAAAGAGGCTGTTACTGTTTTAGAAGAAATCTCTTCTAATTTAACTGATAAACTACCAGAATTTATTAAATCAACTAATTGTTCAACTTCTTCATATTTAAAATTACCACTGATAATTACATCACTAGCAAATCCTTGTGATACTGTTGCTGCCGACAAACAATTAGATCCTGTCGAACCACATAATGAACCATTATTGGTACTTAAAAACGAATTTTTGTTTTCATCAAAATCTAGCCATATAACAATACGGTTATCTTGACTTTCACTTATTTTTTTAGTTACTTTATAAAACTCATCTTTATCTATAACACTTAAACTAACGGCATATCCACCTTTTTCGTCTTGTCCGATTTTAGCGCCGCCACTTTTTAAAACACTACTAGTCATAAGTAAGTTATCGTTGACATCTCTAAATGTCAAAGTAGCTGCTTGACTTAATATTTTTCTAGCCTCATCTTGATTGTCGATTCCTGCTAATTGAACACGAATTCGATCATTGCCTTCAACAATAATAACTGGTTCATTTACACCTAAAATATCGATTCTTTTTAAAATTGTCTTATAAGTTCCAGTAATAACAGAAGGAGTAATTTTTTTTCCATCTATTCCTTTTACTTGATATAAAACTTCAAATCCACCTTGTAGATCAAGTCCAAACTTAAGATTTTTTGCAATCATTGGGAATGTTAAACCCATTGCAACTAATATAATTAAAACTATAAAGGAATTTTTAATCAGTTTCTTCTTCATCTTGTTCACCATAATAAATCTTTCTATCCGTGCTATTTAATTTTTCACGAAGATAATCATCTATAATTGCATTATCGCAATTTAATATATCACTTACCATTTCATAAAGTGCTAAATTTTTAGATGATTTCCATTTTTTTTCTTTTAAGTAATTCCAAACATCTTCCTCTTTAATATACTTGTATCCTTGTCTTTGCATTTCATTTTTTTTTGTATTCAAAGCTGGTTTTAATCTCTCATATAATTCTATTAAAGATGAAAATTCAATATCCATACATATACCTCCAATTACCTACATACTAATTATATACGAAAATCATTATTTTTTAAAGAAAAATATACTTTTTTTGTTGTTTTAAGTATTAATTTGTGATATATTGAAAAAGTGCGAGGTGTTTTATGAAAAAAGAAATAATTAAAGAAGAACAGTTATTTCTTGATAATGTATTACACAACATAGATTTAAAAATCGAAGAAGTCAAGAATGACAAAGAAAATTTTCGAAAGGAAATTGAAGACATTGGAGTTCCAGATTTAGAAGACAGAGGTCTACTTAGAAAATACAAAGAAGCATATTATAAAACAAACGGAAAAATTTACAAATTAAAAGAGGATAAAAAAAATACCCATTTCGGGAGACTGGATTTAAAAATTAAGGAAGAAGAAAAAAGAGAATCAATTATAATGTATATTGGTGAGAAAAGCATTACTGATTCTAATCATCGCATAATCGTCTACGATTGGCGCAGTCCAGTTGCAAATCTATATTATATGGCAAATCAAACTGATTTTAAATATAATGATACTTACTACGATTTATTATTAAAAAGACAAATTGAAATTGAAAACTCAAAACTTATCGATTGTTACGATATATATAAAGAAGGTGAATCTGTTAATGTAACAGATACTTTTTTATTAAAGATTTTGGAACAGAAAAAAAATAGGAATGAATTTTCAGATATTATTAGAACAATTCAAAGTAATCAAAATTTAATAATTAGAAATGATGTTATTAGAAATATGGTTGTTCAAGGTGTTGCAGGTTCTGGTAAAACAGTTGTCCTACTCCATCGCATATCGTACTTATTATATAATTATTCTAATATAGAAAAAGATAAGATTATATTTATCACACCTTCTAAAATATTTGCATCAAAATTAATAAACATTAATAGAAGTTTATCCTTAAATAATATTACTATGATAACAATGGAGGAATATTATTTCAATAAGATTAAAAAATATCTCCCTGGAATAAAAATAAAGAGCATTAATAAAGATTACAATGTAGATAAAGATTTATTGAGTCTCGTTTATTCTAAGGATTTTTATTTCAAAATGGATGAATATATTAAGGAATATCTAAAGGATTTTTCTTTAGAACTTAAAAAATTAAATATTGAGATAGATTATTTAAATATTTATAAAAGTCTAAATAACGTTGATAATCAAATAAAAAAATTAATTGATAATGACTCATGGAATACTTTAGAAGAAAGAGACATTTTAAATAAATTATCAAGTCAAGTTAAATTGCATTTAAAAAGAGAAAATATAAAAAAAATAACCGATATTATCTACTCTGATTTAAAAGATGAGTTTAAAATTAAAAAACAACATTGGATAAATTCAAGTACAATTAATAAATATATGGCTCATATTTTGCTATCTATATACCTTAAATATGGTTATGTAATAAACAATGACTATAAATATATGTTTATTGATGAAATGCAAGATTATAGCTATTTTGAATTTAAAAATGTAATTAGATTAGAAAATAGTCCTGTTATAAATTTATATGGAGATATTCATCAAAATTTAAATTCATATATTCAAGATAAAACAATTAAGAATTTAGTTGATATGTTGAAAGAAGAATTAAAAACAGATAATGTCGTTTACTTTGAATTAAACGAAAATTATCGTAATAGTAAACAAATAACTGAATATTGTAATACATTTATTGAACAAAAAATGAATTCGATGGGTATATCTTCTAAAGATGTATTCATTAAAGATATTAAGTTAAACGAAATTATATCAGAAATAAAAAACAATTATGATGAAAAATTTGTTATATTAACAAACAATCAAAAAATATTAGATCAATTAGAACCTTATGAAAGATATAGTATTAAAATGGCTAAAGGTTTAGAGTTTTCAAAAGTAATTATAATTGATGACGGACTTAATCCTGTTGAAAGATATGTCGGTTTTACAAGAACACTAGATGAATTATATATTTATAATATCATCTAGTTTTTTTCATATATTTTAATATGAATAAGTTTATTAAATCAACAATTATATTAGTTATTGGGGGCTTTATAACTAAGTTATTAGGAATGGTTATAAAAATAGTGATAACTAGATTATTAGGTACCGAGGGTATTGGTATTTATATGTTAGCAATGCCAACATATACTCTTTTTATTGCCCTAGCGCAATTAGGAATGCCTATTGCAATATCTAAATTAGTATCTGAAAATAAAAGAAATAATAAAAATTTGTTATTTTCATCATTACCAATTTCTTTTATTGTAAATGCTTTAATTTTAATTTTTTTGCTTTTTTCATCTAAATATATTGCTGTTAATCTATTACATGAAGAAAGATGTTATTACACTATATTTTCAATCGGTTTTGTACTACCTTTTATTAGTATTTCAAGTATATTAAGAGGTTATTTTTTTGGTAAAGAAAAAACTTTCCCACATGTTATTTCTAATATTGCCGAAGATATTGTAAGACTTATAACACTTGTAATAGGAATTCCAATGTTTTTAATTCAAGGATTAGAATATGCTATTGCTTTTGTACTACTTTCTAATATTATAAG
Source organism: Bacilli bacterium (assembly GCA_028708945.1). Next base: position 61,565 of record JAQVXV010000005.1, read on the forward strand.
CGAACTAGCATCTATTATTATATTATTACTTTTTATTCCAAATAAATTTAATATAAAGAAAAAAGATATAATTCCAAATGTTAAAAATGTAGAAGATATTTTAAGTATAAGTTTACCTAGTACAGCATCTAGAATTATTGGAAGTATTGGCTACTTTTTAGAACCTATTATTTTAACTTATGTTCTATTAAAAGTAGGATACTCTAATACATATATAATTCATGAGTATGGAATCATAAATGGTTATGTATTACCATTGTTACTACTTCCCTCTTTTTTTACAAGTGCTATCTCACAAGCTTTACTACCAGTAATTAGTACAAATTACATTAAAGGAAATTATCATTATATAAAAAAGAAAATAAAACAAGCTATTGGTATTTCATTAATAATAGGAATTCCAACGACATTATTTTTCTTCTTTTTTGCAGATATTCCTTTAAAGGTAATTTATGGCACTGATTTAGGAATAAATTATATTAAAATACTAGCACCTATATTCTTATTACATTACATTCAAAGTCCATTAATAACGAGTCTACAAGGTATCGGAAAGGCTAAGGAAGCTTTTATTGGTACGACAATTGGAATAACTTTAAGGATATTTATACTTTTTATTTTCTCACATTTTAAGATAGGTCTTTATGGATTAGTAATGGCAACCAGTTTTAATATTATATTTAATACTTTGTACGATTACTTTAAAATAAAAAGAGCATTAAAAAAGACATAAATGTCTTTTTATCCAATCGGTATAATACTTAAATTTATATCGATATTATCATCAAGTTTGATTGCTTTTTCATCTGTTGCATAATATAAATCATATGTACTTTCTTTCTTTTCTTCATCAGTTATATTTTGTTTAATATAGAAGAAATCATCATCAAACTCTATTGGTAAATATAAATCTTTATCTAACTCTTTACCTTCACCATTATATATAACATAAGATGAATTTATATTTTTTAAATAAAATAATGAATTTCCTACTGAATATGCTTGAACTACTTGTTCAGCAACTTTCTTAGAAGAACTTCTAGTAATTTTAAATAAATTTCCTTTATATTCACTGTCACAATCTACAACTAAATATGTTGCATATGGAGATGATGACATTGAACAAATAGAATCAAATGCATCTTTTTCTTTTAAGTTATCCGATAATGCAAAAGTGTTTCTTGTAATCTTATCATCTGTTTGATAATATATGTTATTTAAATATGAATCATATGATAAAAATTGTAAGTCAGTATAATTAATATCTGTTTTGATTGTTTTACCAGAATTTGTTCTAGTTAATACTAGTTTTAAATTATAGTATAAATCATCTGCTGATGTATTTATATAATCAAAGTCCTCTGGTAATACAAAGCTCAATTGATAATTCGCATTTTCAATTTTACTAACATCTCCAGCATATAATAACCCATCGGCAAATTTTTTAACTTTAGTATTATATATATATGTATTTGAAACTAAAAATAATAAATCAGGTGAATAATTAGTTCTAGTAGGATTCACATATTTGAATTTTGAAGCGAATACTCCATTTTCTTTTAAGAATTTATTTGCTGCTGCTTCATCTAAATATCCAATATTTTTGTTAATAACTTTACCATTTTTTGTAACTGCTAAAGTTGGTGTTCCAAATTCAGAAGCTTCAATTTTAAGTAAATCTAACATTTCATAAACAACATCTGATTCATTTGCAGTACTGTTTATATATACATATGAGAACTCTTGAGTCTTACTAATGCTTTCAAAAACTTTATCCATTTCAGCACAGTATGAACAACTTGGTTTTCCGAAGTAGAATAAAACAGTTTCTTTATTGTTCATCAAAGTTTTAAACTCATCAAGAGTAATTTTGTTTTCTTTTAATGCCTTCATTCCAGGTTCATATTCTTTTAATTTTTCTTCATCTATTTGAAAATAAATAATTGATTCATCAGTTTTAATATAATTCGTTAGATTATCTGCCACTAATCCTGATGCATTATATAAACTAGTTAATTTTTTATCGTTTTCAACTAAATAAACTACCTCTTCACCAACTACATAATATGTGCCTTTAACATTTTCAGCTATTACTTTTGATTTTAAGGTCGTTGCATTAAATTCACTTAAGGTAGATTCTGAATTAGTATAAAATATTTTATTACCAGTTTTAGTTATATCAAAAAATTCAACATCTTCTGTAATCTTTGTTTTTTTATCTAATGAATAATATATTAACTCTTTATTTTTAATATAATAAACATTTTCTTTAACCACACGATAATCTGTAACATCTGCTTCAATTAAAACTTTTTCTTCTGGATTAATAAAAGCTTTTTCTAAATCTATCTTATATAAATCAAAACTATTTTTATTTATATCATCAATAAAATATACTTTATCTTCTTCTATATAATATAATGTTGTAGATGGATAATTAACAGTTGATTCCTTAGAATTAACAATATAATTAGAAGTTAAAGTAGCTTTTTTATTAGTCTTTTGGTCCCATAGAATTAAACTGTTATCTTTTGAATATAAATAATAATCGTTTTCTTCTATTTGATTTTTATTGTTTATATTGATTAATATGATCGCCATTAGCACTAAAATTCCACATATTGCTGTGATAATCCAAGTTCTTTGAGTTAAGAACTTATCTTTATCTTCTTCGATTGTTTTTACTACAGATTTTTCTTCTACCTTTACTTCTTCCTTAACTGTTTTAGTTTTTACTTCTAAATTTTTTGATTTATCAGTTAAAACCTTTTTAGCATCTTTTGAAGCATCCTTTGAAACTGCTTTTTTAGCAGTTGTAGTTTTGGCTACTGGTTTTTTAGTTTCTACCTTTTTAGTAGTTTTGGCTACTGGTTTTTTAGTTTCTACCTTTTTAGTAGTTTTGGCTACTGGTTTTTTAGTTTCTACCTTTTTAGTAGTTTTGGCTACTGGTTTTTTAGTTTCTACCTTTTTAGTAGTTTTTGAAACTTCTTTTTTAGTTTCTACCTTATTAGTAGTTTTGGCTACTGGTTTTTTAGTTTCTACTTTTTTATTTGTTTTTGATACTGGTTTTTTAGTATCGATCTTTTTACTTGTTTTTTCTTTACTTTCCATAACATCACCATTCTAATTATAACATAAATAGTTAAAAATAAACATCAAATTAAATAAATTACACATTTTTTTGGGTATTTAACATATTTTTTAATATAAAGAAAACTTTTATAGGAGGTTCCATGAAAAATATTTTAAAATCGCTATTTATTTCTTTCATAATTATTTTATTTCTTACTTTTATTGTAACATTGCTAAATTATACAAATCTTTTTAGTTATAAAATTGTCAATATTTCTAAAATAATTATACCTATTATATCTGTATTTATAACTTCTTTTACATTAGGAAAAAAAAGTATTAGCAAAGGATATTTAGAAGGTATAAAATTTAGCGTTATATTTAATCTTATTTTAGTTATTTATAATTATTTAATTTCAAAAAATTCTTTTGAATTAATAGATTTAATGTATTTTACTTTTATTATTGTTTTTTCAATACTAGGAAGTGTTATTGGTATTAACAGAAAAAAAGATGCAGAATAAAAAAAGAACTAATATGTTCTTTTTAATTTGTACTTATTAAAATTACATCCTCGCCTATTTTTTGAATGTTACTCCATTTAATTTCTATTTCATTATTGCTCGAAAAAAAATTTAAGAAAAATCTTTTCTTTTCAACTATCAATAAGTCTATTTCACCTTTATCAGTCAATACAATATCAATAATATTACCTATTTTTTTACCATCTAATAAATTAATTACATCTTTTTTCTGCATGTCAGATATCTTCATTATACCACCTATTACATTATATTCTTTTAAATTTTCTTAATTAATCATTTTTTTTAAATTCTCAAGACCACTTTTTTCTAATCGACTTATTTGGGCTTGACTGATTCCTATTTCTTTTGCTAACTCTACTTGGGTTTTTCCAAAAATGTATCTTTCATTTAAAATATATTTTTCTTTTTCCTTTAACTTATCAATTGATTCTCTTAGTGCTATTTTAAGTTCTAAATCTTTACTTGAACAATTTTTATCTTCTAATTGATCCATTAAATAAATAACATCAGTTCCATCATTATAAATTGGTTCATACATACTAACAGTATCTTTCATCGATTCTAAAGCACAATTAACATCATATTCCGACATATCTAAGGCTAGTGCAATGTCTTGAATACTTGGTTCTCTATTATTCATTATTGTCAATTCTTCTTTCTTTTGTAATGCTTTAAATGCTAGATCTTTAATACTTCTAGAAATACGAACACTGTTATTGTCTCTTAAATACCTTTTTATCTCACCCGTAATCATTGGAACTGAATAAGTACTGAATTTAACATCATAATTTAAATCAAAATTATCGATTGCCTTTATTAATCCTATACAACCTACTTGAAACAAATCATCTAAATTATCAGTACGGTTATAAAACTGTTTTAAAATGCTTAAAACTAATTTTAAATTACCTTCAATCAACTGCTCTTTTGCAAAGACATCTCCTTCTTTCATTCTTTTGAAAAGTTCAATTTGTTCCTCATTTTTTAACACTTTAATATTCGCAGTATTCACGCCACTAATATCAACTTTGTGACGTGCCATAAAAAATCTCCTTTCATATTCATTATGAATACTAATCAGAGATTTTATACATCTATATTATTTTAGCAATTTTTTTAAATTTTTAATTAAATTTAAATCATCTAACTTTGTTCTTTTTTTTATGTTTTTAGTTCTTATTTTTGTTTTCCTATTTTTAAAATTAAGATGTCGTTCAAATAATAATCCATTAATATTATCATTAGTATATATTAATCCCTTTGGATGTATAGCATTAGCCTTTTTAGAAAGCGCTATTACTGCTAATCCAAAATCTTGCGTAATTAATATATCTTTTTCTCTTATATCATTTGTTATAAAAGTGTCGACGCTTTGAAATCCTTTTGATAACGTTATTACTTTTGCATAATCATTAGATATGATATGAGTAGTATCAGCATACAATATTAATTCAATTCTTTTTTTTCTTGCTAATTCTGTTATCAAATCTATACTTGGACAAGCATCAGCATCTACTAATATTCTCATATTTTAAAACCTAAAATTATAAATGAGTTATAACTTGAAAAGAAAACAATATATATTCCTAATAAAATTATTAATATTGCAAGAAAAAAATCATTTTTTATTGATACTTTTTTATTCACAAAATCACCCATTTACATTATATATTACTAAATTTTTTTTTTCAACACAATTCTTTTGTTTTATGCTATAATTCATATAGGTGATTTAAGTGAAATACAATATTATTAATGCAGAGAGTGAATTAGGAGTACATGTTAATGGTGCTGAAAAAGGACCATTTTTAATTTCAAAGTTTTTTGACAATGTTATAAATATTCCTAAAATTCAATATAAAAAAAGTTATGACAAATTTGATTTAGCCAAAAATTTAAATTATATTAATGAATATAATGAACTATTATATAATAAAATTATCTCAAATGACAATTTTATTATTACTTTAGGTGGAGATCATAGTGTTGCAATTGCAAGTGCCCTTGCGTCAATAAAAAAACGTAAAAACTTAGGTATTATTTGGATTGATTCACATGGTGATTACAATAACTTTAATACTACAATAACTGGTAATTTACATGGATTACCTTTTGCAGCAATTACTAATTATAAAAATACAGAATTATTGACTAAATTTCATGAGGATAATTTCTTTAAAAGCCAAAATGCTGTTTTAATAGGCGCTAGAGATTTAGATGAGTTAGAAATCTTAAATTTAAAAGATGCTGGTATTACTATATTTTCAACCAAGGATATTAAAAATAAAGGTGTTGAATTTGTAATGAATGAAGCTTTTAAAATAGCATCTAAAGATACAGAAGGTGTGCATATTAGTTATGATTTGGATGTAATTGATCCTAAAATTGCCAAAGGAGTGTCGATCCCAGCCAAAGATGGAATAACTGAAGTAGAAGCTTATTCCATTATGAATGAAATAAAAAAGAATAAAAATTTAGTTAAAAGTCTAGATTTAGTAGAATATAATCCTAATTTTGATGAAGATTCTAAAACATTAAAAATTGCTGTAAATTTATTAAATATATATATAGAAAAAAAGTAGTTATCTACTTTTTTATTGTTTTATTGCTAATCTTTCTTTTAAAGCTTTAATAGCTTCTTCAGTATCGTTAAAATATATAGTTCCAGTTTTTAATTTTTCATCATTTTCATTACCTTTACCTAATATTAAAACAATATCTTTTGGTTGAGCAATATTAATTGCTTTTTTTATAGCATCATGCCTGTCTATAACAATTTCATAGTTGTTATAATCTTTTATATTAGCAATCATATCATTTATAATATCTCTCGGATCTTCACTTCTTGGATCTTCATAAGTAAATATAGCATGTGTTGCATTTTTGACAACTGTTTCTCCTACTATTGGTCTTTTAAAGCGATCTCTTTCACCAGCCTGCCCTATAACAACAATACTTTTGTTTATATCTAAAGTATGAACAAAATTTAATAGTTTTGAAATGCCATTTGGAGTATGGGCATAATCGATCATTACGTAGAAATCTTGACCTAAATTAATCATATCAAGTCTTCCAGAAATCTTAATTTTTGGAATATTATTAATTAAATATTCAAATTCAAAACCCATCTTTAAACACAGTAATAAAGCAGCACTTAGATTATAAACATTAAAGTCTCCCAATAAAGGACTTATAATTTCTTTTTCTTTATCTTCATATTTTATTTTAAATATTGTTTTATCAGGATATATTTTCATCCAAACAATTTGAAAATCATTGTCTTCACATTGCCCATATGTATATACTTGAGCATTGCAACTTTTTTTAATTTCTTCAAAATGTTCATCATCTTTATTTAAAATACAAGCCCCTTCTTTAGAGGTTTTTTTAAATAAATTTGATTTACACTCAATATAATTTTCTAAAGTTTTATGAGTATTTAAATGTTCACTGGTGATATTAGTATATACTGAATAATTAAAGGTAAAAGGTTCTAATCTTTTTCTAAAGAATGCTTCACTTGACGTTTCTAGTGTTGCATATTTACATCCTGCATTTACAAAATCAGAAAAGTATTCATATAATTTATCGGCATCAGGTGTCGTATTATCTATTGCTTCATCAAATTTACTACAGCTTCGACCATTTGTTCCTATATAACCACATATATCTTTTCCAATAAGGGTTTGAATAATAGTCGCTACTGAAGTTTTTCCATCAGTTCCTGTAATTCCAATAAGTGATAATTTCTTATCCGGATTATCATAAAACCTTTGACATAATGGCCATAGTTCCTCATTGGTGTTTTCTACTTTAATATATGGAATATCAACATCAACATCTTTACTAACTATCAGTGCACTTGCACCATTACTAATCGCTTCTTTAATAAAATTGTGTCTATCGGTATTTACTCCTTTAGTACAAACAAATAAGTCTCCGGGTTTTATTTCCTTTGAATTTGTTTTAATTCCTTTAATCAAAGTATCATATTGACAATCATATAATTCATTTAATTTTTTCATCTAATCAATTCCTTCTATAATAATTAATATTATACTATATTTTTTTATAATTTTTCATCTGATTCACTAAAATAATCTATTTTCATTGCTTTTTTTAATTTTAAAAGATTATTAGCAGCGTCTTCTTTAGCCACTTTTGTACCTTCGTAAAGTATTTTATAAATCGGTTTTAAATCTTTACTTAATTCTTCTCTTCTCTCTCTTATTGGTTTAATTAATTCTTGTAAGACAGAATTTAAGAATTTTTTGATTTTAATATCTCCTAATCCACCTCTTGCATAATGAGCTTTTAATTCATCTAAATTTTTATATTCAGGTAAATATTTTTCGAAATGTTCATCATTACATAAAGCTTCTAAATAGATAAACACTGTATTATTAACTACATTTCCAGGGTCTTCAACTCTTATATGATTAGGATCTGTATACATTGACATAACTTTAGATTTAATTTCTTCTTCAGAATCTGATAAATAAATACAATTATTTAAAGATTTGCTCATCTTATTTTTGCCATCTGTTCCTGGTAATCTAAAACAAACTTCATTAGAAGGTAAAAGTGCTTCTGGTTCTACTAAAATTTTTTCATAAGTCGAATTAAATTTTCTTACTATTTCTCTTGTTTGTTCGATCATTGGAAGTTGATCGTCTCCTACTGGAACAATATTAGCATTAAAAGCAGTTATATCTGATGCTTGACTAACTGGATAGGTAAAAAATCCCATCGGTACACTTTTTTCAAAACCACGAAATTCCATTTCACTTTTAACAGTTGGATTTCTATATAGACGAGCTAAAGTAACTAGATTCATATAATAAAAAGTAAACTCTGTAAGTTCCGGTATCATTGATTGTATAAGGAGTGTTACTTTTTTAGGATCTATTCCTACTGCTAGATAATCTAGGGCAACTTCAATAATGTTTTTTCTGATTTTTAATGGGTTATCGACATTATCTGTCAAAGCTTGGGCATCGGCAATCATAATATAATATTTTTCATAATTACCTTCATTTTGTAATCTTACCCGCTCTTTTAGTGATCCTACATAATGGCCAATGTGTAATTTACCCGTTGGTCTATCACCTGTTAATATAATATTTTTCATAATATCACCTTTCTTTATAAAAAAAACTCTAATCCTAAATAGGAAAAGAGTATTTGCCACCTAATTTATCTATGTACTAACATACATGACTTCTTTTAACGGAAAGAACCGTGCTTTAATACTATTATTTCTTAAAGCCTCTCATTAGTCCATTCAATATTAATCAATTATAACTTTGCACCACCAGTTACTCTCTTTAAACTTCATAATATTTACTTCTCTAAATCACTGATTTCTTAAAACAAGTAAATTATACTACATATGAAAATGGTTGTCAAATAGTTATTTAACCTTGTTTAACAAAGGATACGCTAATACAAGAGTCATAAATCCAAATAAGTATCCGCCTATAATATCAGAAAAATAATGAACTCCTAAATAGATTCTAGTAAAACCTATTAAGAAAATAAAAATTATATATATAAATATTAATAATATTGCAAATTTCTTCTTGCTATATTTATTTATTAGAATAAGAATTAAACCATATAACACTGTTGAAATATATGCGTGTCCACTTGGAAAACTTTTTGTTTTTTCAATTACTAATTGTAATATATTAGGCCTATCACGGTTTACTAAATATTTAATAACAAAAATAATTATATTACCAATTAACAATGTGATTAAAAATACTTTAGTCTCATAAATTTTTTTGTATTTTACTAATAATAAAGACACTAATGAAATTACTAATAAACTTGCAGATATTGAACAAATATTAGTAATTATAATTATTTTATTAGTAAGATTATCACTAATAATGGGACTTATTTTTTGATAGATATATGCATCTAAAAATATATCGATATTGATCAGAATTAAAACTGTTAAGAATAAAAATAAAAGTGACAATAAAATAAATATTTTATTTTTCATCTAACTGTACCAATATCTCATGTAATTCTTCTTCTAAGGAGTTTATATCTTCATCTTCAATACGATCAACACGACATTTTTCGGCCGCTATTATTGATTTAGCATTATTCACAGCATCTTCTAAAATATCATTTATTACAACATAATTGTATTTTTTTATTTCATTTATTTCTTTATACATAATTTGAAATCTTTTAAATAATTGTTCATTAGTTTCAGTTTTGCGATTATCTAATCTTTTTTTAAGTTCTTTTATTGATGGCGGTAGAATAAAGATAAAAATTGCTTCTTTAAATTTTTCTTTTACTTGTAAAGCACCTTGGATTTCTATTACTAATATAACATCTAATCCTTGATTTATTTTTTGAATAACATTGTCTTTAGGTGTTCCATAGTAATTATCACTATAAAGAGCATACTCTAACAATTTACCATCTTGAATATTTTTTTCAAATTCTTCTTTAGATAAAAAATAATAGTCCTTGCCATCAACTTCACCTTGTCTTATATTTCTAGTTGTCATTGAAACAGATTCTATAATATTTTTATTGTCTTTCATTATCTCTTGACTAATTGTCGATTTACCACAACCACTAGGACCGGATAAAACTATTAAATTACCTTTTTTAATTCGCATATTATTCCACCCTTACTAATTAAATTATAACATGATTTCAATTATGAAAAAAGATAGTATCAGTATTTTGCTAAATATTTTAGTTTTCTAATTACTTTTTTTTCAATTCTAGATATATAAGATTGACTTATGCCTAAAAGATTGGCAACATCTTTTTGTGTTAACTCCTCAGTATTATACAACCCATAGCGCATTATCATTATTTGTTTATCTCTTCTATTTAATTGTTCTATTTCTTCATATAGTAATTTTTTTTCAATGTTATGCTCTAGTTCTTTTATGACTAAATCAGGATCTGTACCTAAAATATCTTCTAAGTGTAATTCATTTCCTTCTGAATCAAAACTAAGTGATTCTTCAAAACTAATCTCACCTTTCCTTTTCTTATTTTTTCTTAAAAACATCAGTATTTCATTATCAATACACCTTGAAGCATAGGTTGCTAATTTAATGTTTTTATCGATTTTATAAGTGTTTACACCTTTAATTAAACCTATTGTCCCAATACTTACTAAGTCCTCTAAATCAATACCTGTATTTTCATATTTTTTGGCTAAAAAAACTACTAATCTAAGGTTATGTTCAATTAATTTATTTCGGGCTTTTTCATCACCTTTCATACTTAACTCAACATAGTATACTTCATCTTCTTTTGTTAGAGGTTCTGGTAGTTTATCAGCACTTCCAACAAAAAAAATATCTGCTTTTACACCTATTATTTTAATAATAAAATTTTTAAGTTTTTGAATCATTTTTCCTCCATTAGTGATTGATGTAATATACAGTCAACACCATCTATTCTTATATTATTTTCCATAATTCCAACTAATACATTTTTTTTAATCCCGATGCCTTTTATATCTATTTTATCGACTGCCACACATTTAAGTAAGCCAATTTCATTTATTGTATTATATGGAATTAAGATGGTTGATAGTCCACTTTTTAACACATTTTTGTTTACTAAAATAATTGGTCTATTTTGATAAGGGTCTTTTAATCGGTTACCAGTGTCTAAAAAACCGTTGCATTTAATTTTTTTATTTTTAATATAAATATCAACCTTATAATAATTTGAAAAGTTGTTTTTTAAATGCATAGATTGTTTAGTATAGATATAAAGTATGATTGGTGAAAAAAGGATTAAAAATATTGCATTAATGCTATAACCTTTAAATAAAAACACTAAACCTTGTTGACTATATGAAAACTCTAAATTTAAATAATATAAAAAACCTCCTAATAACATACTGATAGTATAAAGATAAAAAAGATTTTTTAACATATATTTTAAATTTTTAAATCCAAAGGTAATTAAAACCATTATTTGACTGATTAATAGTTTTAAAATGAGTAGTTCAAAAGAATTCATTTTTAAAAATAAAAAGAATACACTTAAACTGCCTATAAAAGCTCCTAACAATAAATTGTTAATTCTCGTATTTCTTCTTAAGACAGTTGAAACAGTCATCAATAATAATAAATCAAACAGAAAATTTATGAATAATAACAAATCTAAATAAACTTTCATATAATCACCAATTTAATTATAAAAAAAAAACACAATAAATTGTGTCGATTATTAGTTTAAAAACCTCTTTTCTTGAAAAAACTTGGAACATCCTCATCATCTTCTTCATCCATAGGGATATCTTCTGCTCTTGCATATGAATGATATAGAGGTTGCTTTGTTTCTTCAAAACCAGTTGCAATTACTGTAACAATAACTTCATCTTTTAAATTTTCATTGATTACAGCTCCAAAAATAGTATTAATGTCTGTATTTGCTGACTCTCTAATTACTTCTGCTGCTTCTTCTACTTCAAATAAAGTTAAATTAGCACCACCTGTAACATTGATAATAGCGTCAGTTGCTCCATCGATACTTGTTTCAAGTAAAGGACTCGATACTGCTTGTTTTGCAGCTTCTGTTGCTCTTCCTTCACCTACACCTATACCAATACCGATTAATGCTCTTCCTCTTTTTTCCATTACTGCTTTAACATCGGCAAAGTCTAAGTTAATTAACCCTGCTACTGCAATTAAGTCAGATATTGATTGAACACCACGTCTTAAAACGTTGTCAACTTCTTTAAATGATTCTACTAATGGGGTAGATTTGTCGATGATCTCTCTTAATTTATCGTTTGGAATAACTATTAATGTATCAACATGTTTCTTTAGTTCTTCTAAGCCAACTTCGGCTTGTTCCATTCTTTTTTTGCCTTCAAAACTGAAAGGTTTAGTAACAATTCCTACAGTTAAAGCACCCATCTCTTGGGCAATGTCCGCGATTATTGGTGCAGCACCTGTACCAGTTCCACCACCCATACCACAAGTAATGAAAACCATATCTGCTCCTTCTAAAGCAGCTTCAATTTCAGGTTTACTTTCTAAAGCAGCTTCTTTCCCTATTTGTGGGTTGGCACCTGCTCCCAAACCATTTGTTAATTTAGAACCAATTTGAATTTTAATGTCGGCTTTTGATACATTTAAAACTTGTAAATCAGTATTAGCTACTATAAATTCTACACCTTTTAAACCAGATTCTATCATTCGATTAACGGCATTGTTACCACCGCCACCGATTCCTATTACTTTTATTTTTGCTAATTGATCCATTTCTAATCCTAACATAAATTTCCTCCCTTATTCCCCAAAAAAGTATCCGAAAACTTTTCCTAACATCGATTCTCTTGAAACGATATTCTTTTTAACAGTTGAAATATTTTCGATATCATTTTCACTTAACATCGTATAATTTTTTGATTTTAATCTTAATTTATTAATAAAATAAAGTATGTTTCCTAATGCACTAGAATACTTATTATCTCTTATTCCCATAAGTTTTATTTTACCTACGCTTGCTTGTTTATTGAAAACATCATCTAGCATATACTGAAAGTCTTCTAATTCACTAGTTCCACCAGTTACTATTATAAACTGTAAATCTTTATTTGTTAATATGTTTATTTCTTTTTTTGCTAAATTGAGTATTTCTTCTACCCTTCTCATAACAATTTCGGAAACTTCGAATTGATTAATTTTAATAATTTCGTTATAAGTAGTTTCTGCTTCAAAAAAATCATTAGGGTTTGCATATCTTTTATAAGAAAGTGCAAATTTTTCTTTTATTTTATCAGCAACATTAGTTGATACTTTATAGATATAAGATATATCGTTACTAATGTGATTACCACCCATACCAATAATTGTGCTCTTTACGATTATCCCTTTATTATAAAGAGAAACAGTAGTAGTTTCACCACCAATATTGATGATTACTCCTAATTGTTTATCTATCTCTTTATTTTTAAATGTATGAATATCACCAATTGAATTAATGCTTATATCAACTACTTCTACTCCAATATTCTCAAGGATGCTTAATACTGAATAGATATTTTTTCTCGGGGTATTGACTAGTATTGCTCGCATTGTTAATTCATTACAGAGTGTTCCTACTAAGTTTGTTTGAATTGTTTTTTCATCTGCCTTAAAATCAATTGGAAGTACTGCTACAGTTTCTTTATTTGGGTTTTCTTTATTAGCAGCTGCTTGTTGTAATAAATCTAAAATATCTTGATCAGTAACTGTTTTTTCTTCATTTTTAGTTGTTATTGAACTTTTAACAAAGTCAAAATCTGCAAAATAACTAGGTACTGAAGCAAGGATTTTTTTTATTTTTACTCCTAACATTGATTCTATATCATCTAAAGCATTTTTTATACTAATAGTAGCTTCTTCTACATTAGTAATAAGGCCTTTTTTAATTCCTTTTGACTTTGTAGATGTTGCCGCTAGTAAATTTATTTTATTATTATATAACTCACATACAACAATTTTAATTGTATCTGAGCCAATATCTATACTGCTATAAATATGTTTCAATAGACCTCACCTACAATCTACGATAATTATACTATATATTTAATAAAAAGGCAAAGTTTTTTAACTGTTTTGTTAAAAAAAAATAGGTCTTAAATATCTTTCTTTCGAAAACTGATAATTATTGAAATAATACTTATAATAAAAAGAAGTATTACTAAAGATATTGTTAAATAGTCATACCACCCTAAATATGTATCATAAGATGTTAAACAATCTAGTGGATCTTTAGAATCGTAATATACTTTTGGATTTTTTTCAACTTTCTTAAAAAAGCCATTTGATTTAGAATAACAAGAATATTCATTATTTTGTATTAGATAATAATACGTTGGTTCATATATATTATTATAACTATTTTGCTCAATATAAGTTACTTTAGCAGTACTATCTAATTCATTTTTCTTAATTAATCCATAATAATCTGTCATTAATAATACAATTCCAGTTATTATCGAAACAAAAAAAATAATTATTGAATATTTTCTATTTGTCATCTAATCACCACATCTTTATTATAGACTTATTTTATCATACTTATTGATTAAATAAAATAATTACTTTATAAAAAATTACATTTTCTACAAAGTAATTCTACTTTTTTATCATTTTTAAACCCATTTAACATTTTTTTGTAACGTTTACTTTGAATAATTATATCTATTTCATCTTTATAAATATTGCCTAAAGGTATATCTCCTTTAGTGTCTAAACAACATGGCACAATCGTACCATCTACTAATATTCCAATATGATCTTTTAGAGCATAACAAGTACCATTTTCTTCTTCAAATTTATTAGTTAAATCAGGCCATATAAATTTTTTATTTAAACATAAAAAAACGTTTTTTTCTAAGGTTTCATTATTGCTTATTATCTCTTTGTTATATCTTTGAGCAATTATATTTAATATTTCTTCACTATATTTGTTTTTTAACCATATTCTTAAAGATATATATGTGTTTGTTTTTAAAGAATCAATTGTATTAAATATATTATTCATATATTCATTTAAAGAAATATTATATTTTTTGTCATAGCTATGTAGAGATATATTTATTTGTCTGATATTTTTGTTATCTTTGATTTTATTTATTAAATAACCATTGGTAGTTATATTAACAAAATAATTTAAAGAAGCCTTAGAAATGAATTCATTAATTAAAGGATGCATTAAAGGTTCACCTAAAATATGAAAATATAAATATTTAGTATGATCTTTTAATTTGTCTAAAATTAGTTCAAATTTTTCAAGTTCTAAATACTCTTCTTTTCTTTTATTTTTAATACAAAAACTACACTTTAAATTACAAATATTAGTGATTTCAACATATACTTTTTTATACATAAACATCCTTACTTTATATAAAATATTTTATATCATTATGGTGCCACTCTTTGTTATTATTTAAACTAATCCTCACTGACAAAACAAGCATAGCACAACTTTTTTAAAAGTCTATTTCTAATTATTTCTAGTCATTTTTGATTATTATTTCTTAAGTATTAATGATTTTGTTTGTTTCTTATAAGGCCAATTATTAATTATATTATCTATAAAATCATTTTCAACAAATTCTATCTCTTCTTTATTCAATAATATTAATGGTTTTTTAAAATAATATGCTGCTCCCAGATCAAATACACTCCCTGTGCTGCTTTGATCATAATATAAATCTATTTCTGATGATGATGCTAATGCTTTTTCATTTTGTAAGCATATTGTATAACCACCAAACATATCTGTTTGAACAGTATGCAAGTGTGGAGCATGTATTATTATATTATGACTTTCTTTATCAAAAACAAAATCTTCTATCCATCTTATTGTTTCTAAACTAGCATTTCTTACAGGACATATTAAAAATATTTTGTTTTCTATTGGATTATTTTCTATTGGTGCTAATGTTACCCCTAATCTTTTTATATTTTCTATCCTTTTATCCATTTCAGTTTTAACATTTGAAAAATCCTTACTTGGAAAATTATCATCTGCTATCTTACTCCAAACATAAGGCATTATAGAAAATGATTTAGTTGTTTCGTTTAAATTTAGTGTTTCTTCATTTAAAATTGTAATAGGTTTCCCTGCTGCAAACATAATACCAAGTAAAAATAAACACTTTTTATTTTTAGGTTCTAACACTAATTCTATTTTATCTGATGAAAGTATTTTTTCTAATTCTATTTCTGGAATAATATTTTCATAATCATTATATCTTATTATCATAAAACCCTCCCAAAATAATTATATCACAATTCAAAAAAACTTGTATAAGTACAAGTAATTAACTAGTGGATGCCATGAGGTGTTCCTATTTGAACTGCTCCTCGTTGTCAAAACAAGCATATTACAACCCTTTTTAAAAGTCTATTCCTAATTATTTCCAGTCGCTCATTCCTGGCCGATTTCATAATAAAAAATGAGCATTTTCACTCACTCTTTATTAGATAATTATATTTGATTTTGTTTCCACAATTTATATTCCTTTTTCATGCATCTAGCACAAGGTCTATATCCTGCTGCAATAGCCGATTCTTCATCAGGAAAGAACACTCTATTATTAACATATTGTCCTTTTGATATCCAATATAATGCGCTTGAGCAATCAAATTTTCCATATATTTTTAACTTTTCATTTCCACCAAATGTCCCTGGTATTTTAGAAATATATTGATTATTATCTATGTCTCTTAATCTATAATCTGCGGTTCCATATCTTATAAAATTATTTTTTACATTTATTAATAATTTTTTATATCTGTTTTTTGTGTCTTCATTTGATAACAAATACTCTCTAGTTCTTTTTTCACCAGTTTCATACTCTGGAATAATCCCTTCAAACTGGTCTACAGTTAAATCTATTACATGACCATTTATTAAATTATAGTAATGACTTATTTCATCTACCATACATCTCATTATTTTTCCACCACAAAAATCATTAACAACAAGAGAAGTAATTGCACATTGCCCTAAACTCGGATTAGAATCACTCCAACTATCCTGTGATCCAGGATAACACGTTTCTTTTGCCCATGACATTGATATTATATCTAATATTTCTTGTTTCATTCTAAAACCCTCCTAAAATTATTATACCATAAAAAAAATTGCACAAAAAGTACAAGTAATTAACTATATGGTGCCGATTAACAGAGTTGAACTGTTCACTGACCCTTACCATGGGTCTGTTATACCCCTTAACTAAATCGGCTTAAACTAATTATATCTGATTTAGATTTTTTTGCAATAAAAAAGATTATTATCGTAATCTTCTTTCTATTTTTTTTACTTTTGAATTGTTAGATTTTTCGATATCTTCTTCTAAGTTATTAACCCTAGAAATATAAGATAAGTAGCTATTTAGTATATCTACTGAATCTTCTTCATCAAAGTATAAGCATTCTGTACAAGCATAACAATCTTTGTTTTTTAATATGTTTTTAACAATACCATCTTCATAATATTGACGATATTCATCTTTTATAAACTCAAGTAATAATACTGGATCTAACATAGTAGTTTTGATATCGAATTTTCTAAGTATATCATAGAAAGTTTTATAATCAATTGGTTCTCCTAAATAGTTAATTGAATCTAGTATGACTGCTTCTGTTTCTAATATATCTGTTTTTATGTCAGTATCTAAATATGCTTTAGCATATACTTCCATATTTTCACAAACTTGTTTTCTAAATTGACTATTCTCTATTTTAGTAGCCATTTCTCCACCTCGTTTGATATTATAGCACAAATTAAAAAAATGTAAAATTAGTTCCAATCTGTTGATCTTATCCAGTTTTCATGTGGAAACATTTGGGAAAATGTCTTTTTAATGAATCTTTGTGTTTTATAGACTTCGATTAATTTTTCTACCTTTATTTCATATGTTTCATCATTTAGACGTAGTAATGGTGTTTGTAGTTTATCATAACTTCTCTTTGAATAATATGTTCCAAAATAGTAAAGTTGATCAGGGGCTGCTAAATAAGTGACTATATCGCTTATTTTTTTATGGTGATAATGACCATATTCACCATTTGGATTATGGGTTACTATATCTTGCCAATGTTTCATATCGATTAAGTATTCTAAGTCGTGGAAAATATTGTCTTCTATAGTTACCCAATTATCTAGTTTACCGTTTCTTTTATCAGGATAACCCAACATAATGTAATTATCTTTAGTAATTTTCATTACCTTTTTAAATTCATAAGTTCTTATTTTATTACTACCACATGTAACACATACAACTAAATAATTATCTTCAATTAAATGTCCCCCACCCCATATTGTTTCATCATCTGGATGAGCTACAATCATTATTTTGTTAACATTATTTAAATCTAGATTGTTGTAATTAATCTCTACTTTATATGGTCTATTTACAATATATAGAAATGTTAAAATAAATATAAAAAACAGTATAAATTTAATATAAAATACTGGTTTTTTTTTAAACATACTATATACCTCTTTTCTACAGCAAGAGCTATCCATTTAATTTTACTACATAATAGATAAAATTATAATACTTTATTTTGTTTTTTGCAATAAAAAAGCCTTAAATCATTTGATTTGAAGACTTTTTAAGTCAACCTGGCGTCCACGATTGGAATCGAACCAACGGCCTAGCGCTTAGGAGGGGTTAGCCCTTTTCCTTTTAGGACGCTTTTCACTAATCTATTTAAAATCTTTCTAGCCCTTTATTTATAAGGACTTATCAAGTATTATTCGTTATTTTTATTTACTATTTTGAACTTTCTTTTTATAGTGAGTGCCGAAATATAGTGCCATTTATTAATATTCTTATGTATTTCCGATAATTTCATCAAAGGCAATAGCACTTTCTTTTTTTGTTATATCAAAGGTATGTGAGTATATTTCCATAGTTATATCGGTACTTGCGTGTCCTAATCTTTGACTTACTGCTTTTGGATTAATACCTTTATGTATTAAAACACTTGCAGATGTATGTCTTAACTCGTGAAATGTTATATGTGGTAAGTTATATTTAATAATTAACTTACTTATTATTTTATCACAAGTATCGGGGTGCATATAGTCCCCAAATTTAGAAACGAACACTCTATTGTTTTCTTTCCAACTACTACCCATTTGTTTTTTATACTCATCTTGCCACTCTTTATATTCTTTTAGAACTTTAATAGTAGCATTACTAATCATTATTTCTCGGTTTGAGGCTTGTGTCTTTGCCTCTTTCTCATCAAGAACACCTTTAACAACTTTTAAGGAATTATCTATTTTTAAATAGTTTGTATTAAAATCAATATCGTTCCACCTTAAAGCACATATTTCACTTCTTCTTGCTCCACTATCGAGAGCAAGAGTAATTAAAGCCTTAACTTTGATACTCTCATTTTCTAAACAAGATAATAAAGTATTTACTTGTTCTAAATCATAATATCTTCGTTCTTTCTTTTCTTTCTTAGGCTTTGTTGCTTTTAAGTTTGGATTCTTATCTAATAATTCCCACCTTATTGCTTGATTAAACATAACATTTATTAGTTTGTAAAACTCATACATTGAATGATAACCTAATATTTGTTTTTTCTTACCAACTTTTAATTCTTGGTACATACTATCTAATATATAAGGTGTGACTTTATTTAATTTAATCTTTCCTATTATAGATAATATTCTTTTTAATGAATCTTGATAACCACTCATAGTTACTAAACTAATATTATCTTGACAATACCTTTTTAAAAACACTTTACTATATTGCTCAAAGGTTAAATCATTTATATTTGCAGTATTACTTTTACGATAATGTTTCTTTGTAAGTTCTGCCTCTCTGATTTTAACTTCGGCAAGTGAGCCATTAAATATTTCAGTTTTTCTTTTTCGTTTACCTAAAATATCATAGCCAAGTTCAACAGTAATTTTATATTTGTTATTTGATAATTTACTATACCCCATAAACTTTTAACTCCTTTCGATTAAGGGTATAAGGGTTAATTATCTATATATATTATAGCATATTTTCCCTTATTTTCCTAATATAATAACATTGTTCGGCTCTCGATTTCTTCCTTATCTTCAAGCCAAGAATTTATTTTTTTTAAATCAAATTTTATTCGATTACCTAATCTAAAATATGGTATTCTTTTTTCTCTTACCAGTTTTCTTATTTCTGATATAGATATATCTAAATATATTGATAACTTTTTTATATCATAAATTTCTTTTATCATTTTTAAAGCCTCCTCTTTTCGGTTTCTTGCTTAAGCACCTAAAGAATATCATCGATAGGATTCTAAAACGAGCAAACAAAAAAGGCCTATTTTTAAAAATAAGCCTATTGAAAAATAAGATTAAATGAATAAAAAAACCTATTATTTCGGACAAAAATAAGTAAAATCATACTCAAAAAAGTTGCTTAAAAACTATTTTATTTCAAAAAAATTGTTGATATGATGTGAATGTAAAGACAAGTGCACAAGATTTTTACAAAAAAAAGAATGGAGGAATGAAAAATGTTTAATACCGAAAAAGAAATTACTGAATTATGCTTTATTAAGAACAATCTATTTAAATCTATCTTATCAAAATATACAAACGATAGAATCGCAGAAGAAGAAATAAAAAAGTTCTATAGATATTTAGATTTACAACTTAAAAATAATAATTCAAAGAACAATTTAGATAGTAGAATATCTAGTATTAACAAGATTATACAAAAACAATATGATAGTTTTATCAAATTAAACGAAATTATAACTGATTAAAATAATATTTGACACACTTAAACCAATTACAAGCATTTTTAAACATATAAAGTTTGAATTTGCTTGTAATGGTAATATTTTAAAGAAAGAAAGGAAAAAATAAAATGGAAAAAGAGTTTGAAAAAGAAATGAATAATATCGAAATAATGAAAGGTAAAGGTATGCTAACATATGATATGTTAGTGATAATGTTAACAAAAATTTCAAAGAAGTATAATCTGCCAATTATTCTCAAAGAAAAAAACAGAACGACAAATCAAACAACAATTAGAACAATAGCATAAATATTTTAATGGTTATCTAAATGATAATCTTTTTTTATACTTTATTATCGTGATATAATAATTTAAAAGAGGGATTTTATGGGAAGTTATCACAATAAGTTAGATAAAAAATATTTTAATAAATCTGTATATATAAAAAAGTTTGAAGAAGTTTTTAGTTGCAGGATTAAAGATTATCCTATCCAATATGAAATTATACTTGATACTTTTAATACATTAATTTCATTCAATAATATCTTGTTTTCTACTAATTATATGAAAACATCAGATAGAATTGATAATTCAATACACTTAATATCTAGTTATTTGAACAAATATAAGAACAAAATAAATAAGTGTTATGATTTAAATTGTATGGATTTATATATATCGCTCGAAGAATGTCTTTGTGAATTAAATGAAATGAAAAAGCCAAATATCAACATTAATTTATCTAACATTAAAAACGATGTTGAAATGATTATTACTTGTCTTGATGAACTTAGATTTGATATGATTTATGACAACAAAGATTTACCATTCAGTAAATTTCCAAATGACAAATTGCCAAAGAAAATTAGTTGTAAATTAGTCTTTGATTTAGATAATCGAAAATCATTACAATTTTCTTATGAGAAACAAAAAAATGAAAATGATATATTTATTAAAGAATACTTTAATAATACTGGTATAAATTTAAACAACGATGAAAAAGCAAAAGAAATAATTTTTAGTATATATAATACAATAGCAAATATAAATAACACTATCGTAGAAAAAATGATATTTAATGATGAAGGCTCCTTTAACTTACGTATAAATGAACTTGGAATGTTTTTTACAACAGAAATTAATTATTTAGAGGATATTTATTATAAAAATTTATTTAAAAAATTAAAAGAAATAATTGTGTTGGTTAGTAAAAATAAAATCGAACAAGCATATAAAGATATAAACAACATTATTAATATGTATCCTACTTTATATGAAAGAATTAGTTAGTGAGGATTTTATGAAGAAACAAAATATTTTAAAAATACTAGCAGATGAGTACATACAACGAGATGAGGAAAAGAAAAATAATTTTAACAAATGTATAAAAAATTGGAATGAATATAAAGAAATATATATAAAATCATTTTTGAATATGAATAAAGATTTTTTTAAATATGATTTTGATTTAAACTCAACTGATGAAAAAATGAAATTATGGAGTGAACATTTTTATGAGTTGGTGTGTTTTTTATTTGAGGATTTAATATCATCTAGTCCAGATTTATATCTATTATTCGTTAATGAAAAAGATGAGGGATACGCTTGTGCTAATTTTTGTACTTATGTTTTAAGAGATAATCTTGCAGATATTAGAAAAGGAATAAATAAAATAGTTAATAAGTAAGTGTGGTACTAAAAGTCACTTATAATATTATTATTTATATATCATAGTAATTATAATACTAGATATAAATTAGAGTTTATGTCTTACTTATATACTATATAAATATATTATAAAGATATATATAATTAAGTATAATATTATATAAGTAATAATTTATGAAAAGAATCTTATTCTTTATATATAGTAAAATTAATATTATATTTAACTTTGATTCATATATTTGATTACAACTTCTTTTAATTACATTATTGTTATATATAATTTAATTTATTAAATAACCTTTTGTAAAGTATTATTTATCATATTCAAGAAAATAATCAATATATGTGATTTTACCTTATTATATGGATACTTTTTATGTTATAATAAGTATGTATGCAAATATAGAAAAACATAGAGGTGAAATATGAAAACAAATACAATAATTGAGGGAGATTCTTTACTTGTTTTAAAAGACTTTCCTTCAAATTCAATCGATATTATAATTACATCCCCACCTTATAATGCGGCCCATAATTATGATAATTACAATGACAACAGAGAATTTAATCAATACTTACAAAATATGGGGGAAATTTTTACAGAGTGTTATAGAGTTCTTAAAAGTGGCGGTAGAATTTGTGTTAATGTTCCATTTGCAATAAAAAACAAAGAAACAAAAAATGTAATTTTCTTAGCACATAACATTGCTAATATATTACAAAATCTCGGATTTATTAATTTTGAACTTATTTCTTGGCACAAAGGTAGAAGTTTAACTCACTTTCAAGGCAACAACACGGCTTGGGGCAGTTGGAAAAGTCCATCTTGCCCATCTTTTAGACCTTTGAGTGAATCAGTATTGGTTTTTTGCAAAGAAAGTTTACAACACAAAGGTAATAAAGAAAATATTGATATATCCGGCGACGAATTTAAAGAATGGACAAAAAATACTTGGTATTTCAATGAAGAAACTAATAATGAATTTGAAAATATTATATGCGTTCCAAATAGTTCAAGTAAAAAGGAACATCCCGCACCTTATCCAATTGAATTAGTTGAAAGATTATTAAAAATATATTCTTATAAAGATGATGTGATTTTAGACCCATTTAACGGAATTGGAACAACAGCACTTGCCGCAAGTATGTTGAATAGAAAATATATCGGTATTGATTTATCAAAAAAATACTGTGATATTGCAGCAAACAGAATAATTGAAAATAAACCTTTCAGAATTGTTTATGACTACGATAGCGGAAAACTAGTAAATACTTCTACAATAAAAAATACTTTAAATGAAATCTTTCCATATAAAGAAAGTTTTAGCCCTCATTTAGTTCCTTTTTTAATTGATAGATATAAAATTAAACAACACGATAGTCTATTGGACCCGTTTTTGGGAACAGGAAGTGTGTTTACAAATGATTTTGTGAGTAACTGCTTTGGTTTTGATACATCAAAATTAGCAATTGAAATATCATTAGCAAAACTTATTAAATTAAATTCAACAGAAATTAAAAATGTAAAAAACAAGATAAAAGAATTTAAAAATGAAAACATTTTAGAATATGAATATCCAAAATGGGAACCATATTCAAAATATGCTTCCAAAAATAAATATAATGTTGTTATGACTTTTATTAATTACTTCTCCGAGTTTTCAATAGATATTCAAAGATTTATAAAATTCGTTATAATATCTAATTTAGACAAAGTTTTTGATTATAAGAGAGATGGAAATGGAATAAAATACAGAATTTCTAAACTAAGTGATGAAGAAACAATTGAATATATAAAAACACTACTTTTAGAATCATTAAAGCAAAAATCTCATTTTGATAAAAACAGTGAGAAAAGCATTCATTTTTTTAACGAATCTTCTGTCGATAGTAAATGTAACAAAAAAGTGGATTTAGTTGTTACTTCTCCACCCTATGCAAATATGTTTGATTACTTTGAAGTATATAAAATGGAATTATGGACTTCTGGAATTGTTAATTCCTATTCAGAATGGAAAACAATGAAGAAGAAGGCTTTAAGAAATAATAAAAACTCAAAGATAGATGGAAAAGATATAATAAAAAATAAAATTTTAAATAATACAACTGAAATATTGAATGAAAAGAAAGTAAGCACATCTACAATAGCAATGGTAAACAATTACTTTTATGATATGAAAAAGGTAATTGAAAACACATATGAATGTTTAAAAAATAATTGTTATCTATTTATTGTAGTTGGCAACTCATTTTATAGTAATGTTCCTATAATAACAGATGAGATTCTTATTGAAGAGGCAGAAAAAATTGGCTTTAAAGTTGAAGAACTTATAATTACACGCAAATTATCAACATCATCACAGCAAATGAAAACCATCGCAGAAGAAGACAGAATATATTTAAGAGAAAGTATTTTGGTATTAAAGAAGGTGGAAAGTAATGAAGAAGAGAGTTAAAAAAAAAGAGACAACATTGTTTTTTGATTCATTTAAACATTTTAAAAACAACTTATCTAACCTAGTATGTATGGAATTAATCACATTAATGGATTCAAAAGATTTAATTTCTTATGCACAAATGAAACCAGTTAATTATAAATCAAAAATGCCAGATATGAAAAAATTCGGTTTAATTGATTATGATAAACCAAGTGATAATAAGTTTTCATTAACTAAAGAAGGAAAAGTTATTTACAGAGTATTTGAAAAATATAAAAGTAATTTTCATTATGAGATAGATAATGAACGATTAGAGTCTATAAAACCAAAAGAATTATGGGAATTACTTTTAGACGAAGAAAAGCAAACTGTAACAGAAAATTTAATTACATTACTTATATCTTATTACGACACTGCAGATAGTATTAGGCCTTATTTGGCACTAATAAAGATTATCGAAGAATATAATATACAAAAAATTGATAATACTGTTTTATATAATATTTTATCTCAAACAAAAGCAAATGTTCTTATGAAAAATATTATTGATGGCTCTTTTGATTTATTAGATAGCGAAACACAACAAGAATTAAAAAGACCTATTTCTTATATAATAAATGAGTTAGAAACTTCAGGAATTATTGATGAAAATGGTTTGGTTGTTTATGACAGAGAACTTGTTAAAGAAATAGTTATGAATCTAAATGAAATCTATTTACAAATAGAATATGATAAAAGCGATGCAGAAGAATATGGAAGGTCCGCGGAAGAACAACGCAACTTTAGAAATAGCGTTCTTGCTGCTTATGGATACAAATGTGCAATTACCGGAAAATGTATTGAAGTAACAAATATTGATAATGCTACCCAATATTTATTAGACGCTGCTCATATTATTCCTTATAGCGAATCGGGCTCATTTTCTGTTAATAATGGGATAGCACTATCATTTGAAATGCACAAATTATTTGACAGAAAATTATTCGCATTTAAGTACAATAATGATGGAAACATTGAAATTGTTGTTTCAAACAGTAAAAGAATTAAAGATGATGATATTTTGAATGAAATTAATCATAAAATAATAAGATTACCACAAAATCAAGATAGTTATCCAGATAAATCAGCATTAGAATATAGATTCAAGCAACACCTTTTAGCATAATTAACTAAATTAGTATAGGCGATACCCTCGCTATATACTTTTTTTATTCTGATAATTACTAAATATACCCCCCCTATATTATTAATAACCTCTTTAATTTAATTTAAGGTTGTTCTCTGCTCGATTTTTTTGAGATGTAATTTTATATTAGTTAAACATTATCGTTGCAGGAAACGAGCGAAAAATGGTGTTTTGAAGGCCTTTTGTCTATATATTAGAATTGCATTAACTTTATATGACTTTTACCACTTTTACAACAACTATAAAATTGTATGTTTCTATACTATATATTGTTATTCACTACTAATAAGTAGGAGGTAATAAAAAATATGGAAATAAATTATTACACACTAAAAGAAATTAGTGTATTATTAAAAACGCCGATACATACTTTAAGAAAGTGTATCAAAGAAAAAAAATTAAGAGGTGCTAAACTTGGTTGTAAATACTTAATATCATCATACAACTTAAATCAATTCATTAATAAATACTTAAATCAAGAGAGTGATAATAATGGGATTTAAGAATAATTTAAAATATAATATCGAACAAGATTTAACTGATATGTTAGGTCTTACTGATAGTAAAAATAGTTTAGACTATGATTTAAGATATGTAATTGAAAATGGTATTGATAAATACAATGAAATGATGATAAGGGAACAAGAAAAAAGAAATGAAATAAAAAACATTATGATTGAATTATTAAATGATAAAGCAATAATTAGTAAGTTAATGAAAACATTAGAGTTTGAGGGATTCGTTAAGGACTGTCCTACTTGTGCTTGGAACATTGAAAAGTATGGTAGATTAAAATAATACAAAAGAGAAAGAAGAATATTATATCTTCTTTCTCTTATTTTTTTTATATATCATATTTTTTATCTATTACTAAGTTATCTATAAATTCTATAAATTTAACACTATTGTTTTTATCAGATGTTGGATATTTTAGTTCATCTTCTATATTTTTACTAAACATATAACTTTTTTCTTTTGCTAAAATAGAATTCATAATCTTGTTATCAAGATTAGATTTTGAATCTTCGTCATAAAAGATAATAACTTCTATATCAAGTTGCTTAAATATATTAATTAAAGGAAACATATGTTGTTTACCATAGGAATGAAATATACTATAATCATCAAAGTTTTTACCAAAATTAATAATTACTCTATTTAAAAATATATCATCGTTAATACCTTCTACTATATAAACTTTCTTCGAGAAAATTGATTCCATAAAGTCTTTTATATGTAAGTTAATAATGTTTTGTTCTAATTTGTTTTTATCATAATAAGTTTTTGATTTATCCCACATCTTTGAAATATCAATTGTTTTATCAACATCATCAATAGCCTTTTGTAAATCTATTTGTTTTGGGCCTTTGAAATTACCATCGTTAAAAATATAAATATCAGAAAATTTAAAATCTAACATAGATAATAATTTTGGAGAATGCGTTGCGACATAGACTTCTTTTGTCTTACTCAATTCTCTAATTAATTTTGCAGTATAATTTAAAGATGAAGGATGAGTATGATTTTCTGGCTCATCCAAAAATACATATTTTTTTTGGCTAATATTTATTAAATTTAATAACAGTTGTAATTTTTGCCCACTGCCCATTTTATTTTTTGAATCATCAGAATTTATTTTTACTAATTTCTTATATTCTCTATCTTTTCTTGTTTCAATAAGATTATTATTTCTTGTCATACCATTCATAGATAATACTTCATCCATTAAATCATTAAACTTATTAGTGCTATCTATTATCGATTTATTTGTTAAGTCTTCAACTTCTTTTCTTTTATCTAATATGTCCGGAGTTTCTAATATTTCTGATATTAAATACTCCATAAAAAACGACTTATCAACAGTATCTTTCATTTCTTCATCATAAACAATTTCGGAAGGCAAGAATATAATATCTTTCCTTGTTTTATCCAACTTAATTAATTCATCTCTTTTGTTTCTTAATTCAGTTGTCTTACCAAATCCATTTGGCCCTATAAATACTTTCAACACTAAAACACACTCTCCTAACTAAAAAAACAGTATATTAAATCAAGATGATATATATACTGCTTTATCAATAAGAAAAGTATATCACAAATTGTTATTTTAGTGAATAATTTAATAATTCGTGCCATTTTTAATCTTAACTCTTATTTATACCCTTTATTTACTAGATAGTTAACCCTTTTATAAGAGTGCCGAAAAAAGTGCCGAAAACAAAATCACTTTAAATCACTTTATGATACTTTATAATACTTTCAAAATATAAAAAATCTTGAAAACATTGGGCTTTCAAGATTTTAATTAGTAAAATAATGGCGTCCTTGGGCAGATTCGAACTGCCGACTTACCGCTTAGGAGGCGATTACTCTATCCTACTGAGTTACAAGGACATTTGCGGACATTTTTATATGTCCTTTTCCCATAGCCTAATACTTAGGAGGCACTCGCTCTATCCTACTGAGCTACGCGGACATAAAAAACTATATTTCTATAGTCTAGTTATGTTATTTAATAAAAATAAAACAATTACATTAAGTGAATATGAGAATTCAGCTCCAA
>JAQVXV010000034.1 GCA_028708945.1 Bacilli bacterium
CGATGGTTGCTACGTTTGCAGCCACTGTGATTGTCTCATCGCTTCTAAAGTAGGTTTTTACTACTGCGCCAGAAGCATTAATTTGAAAAATACTAATTATATCCTCAGTATTTATATTAGTAATATAAGAAGGTAGTGAACTAAAAGTTATTTGTGTGGCAGCTGTATAAGCTGTTACAAAGTCACCGTTACCACCAGTTGGTTTACCTACTAAACCAGAAGTTGAAACTGAATTTGATTCAGAGTTGATATTAATATCACTATCAAAACCGTACATAGATACTTTTTTTGCATATGTTCCATCATCTAATAAAACATAACTTTTTCTGTCCATACCTGGAACATCTATTAAATCATAATCTGCCATTATTTTCACCTAATTATTTTTTTCTACTGCCACCTGAAAAGTCCATCTCAGATTTATTCCTGCTTGGGTGTAAATCAGAGTTCTTATCTAATTTTAAGTTCTTGTTATCTTTCACATTATTCAAACTATCATTATCATCATTAATATCATCTTTAAAAGCTTCTAGTAAATCCTCAGGAATATCTAATCCTTGGTCTATTAACCATTTATTTAATTTTTCTGGGTTAGCACCCATGTTAGCTAATTTCTGTGCCATGTCCAACAAATCAGTCTTTGTCTTATCATCAGCTAAATCAAATTTAATTTGTTTCTTAATTCCTAATTTTGGAAGTAACTCAAAATTTAATTCATCTTCTAGAGCTTTAAATTGTCCAATAATATGAGTATAAAATGCGTATCTTACCTGGTATTCACTTGAACTTCTATTTGAGGACTCTAGAATTCCAACCTGTAAAGGTGGTAATTGTAAAATAGATAAAATTTGGCTTCTGTAATAATCTAAGATATTTAATAATTCCCCAAAACCCTCAATCTTACGAAGCATACCAACCTCAGCTGTATCTCCTTGAAGAGTTAAAAAGTTAGTTGGGTTTATCATACCTTCTTTTAGCATATCTACATATACAGAAATATCGTTTTCATTAACCCCTGAAGGTATCTTTATAACAGTTCTAAATTGATTTGATTCAAATAACCAGTTTATAAAATCCTCAATTAATTTTTTCTTTTGTAGAATTGGTAGCACAGTGATTAATTCACTATCACCCCAAAGAGAAGTAGTAATTAGGTTTGTAGAGAAATGAACAATTTTATCTTTTGGGAAAGAAATTAGTTTTTGTTTAGAATCAGGGTTAGTAGGGAACTGTAAATACCCAACAACCTCACCATTAGGTTTATTTACAATCTCCATTTCGTCAGTCTTAATGACACTTAAACCTACTACCTTTCCAGAAGAGGTGGTATTTAATTCAGTGAAAGCATTACGATAAATAGCCATTTGCCAATAAATTTGAAATAGGTATTTATCAAATCTTACTTGTTTTAATATGTTCTTCTCAGTAGAACTTAACCCACCTATAAAGTGATAACCTATCTTAGTCATTGTAGAGTGCTTAATCTCTAAAGCAGCTCTTAGAATTACATCTTGTCTAACCCAAGATAATAAATCATAAGGCTTAGTTGGGCTTGCGTGGGAGTTCTTTAAAGTACCTTGGGATAATTCAGTAATTTTACCTAATAGGCTTTTAATAACTGTTTTTTTTGATTCTGTAGTTTTACTCATGAGTTCACCAAAAACGAAACATTTAAATAGTAGTTAAGGTATAAAGTATATATACATAACTAAAATATAATTTTTGTAATTATATATAATATATGTACGAACTTATATATAAACCTTTCGGTTTTGAGAGAGGAAAATGGAGTAATTTGCATGAATTTGATAGAAAAAGAACACAATATTGATAAAACTATTTCTGAATTTATAAAGTCTGATAATGAAATACTTAAAAAAAAAGGTATTAAATTACAAGAAATTAGAGCTGCCGAGAAAAAAGGGTGGACAGGATTGTCGCTTAATGAATTAGATTATGATGTAGAATCACTTTATAATAAATTAATAGAGGCAATTAAGAGTAAAACTGAAATAGGGAAAGATGAACTGGCAATTATAGCTTTGATTAATAGTATTAGAAAAGATAAAATTGATTTGATTAAATTTATGAAGAATCACGAGCTTAAAATTAAAGAGATAGAATATAAATACGAAGATAGAGAACAAGATAAGAAATTTAGTGAGGTTGAATTATGAATCAGAATTATGTGTATTACAATGAGCTACTTAAAATAGAACCTTATTATTCTAAAATACCTTATCATTATTGGGTGGAAAATGAAAGAATATCTACTAAAGAGTATGTTCTTGAGAAAATGAAAACTAATAGATTCACAGTAGAAGTACTATTAGAAGCATGTAAGAAATACCCAGAGATATTTAGTTATTGGATGTTGGGAATACACCTGAGACCATACCAACACTATGCAATTGATGAGATTTATAAAAATAATTATACAGCTATGGCGTGGTCTAGAAGACTGGGGAAATCTACAATTACAAAATTGGTTATGCTGAAAACAGCTATTTTTAATGAGCTACCAGGAGAAATGACAGGAACTACATGGAATGTTATACTGCAAGACCAAGAAATAGCTAATTCTTTATACATAGAACCGTTACACGAGATTATGGAGAAAGGAGATAAAATTGTTAATAAGAACTTTAAAGGGAACCTGGGAGAGAACTTTTTTACTAGTAAGTTAGTTACTAGGAGAGAGAAATCAGGGAAAGTGAGGAGTAATCAAATATCGTTTAGTATAGATGGAGCGATATGTAGAATTAATACTATGCCACCAACCTCTAAAGCAATAGGGAGAGAAGGGAATCTAATAGGAGATGAAGTCACAAAGTGGAGGAATAATCCTAAAATGAGAGATGAATTTAAATACTTTGATCAGTTGATAGCTATTATGAAGGATAATCCAATTTATAAGTGTATATTCCTTACCACACCAGAAGGAGACCAAGATTTGTTTGCTACAGAAATATTTGATCCGGATGATAGGTTGCCTAATAATATATTTAAAAAAATATGGTTTGCGTATTGGGCGAGAATTGATAAAACTTGGTTGGAGGAAATGAAGAGGACAAAAGAAAAAGCAGAGTATAATAAAAGATTGCATATGTTCCAACAAGAATATGAAGCGAAGTTTATGACAATATCAAATCCATACTTTGATTATGCGAAACATATATATGCTAATAGAATAGATAACTGGAAACAAACACATGAACTTGGAACAGCGTGCTCACTTGGGATAGACTGGGGAGGAACACAGAAATCAGAAACGGTGCTAGTTATATATAAATGGGATCTGAAACAAGAAGGACTGAGAGAACCAATATATGTGAAACACTACCCAGTAGGAGAAGACCTTGATAAACTTGAGCCAGATCTGTTATACATAAAAAGGAACTTTAATGTTAAATGGGTAGTGCCAGATAATAAAGGAGGGAGATGGATGATACCTAGATTAGAACAAATATTTGGAATGGGGAGGGTGCAACCGTTTAACTTTACTACAGATAAAACTACAGGGTATGAATTGTTTAGACAAGGATTGAATGAAGGATTAATTAAACTACCTAACTATAACCCGTTAATAGATCAGTTGAAGAATATGAATGAAGACCTGAAACCGAATACATCTAAAGGGAAAGATGACCTGGCAGATGGAGCTATGCTGGCGTGCTATCCGTTGATGAAACAACAAGAAAATAAATTTAGAGTGATACTGTGGGATTAAAAGGATTGAATAAAATTAAAGAAATAAAGAAAATATTAGTAGGAAAAAATTGAAGAATTTAGATAATATAAGGAATATTATTAAAAATATAAGAATTAAGAGAATTACCTACTGCAAACCAACCCCTTCTTTTTTCTTCTTTTCGTCTTTTTGAGTATGTGGGGAATATTGTTTATTAGTTATGCATATATATTCATATAGTAGCTGTTAACAGTTTGGATTGTTTTTAGTAAAATGTTAACTGTATAATAATTCACTTATATAATATTACTTAAATAATATCTTATAATATATCTTTTAATAATATTTTATAATATATTCTTTATAATATCTTATAATATATCTTTTAATAATATTTTATAATATATCTTATAATATATATTATAACATATCTTATAATATATTCTTTATAATATCTTATAATATATTATATATATATTATCTAATATACTTTAATTATATTATTTAATATAAGTTATATCTTTACTTATATTCTTAATTAATATTATATATAATATACATATTATTAATTAATATAATTAAAGAATATTCTTTATTGTTGGATATATAATATATATCTTTTAATTTAATATATTGTATATAATATTACATATACACCGCTGTTATGTATAAGTTGTTATTACCCTAAGAATTAGTTTATTTATTATCATTTTTGTTATAGTTACCTTATCATTTATTGTATTCTACATAACAACCTTTAATAAAAAAAAGGTGCTATATGATGTTTTTATATAGCACCTTATTTATTATGTTTATTTTTGGTTCTTATAATAGCTCTAAGGAATAACTTTTATTTGTTCCTAAATTAAACTTTTGGTCTTGCATCTCTAAATTTTCAATAATTTCTTTTATGGTTGCTTTTTTATCAAAATCATTTAAATTTATTCTAATTTCATTTATTGGTTTTCCTATATATTTATATTTCATTTTACACACCCTCTTTATTTTTTTTGTTATTATACAAATAACTATATATATAATAGAACAAAACATATATAAAGCTTTACTTTTTGGTTATGTGGTCTTAAAAAACCATATATTTATAAACTAATAGGTTAATAAAAATAACCTTTATTTTTATAAATATTTGTCAATAGTATTTTTATTTTTAGGTTCATAATTTGAATAAAAGTCTTTTTCATCTTCACTATAATCCTCATAATTATAATGATCGTACCAATTTTTTTTAAAAATCTCTTGCTTTGGTTCTTTATATTCTAATAAACTAAAAATATCTAAATTATTTATATTAATTTCATAAACATTTAAATTTTTTATTTCTATAATTTTATAAGGTTCTTCAATAAAATTATAATTGTTATTACTCGTTGTAATATATAAACTCTCATTATTAATTAAATAAAAATTAATTGTCGCTCTGTCGTTTTTTACATAATATAATTTATTATTTTCTTTATCAAAAATTGAAATAGAATAATAACCTTTCTCTATTTCCAACATCTCTTTAAGAACTTTTTCTATACAATCATTTTTTTTAATTTTCTCTTGGAATAACTCAAAAAATTGTAAACTGTCACTTTTATTTTTATCAATATTATAAATGGAATTAGATAAAATTCCATTATGAACAAATACAAACCTGTCATTTTGAAAAGGTTGTAAACTCATAAAATTGTGTCCAGAAGTTGTAATTCTCTGATGGGTTATAATCATTTTTGCTTTATAAAATTCTGTCAACAAATTATCTTTATTTAAAAAATCAAAAGATTTTTTAATTCTATTATTTATAAAGTAACCGTCCCCATCACTATTAGTTGCATATGAAGATATACACCCATTTTTTAAAACTGAAAATGCCTTTTTAATTTCTTTTTTTTTGTTGCTTTTAGTTATCATTATATTTATGTTACACATTTTAACCATCTCTCTTTTATTTTTTTATTTTATTATTATTTGTTCTTTTATAGTTTTATTTGTTGTTATATTTTTTTCAATGTATAAAGTTTGTGTTTTAGAAATACTATTTTTTATCATATATTTTGCCAAAACATAAGCCATAATATCCAGAACATTTTTAACCAAAAAATACATTTGAATTAAAGAAATAACCCCATTAAAATTTATACTTCTAATCTCAATAGTGGGGTTATTATTGCCAGAAGTATTTATAGATACATATCTTTGTTCTACATTATTAGGGGTTAATTTTTTTGCATAATCTCTAAAAAAATTATTTTTTACTTCACTATATGCAAAACTATAATTTTCTAAAAATTTAAATATTTCTGTTTCTATTTCCTTAGAAACTTTATAATCACAAATTTTTTTAATAAAATGTGTGTTATTTAAACTTATATGCATATGCGCCCCTGTTGAAGAATTAAACTGAATAGACCCACCCATATAATCTTTTATGTTTAATAGTTCTTTAAGTTTTGAAAATAAAACGTTAATGTCATTATATTCTATGGGTTTGGTTATTACTTCAACCCCTGCGTTATTATCAAAAAAGTACCCTTTTATTGAACTGTCATTTTCAACTTTAAAAAAATCTAAAATGTAAAACTCTCCACCAGAATGATAACTTTCAATATCATTTTGATCAAAAGCAACCTTGTCCATATTATAGTTCCCCTCAATTTCTATGCCAAAAGTCATATTTTTTTTAATTAAATTTATCTTATTTTCAAAAATTTTTGAATTTAATTTACTCATTGTAACCCACTCCTTTTATTTCTTCTTTTGTTATTTCTTTTTTTATTTTATTTTCTATATTTATGGAAAAACTTGTAATTTTTGAATACTTAAATAATTTAAGTTGTTCTGCAAAATGTTTAATAACTTTTTTAATTATATC
>JAQVXV010000006.1:0-69919 GCA_028708945.1 Bacilli bacterium
GAAATAATCGTAAAATTGCTATCTTCGGAAGAAGTATGCAAAACAATTTAGATATTTCAATTGCTGGTGGATATATAAATCATAAAGAGATATTTGTGTCACCAGAAGAAGCTAATAGATTAAAACCCCACGAAGTATGTTTATTATGTACTGGTAGTCAAGGTGAACCTCTAGCAGCTTTAAGTAGAATTGCTAATGGTACACATAAATCAATTAAATTACAACCTAATGATACGGTAGTATTCTCTTCTTCAGCAATACCAGGTAATGCTTTAAGTATTTCTAGAACTATTAATAAACTTTATTTAAAAGGTGTTAAGGTTTATACCAATACTTTATTAAGCGATATCCATACAAGTGGTCATGGTAGTCAAGAAGAATTAAAATTAATGATTAGATTATTTAAACCAAAATATTTTATGCCAGTACATGGTGAATATCGTATGCTTAAGAAACATGCTGATTTAGCAATAGATTGTGGTATTCCTGAAGAAAATACTTTTATTTTAGGCAATGGTGATGTATTGTCAATGTTTAAAGGAAAAGTAAAACAAGAAGGAACTATTCAAGCTGGCAATGTATATGTTGATGGTAATCGTATTGGAGATGTCAGCAATGCCGTTATGTGGGAAAGAAAAACAATGGCCAATGATGGAGTGGTTGTTGTAATTGCAAATATTGATACTGAAAAAATGACATTAATTGGTAGACCTAATATTACTACTAGAGGTTTTGTATTAGTAAATGATAACACTGAACTTATTTTAGAATTAGAAAATATCAGTAAAAAAGCTATTGAAAAAAGCTTGAAAAAGCCGATTAATTATACCGAAATTAAATCGACAATAATCCAAGACTTAGCCCCATATATTTATGATCGTACAGGAAGAAAACCAATTATTTTACCTGTATTGATGAATATAAAGAAAAATAACAATTAAAGTTGTTATTTTTCTTTATATTTCTTTATTTTTCTTTATTTTTAACAAATTTATTGATATAATTAAATAAATAGTAAAGGAGGTGAAAGATTGAACCTTTTTAGCAAAGATAAAGAAATTATCTTAAAAATTACAAATGGAATTTTATTAATATGGTTTTTAGGAGCTTTAATGTTTACTGGTTATAACATAATTGAAAAAGTAGTAAAAGGACCAAAATATACTTATAATGAATATAAGTTACAATATTGTGGTAAATACGATGAAATAGTAGATTACGAAAGCAATTGCCAAGAAATGTACGACAGATCAAAACTAGATGACAAGCAAAACGATTTTTATTCAACAAGAAGTTTGTACACCTCAATTCTTAATGTGGTGATAGTTGGTGGCGCTTTATTCTTATTAAATAAGAAAAAAGAAACAAAAAAATAGTAATTAAAAACGATTAATTTAATCGTTTTTTTTGTTGATAAATTTTAATACATCATTAACAGTTTCATTAAAGTTTGTGAAATTAACTTCAAACCAATTAATATTCATTTGATTATTAAACCAGGTGTATTGTCTTTTAGCGTATCTTCTACTATTTTGTTTACATTTTTCTATACAATTTTCTAAAGTGTCTTTATTTTCAAAATAAGGAAACATTTCTTTATAACCAATAGGAGTCATAATAGCTTTAGTTCTAATATTAGATTCATAGATTTTTTTTACTTCTTCTAATAGACCAGAATCTAACATATGATCAAATCGACTATTAATTATATTATATAAATTAGTTCTATCGGTTGTTAAACCAATAAAAATAGCATCATATAATAATTCATTGTTACTTTGTTTTTCACTTATTGGTTTTAAATTATTTTTATAGTAATTTAAAGATCTTTCTACCCTTTGACGGTTGTTTTTATGTACTTTAGTATTAGGGTCAACCTCTAATAATTTTTGGTACAATTCTTCATTATTGTAATTACTATAATCAAGTCTTGGAGTTTCATCTTCAAAAGAGTAATTATATAGACAAGCTTTTATATATAGACCAGTACCACCTACTAAGATAGTTGTTTTTCCTTTTGACTTTATTTCTTCAATTTTTAATCTAGCATCTTTTTGATAATCAAAGACAGAATAATCATCTTCTATATCTTTAATATCAAACAAATGATGCACAATACCCTCTTTTTCTTCCTCTTTTATTTTAGCAGTTGCTATATCTAAACCGCGATATATTTGAGTACTATCAGCATTGATAATTTCGCCATTTAATTTTTTTGCAAGTTCAATACTCAATTTTGTTTTACCTACTCCAGTAGGTCCTAAAATAACTATAATCATTTTATCAACATCGCATCCCCAAAAGAGAAAAAACGGTATTTTTTATCAATTGCTTCTTGATATGCTTTCATAATAATTTTTTTGTTTGCAAAAGCACTTACTAGCATCATTAAGGTTGATTTAGGTAAATGAAAATTAGTAATTAAACCATCAATTGCCTTAAAATGATATCCTGGATAAATAAAAATATCGGTCCAACCACTACTTTCTTTAAATTCATTATATAAATTTATAATTGTCTCTAAAGTTCTTGTAGATGTAGTTCCAACACTGTATATTTTTTTGTTATTTTTTTTTGTTTTATTTAAAATGTCAGCACATTTTTTATCCATTATATAAAATTCACTATGCATTTTATGGTTACTTATATCTTCTACACTTACAGGTCTAAAGGTTCCAAGACCTACATGCAAAGTTATATAGGCAATATTTATACCTTTATTTTGTATTTCTTTTAATAATTCTTCCGTAAAATGTAATCCAGCTGTAGGAGCTGCAGCACTTCCAATATTTTTAGCATAAACGGTTTGATAGCGATCTTTTTCTTCTAATTTTTCATGAATATATGGCGGTAATGGCATTTCTCCTAGTTTATCTAATATCTCATATAAAATACCATTATAAATTAGTTTAAAGATTCTAATACCTTCATCTTCTACTTTAATACATTTCATTTTTAAGTCATCACTAAATTTAATAACTGTACCTTCTTTCACTCTTTTAGCAGGTTTAACTAAACACTTCCAATTATCTTCATTAATGTCATTTAATAACAATACTTCAATATAAGCCTCAGTGTCTTCTTTTATTCCATGTAATCTTGCTGGTATTACTTTAGTATCATTTAATACTAAGGTTTCCCCGGGTTCTAAGTAATCAATTATATCTTTAAATTTTTGGTGATTAATTTTTTCTGTTTTTCTATCTAATATTAGTAAATTTGATTCATCCCTTTTTTCAATCGGTGTCTGCGCGATTAGTTCTAAAGGTAAATCAAAGTTAAAATCATCTGTTTTCATGACTCCACCTCGCTATCTAATTATACATTAAAAAAGAATAAAAAAAAAGAGTTTTGCATTTACAAAACTACAATATAGTTGGAACTAAAAAGTATATTAAAAATAAAATTGTAATTATTGTGGTTATTAATGATAGTTCCATTTTGGGTTTTTGTTTTGTTTTAGGATATTTTATTAAATCAATAATATAAATTAAAATATTGATTATAAAATAAGATACAATACCTATTCCAATTCCATCAGTAATCGAATGTGATAGAGGCATCATAATAATTGTTAGAAAAGCCGGAACTGCATTTTTAATGTTATCAAAGTCAACTTCATTTATATTTTTAATCATTATAACCCCAACATAAATAAGGGCTGCAGAAGCTGCTGAAATGGGAATAAAAGCAAATAAAGGTAGAATAAAAATTGATAATAGAAATAATAACGCTATTGTAAAAGCAGTTAATCCAGTTTTTCCACCCGAAGCAATACCAGCACCAGATTCGACAAATATACTTACTGTTGATGTTCCTATGACAGCACCAGCGCATGATGCTAAGGAATCTGAATACATTATTTTATTATAATCTTGTGGTTTTCCATTTGAATCAATTAATCCAGCATTTGCAGAACATCCTACCACTGTTCCAATCGTGTCAAATAAATCTAGTATTATAAAAGTTAAAACAATTATAAACACTGTAAATAATGAACCTTCCGGAAGATTTAATCCTTCAGTAAATAATGACATAAAAACTCCACCTTGATCAGGATTGAAGTTGAAAAAATTAGAAAAATTTTCCCAAAATTTCCAAGTAATAAAAGAATCATTACCAAGCAAAATATTTAAATCAGCTACCTTTAAAGGAATTGCTAATAAAGTGGCACTTAAAATCCCGATTACAACTGATCCTTTTACTTTATAATGTGATAAAACAGCAATTACTATTAATCCAAATAAAGTTACTAACGCTATACAAACAGGACCTCCCAATTGCCAATTTGCCATGTTATTAAAGTCGATAAACTGTAATAGTGTATATTGATTAGAAACTATTAAACCAGAGTTTTTTAGACCAATAAAGGCTATAAACAGGCCTATTCCTACTGGAACTGCTTGTCTGATAACTTTAGGAGTTCCATCGAATATTTTTTCTCTTAAAGTAACTTTTTTTCCTTCTTTTGTCTTAGTAACAGGAATTATTGATAACAATAAAAATATTATACCACTTGTAAAGATAATAAACATTCCATTTCCATATGAAAAAGAAAATCCTAAAGAACCACCGATAACAGCTCCAATCGTAGCATTTATACCCATACTAGAAGCAGTTCCAAATGGTTTATTAGCAACAAAAGCCATCAACATTGTACCGAAGAAGGCTCCAAGTGCGGTTGCTAAAAAAACAGAAGGCCATCTAATATCTAGAGTTCCATTAACTAATAAGTTATTAGGATTAACAACTAAAATATAAGACATTGCTAAAAAGGTTGCTAGTCCAGCAAATATTTCTGTTTTAATATTAGTATTATGTTTTTTTAATTTGAATTTTTGTTCAATTTTTTCTTTCATCTTATACACCTACTTTATAAGTATACTAAAAAAAGACATATTTTTCAATATATCTTTATTTTGAAATTCCTAAGTGTTCGTAAGCTTTCTCTGTTACAACACGACCTCTAGAAGTTCTTTTTAAAAAACCATTTTGTAATAGATAAGGTTCATAGACATCTTCAATTGTCGTTTGTTCCTCACCAATAGCAGAACTTATAGCTTCAATTCCAACTGGACCACCATCAAATTTTTCGATTATTTGTTTTAATAAGTTATAATCAGTTTGATCTAGTCCTAAAGAATCAACTTTTAATTTTTCAAGTGCAATTTGAGTTATATTTAAATCGATATTTCCATTACCTAATACTAAAGCATAATCTCTAACTCGTTTAAATAATCGATTGACAATTCTAGGTGTTCCTCTGCTTCTTCGAGCTAATTCGAAAGCT
Source organism: Bacilli bacterium (assembly GCA_028708945.1). Next base: position 5,291 of record JAQVXV010000006.1, read on the forward strand.
GCTTCTTCAGTAATTAAAGTATCTAAAACACGACCTGTTCTTTTAGCTATTTCCGTTAATTCTTCAACAGTATAATAATCTAATTTAGAAATAATTCCAAAGCGATCTCTTAAAGGTCCTGTTAAATCACCTGTTCTAGTTGTTGCCCCAACTAAAGTAAAAGGTGGTAAATCAATTCTAATATTGCGACTTGAAGAATCATTACCAACTATGATATCTAAAGTAAAATCTTCCATAGCTGAATACAACATTTCTTCAATAAACTTTGGAATACGATGTATTTCATCAATAAATAAAACGTCATAAGGTTCAATAGTCGATAACAAGGCTGCTAAATCACCGGACTTTTCAATTGCTGGACCACTTGATGTTTTAATATTACTTTCTAATTCATTAGCAATTATATATGCTAAAGTGGTTTTCCCTAAACCTGGCGGACCATATAATAAAACATGATCTAAAGACTCTTCACGCATTCTAGCAGCTTTAATAAAAATTTCTAAATTGTTCTTAACCTCACCTTGACCAATGTATTCACATAATGAAACTGGTCTTATTGTTTTTTCAAAACTATCCTCTTCAGTTTTACAACTATCTAATACTTTATTCACATTTCACACCTTTTATATATTCATATATATCTTTCCATGAATTTACTCTTTTAAAGTCTTCAACATGACGATTTAATCTAGAATCAAATAGTAAAACCGGAATATTTAATTCACTTACAGTCATACAATGATGAATTGAATCATCAATAAATAAATCAATTTTATTTTTTTTACATACTTCTTTTTTATCATGACATTCTGCAAAAAGTTTATAGTCTCTTATTTTATGTTTTGCAAACCACTTTTCACTAAAATCATACGGATCATCAAAGCATAATTTACTTCTAGCAGTAATAAAATATATTTCGTGCTCTTCTTTTAATAGATTAAAATATTTTACAAAATCCTCTTTTGGCGGATTATGTTTTATTATAGTTGGAACACATAAACGAAAAAATTCAACGAATTGTTTTTCATCTAGCCCTAAAAATGCTTCATAAGAAGAATTATTAGTTAAAACTTTCCTTTTTGTTTTTCTGTTATATTCATATACCTCTGGTATTAAAGACTCTAGCGTGTCTGTTATTGTATCGTCTATATCAATACCTATTCTCATAAATCACCTCAATAATAATTTTAATGCTGTTTTTACCTGTTCTTCTATTTTCAAAGAATTATTAATGTTTGGCAATACTCTATTTATATCTGCCTGTCTATAACCTAATCCTTTCAAGACTTCTGCTAGTTCGTTAAAGTCTTTCTCTACCACCGCTTTAGAAGATACTAATTTACCTTTTAAGTCTAAAATAATTTGTCTGGCTATTTTATCCCCTATTTTTGGAAATTTCTTTAAATATAGGATATTTTCTCTTTCGATTGCATCAATAATGCCACTAGTAGAACCGATTGCAAACATAGGAAGGGCCATTTTACAGCCTAAACCTTTAACACTGATTAAACTTAAAAACAAATCTTTTTCATCTTTATTTTTAAAACCATATAGATTTAATTCATCTTCTTTTACTTGTTGATATAAATATACTAATACTTCTTCATTTTCTTCATAACTATATGGATTAGCAACATTTATTATATAACCAATACTATTGTTTTCTAAAACAATATAATTGTTTTCAATAGCAGTTATTTTTCCTCTTATATATTCGTACATAATTCCCCCTATTTTCTCTTGAAAAATCCTTTAATAAGATAAAATTCAAATACAATAAATGCTGCAATATATAAATACAGTAATATTGTATAGAATAAACCGGATGAATAATTACTTAACATTATTGGAATATTTTTAGGGATATTAATATCTATCCATTTATGTATCTCTTTAGTTAAAAATTCATTGTTTACAAATGTTAATAATCTTAATAATATATCAATTATTGCTATAGCATTTATAACATAATAAAATTTTTTGTAAAAAAAGATAACTAGTCCTAAAATAACTAAAATAACAATTAAATCCATAAAAACTCCTTTATTTAACGTAATTACATACTAAATCATCTACTGTTAATTTTATATCCTCACTATTATAAGCAACACTTATGTTGCTATTTTCCTCTTTTAATTCAAAATCAAAGTAATGATTATATTTTTCATCGGTTACAACATAAACATCTATTTTATAACTATCATCATTTATAGTTGAAATGTGATTCCCTCTAACTATTAATTCATATACATCAAAAGGAGAGATGTAGTTGATTTGTTCATCACTGATAGTTGCATCTTCATTATAGATAACTCTATCAGAAATATAATAATTTTCTTCTTTATAATTTAGAGTTGTTATATTTTGTTCATAAGATCCACTAAAGGCTAAATCACCTTCATTACAATAAAAAGTATAAGTTTCCGAATTTCTTAATTCATTTAAAAAATCTTCCTTAGAATTAACTGCTTTTTCTGCTTCATTCGCTAAATGACCTACATATCTTGTAGTAATAACTAATCCAACAAAACAGATTATTAATTTAATAATAGTTTTTTGATTTTCTAAAACCCATTCTTTTAATTTTTTCATTCTAACACCCTACCTACAATTTCTTTTTTATCTTGTAATCCATTTAGAAATTCGATGGCACTCATTCTTTTTTTACCAGCTAATTGAACTTCGGTAATAACTAATTCACCATTACTTACTTTTACACCAAATCCATCTGGATATATAGCAGTAATTTCACCATTTAATTTATTAAAAACATTATCTGTCTCACGACATTTCCATATTTTTAATAATTGTCGACTAAATATACAATATGCACCAGGTCTATTATTTAAAGCTCTTACTTTATTTTTAATTTGTCTTTTAGTTTTATTAAAGAATATTCTTTCATCTTCTTTTTTAATTATTGGTGCATAAGTTACTAAAGATGAGTCTTGTTTAGTTCTCTTATTAGTTCCTTCAATTATTGAAGGAAGTGTCTTTAATAATAGATCTCTTCCTAAAATCGCTAACTTCATTCGCAATGTAGAACCTGTATCTTCACTTTCTATAGGTATTTCTTCTTGGGTTATTATATCTCCCGAATCCATACCTTCATCCATATACATAATGGTTACTCCAGTTTTACTGTGTCCATTCATAATTGCTCTTTCAATTGGTGCTCCACCTCTTAAAAGTGGCAATAAAGACGAATGAACATTAATGCAACCTAATCTTGGATAATCCAATATTTGTTTAGGTATTATTTGTCCATATGCACATGTTATTATTAAATCTGGTTCAAGATTTAAAATTTCAATGAAATCCTCTCTTATTTTCGTTGGTTGTAGCACTAAAATTTGATGTTCAATCGCTAATTTTTTAACCGGCGGTATAATAATATTACCATGGCGATCTTTTTCCCTATCCGCCTGACATACGACAGCTCTAACTTTATAATTTTCTAAAATTCCTTTTAAAACAACCGTACTAAATTCAGGAGTTCCCATAAAAACTATTTTAAGGTCTTTTTCAACAATTAAATCTTCTAAATTCATAGTATCACCTATTCTTATTTTAACATAAATATTAGTTTTTTGTTATACTTTTAAAGGATTTATATCTATTTCGACAGATACCCTATTATTTGTATAATGATTGTTAATATATTGTAAATATTCTATAATTGTATCTAACTTCTTATATTTTAAAATTATTTGAAGATAAAAATAATTATTTATTTTAGATCTATTACCGAAAGTAGGTCCTAAAATAATTATGTCTTTTAAATTGTTTTTTAAATATTTACTAATTTTATTTCCTTCATTGATTACAGTTTGATAGTCTTTAGAAACTATCTTGATTGAAGTAAGATTAATAAATGGAGGATATTTTAATTTTTTTCTGATTTCTAATTCGCAATTATAAAATCCTAAGTAGTCGTGATTTTTAGTACATACAATACTATAGTGTTCAATATTAAATCCTTGAATAATAACCGTTCCTTTTTCACTACTTCTTCCAGATCTACCAGCTACTTGTGTTAATAATTGAAATGTGCGCTCACTACTTCTAAAATCCGGAATATTTAAAGATGCATCACCATTGATGACTCCAACTAAAGTTACATTAGGAAAATCTAAACCTTTAGCAATCATTTGTGTACCAATTAATATATCTGCTTCTTTATTGCTAAAACAATTGATTAAATCCTCATGAGCACTTTTCTTTCTAGTTGTATCAACATCCATTCTTATTATTCTCGCATTGAAAAGACGATTTAATTCTTGCTCTAATTTTTCAGTACCCATTCCAAATTCATCAATATCTTCACTTTGACATTTTGGACAAATTGTTGGTTTTATCTTTTCATAATTACAATAATGGCATTTCATTTTATTGCTTTTTTTATGATAGGTTAAAGGAATATCACACCTTGGACATATAGAACTTTCACCACAATTATGGCATGTGATAACAGTTGAATAACCTCTTCTATTTAGTAAAATTATAACTTGTTCTTTTTTTTCTAAACATTGGTTTATTTCTTTTTTTAATTTTTCGCTTATTATTCGATTACCTTTTTTTATTTCATCTTTCATATCGATAAGCTCAATAGAAGGCATCATTTTGTTTACTCTGTTTTTTAAGGTCAATAATTTATATGAACCTGTTTTAGTTTTAGTAAAACTTTCAATAGAAGGAGTAGCACTTCCTAATATCAATGGAATGTTAGATTTTTTGGCACGATAAAGGGCAACTTCTATTGCATTATATCTTGGGTTATTTTCTTGTTTATAAGTATTAGTATGTTCTTCATCTACAACGATTAGGCCTAAATTGGTAAATGGTGCAAAAATAGCACTTCTAGCCCCTATAACAATTTGAACTTCTTTTCTAAATACTTTACGCCATTCATCATATCTTTCACCATCATTTAAAGAACTATGCATAATAGCAACATTATTACCAAATCTTTTTTTGAATATTTCAACAATCTGTGGTGTTAAACTTATTTCAGGAACTAAAACTATAATTTCTTTACCATTTTTTAAAACCTCTTCCATTATATGCATATACACTTCTGTTTTTCCAGAACCTGTAACACCATATAATAAAAACGGTTGATATTCATTTAAATTATCGCATACAGTATCGACAACTTTTTTTTGTTCACTATTTAAAATTATATTATTTTTTTCTATTTTAATGTCTTTTTCAAGGCGATATACTTCTACTTTATATTCTTCAACTACTTTTTTATCTATTAAAGTTTTTAAACTTGATTTTTTTAATATTTCATTTTTAAGTTTATCTTCTTTTAACAATAGATCGATTATATCTTTTTGAAATTCATTTTTAGGAACATAATCAAAATCTATTAACTTGATATATGAAATATATTTTTCATTTATTTTACATCCTTTTTTAGCTTTTAAAGCTTTAGGTAGCATAGTTTGATAACAACTTATTAAGGTTGCTAAAGTTCTTCTTTTTAAAAATTTACCTAGTTCTAACATATCATCATTTAAAACTGGTTCCGAATCAACTAAATCAATGATTTCTTTTAATTCCATATCTTCTTTTTCTTTGATATTTAAAATAAAACCCTCTAGTTTTTGTTTTCCAAAAGGAACTAATACTCTAATTCCTATTTTAGCCTTTTCTTTAAATCTCTCTGGAATTAAATAGGAAAAAGTTTGATCAATACTTTTGGCTTTTATTTCGACTAAAACTTCTGCTACCATATCATCACCTTCTTAATTATACCAAACAAATGTTTTTTTGTCTATATTGATAGTTTTTAAGTCTGACTGAATTTTTTAAAAAAAATTATCAATTTTTTAAATCTTTAAGACCTTTTTTTAGCATTTCAAACCCATAACTTTTATAATTTTAAATATATGTTATATTCTAACTGGTGATTGTGTGAAAAATAAATTTATTGCTTATTTTATGAAAAGAGTCAAACAAAAATATCCAATTTATGATAAGGTTACACTTGATAAAGTAAAATATGGATTAGAATCATTATATTTATTAATTAGTAAATTACTAATTATTATTCCTCTTGCACTTATATTAGATATATTTAAAGAATTTTTAATCTTTATATTATTATACAACTTTATTAAGATGACTTCCTTTGGGATACATGCCACAAAAAGTATATATTGTCTGATTTCTTCTATTATTATTTTTATTGTAATTCCAATTATACTTATGTACTTAAATTTAAATGTTTATGTTAAATTTATTATTTCTATATATAATGTTATAATGATTTATTTATTTAGTCCTGCTGATACTTATAAAAGACCTATTATAAATCTAAAAAGAAGAAGTTTTTTTAAATTAACATCAACTTTAACTTCAGTATTATTTATATTTTTAAGTTTTATTATGAGAGATAATTATATTAGTAATGCTTTAATATTTTCAATATTTGTTCAGACCATTTTAATATCCCCACTTACTTATAGGATATTTAATTTACCTTATAATAATTATTTGAATTATAAAAAGGAAGGAGGGAGTCTATGTTAGTAAAGTTATTAGCGTTTCTAGGAACATTAGGATCAACAGCATGTATGATAGTTTTGATTGATGAACCAGAATGTCCTGAAAGTTTAATTAAATAAACAAAAAAATAGTATATTATTATACTATTTTTTCTTATATTTTATTTTTAAGGTTTGTATAAATATATCGTCTTCTATTTTTGTAATGTTATCTAGAATCCTAGTTGTTGCTATAATGGATTTTACTAGTGGTAAACCATATCCATGACCATGTTCTTTAGTAGTATATCCTTCTTTATCAATTAATTTTAAATTAACTTTACCTTTAACTTTATTTGATATTTCAATATTAAAAGTATTATCTAGATAAAGTTTAATATCTATTTTAGATTTTTCATTTAAGGATGAATCGATGGCATTGTCTAAAAACACTCCAATAACTTTACAAATATTTAATATTTCTTCATCTTTTAAGATAGTTAATTCGACATCCCTTACTTTTCTATCGACATCTAAGTTATATTTTATTTTTTTATGTTTCATTAAAAGAATTTTAGAATAGATTGTTGCTCTTAGTCCACCTTCAGGAATGATTGAAGTTTCATACATTATTTTATCGTCATCATTTAATTTGTTATCAACTATTTTATCTATGTATGCTGTTATATTTTTATCCTTATTTACAATCATATTTCTAACTGTCAGTAATTGGTTTTTATTTTCATGATTACTTATTCGATACACATCAATCATTTTTTCATATTCTTTTAAATTGTGTATAGTATCATCATATTTTGAAGACAATCTAAAATAATTATTTTTCATTTTTAAATTTAAGTATATTATATAACCATACAATAATAAAAGAAAAGAATTAATAGTTACCATATATCCAAATTTTAAATTTTCAAAATACATTGCAAATATTATGTTGTAACAAATTAAAACTAAAATGATAGAATTAATTATTCTGGTTTTTCTTACTCCTTTTGAAAATCTATGTATCGTATTAAAAAACTTATTATAAAACTTTAATTCTGCTAATAAAAGAATATTTAAAAATATTATAAAATTAGAAAAAAGTTTTCCAAAAAAATTAGTTACAAATGTTTCTAAATCAATTTTAGGGAAAACAATAAGAATCATAAAACAAAAGATTATTTCTGCTACTATTGCCCCTGTTTCTACAATAATAGAGGCTATAAAGGAGTCGGCTATTGCTTTTCTATACAACATAAAATGAATTAAAGTAAAGGACAAAACCATTGTGGTTACCTTTAAATATTGATTTACAAAAAAATAGTTTGTAAGAATAACACCTATTAAAATAATAAAAATTAAAAAAACTTTTATATCTAAATTATTTATTTTTTTTAAAGATATTTTATTCCATACATAAAAAACTGATATGGCCATTAGTAAACTAGATATTATATTCGACGTCATACTTGTACAATCCCTTCTTATAACTTTTTGACAACAAAGATATTTCTTCTTCATTATCAAAAATGATAATAGAATTTTTTTTATCTATCGTATGAATTCGATAAGTATTAACAATACAGGATCTATGCGAATATAAAAATCTATCATCTAAAATATTTTTTAATTCATGTAAGCATTTCTTAGTATAGTACTTTCTATTAGGTGTAACTATTATACTATTTCTCGTTATTTTATCTTTTACTATGTAAAGTATATCACTTATTAAAATATTATATATAATACTTTTATTTTCGATGCTAATAACTTGTTTTGTCTTTAATAGCTCTAAAGCATTATTAATAGAATTTTCTAGTCTTTTCTCACAATTATCAAATTTATTAATAAAACTTAAAAAATGAATCTCTTCTCTTAATAATAAAGGTCCTAATTCTTCGTGACCTGTTATAAAGATAATAATACTCTCAAGACTTTTTTTTCTAATCATTCGCGCTATATCTATTCCTGATTTACTTGGTGTTTCAATATCTAATATATATATTCTTGTTGCATTAGAAATAAGGTTTAAAAAATCGTTATCATAATCATAATATTTCATTATTTTATATTCATAATTATTTTTCATCATCACTTTAGTTATTATATTAGATACTTTTTTTACTGTTTCTAAGTTGTCGTCACATACAACAAATTCAATCAATAAAACTCACCACTTATCTTTCCTACTCTCCTAAATAATATCATAGGAAATTTTATATAATTATATATTTAATCGTTTTGTTACAAAAAAAAACTATATAAATAGTTTTTAATTTTCACCTTTTAAGATATTTAATGCTTGACGCATTTTTAAATCATATTTAATCATATCAAGTCCACCAAAAGCAGATATAAATTCTTCTTTAGTCATTTGATATTTTGAAGCCATTGTTTCTGCTTCTTTATCAGCGTCTTCATCTGTAAAATCGATTTTTTCTAATTTAATTATCTCTTCTAAAATTAGACGTGATTTTAATCTTCTAATTGATTCAGGTTTCATTTGTTCTTTTAATTGTTCCTCATTAGAATTAGTAAATTGATAGAATTGCTCAAGTGAAAATCCTTGCATTTTAAGGTTATCTTCATATTGATGAACCATTCTATGTAATTCATCTTCAATCATTACATCATGTAATTCGATTTTTGATGATTCAATTAATTCTTCTAATAATTTATCAACAAACTCATTCTCTACTTGCATCTCTTTGCGTGCTTTAATTGTTTCGCCTAATTCTTTAAGTAGATTTTCTTTATCACTAATTCCTTCCATACCTAAATCTTCAAAAAATTCATCATTTAGTTCGGGAATTTTGATTTCTTTTATTTCATTTACTTTAACTTTAAATACAACTGCTGCTCCCTTTAGATCTTCACTATGATAATCTTCTGGGAAAGTTAGGTTTATTTCTTTTTCTTCGTTTGCACTCATGCCAATTAATTGTTCTTCAAAACCTGGAATAAAAGTATTACTTCCTATTTTTAGTGAATAGTTTTCGCTTTTTCCACCTTCAAAAGGAACATTGTCTTTAAATCCTTCAAAGTCAATAATTGCAATATCGCCTTGTTCAATTTTACCTTCTTTTAATACGTTTTCAGCATATTTATTGCGCATTTCATCTAAAGCTTTAGTAATTTCTTCATCAGTTACTTTAACTGCTTCTTTTTTAGTTTTTAGTTTTTTATAATCACCTAAAATGATTTCTGGTTTTAAAAATAATTTAAATTCTAATTCTAAACCATCTTTATCGATATTTTTTAAAGCTATTTCTGGTTGTGCTACTACTTCAATATCACCATTTTGTTCAAATACTTTTGTATATGCACTGTCTAAACATAAATCAGCAGCATCCATATATAATGATTCTTCACCATATTTTTTTAAAAATACATCTTTTGGTGCTTTACCAGGTCTGAATCCATCGATTTTAGCTTTTTCATTTGCTTTTTCAAATGCTTTTTCTAAAGCATCTTGCCATTCTTTTCCCTCTATTTTTATATTAACTGTTTTTATACTGTCCATAATTAACTCCTTTCGAACATATATAGTATATATTATTTTTGATTTTATTACAATAGTTTACTTTTTGAAAACTATTAATTTACTGAATATATAATTTAAAACTACAATAATAAATTGAACTATTATTTTTGAAATATCATTATTCATTTTTATTAATTTAACTAGGATATACATAATTAATAGATCTATAAAAAAAGTTGTAATTCTAGAAATTATAAATTTAATAGCTTCTTTTGTTGTTTCTTTCTTATTGGTTTTGCTTCTGAAAACAAAAAATTTATTAGCGATATAGGCAAAAGTTACTGCGCATATCCAAGATAAGACATTTGCTAAAATAAAATAATAGTTGTTTTCTATATCAAATACTCGTGAAAAGATAAAATAACTTCCAATACTTACTAAAGTAGTTAGACCTCCTACAATAATATAATTTATGATTTCACGATATTTTTTATACAAATCCTTAATTTTTTTCATCAAAATTACTTTCTTTTTCAATATAAATCGGTCTGTTTTTTATTTCAGTGTACATTTTAGCAAAGTACTCACTTATTATTCCTAAACATAACATCATAAGACCTGAAACTAAGAAAATAATTGTGCTTAATCCAGACAATAATGATATTGGATTACCTATTATTGATGCTATTATTATCGTTATTAAAATAATAAACGAAACAAATAAGAATACTAGCCCTAATGTTGTTGTAAACATTAAAGGAACGGTTGAGAAAGAAGTTATCCCATTTATTGAATAAAATACTAAATCAATAAATGACCATTTAGTAGTACCTGCTGTTCTTTCAATATTTTCTTGTTCTAACCATTTAGTATTAAAGCCTACCCAACTAAAAATTCCTTTAGAAAATCTGTTATATTCTGCTAAAGATAAAACGGATTGATACATTTTTTTACTCATCATACGATAATCCATTTCACCATCAACTATTTCTATTTTAGACAATCTTTTCATTAGCTTATAAAAATTTTTAGAAAAGAAACTTCTAATTATTTTTTCGCCTTTACGGTCAACTCTTCTTACTGCTACTGAATCATAATCCTCATTTTTAATATAATTATACATTTCAACTATTAAGTTAGGATCATGTTGTAAATCTGCATCAATTATAACAGCATAATCTCCACTAGCGTTTTTTAAACCTGCGTAGATTCCTGCTTCTTTACCAAAGTTTCTAGAGAAAGAAATATATTTTACTCTTTTATCTTTAGATGCTAATTTCTTTATAATTTCTAATGTATTATCTTTAGAACCATCATTTATATAGATAAATTCAAAATTAGTTTTTACTATTTTAGCAATTCTACATATTGCTTTATCAAAACTCTCTATTACTTCGCTTTCATTATAACAAGGTATTATTACTGAAATTTTTTCCATTTTTACCATCCTTTACAGCATTAAATATAAATATTACCAGTGCAATTAAAGATACTGCTAGTCCAATTTTTTTATATGGTGCTTCATAAGTTATCTTTATTTCATAATCACCTTTTTTAATTTTAAAACCGATTAATCCATCATTAACTTCTTCATAGTCAGTTAATTCACCATTTAGGTAAATTTTATAACCTAAATCATATGGTACTTGTAAAATGAAATAACCATCTTGAGCACTGATTGTCCCGACTATATTATCTCCTTTTGTTAAATTTTTATCAATAGCAAAAGGAATAATTTTTTGATTTAGTTCATTTTTATCTAAAGTATAAACTTTTATATTAGTAATTTCATAATGTCCTTTTGAAAACAAAATATTCAATATATCATTATTATTATATAATAAATAATCGAATGTATAGTTTTGATTATGATATTTCCAACTACTACATGTAAGTTTATTTTTAACACCATTTATTGTAATTGATGTATCTGCAACACTACATTTTTCAGAATATAACATATCAAATCTAATAAAAAGTATTTGATCGTCACTGATATTAGTTTTAACTTGCATAGAACTGCTATCTTTTATATTGAAATAATAGATTCCATTTTTATATTGCATATCAGTATTATTAGTTACTATTGAATAATCTAACTTTATTTTTTCAACTTTGCTATCAATAGTAGTTTTTGAATTTTTAACAACAGCACTTTTCATTATATGATAGATATTATCAGGATAATTTAATTTGTTATAATCTTCTATAGTAGTTGTTTCTGTTGTTATATATCCAATTGGATAACTGTTATTGCTTAAATATAATTTAGAGTTATCTTGTTCTTGAAGTAAAGTATAGTCACTCCCTAATTCATAATTACTAACTATATATTTAACTCCCATATAATTATTAAACAATAGATTATCTGAAAAACTTGTAATTGATCTATTACGGTAGGTTATTGGATTATTAAATACATCAAAATAAAAACGATTATATTTTTTATTAAAGACTGATGAATAAAGGTTAGTAGAATTATAATTTATATTGTAAATATTATTAACATTTAAAGAACTATCAATTAAATTACCAGTGCGATAAATTGAATCATCAATAATTGTAACTCCTAAATCTTTTAATTTATCTTTTAATACTAACTCATCTTCTATATTAACCTTTAAAGAAAATACAAAAAGAAGTATGATAGCAATATAAATTACTTTTTTATAGTATTTATATATTATTAATAATATGAAAGAAAATGCTAAATCATAATAAAACGACACTCTTGAAAAACTATCAGTAAACCAAGATAAAATAACAATAAATAAAATTGCTAAAAGTACTTTTTTGTATTCAAAATTTGAAATATTTTTTATAGATTCTGCACTTAATAACATTACTAAAGGTATAAAAGGAATAAATACTTTTGTGTTTAAATATAGAGTCCCATTTAAAATATAATTAGTAATGGGCATTGTAAGTAATAACAATATTGATATTGCTAAAAACTGATACTTTTTTTCTTTAAATAAAGAATTTAATATAAATAGGAGTGAAATTGCAGTTAATCCCATTGAATAGCCAGAATATGTTAATGTATTAAAGCTAAAATTTGGAACTAATAAATTAATTAAATCAACTTGAGTAGTTGAATCTCTTCCATTTAATAAGGTATAAACTACTGGCAATAATATTATTGACGCCATTGAAATACCAATTATAATTGGATATAAAAATTTGAATCCTTCTTTTAAAAACTCTTTTAAAGATAATTTTTTTTGTTCTAAATAAACAAATATTCCATATATGACAATTGCTACTAAGGCACCAACACTGAAAAAATAATTAGTCATAATAATCAAAAAAACTGATAAAGTTAATAACCACTTTTTGTTTTCTTTAAAGTATTTATCTACTCCCATTAAAGCCATTAAAATAAAAGGCATATAACTTACAAACATAATGTGTCGATGTGAATGAAAGATAATTGGAGAAGCACATAAAAATATCATGGTTGCAATAAAACATGTGGAACTACTATAGTTTCTACTTTTTAACCATTTATATAATAATATGATATCTATGATAACTATTAAAATAGAACTTATCATAATATAATCTATCATTTTAACAAATGGAAATAAGTAAGATATTAATATAACAGGATTTAATAATCCATAGTATGCAAAATAATAGATATTTTGCCCACTACCTAAATTAAAAGCATAATCAGGTAATAAATCAAAGGTATCATAAAACAATGTTCTAAAATACTCGGGGATAAAAAAATGTTGATTAGACCAATCTAAAGTTGATCCATAATAATAACCACCATTAGTAATTATGAGAACAATAAGTAATAAAAATAATGTTAATATACCTATATTTATCAAATCTTTTTTTTCCATCTTTACCTCTTTATGCTAAAAAAAGCACTTCCGTGCTTAAGCTATCTTAACTACTTTTACTGAATATTTGCCATTTTCGCTTTCAACAACACCAATTTGACCAACTTTTTTTCCTAGTATTGCTTTTGCTAATGGAGATTCAAAAGATATCTTATTTTCAAACGGATCTGCTTCTTGAGATCCAACAATAAGATAAACTTCAGTATCTGCTTCTTCAACATATTCAATTGTTACTGAACTTCCTATGCTCACAACATCTTTCGCTTGTGGAGCAATAAGAATTGCATTTTCGATTAAATATTCTATTTCTTGAATACGGTTTTCTACCATTGCTTGTTCGTTTCTAGCTGCATCGTATTCAGCATTTTCACTTAAATCACCTAAAGATCTAGCTTCTTTTAAAGCATTTATTACTTCAGGACGACGAATTTGTTTTAATTCATCTAATTCTTGTTGTAATTCGCTTAATCCTTCTTTAGTTAAGTATATCTCTTTAGTATTTGACATAATTTCACCTCGTTTAAATATTTATAACTACAAAATGATACTATATATTCAGAGTTTTGTCAACTCTTTTTTAATCTTATCATATCATACGGAGATACGGTATTTTTTATTCTTATTTTTACTATTTGTTTAGGATGTTTAACAATATCTATAAGGTTATCATCCTCATCATATATTTCATCAATTGTAATTGTAAAAGTATCAATCTTTGGACCAAATACTTCTACTACATCACCTTTGGAAAAATAATTTCTTTGTTCAATCGTTACAATATCATCTTTTTGTTCTAATATCAATCCAACAAAATTTTGATTGGTTGTTTCTTCTCTACCATTATAATATTGACAAGTTTCAGAACAATTATTATCAAAAAATTGTACGACAGCATCGCGATTAGCACAATTCCTTAATATTCGTTCATAATCTTCATTGTATTCATATTTTTCTTTATTGTTAATATATTCATCTATTATTTTACGATATACACTAACAATTGTCGCAATGTAATAAATTGAACGCATTCTTCCTTCTATTTTAAAACTTCTTATTCCCATATCAATCATTGTTGGTATATGTTTTGCTAATGAAAGGTCTTTAGAACAAAAAGTGAATTTTTGATCACCTTTTAATTCTAACTTCTTTTCATCTAATAAATCAAAATCCCAACGACATACTTGTGCACATCCACCTCTATTAGCATCTCTGTCTGTAAAAAAGTTGGATAATACACACCTTCCACTATATGAAGCACACATTGCCCCATGAATAAATGTTTCTATTTCAATTGGAACTTTTGTAATTATCTCTTCAATTTCTTCTTTTGATGTTTCTCGACCTAAGACGATTCTAGTAATCCCCTCATTTTTCCAATATTCAGCTGCTTCATGGTTTAAAGTCGATTGTTGTGTCGATAGATGAAGTTCTAATGAAGTGTTTTCTTTTGCTAATTTTATTACAGCTGGATCACTTACAATAATAGCATCAACTTGTAATTTTTCTAACTCTTTTAGATATTCTAACAATTGATCAACTTCTTTATTGTGAAGAATAATATTAACAGTAACATATACTTTTTTGTTTAATTTATGTGCGAATTCAATTCCTTCTTTTAAATCATCAAGGGTAAAATTTATTGCATTAGCCCTTAAACTAAACATTGTTCCACCAACATATACAGCATCTGCGCCGTATAATAATGCTACTTTTAATCTTTCTAAATCACCTGCTGGTGCTAATAACTCTGGTACTCTCATTTTTTCACCTTATATATTGTTTCTTTATACAAAAATCCCTTATTGTTATATTTCTTATTTATATATGTACTATCATTATTTTTAAATGCCTCTAATACTTTATCAAAGTCTTCTATTAATAAACTATTTAAAACAAAATATTCGATTTCTTCTAATTGTTTGATTTCTTCGATTCCATTTAATATATAGTTAGAATATAGACAGGTTGAATTATTATATGTCAATGGATAAAGATTATTCTTATCTTTCAAATAATGAATTTTAGAATTATCTTTTAATTTAAAAGTTTTTAAATAGTTTTGCACTAAAGGTCTTTTAGATACAAACATCGGTAAATAACCAAAGATATTTAACAACATTTTCATATTAGTTTGAGACTTTATATCTTTTATTTCTTCAACTGTTATTTCACCTGAAAGATAAGTATAATTTACCCCTTTAGAATGCCAATATTCACAAGTAAAATAATTGGTTGTACTGTGTTCTTGACTCCATACTAAATCGTATTTTAAATTTAATTTTTTATATAAATTAACTACTGCCATATCGTAATATAAAACACCTTTTATATTAATGTTATTTAATTTTAACATTATTTCTTTTAAATGTTCTAAATCACTATTATGTATATTTTTATTTAATGAAACAAAAATATCTTTATTAGAGTTTTTTAAAACAAATTCAATAATAGTATCTATATCAAATGTTTTAGGCACATTTACACTTAAATTATCTACTCCCAAGATAAATCCATCAGCATCTAATTCTAGATCTTTTGAATTACTTGGAATTACTAAAAATTTACTCATAATCCCTCCTTATAAAAAAAGCCACTATTGTGGTTTCTTCTTACTGATACTTATACCATCGCCGACATCTACAAACTCAGTATCATATTCATTATTTTCTTTTAAGAAATCAACAAAATTTGTTATTTTTTTTACAATTCCTCTTACATTTTTACTAGTTATTTCATCATATTTTGATACTAAACCATGAAATTTTAAATTGTCTGCTATGATTACACCATTATCATTAATATTATTTTCATATTTATTAAAAAAATTAATGTATTGACTCTTAGCACCATCAATAAACAACATATCGAATTTATCATAAATATTTGTATCTAATGCATCAATATTTAATACTTCGATTCTATTTTCTAAACCCATTTCTTTAATATTTTTAATAGCTTCTTCATATCTTAATTCATCACGTTCAAATGTTACTACTTTTATATCATCTCTTACTAAAGCCATTTTAATTGCTGAATATCCAATTGCTGAACCTATTTCTATAATTGTCTTTATATTATTATCTAAAATATATTTATTTATATATTCAATACTTTCTTTTTCAATAATTGGTATATCATTTTCTTTAGCGTATTGTTCCATTTGTTCTATGCGCACCAGTTTCCCTCCCTTATCAATTGATTTTTTTTATTAAGGTGTTCATTGTATTTTTTATTATAGTATACTTTTCCACTACAATCAGCCAGAAAATATAAATAATCATTTTTTTCTGGTTTGATTGCTGCTTCTAAAGATTCTATACTTGAATTTGCAATTGGGCCTACTGGAAGACCTGATAAACTAGAACATCTTGTATTATATCCATTTGAACAATCATATAATTGTATATCTAGTAATCTTTGCGAAAAATCGTCAATTTTAGATCCGTAATACGTTGTAACATCACTTCCTAAAGTCATTTTAATATTTAAACGATTATAAAATACACCTGCTACACCTTTACGATCTAGTTTAGATTTTGACTCTAGTTCAATGATTGAAGATAATGTTAACATTTGATGTACGTTATATTTACTGTCTTCAATTTCTGCTTTATATTTTGTTAATTCTTTATCCAGTTGGTTTAACATAATTTCAAATATTTGTTTAGAATCATATTCTGATAATATTTGATATGTATTTGGAAATAAATATCCCTCTAGTGGATAATATATTTCTTTGTTTAAAATGCTGTCTGTTAAAAACCAGTACTTAGGAATCAATGTTTTTATATATTCTTTATCAGTTGCCACTTTAATAACATCTTCGTATGTATTATCTGTTTTAGTAGAAATTATTTTAGCAATTCTACGCATGTTTATTCCTTCTGGAAAAGTAATCATTACAGTATTTGCCACATCTTTTGTACCTTTTTCAAAGGTTTCAATAATTTCTTCTAAATTCATTGATTGGCTTAAATAATAAATACCAGCTTGTAATTTAGTTGGCTTTTTTATTTTAACATATATTTTATAAATTAGTTCGGATTTGATTAGTTTTTTTTCATACAGAGAACTACTTAAAGATAAATAAGCCATTTTATCGCTTACTTCAAATTCTATTTTTGTATTATCATTACTTACCGGTTTTAACATTGAATTTATATAAATAAAAATTATCAAACTTAAAACAATGATAATTAAACCTAAAAACAATAATATTTTTTTCATTATTCTTGTTTATTTTGCTCTCTAGCTTCAATTTGTAATTCTCCTAAAATTGTTTCAATAAGTTTCCATTCTTTTTCTGTTTCAATTGGTTCTAATTTTGTCTCTGGATCATTTGGATCAAAGATCGACGCAAATACTCTTGTATTTCCTTTTTCATCAAAAGTATTATCTGTATATACTATATAATTTTTTTGATTTTCATCAGATTCAAAAGTGAATAAAATTTCACATTCTACTTCTTTTCCTTCTTCATTTAAAACTCTAAATACTAACTTATCATCCATTTTTTATCCTCTTTTCTTATCTAAATAATTTTGTAATATTATTGTGGCTGCTACAGAATCTACTTTTTCTTTTCTTTTTTTTCTAGACATATTTGATTCTATCATATAATTATGGGCTGAAACGGTTGATAATCTCTCATCCATTAATATTACTTCTTTTTTTAACTCTTTTTCAATCATTTCTTTAAATTGTAGTGTAATAGTTGCTCTTTCACCAATTGTATTGTTCATATTTTTAGGTAATCCTAAGATTAAACAATCTACTTTTTCTTTTTCAATTACTTCTTTTAAAACTAAAAGTAATGAACTATAATTTTCATTTTCAAAACGAATTACTTTGTAAGAATTGGCAATCGTCCCTGTTTTATCACTTAATGATAACCCTAAAGTTTTAGTTCCTAAATCTAATCCTAAATAACGCATTATTCTATATAAGATTTAACCATAACTTCTAAGATTTTCGATCTTTCGAATTTAGTCAATTTTGCCCTTGCTTCATTATGGCTTGAAATATAACCTGGATCTCCACTTAAAAGATAGCCAACTATTTGATTTATAGGGTTATAACCTCTTTCATCTAATATTTGAATAACTTCTTTTAAAGTTTCTTCCACTAATTTTTCTTGTATTTCTTCACTACTGAATTCTTTAGTTTTATCCATACTATCACCCAGTTATAATTTTATCATTTTATTTGATTTTTTTCAACATTCTTGACAAATTTCAAAAAAGTTATATACTAATAACTCAAAAGGGAGGGTATTGTGGAGAAAAAGGAATTAAATGATAAAAAACTAATAATTAGACAATGCATTAAAAATTATATGGAAAATAAAAAATATGTCTTGATAAAAGAAATTCCTGATAAACCTATTTCAATAAAAGGTAGACGCAAAATAAATATTAAAGAAAAATTTAAACAAGCTCTTGTTTTTGCCTTTACTGTTATAGTTGTAGCAAGTTCAACGACATTTATAACTAAAACAATAAATCTAATACATGATCAAAATGTCTATAAAGAAGAAATCAAACTATATGATGGTATTGTTGAAAATACTGCTCAGATGATCAGAAATTTAAACATTACTGAACCAACCCAAATATTTAGTTTCTACATTGCTTTATTATCCAATAATTATTTTTCTAATACTCCCTTTACTTATAATGCCAAAAACAATTATGATATTGATGGTTCTTTTGGTATAGAGGTAATGACTGGTTCTGGTGCTTGTAGACATACGGCTGATTTATTAACTGATATATATAAAGAACTAGGATTTGAAGCCTATAATATGGTTAATTACTTTGAACTAGAAAATCAAAATGTTCTTTCTAAAACTCTACATAGTATTTATGGAAATCATGCTATTACAATTGTCAATAACAACGGAACTTTATATGGTTACGATACTACTAATTTCATGGTTTATGATATTGATGGATTAAAGGCTAAGTCTTTAAATACTGATCATATTGCTGTCATAAAACCATTTATAAGTTTAAATACTTTTTATACTAGTCCTGGTGATACAATGTCATTTTTAGAAGACATTACAAAAAATAAGCAAGAAATTGATAAAGAGGAAACATGGAACAACATACTAGAAGGATCAATAAAATACTTTATGAACAGTGAGTCTGTTATTGAGACACAATCATCAATTAAGCAAAAAATACTTAAAATTCAAGATAGATTTAAAAAATAAAACCAAGAATTATTTAGTTCTTGGTTTTTTATATATTTTTATAAATTTATTGCCATATTTTTTTTCTTTGATTAATTCAAAAGAATTTTTTTCTATAAATTCATCTTCATATTCACAAATTATTAAACCGTTGTCATTTAATAAGTCATATTCTGCTATTTTTCTTAATGCTTTATTAATTTTATTTGATTTATATGGTGGATCTAAATATATAATATCAAATTTTGTTTTTTCTAAACTTTTAAGCGCTATATTATAATCTTTATTCCATATAACATATTTTTCAGTTATTTTTAATTTGTTTATATTTTCATTTAAAATATCAATAACTTTAGGATTATTGTCAACAAAATAACAGCATTTAGCACCATTACTCAAAAATTCTAAACCAATACTGCCACTACCACAAAAAAGGTCGAGTACTACTGTATCTTTTATCTGAAATTGGACCATTCCTAAAACTGATTCCTTTACTCGGTCCATAGTTACTCTTGTACCTTCAATATCAAAACCTTTTAATTTAGAACCCTTATATTTACCACTTATTATTCGCACAATATCACCAAAGTAATTTTATCATTATTTTAAACTAGAAACAATACCTTGGAATAAGTTTAAATAATCGATAAATCTAGTTATTTTTTCTCTTTTTTGTGTCTGTATATCCTCTTTTATCTTTTTTTCAAATTCAATAAATGCATTAGGGTTTCTGTTTAATATTTTATACCAATAGGAATTCTCTCTTAAATATTTTATATAAAGTGGATTTTGTCTTAATTTAAATTGTGTTTCTAATATCATTAATCATCAAAGTGCTTATATAGTGGTCTAGGTACATATTCTTCTTTTTTAGTGTCTTTACTTGATAAATCTCCTAGTACCCCAACAACTCTTTGCAAACTATTAACTCCCTCTGATATAGAATCTAAATCAATTGATTTAATCCAAGTTAAAAAATCGTTTGTTTTATTATTAGTCACTACTTTTTCTTCAGTTTTTGAATAACTTGACCAGGCACTTTCATCTTCTCCATATAAATCAAATATTTCATAAAATTTCTGCCATGTCATTTCACCATTTTTAACATAATTTATAAGATTAGGATTTTTTCTTACATATTCTTTGAATTCATCTTTTTTACTCATATAATCACCTATAATAATATATGTTATTGAAACAAAAAAAACCTAAAAAGGTTTTTATATTTTAAAGTCATCTAGAAAATCATCGATTGTCATTATTTTTCTATCTATACTTTCTAAAGATATTTCTTCTTTTTCTTCGTTTTTAATGGTATGAGAATTTGTTTCATCTTCTTTTTTTGTCAATTCTTGTTCAATAAAAACAGCATCTATATTATTCTTTGATATAGTAGAACCTACTGAATTTCTATCTGTAATTGGTAATTCTGTTATCTTTATGTAATCAAAATCATTTCCTTGTTTTAATCCTAGAGAAGTTTTTGGATTTGCAATAAAGGCTTTTAAAATATGATAGGGGTTAGTCTTAACATCTCTTATGATTGAAATTCCCCTTCTTGCTCGACTAATCTTTTCAATCTCTGATAATTTAATTCTCTTACCTGTGTTTTTATCAGTTATTAGTGTTAAATAATCTTCATCTGTAAACGAATCTGCGCTTACAACATAATCATCTTTTAAATTTATGCTCTTTACTCCTCTTCCTTTTAATCCTATTGGAGAAACTTCTAAATTAGAATATCTTAAACCATAACCATTATAAGTAGTTACAAATATATCTGTTCCATTATTATCAGTTACACTTACAACTTTATCATCCTTTTTAAGGTTAATCGATGATATTGGTTTTGAATATCTTGTTACTTTAAATTCTGATAATTTTGTTTTCTTTACCATACCATTTTTAGTGAATATCGTTATATATTTTTCTTCATCAAAATTATAAACGGGAATACTTGCTATAATATTTTCTTCAGGTGATACTTTTATGATATTACTTATGTGTTTTCCTAGTTCTTTCCATTTTAAATCTGGTAACTCATAAACAGGTATATATAAGAAATTTCCTAAATCAGTAAATATTAATAGTGTATCCATTGTATTCATTTGATTTATTCCAATTAGATAGTCACCTTCTTTAATTAAAGTGTCACCTTCTGTTGCACTGTAACTTCTTAAACCAACACGTTTTACATATCCCTCGTCTGTAACAACTACAATAGTATCTTCTTTTGGTATTAACGAAGTGGTATCAATTTTAATTTCAGTTATTTCATCTTTAACTATAGTTTTACGATCTTCTGCATATTCTTTTTTTATTCGTTTTAACTCTTCTTTAATAACATCTTTAAGTTTTTCACTGTCTTCTAATATTTCTTCTAAACCATTAATAATAATGGTTAATTTTTTTTGTTCTTCAATTAAGTCAGTTACATCGGTATTTGATAATTTATATAAATGTAACATTACAATTGCTTCAGCTTGCATTTCTGTAAATTGGTATTCTTTAATTAGGTTGTTTTTGGCATCTAATTTATTTTTAGAAGCTCTTATTATTTTTATTACTTCATCTAATATTGATACAGCCTTTACCAAACCATCGACAATATGAATACTATTTTTTGCATGTTCTAAATCAAATTCTGTTCTTCTTCTGATTATTTCTTTTTGATAACTAATATAAGCATCTAATATTTCAATTATTCCTAAAGTCATTGGTCGATGATTAACTATTGCTACCATATTAAAGTTATAAGATATTTGTAAATCAGTGTTTTTTAATAAATAATTTACAATTAATTCTTTATCGCTATTTGATTTAATATCAATTACGATTCTAACTGGATCTTCACGATCTGATTCATCTCTTACTTCAGTCATTCCATCTACTTTTTTATCTAATCTAATGTCATCGATTTTTTTAACTAAAACAGCTTTGTTGACATCATACGGAATCTCGGTTATGACAATTTGTTCCTTGCCTTTTTCCTTTTGAAATTCTATTTTTGATTTGATAATTATTTTCCCGCGACCAGTTTTATAAGCTTCTTCTATACCACTTTTACCTTCAATAATAGCTCCTGTTGGAAAATCTGGTCCTTTAACAATATTTAAAATTGTATCTAAATAACAATTAGGACTTTCGATTCTTTTAATTGTTGCTTCAATTATTTCCCCTAAATTATGGGGTGGAATATTAGTAGCATAACCAGCACTTATTCCTGTTGCTCCATTTACTAATAAATTAGGGAATTTACAAGGTAATACAACTGGTTCTTTTAAGGTGTCTGAATAGTTTGGTGTCCAATTAACGGTATTTTTATCGATATCTTTTAATAATTCATTGGCAATTTTTGCTAAACGAGCCTCTGTATAACGATAGGCTGCTGCACTATCACCATCCATTGAACCATTATTACCATGAATATCAATTAATTTAGCATTAGATTTCCACCATTGGCTCATTCTAACCATTGCATCATATATTGAACTGTCACCATGAGGGTGGTATTTACCCATTACCTCACCAACCGTTTCTCCACATTTACGATATTGTTTTTCTGCTACATTATTAGCTTTATACATAGCATAAAGAATCCTTCTTTGAACTGGTTTTAAGCCATCTCTTACATCGGGTATAGCTCGATCTTGAATAATTGTCTTAGCATAACGGGCAAATCTTTCTCCCATTATCTCTTCCAGTGAGTATTCGTATATTTTATTTATTATGTTCACTATTTCACCTACTCTGATAATTTTTTGATTTTTTCTTCTAAAGTCTTATCCATTAATTCAGGACTACAGCCTTTAAAATTAATAGCTTCTCCAAACTTTATTGTAATTTTGCTCCCTAATTTATATGTACCATTTATTCCATAAGGAATAACAGGAATTCCAATTTCACGTGCTAAGGAAAAAACTCCATCTCTATAGGTACATATTTGGTTTTCGTTTAGAAACAAATTAACTAATTTGTTTTCTTTTAAAGAATGTAAAATTTCTTTTTGTTCTTGAATTTCTTTTAGTGATAAAACATCAGGAACGCTTTCTTTTGTAATAAAGCAAATTCTTCTTAATGTCGAATATAGCAAGGTAAAAACATCCGCATGTGTTTGATATTCGCCAACTAAAATTGCAGGCCATTCGTCTGGTATATTATAATTACCATATACTTCTAAATCATAGAATTTTTCCATAAAAGAATCTGATGCCTCTTTTATTTTTTTATATTCACGTTCATCATCCATATTATCTCCTATATTTCATAGTTATCTTCTAATGTGAAATCAACATTTTCATTTATCCATTCTTTTCTTGGTGCTACTTTATCACCCATTAAAACACTTACTCTTTTTTCTGCTAAAGAACCATCGATTATATTTACTTTTACGAGACTTCTTTTTTCAGGATCCATAGTTGTTTCCCAAAGTTGGGTAGCATTCATTTCTCCTAAACCTTTATAGCGTTGTGTTTCAATTTTTTTATCTTTATTTTCTTCGATTATTTTTTTCCTATCTTCTTCAGTCCATGCATAATAACCATTTTTTCCAATTGTTAATTTATACAAAGGAGGCATTGCAATATATAATTTACCTTCTTCTAATAATGGTCGCATATATCGGTAGAAAAACGTTAATAGTAATATTTGAATATGTGCTCCATCATCATCAGCATCGGTCATAATTATTACTTTATCATAATTTGAATCTTTTACTTCAAAGTCACTTCCTACACCGGCTCCAATGGTATGAATAATGGTATTAATTTCTTCGTTTTTAAATATTTCTTCTAATTTTGTTTTCTCGGTATTTATTACTTTACCTCTCAATGGTAATATTGCTTGAAATTTACGATCTCTTCCACCTTTAGCACTACCACCAGCAGAATCTCCCTCAACTAAAAATAGTTCATTTTTTAAAGGGTTTTTACTTTGTGCAGGTGTTAATTTACCACTTAGAGCATGTTCTTTTTTATTTTTATCTTTTCCTAGTCTAGCCTCATCACGAGCCTTACGAGCAGCTTCTCTAATTGATTTACTCTTTACCATTTTGTCTAAAATATCAGTTGCAATTACTTTATTTTCTTCTAAGAAAAACTGTAATTTTTCTGTAACTATACTTTCAACTGCACTACGAGCAATAGAAGTTCCTAATTTTGATTTAGTTTGACCTTCAAATTGCAGTAATCGTTCTGGCATTTGTACACTTATGATAGCGGTTAATCCTTCTCTAGTGTCAGATCCTTCTAAGTTTTTGTCTTTAGCTTTTAAATATCCATTAGTTCTTGCATAATCATTAAAAACCCTTGTTAAAGCGGTTTTTAACCCTACTTCATGTGTCCCACCATCATTAGTCTTTACATTATTGACAAATGAGATTATATTTTCAGAATAAGTATCTGTATATTGAAACGCTAATTCAATTTCAATAGAATCTTTTGAACCATTAAAGTTTACAACTTTATGTAATTCTTTTTTGTCATCATTTAAATACTCAACAAAAGATTTTAAACCGTTTTCATAATGAAATGTATCTGATTTTTCATCTTTTTCATCAGTTATTTCAATTGTTAAGTCTTTCAATAAAAAAGCACATTCTTGAAGTCTTTCTACAATTGTTGAATAACTGAATGTTGGGTTAGAAAATATTTCATCATCTGGCATAAATCTTACTTTAGTACCCGTTTTATTTGTTTTGTCTAATTTTTTTAAAGGTATTATGGTTTTACCACCATTTTCAAATCGAATATAGTGTTCATAACCATCTCTTTTAATGAATACTTCCATCCATTTACTAAGAGCGTTTACAGCACTGGCACCTACTCCATGTAATCCACCTGAAACTTTATATCCAGTGTTTTCAAATTTTCCACCAGCATGTAATACTGTATAAATTACTTCTGGTGTTGACATTCCACTTTCATGAGCTCCTGTTGGAACTCCACGACCGAAATCTTCTACACTAATACTTCCATCTTTATGAAGTATTACTTTTATTCTATTTCCAAAACCATTGATAACTTCATCGATCGAATTATCAATAATTTCCCATACTAAATGATGAACTCCTCTTCTGTCTGTGGACCCAACATACATACCAGGTCTTTTTCTTACAGCTTCTAGTCCCTCTAATATTTTAATTGACGTTTCATCATATTTTGTCATACTATCACCATTCTAATTATAGCATACAAATCAAAGAAAAAAAAGAATTTTAGATATTCAATTAATAAAAAAGGTTATTTATAACAATAGCCTTTTAATTTAAATTATGTATATATTCTAACTTGTAAGAACAAGGCGAGATCCAATGATAGTATTCATAGTTCCTGTAAACCTACCAAAGTTAAACTGTCCTGCAATAACTCCAAAGGTGTAACGCCCACCTCGGTAGAACCAAGGGTTAGAAGAATCAACAAAGAAAGAATAGTCTTCGTACCAATTATTATGATTTCTAATTGTCCCATCCTCATCTATATAGTTATAGAATGGTCCCATTTCACCGGTTGCATCTCCTAATATTCTATAATTATAAGTTGTGGTAGAAGAACTCGCTGAATATACATCAAAGTATTTAGAATTATAAGAGACCATATTTGTAGTATTAAATCCACTACTTCCTAGTTGCTCACTTTTATATGATGCCATACATTCATGTGCCCCACCACTCATATCATATATCCCAGTTATATTTCCAGTTGTTGTTGGATGTTCTTTACCAATTGAAACACCGTTAGTGTAAGGTTCATGTGGCGTTAAAGTATTTCCTGATTCTAATTGTGGCAATGCATACCAAATTCTTCCATTTCTAACTAAATTAAATCTAATTGTGATATAACTTATATTAGCTGGCATTGTATAAGTAAAATAATATCTATTCCACTCATTATTTTTTTGTCCAGTTCTTGGTATATTATATCCCCAAGATAATCTGGTACCATTTTTATCATATTGAATAACTGTTATTTCGGTAGACGTTATTCCTGCAACGTTATCAGACATTGCATAAATAGAATATGTAAGTTCGTCACCTTCTTTTAATCCTGCAATATCGACTCTTTGGGATACCTGTGCATAAATATTGCTTGTTAAATCATTAGCCTCTATTTTTACTGTTGGGTATCCCATAAAAGTATTATTATTATCTATTGATATATATTGAGTACCACCAAAGCTCCAATTATCAAAACCACTTTCAAATGTACTGTTCTTTAAATAATTAACTCCCCTTGATGCATAACCTAACGTCTTTGTATAATCATTTCCATATGTTCCTGGATATGTTGTTTGATTGGTTCCTTCTACTGCACCATAACCCGTTTTATAACTTAAATTATTATTTATATTTATTTCTTTATTTATTCCATATTTTGAATGTGATAAATACGCTACTGCTCCCCATTCAGTATTTTTCATCATATGTGAATCATTACTTCGATCATAATTATAGGCTGCTACAAACATATTATATACTGTATTATTTCGCCAACTAAATACATCCGGTTTTACTATTATCTTGCTTGAATCAGAACTATTTACTTGAGCCCCAGCTGTTGTTGTTGCCCCTAAATATCCTGTTTCGAATTTACCTACCCATATCCCATTTGTATTAAGTGATATGAATGCCGGATGAGTTAACCATGAACCTTCTGTACTACCATTTGATATTGCTACATCTTTTGTTTCAAATACTATTTCTATTGATTGAGCTATACTTTCCCCTGTTGGTTTCCCAGATATAACACCCGTATAATTACCTTCATCAAATATTTTATATTTATATCTTGGTATCCAAACAAAATATGATCTAATAGCTGACTCTGGTATTATGTCTCCTACATTATAAGTTCCACTTGATAACATTACAGCATTTGCCCACTCTTTATTTGAATAATCATACCAACCATCTTTTAAATCGGCATATATAACTGTTCCATCGTCTTTAATTCTTACTGGTATCATATTAGATCCTAGTATTGGATCTGTCCCATTTAAGATGTTTTCACTATAAGTCATATCATTACAATCATTTGATTTATACTCAGATATTCCATCCGAATAGATTACTTTAACATCATTTATACATAATGTTGCAGTTGCAACTGTTCCATTACTACTTAAATTAACAATTCCACTTGTTGGTGTTTTACCATCCATCTTAATATCTAATATTGTTCCAGCACAAGTATCACCAGTTACATTACCACTACAAAGATTTCCATTTGGCATTACTGTATAAGCAACATCTGGAATATTTTCACGATTTAAATTCTTATTAGCAACCGCTATTTTAATCCCATCTGCATAATTCTCGGCACTTCTTTCAGTTGTACTTTTCTTAGAATCTTCTATTAATCCAACAACAATTGGGGACGCTATTAAAGCAATGATTGCTAAAATTACTATTACGGCTAGTAACTCAATTAATGTAAATCCTTTTTTTAAATTCATTCTATTGCTCCTTATTATCAGTCTAACTATATTTTAACATATTTTAGCTTTCACTTTCAATCTTATAATATTTTTTAATAAAAAAAGAGGTTATTCTTCCTCTTTTTCTAGTTTAACTAATACTTCTCTTGGTTTACTGCCATTATTAGGTCCAACGATTCCTCTTTCTTCTAATAAATCGATACATCTAGCTGCTCGATTATATCCTAACCTAAATCTTCTTTGCAATAAAGAGGCACTTGCCTTTCCTTGAGTTACAATGAATTCAACAATTTCGTTATATAAAGGTTCTTCATACTCATCTTGTTCTACCATTGTTGTTAAAGTCATTTCTTCATTATCCATTGTTAAAGTTTCATCATAATATGCTTTTTGTTGCTTTATTACAAAATCTACTACTTTTTGAATTTCTTCATCAGTAACAAGAGTTCCTTGAATTCTTATCGGTGCATTTTCACCTTGTGGCAAGAATAACATATCACCCTTACCTAATAATTTTTCTGCTCCAGACATAT
Organism: Bacilli bacterium; assembly: GCA_028708945.1. The sequence continues at coordinate 34,285 of JAQVXV010000006.1, forward strand.
CTAATATTGTTCTAGAGTCGATACTTGAAGAAACTGCAAAAGAAATCCGTGATGGTATATTCGATTTAATAAGGCCTGTAATAACATCAGTTGAAGGTCTTTGAGTTGCTACGATTAAATGAATTCCAGCTGCTCTTGCCATTTGAGTAATACGCATAATAGAGTCTTCTACTTCTTTAGCCGCTATTAACATAAGATCTGCTAATTCATCTATTATTACAACAATATATGGTAATTTTTTTATTTGACCTGCTTCATCGGTCATCTTATTTTTCTTTTCAACATATAAATTATAACCTGCAATATTTTTACTACCATGTTGTTCAAATACTTCATAACGTCTTTCCATTTCTGCTACTATTTTCTTTAAAACAACATTAGCTTTCTTTGGATCAGTTACAACAGGAGCCATTAAATGAGGTACTCCATTATATATAGATAATTCCACTTTTTTTGGATCTATTAATACTAATTTAACTTCATCTGGTTTAGTTCGCATTAAGATAGAAACAATCATACTATTAATACATATTGATTTTCCTGAACCAGTTGCCCCTGACACTAATAAGTGAGGAGTTTTATTTATTTCACAATATTGTGGATTACCCATAATATCCCGACCTAATGTAACAACTAATTTAGAATCATCTAATCCTTTAGGAATTCTTTCTAATATTTCTCTGATAGTTACAATCGATGTTGATTTGTTCGGAAGTTCAATTCCGATTGTTTTTTTACCAGGGATAGGAGCTTGAATTCGAACATCCTTAGCTGCAAGCGCTAAAGCTATTTCTCTATTTAAGCTCAATATTTTATTTACTTTTGTCCCTGCTTTTATTTCAACTTCATATTGAGTTACAGAAGGACCAACATGAGCTGCTACTATTCGGCCTTCTAGCCCAAAGTCTTTAAACAAACTTTCTAAAACTGGTATATTGGTTTTTATTGCTAACTCATTTTCTTTTACATTATTTCGGCTCTGACGATTTAATAAATCAACTGGAGGATAGAAGTAACTTGTTGATTCAGGTATTTCTTCTTTAATGATTTTTTCTTCTTTTGTATCTTTTAAGTTTATTAGTTCTTTCATACTAGAAATTACTACTTTATTAGCACCCTCATAAGCCTCTTCTATTTTTGTTATTTCTATTTTATCATTAATTTTTAATTCATTTTTATCTTTAGTTTTTATTTTACTCTTAATCCATTTTACGATATCAGGAATAGACAATCCTGTAAACATTAAAAATCCTGCTACCATTATTACAATACATACAATTCTAGTACCTTCGATGTCTAATAATTTTATCATTCCAGAAGATATTAAAGCACCAATCATACCACCACTATGTAAAATAAAACCTGATTCTTTAGAATAAGCGATAGTATTATCCCAAGTTTGTTTTAACACTTCTATTTTGTCATATAAATCATAGTATGCAAAATGTCTTAATGTTAAAAATGCAAGTATTAATAAATAAAATCCAATTAATTTAGCAGTAAAATATTTGGGGCTTTCACGCTTAAAAATCATATAACAGCCAATAACGGCCACTAACAATAACAGTACTGCATATAATTCACCAACTAAAAAGACTGCAAATGTTTGGATAAAGTTTCCTAATATTCCGTAGGCACATAATCCAATGATTGAAACTAATATTAAAAACAGTCCAGTTAGTTCAATTTGAAAATTATTTGTCTTTTTAACATCGGTTTTCTTTTTCTTCTTTGCCATTAAACATCTCCACCTTATGTTAATTATAGCATAAAATCAATTTGCTTGACTACTCTTTTTATGTTAAAATTAAAAAGTAGGAAGAAGGTAATTAATGAAAGTCGCAATATTAGGAACAGGCGCTTATGGATTATCATTAGGAATTTCTTTTTTTGAAAATACTAAAGACATCATAATGTGGACTAAGTTAGAGAGTGAATTAGAAGAATTACAAAAATATGGCACTAATAAAAAGGTTTTGCCAGATACTATTATGCCAAGTGAAATAAAATATACAACAAGTATGAAAGAAGCCGTAGAAGATGCTAATTTAATCGTTATAGCAGTACCCGCTAAATTTGTGGATAATGTTAGTTGTGAATTAAATGAATATTATAAGGATCAACATATTTGTTTAGCAAGTAAAGGAATTGAACAAGATACATGTTTATTTGTTGTCGATGTATTAAAAAAATACATTGATACAGATAAAGTTGCTATTATTTCTGGTCCTTCATTTGCTATTGACATAGTAAAAAAAATTCCAATTGGATTATCATTGGGAACTACTAATAAAGAAACCGAAAAAATATTAAAAAATACACTACAAAATAAGTATTTAAAATTAAGGACAACTAATGATATTTTAGGTATAGAAATATGTGGTTCAATTAAAAACGTTATTGCTATTGCATCAGGTATGATTTCAGGAATGGGTTTACCAGAATCAACTCAGGCTATGTTTATTACTGAATCTTTACACGATATTAAAGAGTTAATAAAGGCTTTAGGCGGAGATGGAAAAACAATTTTATCTTTTGCTGGGTTTGGAGATTTATTATTAACCTCTACTAGTTATAAAAGTAGAAATTTCACTTTTGGTAGAATGATTGGTAAAAAATTAGATAAAGAAGTTATCGGAGATTATATTAATAATACAACTGTTGAAGGTCTATATACTTTAAAGTCAATTCATAAATTAATTAATGATAGAAAGGTAGATATTCCTATTATTGATTTAATATATAACATTGTGTTTAACGGATTAGATCCTATAAATTTACAAACTTTCTTAATAAATAAAAAATGATATTTTTATATCATTTTTTATTTACAAATAATTTATCAATATTTTTTTTAGGTAACATTATTTTTACCTTTGATTCTATTCTTATATCATAAGTTGTTGTTTTGTTTTCAAGTTCTTCACCATCAACACACCAAGCTTTTTTTAAGGGTTTTGAAAAAGTTATTTTTAAATGATCTGTTTTATGAAAATAGAAACCAGGAACTTTTGTAATATCCATAGTTCTAAGATAATATAAACTTTTTATAATATCTTTTTTTGATTGAACATTACAAAATAAAACTTCGAATTGTTTATCATCTAATTTAACATCTTTAAAAAAATTGTTTATGCCAGCTATTCTGTTAGCATTTGATATTAATATAAATGAGTATAATCCTTTATACGTTTCATTATTAATGGTATATGTTAATTCATATAGTTTAGTTTTTTGGCGGAAATTTTTTATACCTTCTAATAGATATGCAAAATAACCATATTTTTCTTTCATATTTCGAGGAGTCTCATAAGGAATTGTCATAAATTTACCAAATCCGGTAACATAGACAAAAGGATGATTATTTACAACGCCTACATCTATTTCTCTTTCTTCACCTTCTAATAAATTTTTTAAATTATTTAAAGTATTTTTACCATAACCAAACATTGCTCCAATATCATTAGTTGTTCCCTGTGGAATATGCGCTAGTAAGACTCTTTTGGTTCTATCAAAATTTCCGGCCATTACCTCGTTAAAAGTTCCATCACCACCGATGGAAATAACTAAATCAACATCTTCGATAGTAGATGCTATCTCTCTAGCATGACCTTTATATTCAGTGAATATTATTTTAGATTCGTATTGATATTCATTTAAGATTTTACCAAATTCAATTAGAAATGGTTTTTTTGTTTTCTTACCGCTATTTGGATTATATATTACTACGCATTTTTTCATATTATTTCACCTTTTATATTTGGATTTTTTAAAGATTCTACTAATTTATCGATATCGTTTTTATCATTGTAAAATGATAAGCTAACACGACAAGTATTTTTTAATCCTATTTCATCTTTTAATATTTTTGCACAATGATTTCCTGCTCTTACACATATATTGTACTTATTTAAATAGATTGCTAAATCCTGAGAAAAAATATCTTTTATGTTAAATGTAATAATTGAACTTTGACTATTTTCGTTATATATCTCAATATTTGGAACACTTTTTAATTCTTTTAAAGCATAAATATGTAACTCTTTTTCATACTTAGTAATGTTTTCAATACCTATCTTTTTTAAATATTCAATAACTGCTCCATAACCAATTACGCCTGCGATGTTAGGAGTACCTGCTTCTAATCTTTGTGGTAATTCATTATACTGTCTTTCTTTATCTGATAAAAAACTAGCATTCATTCCTCCACCTACTCTTGTGGGTTTTAAATGCTCTAAATATTTTTCTTTGCCATATAAAACTCCAACTCCTGTAGGACCACACATTTTATGAGCAGAAAAACATAAAAAATCGATATTTAAATCTTTAACATCTGTTTTAATATGTGGTACACTTTGTGCACCATCAATAACTACTAATATATTGTTTTTATGAGCATATTCTACAATTTCTTTAATCGGTCTAATATCTCCTACAACATTAGTGATATGCGCTAAAGAGATAACCTTAGTATTTTTATTGATACTTTTTTTAACATTTTCTAAAGTAACTTCTAAGTTATCTAACGGAATATAACTTATCTTAACTTTCTTTTCATCAGATATTTCATACCATGGTAATAAATTAGAAGCATGTTCACTTTTCGTTAATAAAACTTCATCGTTTTCTTTTAAATAATTTTTAAAAAAACCATTAACTATCATATTTAAAGAGTCTGTTGTTCCACTTGTAAAAACTATTTCTTTAATACTTTCAGCATTTATGTATTCTTTTATTAAATATCTAGTTTTTTCATACATTGTATCAACCTTTAAACTAATGTCATAGTCTCCACGATGAGCGTTAGCACTATAATTATTATAATAATCCGCTGTAACTTCAGAAAGCACTTTTGGCTTTAAAGAAGTAGCTCCATTATCTAAATAAATAAAATTATTTAACATTTTAAAATCTTGTCGATTCATAATTCACCTCCAGTATTTTTTAATTACTGATTTAACTTTATTCCCTAAACTTTTGTTTATATTTTTTAACATAAATCCTTTAATAAGTAAAATTGTCGCCTGTTCATAAGGTATTCCTAAACGCATTAAATAAAATATTTCATTTTCATTGAAATTTCCAATATAGGCTGAATGATTAGCAATCACATCATTTTCATCAACATATAAATTAGGATTTATTTGACATAAGTTATTGGTGAAATTAATGATTCGGTTACTCTGATTCAAATCACAATTGACAATATTGTTTGGAACTATTCCTAAAACATTAAAAATTAAAGTCCCTTTTTTAATATTTATTCCATTATTATCAATATTGCTAAGTGTGTTTGGTGCATTATGATGTACCGATAAATCATATTTTTCCGTATTTTTTGATATTGTTTTAAATATATAATTAAAAGATGCATTTTCACCGTTTAAGTTAACATTCATAACTTCTCTTATTTTTTCAACATCATAAACTTTAATTGAATTTAAATTGCTATTTTTATCAATATTAATCGAATATCTTATTTTACTAATTCGACCATTACGATATTCTGTTAAATTTAATTTAACATCTTCTAAAAGATTGATAACTATATCTAATTTACCTTCTATTATTCCACTATATTCTATTTTTAAACTAGTACTTTTTTTTACTTTTAATATTATTTTATTTACACTAAACATCTCATTTTTAGGTTCAAAAACTAAATCAATTTTATCATTTAGATCTTTTAGTATAATTTTATCTTCTTCTACCTTTATTCTATTCATTATTTTTTTCTTTCTTTATAACATTAGCACTAGTTTTTAAAATTTCATCATAGCCTTTTTTTTCTATTTCTTTTACCAAAGAAGAATCCCCACTTTTAACAATTTTTCCATTTACTATTATATGAATATAATCTGGTTTAATATAATCTAATAGTCTTTGATAATGAGTTATAAGTAAAATGGATGGTTTGTTTGCTTTATGATATTTCATTACATTGTTACCAACTACTTTTAGACTATCAACATCTAATCCAGAATCTATTTCATCGAGCATAACTAATGATGGTTCTAACATATACATTTGTAATATTTCGTTTTTCTTTCTTTCGCCACCAGAAAATCCTTGATTTATTCCTCTATGAATCATACTAGAATCCATCTTTAATTCTTTAACATGATCGTCTAGTTTTTTAATAAATGGCATTAGACTAAAATTGGTTCCTTCTTTTATATTTAAGGCTGTTCTTAAGAAGTCAGCATTTGTTACACCTTCGATTTCAAAAGGCATTTGCATACCTAAAAAAATGCCCAAACGAGCTCGTTCATCAACTGGCATATCAATAATGCTAATACCATTATATTCGATATTTCCTTCGATAACATGATAATTACTATCGCCCATTATAACTTTTGCCAAGGTTGATTTTCCAACTCCGTTAGGACCCATTATGGCATGTATTTCACCATCATTTATTTTAAGGTTAAAATTTTTTAATATCTTTTTACCTTCTATTTCAACTGTTAAATTTGTTATATTTAATTCTTTCATTCGATCATCCCCATATTTATATTATACTAAAAATGAATTAAAAAATAAAGGAATATGTATAAATATACTGTTTTTAAACATAATATAAAAAGAATATTCGCAGATATTCATGTTTTGAGCCATTAGGCTCTTTTTTTTGATATAATAAGCATAGGGTGATAATTATGGATTGTATTTTTTGTAAAATTACTAATGGCGATATACCATCATATACTATTTTTGAAGACAATGTTGTAAAAGTATTTTTAGATGCAAACCCGGATACTAACGGACATATTTTAATAGTCCCTAAAAAGCATACTTTAGATATAACAACAATAGATGAAAATACTTTAAATCATATTTTAAATTTAGTTAATCCTTTAAAGGTTTATTTAGAGGAAAAACTCGCAATTGATGGTCTTACTTTAATTCAAAATAATGGAGGATGCCAACATGTAAAACACTTTCATCTCCATTTAAAACCATTTTATAAAGAAAAAATAGTAGTAAAAAATACTGCAGATATTTATGAAATATTAAAAGGATTTAAAAACTAAATCCTTTTATTTTTGTATCATTTTTAATAAATTTATCTTAAATAGATCTTTCTCAGAGTTCTTTTTAGATATCATAACACCTTTATAGGTCTCTAATTCTGATTGGTGGCCTTCAGTTAAAATGTCTTCTGGTGTTAATGTTTCTAGTTTTATTATCTTATTATTTTTACTAACTATGTAATGTAACATTATATCGCCATGGACTTTAGAAAACATAATATCAGTTGGTAATTTTAACTGATATTTTAATTCATCATTATTCTCATTGACAATTTCACCTAAAAAATTACCTTCTTTTAAGCTAGGGTAATAATCAAAATATAGTTTTTTATATGCAAGCATATTGTACTTTTTCAATGAACGTTCTAGTTTTTTAAATTCATTTTCATTTACATATCCAAATGAATAAGTTTCTTTCATATTGCCCTACCTTTCTATTATTAACTATATAATAACATATTGGTTTTTTAAATGTCAAACTAAAAAGATGTATACTTTACATCTCTTGATACTTTAATGACACTATTGTACAACCATCGTTGTAGTAGTATGTTTTATATTCATCTACGTTTTTATTTTTTTTTAAGGTTTCTTTTGTTGCTTGTCTAAGAATACCAGTTCCAATACCATGGACTATCACTATTATCTTGTTTTTTAATTTTACATGTTCGTTGATAAAGTCATCGATGGCTACCCTAGCAGTTTCACGATCATATCCATGCAAATCTAATTTAGGATAACTATCAATAAATATGACATTATCTATACTCATTATATATTTTTTCCATTTCCTCTAAAGTTGCAATCGAATTTTTACTACCTACTCTAGTTACTGATATTGCTCCAGCAATATTTGAAAATCTCAATGTTTTTTCAAAATCGAAGTTATTTGCAACACAGTATGTAAATGCTCCATGGAATATGTCTCCTGCTCCAGTTGAATCAATAGCTTTTACTTTTATCGATGGCATTTGTTTTATAACGCCATCTTTTTTATATAAGCATCCATGTGACTCTAGTGTTATTACGATTGTATTATCAAACATTTCTTCCATTTTTTTATATACTTCTACTGCTGTTTGAAGGTTATTATAATCTACTTTCAGTCCTGTTACTTTTTCTGAAAAATCTTTTGAACATACTAAATAATTAACCATTTTACTCAATTCAATTATTTCCTCTGTATTTCTACTAGCGTCTATAATGGAAATAGCGTTTGGGTATTTACTTATTATCTTTTTTGACATTTCATATTCTTGACCATCTATTAAAATAATATCAGGTTCAAAATCGAGTTCAATGTCTTCCATTTTCATTTCACTTGGCCTATGTGTAAGTATTGTTCTGCTCCCATTTGAGTAATTTGCAACGATAAAACTAGAAGTAGTTGAATGTTGTTCACTAATTTGTAGATATTTTGTATCAACATTTACGCTTTTAAATTCTTCATAAATGTTTTTCCCATATAAATCATCGCCTACAATTCCTGCAAAAGAACAATCCATATTCCATTTACCAAGTAAATATGCTGCTGTTGCCGATGGGCCACCACCGCACTCTACTCTATTTTTAATTCTGTTTTTGGTATTTTCAATTGGAAAACTTTCTACTAAAAAGGTTATATCATAGGCAGCATGTCCTATACATAATATTTTCATAGTACCTCCTATTCATGATACTCAAATTCAAAGTCTAAAATTCTTACTGTATCGCCTTCTTGAGCACCTTGTTTTCTTAATTCTTCGTCAATTCCCAGTCTTCTTAATTGTGATGCAAATCTGGTTGCTGATTCATCGTTTATAAACTTTGTCATCTTAAGTAATTTTTCTACATCATTTCCTCTTACTACCCAAGTTTTGTTATCTTTAGAAATTGTAAAAGGTTTTTCAGATTTAAATTTATATACAATATGAGTCTTATTTTCTTCTTGGTATAAATCTTTTTTAGGGATTTTATCTAACATATCCGCTAAAGCTGTTATAACATCTTCTGTTTTGTCACTATTGATTGCAGATATAGATACTATTTTTTGATTTTTTATTTTTGATTTAAATTTTATTAAATTTTCTTCACTACCAGGTATATCCATTTTATTAGCAACTATTATCTGTGGCTTTTTTATAATATCTGGATTAAAATTTTCTAATTCATTATTAATTTTACAGTAATCTTCATATGGGTCTCTACCTTCTAATGCACTCATATCAATAATGTGTGCTATTACTCTAGTTCTTTCAATGTGTTTTAAAAATTGATCTCCTAAACCATGACCTTGTGATGCACCTTCTATTAATCCAGGTAAATCTGCAATTACAAAAGTTCTACCATTTACTGTTTTTACAACTCCTAAATTAGGATGTAAAGTTGTAAAATGATAGGCTGCTATTTTAGGCTTTGATGCTGAAACTTTTGAAATAAAGGTTGATTTTCCAACACTTGGCATTCCTACAAGTCCAACATCTGCTAGTAATTTTAACTCAATTTTAACACGTCTAATTTCACCGGGTTCACCATTTTCTGCAAAAGAAGGTGCTGGATTACTATGAGTTGCAAAAGCCATATTACCACGACCGCCGCGACCACCAAAAGCTGCTACTACTTCGTCTTCTTTATTTACTAAATCAGCAATTACTAAATTACTTTCAACCTCAGTTATAACTGTTCCTAATGGTACTTTTATTATAACATCTATCGCATTAGAACCATGCATTCCTTTTCCAAGTCCGTTTCCACCATTATTGCCTTTAATTACTTTTTTGTATCTTAAATCTAACAGTGTGTTTAAACCTTCATCAACTTTAAATATTATGTTGCTCCCACGACCACCATTTCCACCATAAGGTCCTCCCATAGGGACACCTTTTTCTCTTCTAAAAGCCATACAGCCATTTCCACCAGAACCGGCCTCTAAATCTACTACTACTTCATCTACAAACATATTACACCTACTTTATGAATCCATTTTGAACCATTTTTGTCTCATTTACAATAATAAAGGCTTTTGGATCCAATTGCTTTATTAAGGTGGTCAGATGATTTAAATGTTCTTTATCTATTTCCATTAATAACATAAATCTCTCTTTTTCTTGACCTTTAATATTCATTACCGAAACAGCATAACCATTTTCTCTTATTTCATCAATTACTTTCTCGTCATTTTGACTTAAGACAATTTGAAGACTTAAAGTACCACGAATAAATTTATCAGATAATAATCCACCAATAAAGGTTCCCATTGCAAACCCTAAAGAATAAGAGATTGCTATCCATATACTATTTACTTCAGTATTTAAAGCTTCTTTAACAATTAAAAACCAAATTAAAACTTCTATAAAACCAACAAAGCTGGCAAATATTTTTCTACCTTTAACTACATTGATTACTCTAAAAGTTCCCAAAGAAACATCTATTATTCTAACAAAAAAAATTTTAATACATAGTATAAATATTTCCATAATTTCACCTATTATTATTATAACAATTTTATTTTTTTTTATCAACGATTAAACCATAAAAAAAAGTTGTTAACAACTTTTTATACTTCTGGATAAATACTTACTTGTTTTTTATCTTTTCCTAAACGTTCAAATTTAACATAACCATCGTTCTTAGCAAATAAAGTATCATCTTTTCCGATTCCTACATTAGTGCCTGGGAAAACTTTTGTTCCACGTTGACGATATAAAATTGAACCTCCACTTACATATTCACCATCAGCTGCTTTTGCACCTAATCTTTTTGCTATTGAGTCTCTACCATTTTTAGTAGATCCTTGTCCTTTTTTATGCGCAAATAATTGAATATTTAAAATCATAAATTTCATAGAGGGCACCTCCTTATTTTTCATTAATTGTTATATGTTCTTTGTATTGTTGTTCAAGTTCTAATAACATATCCAACATATTTGAGATTAATATATCTATAACTTCAGAATGTTTTTTGATTTTTATTATTAAATTATTACCTTGAACATACTCTAAACTGTCTTTATCTATTTTTAATATTGCATTAACAGTAGTAATAACTATTGAAGATACAGCAGAACATACAATGTCCTTGCCACTTTCTTCATAATCAGAATGACCATCGATTCTTACTTTATTAATACTTTTATCCTTTATAACTTGAATTCTTATCATGTTATTTACTTGTTATTTTTTTGATTTCAACCTTAGTATATGGTTGACGATGGCCTTGAGTTTTACGATAATTCTTCTTAGGATTGTATTTGAAAACTAAGATTTTTTTACTTTTCCCGTTTTTTAATACTTCACCTGAAACTAAAGCTTTTTCTAAATATGGGTGTCCTGTAACACCATTTAACATTAATACTTTGTCAAAAACAACTTCTGAACCAACTTCTTGATCAAGTTTTTCAATATATAAAATTGTTCCTTCTTCAACATAGTATTGTTTTCCGCCTGTTTCAATAACTGCCTTCATTTTTTTCACTCCTTCGTTCTAAGACTCGCCTTTAAGGTAACATAAGTTTTTAAACCTTTTTAGTGCGGTTGTAGAATAGCCCTACACAGTATAGAATTTTAACATATATTTATAAGAAAGTCAAACACATTTAAGGTATAAACTTCTTTTTAATATTTTTTAAATAAGTTTTTTCAGTTACATAAATATTATTGTATTTTATAAGGTGACGATAATCTTTTTTAAAATACTTAATATCATTTATATTTTTTTGTTTTTTAAAATTAAATTGATATTGTAATCTTTCTAATAAGAATTTTGAAAAAATAAAATTATGATTTTTAGATTCTTCAATAGTTTTAAATAATAAAAATATTGATGATAACATTAATAATAAGTTATTCTTTACCAGAATTAGAAAAATAATTAGTAATAAAAATGATAAATTTGTACTTATAGTATGACTTTTTTTGTATGGAAATATTTTATTTAATAAAGTATTTAATATTTTAGAACCATCTAAAGGATATATAGGTATTAAATTAAATAAAAGAATTGCCTTACTCATATATAAAAATTTTTCATCTTTAATAAAAAAAGAAAGTCCAATTTGAAAAACCGGACCCATTATAGCAACTAGAAATTCTTCTTTTAATTTTACATTTAAGAGTACATTATAGATTGTAATACATCCAAAAGGTAGAATTAATACTTTCTCTATTTTCCATTTAAACAAAAGTGAAGTTATAATGTGCCCTAGTTCGTGAAAAAGAATGATTGATGTAAAAATTATGTAATTATTAAAGTTACCTGTTATTATGACAAACATTAAAAACATGTAATATAAAAAATGAATTTTAAAATTTATCATTATAATCTAAAACAGCACCGTCTTTTTTATATACTAAATATAGTTTGTTATCTTCTGTCATTCCTAGTAAATTACCTTTTTCAACATAATCATAAAGGTTAACATTTATTTCTTTTAAGTTTCCATACCAAACATCTACTCCATCAGTTTGTTGGACTATTAAAGTATTCCCATAACCTTCTTTATTTCCAATAAAAATTACTAAACCATTTTCTTGATTAGACACTAAATAATTATTTTCAACTTCTAGTTTAAGACCTTCTTTATATTGGCTCTTATTACTATAAACTAATTTTTCACTGAATACTTTTTCAGTTTCCATTTCTTTTAATGGAAATATATTTCCAAAATATTTTTTATAAGTTTTATTTATCATAGCAAAAGAGATATTATCTTCATAAATATAATTATAAAAGCCTTTTTTCAAATAATCGTTATTTTTTAAAACAATAATCGTTAATAAAAAAAGAATGATTGTTACAAATACTTTAATTAAATAATTACTATAATTTATATTGATTGGTTTTTTGTTTTTTTTGTTTCTTATTCTATCTAATTCGCTCATATTATCACCTATTATATACTATAATAAAAGAGTTTTTTTAGAACTCTTTTTTCCTAAAATATAAATATGATATTAAAATAAATATGATATTTAATAACAGTGACGAATAAATGCTTTTAAATAGAAGGTTATAATCAAAATTTAAATAACCAATTATAAATAATATTAAAAATGTACTTATACGATAAAATATAATAGTTAAAATTACTTTGACAATATCACTTAATAGGTTGTGGGCTAAATAAATATTAATAAACTTGATAAAAATTGCTGATAAGAAAAATATAACCATATTTAATATAAATGTATCTGTATAATATATTCCATATAGTAGTCCAATAATAAACGCTAATAAAAAATAATTTTTTTCTCGTTTTTCAAAAAATCTATAAATCAATACAAGAGCACTAATAGTAAATAATGGATTAAAGAAATTAGTAGACATATTTGTAGTTGTGCTTATTATTCCTTCTAAATAGAAAGAAAGTATTAAATAAACAACTATTTTAATCACTTAAATCCCTCTTTAAAACTGTCACATATGATAGTTGATCATAGTTAACCTCTGACTTTACTTTTATTATTTTGGCTAAATCAAAGTTATCTGTTTCTACTAATTTTACTGTTCCTACTAAAATCCCACTTGGAAAAACATCGCTCATGCCTGTTGTTGTAACTACTGAATCAACAGGTATTTCACCGGCATATGAAATTCCTTCGATGATATAACATTTAGATTTTGTATCATAACCAGTTAATAATCCATATATATAATCATTATCAATTTTTATTTTAACTGATATTTTCATATTTAAATCATTGCTCGATAATAGTTTAACGGTACTTGTAAAAGTAGTTACATTTACTACCTTTCCAATTAAACCATTACTTGTTATAACGGCCATATTATTTTTAACATCATTATTTTTCCCTCGATTAATAGTTATAGTATCATACCAAAAACCAACATCGCGACTCATAACTGTTGCATTTAAATAAGAATAATCAGCGGTCGTATAATCTATATTATTAAGAGTTTTTAATTCTTTTATAATATGTTCTAACTCATCGATTTTAGATAAATATACAGCTGTTTGTTCATACTTTTTTTTCATATTCTGATATTTATCATAAATATCGTTTTTTTCTTTAATCTCGGTAAATTTATCCGTTATAAAATTAAAAGGAGCCGAAACAACCTTACCTACTAAAAAAGTTGAATCTTTCAAAAAAGTTTCAATTCGACCTATTTTTCGGTCATCTTTCATTATTAAAGTTATTAGTCCTATAATTACTAAAATCGTAAACATAATAATTAATATCATATATTTACTTTTATTATTTTTTCTATACATATTATTCACCTATATTAATTATAATATATTTTTCACGATATGTCTTTGTTTTCATAAAAACTATAATAATTATTTTCTCCAATTATAATATGATCTATCATTTTTATTCCCATTAATAATCCAATCTTTGTTAAATTTTTAGTGAGTAACATATCTTCTTTACTTGGAATGGGATTTCCACTAGGATGATTATGGATACAAATTATTGAAGTAGCATTTAAAAGATATGCCTCTTTAAAAATATCCCTAGGATGGACTAAAGAGGCATTTATTGTTCCAATAAATAATAATTTATCGTCTATTATTTTGTTTTTACTATCTAAGTAAATAGCATAGAAATGTTCTTGTTTGATATCTTTTAGTCTAGTTTGATAATATTCGAAGATTATCTTAGGATTATTAAACTTATTTTTTAAAGTTAAAACTTTATTATTTAATCTTTTTCCTAATTCTAAAGATGCAATTATGGTACAAGCTTTAGATATACCAATACCTTTAATTGAAATTAGATTATTGATTCTTACATTATTTATATTATCAATATTTTTAAGTACATTCTGCGCTAAAGATTTGGCAGAATTATTAACTGTACCTGTTTTTAATAAAATAGCAATTAATTCTTCGTTACTTAAAGAATCCACCCCATAATTGATTAGTCTTTCCCTTGGTCTTTCTTCAAGTGGCAAATCCTTAATTTTCAACCATTACCAACTCCTCATACTTGCTTAAAACATGACTACAAATTGTATCAATAATTTTATTGTCAGTAGTTTCTTTTAACAACAAATCATATTGTCTTAAAATTTCAATAAAAGCATCATTTTTGATATTAATTTCTGTTCTATAATTATCATACCCTAACGTTTTAAAATAACTTGCAATTTTATTGTAATTTTCTATATTTTCAGTTATTCCTACATAGACATAGTATTTATCATCTTGGATACTATAGATATAATAATTTAAGTTTAAACAATTTTTTTCCATACTTTCCATACTACTAAATATTCCAACTCGCAATAAATAGACAATTGTTTCAGAATTGAAGATGGTTTTAATGTTTTCTTTATCGTCATATTGATCGAAGATTATTTTAGTCATCATTAAAGCACATATAAGTGCTATTATAATTGAGGGAAGGTATCTTTTCATATTATCACCATCTTTATTATCTACTATAAGTAGAGTAAAAAATGTCGAAAAAAAAGAATAATTATTATTCTTTTTATTTTAAATAGTTTAATATTTCAGCTACTAAGATTTCTTTTGATTCACTACTTTTTCTTTCTTTAAATTCAACAATATTGTCATTAGATTTTTTCCCAATAACTATTCGATATGGAATACCAATTAAATCGATATCTTTAAATTTTATCCCTGGTCTTTCATCTCGGTCATCTAAAATAACTTCAATATTATTACTTTGTAACATTTCATATACCTTGTTTCCTAATTGAAGTTGATTGTTGTCGTTTATATTTATGATTACAATAGCACACATATAAGGCGCTATTTGTTTTGGCCATACAATTCCAAATTCATCGTTGTTTTGTTCAACAATTGCCGACATACATCTTGCTGGTCCTATTCCGTATGAACCCATTACAACTGGTTTTAAAATATTATTTTGATCTAAATATTTTAAATTTAAACTCTCTGAATATTTTGTTCCCAATTTAAAAGTATTTCCTATCTCAATTCCCTTCTTAAAGTAGATTCTACCAGCACAGACAGGGCAAATATCGTTCTCTTGAATATTTATTATATCTCCTGCAATATCGTATTTAAAAGAGGTTAAATTGGCATTTATGTAGTGGTATCCAGTTTTATTAGCGCCTACAACAAAATTGCTCATATACTTTACTTCATTATCAATTATTATTGTTGTATTGATACCTATAGGTCCTAATGAACCAAAATCAGCATCTACCACTTGTTTTAATTCTTCTTCGGTTGCCATTTCAATATTGATAGCTTTAAATAATTTACCTAATTTAGTAATATTTAGTTCTCGGTCTCCTCTAATAAGTGCAAAAACTATTTTACCATCGATATTATATACTAAAGTCTTAACTGTTTTTTTAATATCAATATTTAAAAAATTAACAATTTCTTCTATAGATTCAACACCTTTTGTTTCAATTATTTGTAATTCTTTTGATTTTTCTTTTTCTATTTTTGAAGTAACCACTTCTGCTACTTCAAGATTAGAAGAATAATTACATTTATCACATAATACAATTGTATCTTCGCCAATTTCTGTAATAGCTTGAAATTCTTCTGATAATAAACCACCCATTACGCCTGTATCAGCAGTAACAATACGATAATCAATATTTAATCGATCGAAACTGTTTTTATAAGCATCATACATTTTTTGATAAGAAACATCTAATCCTTCTAAATCTCTATCAAAAGAATAAGCATCTTTCATTGTAAATTCTCTAGTTCGAATTAATCCATACCTTGGTCTTGCTTCATCCCTATATTTAGTTTGAAATTGATATAAATTAAAAGGCATATCTTTATATGATTGAATTTTCATTTTAGCTGCTTCTAAAAATAATTCTTCATGCGTTGGGCCTAAAACATAATTTTTTAAAGCTCTGTCTTTGAGCGCAAACATACTGCTACCAAAAGCTTCTCTTCTTCCTGAGTTTATATAAATATCTTCTAATATAAGACTAGGCATTTTTAATTCTAAAGCACCTGACAAATTCATTTCATCCCTTATAATTTCTTCAATTTTGTTTAAAACTCTCAATCCTAAAGGCATCAACATATAAATTCCAGCACTTGTTTTTTTTACCATTCCGCTTCTTACCAATAAGTTACCACTTACTGTTTCTTCATCTTTTACATCTTCTCTAATTGTATAGAAAAATGTTTCGTTTAATTTCATTTTTACACCTCTTTATAAATAGAAAAAGAGATTAACCCTTTTTCATGTCGTCTAAAACAATATCTTCCATCGAATAAGCTGACCCTTTATTATAATTACCTGTTATTGCTTGGGATTTATATATTCCAGTTATTGAAACATTATTTTCATTTACTATTAAATCAAAATTACCTGTTTCTGTTTGACAAATAGCTTTCTCTTCTTCAATATTGCAAGTAATATATTCATTAGTATCAGTCTCAATCTTAATTTTTAGCGAATCACCTATTTGATACATTTTAAAAGTATAGTTATCATTGCTATAAATTCCATTCCATTTACTAAACAGAATAACTTTATCATCACCAAAATTATCATTAAAATAGTTTATCATTGTATATTCTTGTTGTTTGTTATATTTTCCTGCATATATCAAACCGTCTTTGTTTTCAACTGTTATGACGTTATTTTGATAAGTTATTTTTTGAGTATTATTAGACGATGATATTTGTTTTAAATTTTCGCTATTAATTTTATATGTTACTTTTTCATTTGAAGTTTCTTTATTTGTAGTGACAATTAAATTATTATCATCTGCTTTATAAATTTTTAAAATTTTTCCATCATCTGTTTGATAAACTCCACTCCAAATTACTTCGGCTTCTTTTTTTGTTTCCTCATCTTTTTTATCAGTTAAATTACTTGTTGGATTCCCATTTATTAAAAAATAAATATCATCTAAAAATGCAACAAATGTAATTAGTATAAGTCCTATAACTGATAAATATATTAATGTTCCTTTTGCTCCTCTATTTCTTCTCATATTTCCTCCTAAAATCCACTTCTTTTAAATAATTTTTCCAAATCGTAATTAGTAAATGAAACAATTGTTGGTCTTCCATGCGGACAATTGAATGGATTATCACATTTTCTTAAGTCGTTTATCAGGTTTTCCATCTCTTTTAATGTTATGTTATTATTAGCTTTTATACTTAGTTTACAACTTATCATTGTTGCTAAAGAATCATTGAATTTTTCAATATCAAATTTTTTTTCAATTGATATAACTAAATCGATGATTCTTCTTATTGCTTCTTCTTCATAACCTTTTGGTAACCACAAAGGATGAGATTTTATAATTACTGAATTAATACCAAATTCTTGAATATCAAAATTCATATTCTTAAGTATTTCAACATTTTCTTTTAAGATTATGAATTCACTATTTGTCAATTCAATTGTAATTGGTATTAATAAGGATGTACTTGTATTATCAGGATTTCCAAGTTTTCTTTTATAGAACTCATAATTTATTCTCTCTTTAGCGGCATGTTGATCAATTAGATACATTCCTAATTCATTTTGACAAACTATATAAGTTCCATGTACTAGTCCTACAGGATAAAGCTCTTTTAATATTTCTTTACTTTGTTCTTCAGTATCGATTGTTACATTTATATTATTTTCAATAATATCTATTTCTTCATTAAGTTCTTCAACTCGATTTAAATCTAATTTTATTTCTTCATAATTAGTTTTTTTGTAAATAGATTCTGTAAACGAATCGTTAAAAGGCACTTCTGATTTATACTCTAAAGTAGGAATTAAATTTTTGTCTTTTAAGGCTTCTTTTATAGTTTTATCAATCAAATCAAGAAGTTCTTCTAGTTTACTAAATTTTACATCCATCTTTGTTGGATGTATATTTACATCTACTAATGTTGGATCAAGTTCAATATTTATAACAGTAATAGGATATCTATTATCCGGTTTATAACCGTGATAACTATCATTTATAACTCTGTTTAAATCCATGTTTTTTACAACTCGACCATTGACAATTGTAATCATATGGGCTCTTGTTGAACGATGGATTTCTGGTTTACTTATATAACCACTTATTTCATAATCATTGTTTTCATTTTTTATTTCAATCATTTTCTTAGTAATTTCTAAACCATATATATCGTTTATTGTCTTTAGCAATTCGCCTCTACCATCGGTTTTTAGTAATACACTTTCATTATTTATTAATGTGAATTTAATATCAGGATGGGAAAGAGCAATTTTAGATACATAATCACTTATATTAGATAGTTCAGAATATAAACTTTTTAAATGTTTAAGACGTGCTGGTGTATTGTAAAATATATCATTTACTGCTATGATGGTCCCTTTTCGAGCATCTCCTTTTTGATTGCTTATTAATTTACCACCTTTTATATGAATTATATTACCTACTTCACCGGTTGATGTTTTTAAAATTATGTCACTTACACTGGCGATACTTGGTAGAGCTTCACCTCTGAACCCTAAAGTTGTAATTTGATATAGATCATCTTCATCAAAGACTTTACTTGTAGCATGTCTTGAAAACGCTAGTAAGGCATCCTTTTCATCCATACCTTTACCATTATCGGTAACTTTTATCATTTTAGTACCAGAATCAATAAGTTCAATTTTGATTTCTGAACTAAGTGCATCGATACTATTCTCAACTAATTCTTTAACTACTGATGCACATTTTTCAACAACTTCACCAGCGGCTATTTTATTAGCAAGTAATTCTTCCATGATTTTTATTTTTCCCATGCTACCACCATATAAATTATACTATAAATAAAGAAAAAAACCAATATTTATTGGCTTTCATGTAAAAAAACATATAATTGTTGTGCTACTTTAGAAGGTAATAAGGTTTCAAGTTCAGAAATAGAAAGTTTTTTTAATGAAGTAATAGTTTTATATTTTTTAAGCAATTTATTTTTTCTAACATTCCCGATTCCTTCAATATTATCTAGTATACTTTCTAAAGCGCCCTTACTCCTCAATTGTTTATGATAATTAATAGTAAAATTATGAACTTCACTTTGCATACGTTCTAAATAATGAAATAAATTTGAGTTTTTCTTTATTTCAATAGGATCTGGGGTCAATAAGGTATTAGTATTATGATGTTTATCTTTTTTTAATCCTACTACTTTAATATTTAAATTTAAACTTTCTAATACTTTTAATGCAACATTTATTTGTCCTAGACCACCATCGACGACTATTAAATCTGGTTTTACTAAATTATTGTTTAAAACTCTAAAATATCTTCTATAAATCACTTCTTCCATAGTCTTATAATCATCATTTTTATCAATGTGAATTTTATATTTTCTATATTCGTTTTTAGCTTCTTTTCCATTTATAAAAACAACCATCCCTGAAACATTAAAATCTCCAAATAAATTAGAGTTATCAAATATTTCAATTCGATCTAATTTTTCTAAATTTAATAATTCTTTTAATTCATTATTAGCGTCAATGGTTCTTTGTTCATCCTTTTTTACTAGTTCAATTTTTTCTTTTAAAGTTATTTTAGCATTATCATTAGCCATTTCGACTATATTTTTTTTAATTCCTTTTAAAGGTGATTTAACGGTTATTCTAAGGTGTTCTGATAGTAAATCAGCACTTAAGATAGAAGGTACTAGTAGTTCTTTAGGAAGAATTACATTTGTTTGATAAAATTTAGCAATATATCTTGTTAACTCATTTTCAATAGTATCGACAAGGTTTATTATTTTAGAATGGCGCTCAAGTATCTTGCCAGTTCTAATGAAAAATACTTGTATACTTAAATAATTATTATCAGAATAATATCCTAAAACATCGATATCGGCATTTTCTCTTATTTCAACTTTTTGTTTAGATGTAATTAAAGAAATATCATCTAACAATCCTTTTAATTCTAAAGCACGTTCATAATTCATTTTTTCGCTTGCAACATTCATTTCATTTTTTAGTTTATCGGCAACTAAAGTTTCATCACCTTTTAGAAATTTGATTATTTCATTATTCATTTCTTCGATTATATTATTTTCAATATTATTGACACAATATCCTAAACATTGTCCGATATGATAATATAAACAAGGTTTCTTAGGGTACGTTTTACATTTTCTAAGTGGATAAATTCTATTTAATAAATTAACGGTCTTTCTTGCTGAAGTAACATTTGGATAAGGACCATATAGCGATGTTTTATTTCTTTTTCGATTTAGATTTCTAACTATTTTTAATCTTGGAACTTTTTCTTTAGTTAGTTCAATATAAGGATAACTTTTGTCATCTCTTAATAAGATATTATATTTAGGATCATATTTTTTTATTAAATTAAGTTCAAGGATTAAAGCTTCAGCTTCAGTTGATACTACTACATATTCAAAGTCTTTTATTTCGCTTACTAATTTTAAAGTCTTGTAATTATGGGTACCTGTAAAATATGAAGTTAAACGATTTTTTAAGTTCTTAGCTTTACCAACATATATAATAATACCATCTGAGTTTTTCATTTGATAACAGCCCGGTTTAGTCGGGACTAAAGAAAGTTTTCCCTTAAACATAATATCACCATTGTTATTATATCATATTGTCTTAAAATATATAATCGGTTATAATTAGGTTGGTGATTTAATGTTATCAATAAAAAGTAATGTTGAATTTGAAACAATTACAAATAAATCAAAGTTCATTTGTTTTTTAATTAAAATCGATGAAGTTGATGATGTTTCTGATTTTATGAAAGAAATAAAAATTAAATACAAGGATGCAAATCATTACTGCTATGCTTATATAATTGATAATTATAAGAAGTGTTCAGATGATAAAGAACCTTCTGGTACTGCTGGCGTTCCTATGTTAAATGTACTTGAAAAAAACAACTTAAATCATATATTATGTGTTATTGTAAGATATTTTGGTGGTGTTAAATTAGGTGCGGGTGGCCTTGTAAGAGCTTACTCTAATAGTTTATCAAATGCACTTAAAAAAACCGAAATAATAAGTTTAGAAGAAGGAATTAGAATTGAAATAATTTTTAATTTTGACAAGATAAAAATAATTGATAATTTACTTAAAGACTTTGAAACTGATAAATATTTTGCAGATAAGATAACCTACACCTTTGCAATAAGTATGAATAAATATCAAAATATTAAAAACATTTTAATCGAAAATTGTCTTGATGTTATAGAAAAAGAAAACGTTCTATTGTAGATTGCTACTTTATGAACGTTTTTATTATAAAAAAAATAGATGTAATACATCTATTTTCCTTCTATTTGTTTTGCTACTTCTTCAGCAAAGTTGTCTTCTCTTTTTTGTATTCCTTCGCCTACTTCGTAACGAACCATTTTAATGATTTTACTATCATTATTTTTTAAGAATGCTGAAACTTTAAGATCTCCATCTTTAACGAAAGCTTGTTCTGTTAGACAAATTTCTTCGTAATATTTACGAATTCTTCCTTCTACCATTTTTTCAGCAATTTCTGCTGGTTTTCCTTCATTAATAGCTTGTTCTTTTAATACTGCTCTTTCTCTTTCAACTTCTTCTTTTGGAACATCTTCCTTTGAAACATATATTGGTCTCATTGCTGCTGTATGCATTGCAATATCTTTTGCAACTTCATCATTTCCACCTTCAATTAAGGTTAATACAGCAATTTTTCCACCCAAATGAATATATGAACCAAAAATTTGATCATCAGTTTTAGTTACTTTTTCAAATCTTCTAAAACTTAGTTTTTCACCAATTTTTGAGGTTTTAGCAATTAAAATATCATTAATGCTTGTTCCATCAGATGTTAAATTTAATACATCTTCAATTGTCTTTGGATTATTATCAATAATCGAATTGGCAATTGTATCTACTAATTCTTTAAATTCTATATTTTTTGCAACGAAATCTGTTTCAGAATTTACTTCAACGATTACGGCATCATTATCTTTAATAAGAATTACAGATGTGCCTTCTGCAGCAATACGCTCTGATTTTTTAGCAGCTGTTGCAATACCTTTTTCTCTTAAATAATCCATTGCTTTTTCAATGTCGCCATTTGTATGTTCTAGAGCTTTTTTACAGTTAAGCATTCCTGCTCCTGATTTTTCTCTTAATTCTTTTACTAAGCTAGCACTTATCATAAACATTTCCTTTCTTAAAGATAATTATTTTAAAGCATCTAATAATTCTGCTTTTTTCATTGTAGAATAACCTTTTATTTCTTTAGATTTTGCTAATTCTCTTAATTCTGAAACAGTCTTAGAAGATAAATCTTCTTTGGCTTTTTTTACTGTCTCTTTTTTAGCAACTTCTTTTTTAACTGGTTGTTCTGTTTTTGTAACTTTTACTTCTTTTTCAACTTTTACTTCTTTTTCAACTTTTACTTCTTCTTGTACTTTTTCTTCTTTTTGTACTTTTACTTTGTTTTCAATTTGATTTTTATCAAATTTTACTTCTTTTCTTTGTTCAGGTCTTTTGTATCTATCATTCCTTGGTCTAAAATCCCTGTCCTTTGATCTATTTTCTTTATTACTTACATTCTCTAATGCTTTTTGCATTACATCGCCATCTGTTTTCTTATTATCGCTGTAATCAATGATTTCTCCACCATTAACTGCAACAATAGCATTATTCATAACACTAACAATAAGTTTTACTGCTCTGATAGCGTCATCGTTTCCTGGAATTACATAATCTACCATATCTGGATCACAATTTGTATCTACGATTCCAAATATTGGTATCTTTAATGCTCTTGCTTCTCTAATAGCAATCTCTTCTTTAGTAGGATCAACTATAAATAAAGCATCTGGTAAACGATTCATATCTCTTATACCTGCTAATAAATTATTAAGTTTATCGTATTCTTTTCTTAAACCAATAACTTCTTTTTTAGGTAATAATTTGAATGTCCCATCTTTTTCCATATTTTCGATTTCTTCTAATCTTTTGATTCTACTTCTAATTGTTTTAAAATTAGTTAATGTACCACCAAGCCATCTTGTGTTTATGTAATAAGAGTTAGATCTTAAAGCCTCTTCCTTTATTACTTCACTTGCTTGTTTTTTAGTACCTACATATAAAACCTTTCCACCATTTTCAGCGATTGTATGAAAAGCCTTATAAGCATCATCAATCATCTTTGCTGTTTTTTGTAAGTCAATAATATAGATATCATCCCTAGAAGTGAAAATGTATTCCTTCATTTTAGGATTCCATCTTTTTGTTTGATGTCCGAAATGAACACCAGCCTCAAGTAAATAGTTTATTGAAACAACTGACATATTTTTCCTCCTTTTGTTTTTCCTCCGAACATTTCTTCTTTTTATATCACCATATTTGGCACTAGATATAAAAATCCATGTCGTGTGTATTTAAAAAGCCATAATAATTATACCATAATTATATTAAAATAGACAAAAAAAATAATAAAATTTGTGTTTTTTATTATTTTTCAATATTAAATGGTTTATTTAATGATTCTTTTTTCAATTTTAAGACTTTTTCTATATAATCTAGCCCACATAATGGTTCATAGATAACATTATCCGATAAACCATCAATTAATATTTTGTCGCCATCTACTACAAATTCACCGTTTATTTTTCTAGCATTAAAATTTGCATTAGCCTTACAGTTACATCTGGTTTTTAAAGGTACCAAAACATCACTTAGTTCAAGTAATCTTTTACTTCCTTCGAATAAATGAGTAGTAAAATCAGTTCTTAAACCATAACAATTAACTGGAATATCAATTAATTTTGTTATCTTCCAAAGTTCTTCAACTTGGTTTGAAGTTAAGAATTGTGCTTCATCTACTAATATAGACGCGGCATCTTTAATAACTGGTGCATAATCATAAAGAGAAGCATTTAATGGTAATAAAATATCTACTTTGCGCTCAATGCCTATTCTAGATACTATTTTATCTTCACCTTTTGAATCAACTAAAGACTTTATAACAACAACTTTATAGCCTTTTTCTTCTAAATTATGTGCATCTTTTAATAATTCAATCGTTTTACCTGAGTTCATTGTACCATAATAAAATGTAAGATCTGCCATACTACCACCCTGATATAATTATACGAACTATTCTATAGATAGTCAAGAAAAAAACAGAATATTATTCTGTTCTTAAAGCAATAACCGGATCTTTTTTACTTGCTAATTTAGCCGGAATAAATCCTCCTAATAAAGTAAGTGATAGACTTACAACAATAAGGATAATAGCATGAATTGGATTTAATATTGCTATATTACTTAAATCAGTTAAACTTTCTAATATTATATTGGTTGGTATTAATAATATTAAAGTAATTAAAATTCCTAAAGCTCCTGATATTAAACCAATTATAAAAGTTTCAGCATTGAAAACTCTAGTTATATCTTTTTTTCTAGCCCCTAAAGCTCTTAATATTCCTATTTCTTTAGTACGCTCTAAAACAGATATATACGTTATAATTCCAATCATGATCGATGAAACAATTAAACTAATACCACTAAAAGCCAATAATACATAGGTGACAGCATTCATAATATTGCCTGATAATTCTGAAAAACTATCTGCATAATCTGTATATATTATTTGATCTTCTAGTTTTTTTCCAACATTGTATTTATCTAAGTATTCAACTACTTTATCTTTGTTGTTAAAATCATACGGAAATAAATTTATCATTAAAGGTTGGTCATAAGCTCCTAATATTGACATTACTTGTTCTTTAGTATATCCCAATGTATCAAAACTAATACCACCCATAAAAACTACACCGTCAGATTTTTCTTGAGCCTTTACTATTTCTGATTGACTATTTTTATCTATAATATATTCAATTAATTCATTACGATACGAAATACTTGCTGTTGATGTCATTCCAGTCATTTTAGTAAATGCTGATTTCATTGTCTCCATACTATTCTCTTGTTTTGGTCTCATAACTCCAACGATTTTAATTGTCGTTTCACTGTTTTCATACATATTGTTTAAATCTTCATTTTTAACAAACATATTATCAGTTATTTTTTTATAACAATTATCATTTAAGATTAATTTAAATTCTTTACCAATAAATTGTTCCATTTTTATTTCTTTATTAGAAGTATTAAACCCTAACACTTCAAGTAAAGGATAATCAACTCTGTTCTTACTATCTACCATTAAAACAACATCTGTTTTTGCATTTGGATATTTACCATACAATAAATCATAATTTTCTTTTAAATATGCATCCTGTGTTCCGAATTCCTCTGGTAATGAAGTAAGATTAATTGAAGTTGAATTGATTGAACTTATTTCATTATCTTTTTTATTTAATAAGTTTATGCCCGTTAATCTATAATAACCTATAGCACTTATTAAAGAATTATCCATTTTTTTAATATATTCAACATAATCAGATGATAGTTTATTGACATGTTCCGTGATAGCTACTTCTGAATCATAAGGATAGATTACATCTACATTCTTATAATCATCTTCAGATATTTCACCTTTCATTTCATTTCTAATATTAGCCATTTGTTCTTTATCTACTTTATTAGTTGAATATGAAATTGATATTGGAAAATTTCTTAAAGTATTTGCTTCGAACTCATCGATCTGTTTATCAAATCCGTTTGATAAGGACAATATTAAAGCAATTCCTATTATCCCAATACTAGATGCAAAAGACGTTAATAAGGTTCTACCTATCTTTGTCCTTAAATTATTCAATGACAATTTTAAAGCTGTCAAAAAACTCATCGATGTTTTTTTAATATTAAAACTGTCACCTTTATCTATTTCATCAACTGGGTTAGAGTCACTTCTAAGTTCTCCATCTTCTAATTCAATAATTCGAGTTGCATAAGTATACGCTAACTTAGAATTATGAGTAACCATAATTACTAATTTTTCATTAGCAATTTCTTTTATTAATTCCATTATTTGAATACTTGTATTACTATCTAAAGCTCCTGTTGGTTCATCTGCTAAAATGATTGAAGGATTATTTACTAAAGCTCTAGCAATAGCAACTCTTTGCATTTGACCACCAGATAATTGATTGGGTTTTTTATGAGCATGTTCTTCTAACCTAACTTGTTTAAGTACTTTTAAAGCTCTTTGCCTTCTTTTTTTAGCACTTATTCCACTTAAAGTCATACCCATTTCAACGTTATTTAAAATACTAATATGACTTATTAAATTGTAATTTTGAAATACAAAACCAATACAATTATTACGATAAGCATCCCAATTTGTATCATTGAATTTTTTAGTTGATTTACCGTTGATAATTAAATCACCTGAATCATATCTATCTAAACCACCTAATATATTTAACAATGTTGATTTGCCACTACCAGATGGTCCTAATACTGCAACAAATTCATTTGTTTTAAAACTAACACTGAAGTTTTTTAAAGCATTTTGGCAAAAATTAGCCGTTTTATATCTCTTTGAGATATTTTTTAATTGTAACATATTACCTTCTTTCTATTAATTTCCAATTATACAAAAAGTATTATAACACAAAAAAATATATAAAAGATATCATTTATTTTTTATAAACATTTTCCATGGTTTTATTTTAGTTATATCTTTTTCATATATCTTGTAAATTGCAAGTGGGTTATTTGATTTATCAATAAAAAAAACAGTGTCTTGGCCATAAATATTATCTATAATTTTACCATTTTTTATTTCTAATTTTAAATCATCATCTGCAGTAACTTTAAAATAGTCATTTAATATTTCTATAATACTCAATATTTTAAAGTTATCATTTTTTAAATCTTCTATTTTTATTGCAGACTCAATACTAAATTGTCCTTGTTTTGTTCTTTTTAAATTCGACATAACACCAATTGTCTTTAGTTCTTGAGCAATGTCCCTTATTAAACTTCTAATATAGGTTCCTTTACTAACTAAACATCTAAATTTAAAGACTGTTTTATTTTCTACTATTTTATAATCTAATAGTTCTATTTCTTTTATTTCTACTTCACGAGACGGTAATTCTATTTTCTCTTTATCAAAAGCGTAATTGTATAATCTTTTACCTGAAATTCTAAGTGCTGAATATAGAGGCACTTCTTGTAGATATTTTTTTTGAAATTTATCTAAACATTTTTTTATTGTTATTTCATCAATTACGGAATCTTTAGATTCTAATACTGAACCAGTTATATCTAAAGTATCTGTTTCTATCCCTAAAGTTGCTTCTGCTATATATTCTTTATCATGGTTTGTTAAAATTTCTGCTAATTTCGTAGCATCGTTTATACATAATACTAAAACACCAGTCGCGAGTGGATCTAGTGTTCCGGTATGTCCTACTTTTTTTGTATTAAATTTTTTAGCAGCGATGTTTACTACATCTCTACTAGTGTATTCTTTTTCTTTGTCGATAACTAAAATTCCGTTCATTTTACCCCTTTATTTCAAACTCAGTTCCTTCTCTGGTGTCTCTGATAAAAATACCTTTTTCTTCTAATTCTAATCTTATTTTATCTGCTAAGTCGAAATTTTTTTCTTTTTTAGCGTTATTTCTTTCGCATATTTTTTGATTTATATAATCTAAGGTGTTTTTATCTATAGTTTCTGCTTTTAATAGATTTAAAGATAATACTTTATCAATATCCTCAATTAAAAATAATTTAGAGTTATTATTTAAATCATCTTTTAATAAATTATTTAATACTGTCAATACATTTGCAGTATCTAAATCTTTTTCTAAATATTTTCTATATTCATTTCTATATTGATCTACTTTTTCTTGTTCAATTATACTATCATCTTTTTTAATACTTTTTATTTTTGATTTTAATTTATTATACATATTTTGAGCATTGTCTAAAGATTCATAGCTGAATATTAATTGTTTTCTATAATGCGATTGAAGACACATAAAACGATATGCTAAAAGGTTGTATCCTTTTTCTTCTAATAAAGACAATGTTAAAAATTCACCACTTGATTTACTCATTTTTCCAGCTTGATTATTTAAGTGTTCAACATGGAACCAATAATTACACCATTTATGTCCTACATATGATTCTGTTTGGGCTATTTCATTAGTATGATGTGGAAAAATATTGTCGACTCCACCACAGTGAATATCTAAGTATTCTCCTAAATATTTAAGTGATATTCCAGAACACTCAATATGCCATCCAGGATATCCTAATCCCCAAGGAGAATCCCATTTTAATTCTTGATCTTCAAATTTTGATTTAGTAAACCATAAAACAAAATCTGTTTTATTTTTTTTATTTTTATCTTCTTCAACATCTTCTCTTACTCCAACCATTAATTCATCTTCTTTATGGTTAGTTAAAACATAATAATCATTTAATTTAGATGTATCGAAATAAACATTATCACCACTTATATATGCATAGTTTGTATCGACTAGCTTTTCGATTATTTCTATATATTTATCGATACAACTTGTTGCTGGTATTACAATTTTTGGTTTTCGAATATTTAACTTTTCACAATCTAAAAAGAATGCATCAGTATACATTTGCGCTATTTCTAATATTGTTTTCTTTTCTCTTTTAGCGCCCTTTAGCATTTTATCTTCACCGGTATCAGCATCACTTGAAAGATGTCCAACATCAGTTATATTCATTACTCTTTCAACATTATAATTGAGATGATTTAATGTTTTTTCTAAAATATCTTCAGCGATATAACTTCTTAAATTACCAATATGAGCATAATGATATACAGTAGGACCACACGTATACATTTTCACTTCATTACCATTGTTTGGTATAAAATCCTCGATCTTTTTAGTTAACGTGTTATATAGTTTCATTCCACACATCCTTTACATTTTTTTAAAGTTAACATATATTTAAATAATATCATATATTATATTATTAAACAAATAATTGTTACTTTTTTTGACAAATTAACCGAAAAATGTTGCCTTAATTTTATTATTATGATATTATTATTTTGCAGCAATGCTGCGTGATGGACCCTTAGCTCAGTTGGTTAGAGCATCCGGCTCATAACCGGGCGGTCGTAGGTTCGAGCCCTACAGGGTCCACCATTTTATTTTTTGCGGGTGTGGCGGAATTGGCAGACGCACTAGACTTAGGATCTAGCGGAGTGATCCATGGGGGTTCAAGTCCCTTCACCCGCACCATTATTGCTTATAAAGTCAATATTCATTTTATTTTAATAAATAGTATTGAATTTATTATAATTATATGCTAATATTTATATTGTTATCAAATTTTATGTAGTCATTAAATGGGCTTGTAGCTCAGCTGGTTAGAGCGCACGCCTGATAAGCGTGAGGTCGATGGTTCAAGTCCATTCAGGCCCACCATTTATTGGCCCGTTGGTGAAGTGGCTTAACACACATGCCTTTCACGCATGCATTCACGAGTTCGAATCTCGTACGGGTCACCAATTTTGATTTTAAAGATTTTAAATAATCTTTTTTTTATAATTATTCAATAAAAAAATCGCTTAATGCGATTTTTTGTTTTAATTAAACCAGTCTCCTAATGCTTTTCCGAATTCCTGGATTATATATTTTGCAGAATTTACAACCCAGTCTCTAAATGTAATTATTTTATTATAGTTTGAATCACCAATTAATAATCTTGTGAATTCACCCATTCTACTAACTGACCTTCCGATTTTATCTCCCATATTATTCAAAGAATCATCAACTTCACCAGGAACATCGGTTTCTTCTCTCTTTTTACCTGCTTGGGTAAAAAAATCTCTTAAAGCTTGCGTAATAGCATCAATATTTTCATTAACAGTGCCATTTGCTTGAACTTGTGTTAAATTATAACTATTTACTTTGGCATTTACTTTAAAACCAAAAAGCGAAACAGCAATTAAGCAAACTCCTATGACGATTAAATAGATTTTTTTCATATATCATCACCTAAAATTATAATAACACAATTTTTTTCTTTTATCAAGCACAATATTTGACTATTTACTGTTATTTTATAGCTTTAAAAATTATTACATATAAAAAAGCTATTTAATAGCTTCTTTTCTTGATAAATTTAATCTACCTTTTTTATCATATCCTAATGATTTAACTAAAATTTCGTCTCCTACTTTTACAATATCACTAGGTTTTTCAACTCTTTCAGTATCTAATTGTGAAACATGAACTAAACCTTCACATCCAGACCATAATTCAACAAAACATCCGAAATCTTCAACTTTAACTACTTTTACGTTATATACTTTTCCAGTTTCGACTTCGCGAACTATGTCTTTAATCATCTGTGCAGTTTTTTCAATAATTTCTTTATCAGTATGGTAAATTATTACTCTTCCATCATCTTCTAAATCAACTTTAACAGCATTTATATCACTAACAGTTGTTACATTAGATGCTTCTAAAATTATCTTAGTAATCATTTCTCCACCCTTGCCGATTACTTCCTTTATCTTAAGTGGATCTATCATAAATACAATTGTCTTAGGTGCATATTGACTTACTTCTTCTCTTGGTTTCGGTATTTCTTTTTCAATTGTTTCTAATATTTCAAATCTTGCTTTTTTAGCTTGTTCTAAAGATTCTTTTAATATTTTTTTACTGATACCGTCTATTTTAATATCCATTTGTAGTGCACAGATACCATTTTTAGTTCCTGCTACTTTGAAGTCCATATCACCTAAATGATCTTCTAAACCTTGAATATCAGTTAAAATTGTGTAGTTGTCTTCATTAGTTATAAGTCCCATTGCTATTCCTGCTACTGGTGATTTAATTGGAACTCCAGCTGCCATTAAAGCCATACAACCAGCACATATACTTGCTTGTGAAGAAGATCCATTACTTTCTAATATTTCTGATACGACTCTTATTGTATAAGGAAATTCTTCTACATTAGGAATTACTTGTGATAAAGCTTTTTCACCTAATGCTCCATGTCCGATTTCTCTTCTACCCGGAGAACCATATCTTCCAGTTTCTCCTACTGAAAACTGTGGGAAGTTATAATGTAAAATAAATCTTTTTGAATCCTCTATTCCAAGACCATCTAATATTTGATGTTCACCGATTGCTCCTAATGTAACAGTTGCTAAAGCTTGAGTTTGTCCTCGTGTAAATAAAGCTGAACCATGTGTCCTTGGCAATAGATCAATTGCTGTAGAGAGTTCTCTGATTTCAGTCATCTTTCTACCATCTGATCTTGTTTTTTCATCAACTACTATTTTTCTAAATATTTCATACTCTATTTCTTCTAAAACTAATTTTACTTTAGTTAATAATTTATTTAATTCAACTTCGCACAGAGATTTTGTTTCATTTTCATATTTGCTAATAACACTTTCTTTTACTTCATCGATTTTAGCATATCTCTCTAATTTTTCTTTTATTCTTAAAGCTTCATTTAATTTATCTTTTGCTAAGTCATATATTTCTGATTTTAATTCATTAGATATTTCTAATTTTTCATATTCCATTTTTTCAAGGCCTATTTCTTTAATAATAGTTTCTTGGAATTCTATTAATTCTTTTATAGCCTCATGTCCAAACATTAAAGCCTCTAACATATCTTCTTCGCTTACTTCTTTAGCACCTGCTTCAACCATGTTAATTGCTTTTTTAGTTCCTGCAACTGTTAAATCAATATCACTTAACTCAGATTCTGCTGATGTTGGATTAATTACAAATTCATTATTAATTCGACCTACTTTAACACTAGCAACAGGTCCGTTAAACGGAATTTGGCTGATTGATACTGCTAAAGAAGATCCAAATAATGCTGCCATTTCTGGAGAGTTATCTTGGTCAACTGATAAAACAGTATTGATAATTTGAACTTCATTTCTAAAATTATTTGGAAATAAAGGTCTCATAGGACGATCGATCATCCTTGCTGCTAAAGTAGCATTATCAGTCGGTCTTCCTTCTCTTTTTATGAATCCACCAGGTATTTTACCTACTGAATACAATTTTTCTTGATACATTACAGTCAATGGGAAAAAATCAGACAAAATATTAGCGTTTTTGCTAACTACTGTTGCTGTTAATATAACTGTATCTCCATATCTTACTAATATTGAACCGGAAGCTTGTTTTGCTAATTCTCCACTTTCAACTACTAGTTTTCTTCCTCTAAAATTTAATTCGTAAACTTTCTTCATTTTACCTCCTATATTTCTACTAGATTTAATAAATTAGGATGTAAAAACTCTAGCAAAAAAATTATTCCTAAAAATAGTAATACTTTGACTAATATACTGCCAATAGATATTAATGTTTTTTTCATTTTATCTAAAACGATACCTTTTTTTTGAATATAGTTTTTTTCCCAATCTAATGTTAATTCAATAAAAATTGAATATAAAAATAGACATATTAAATCTCTCATATTATCCCCTTCATAAAACAAAGACACTCAAAAAGGAGTGCCTACTATTTTTTTGTTATTTTCTTAAACCTAAACTTTTAACAATTTCACGATATCTAGTAACATCATTTTTTACTAAATAATTTAACATATTTCTTCTTTGTCCTACTTTTTTAAGTAATCCTCTTCTTGAATGAAAATCTTGTTTGTGTTCTTTTAAATGTTCAGTTAAAGTATTTATTTCTTCAGTTAATATTGCTATTTGAATTTCTGCTGAACCAGTATCGCCTTCTTTTCTGGCATACTTGTTAACAATTTGTTCTTTTACTTCTTTAGTTAAAGCCATTTTCTATTCTCCTTTCATATTTATTCGCTTATTCTTAGTAAAAAATCGGAGTTTTTTTAAACCAGGAATAAGTACCACTAATAATATACACTACAATCCATTATTTATCAATAGATTTTATAAATTTTCTTGAATTCTGATCAATTGATTATATTTACAAGTTCTATCTGTTCTTGATAATGAACCTGTCTTAATTTGTCCTAAACTTAAACCAACTGCAAAATCTGATATGTATGTATCTTCTGTTTCGCCACTACGATGAGATATTACTGTTTTATATCCTTCCTTACGTGCTAATTCAATTGTTTCTAAAGTTTCAGTAACAGTTCCAATTTGATTTAATTTCAATAGGATTGCATTAGCCATTTTTAGTTCGATTCCTTTTTCTAACAATTGTTTGTTTGTAACAAATAAATCATCACCTACCAATTGGATTCTAGAACCTAATTTTTCAGTTAATAATTGCCATCCCTCATAATCCTCTTCTGCCATTCCATCTTCGATTGATACGATAGGATATGTGTTGATTAAGTCTATATAATAATCAACTAAATCAGACGCTGTTAAAGTTTTATTTTCACCTTTAATAAAATATTTACCATTTTCATAAAATTCACTTGCTGCTACATCTAACGCTAAAGAAACATCTTTACCAGGAATATATCCTGCTTTTTTTATTGCTTCAATAATCGTATCTAACGCTTCTTTATTATATGCTAAATTAGGTGCAAATCCACCTTCATCTCCAACTCCTGTATTATATCCTCTGCTTTTTAAAACTTTCTTTAAATTATGAAATATTTCAGCTCCAATTCTTACTCTTTCTTTAATGTCTGAAGCATTTGCTATAATCATAAATTCTTGGAAATCTAATCCATTATCAGCATGAGCACCACCATTTAAGATATTCATCATTGGTACTGGTGTTTCTTTTCCATCACCTAAATATTCATATAATTGCTTCTTATTCAATGTTGCTGAGGCTTTAAGACAGGCTAAAGAAACTCCTAACATCGCATTAGCGCCCAACTTTGATTTACCTTTAGTGCCATCTAAATCGATCATTGTTTGATCAATTAATTTTTGATTTTCAACTTCCATTCCAACTAATTGTTGTCTAATTAAGGTATTAACATTTTCAACGGCATTTAAAACACCTTTTCCTAAATACCTTTTTTCGTCACCATCTCTTAGTTCTAAAGCTTCGTGAACACCAGTAGATGCCCCACTTGGAACACTAGCCCTTCCTAAAATGCCATTTTCTAATACTACGTCTACTTCAATTGTTGGATTACCTCTTGAATCTAATATTTCTCTTCCTTTTATTTCCTTTATCTTCATTCTATCACCACTATAATTTTAACATATTTTTGTTATTTTTTAAATAGATAAAAAAAATAAATACTATTTTTTGTATTTATTTTATTCTTTTTATTCGTTTTCTTTTTTTAATTCTTCTATATACCCTTTAAAAGCATTTCCTCTTTCTTCGAAATCCCTAAATTGATCCCAAGAGGCACACGCTGGAGAAAGCAATATAACATCTTTTTCTTCTGAAATATTGTAAGCTGTTTTTACCGCTTCTTCTAAATCGTCGACAACTGTAGCATCAATTTTTTGTTTTGTTGCCCAAGTTTTGATACGATCTTTTGTTTCACCATAACTAATAATATTCCTAACTCCACTAAGGTAATCATTTAAGCCTTCAAAAGAGTGATTTCGATCTAATCCACCCATTAATAATATAACGTTATTTTTAAACGATTTTAAGGCAGTTATAGTCGATTCAATATTAGTAGATTTTGAATCATTATAAAATTCTCGGGTTTTTATTTTAGCTACATATTCAATACGATGTTCTATACCTGCAAAATCTTTTATTTCTTGTCTAATTATACTATTATCTACTTTAAAGTGTTTTGCAACTAAGATTGCACACATAATATTTTCATAATTATGGATACCTTTAATTCTAATATCATCTAGACTTATGA
>JAQVXV010000006.1:70019-75671 GCA_028708945.1 Bacilli bacterium
TGTTTTAAAATCATACATATCTACTAATTGATGATCAGATATTTCAATTACTAAAATGTCATCTTTTTTTATATCCTTAACAATACTAGATAAAGGAAAACCAATATTTCCACCTAAGTGAACATTGAGATTTGCTGATTTCAAAATTTCATAAATAAGTGTCACTGTTGTTGTTTTGCCATTTGATCCTGTTACTCCGACTATTTTTGTTTCTTTTGGAATAAAGTGATATGCAACTTCCACTTCATTTATTACAGGTATCTTTAATTTTTTAGCTTTTACAACACATTTATGATCTTTTCTAATTCCTGGATTTTTAACAACACAATCAAATGTATCATCTAATAATTCTTCTGGTTTATCAGTTATTATTAAATTAACACCTAGTTTTTTTAATTCTTCAACTTGTTCTTTATCTTGATCTTTCATATCCGTAATTAAAATTGTATTGGTTTGTGCTAGTAACTTGGCAACACTATATCCACTTCTAGCCATGCCTAAAATAAATATTTTTTTGTTTTCAAACATTTTATCACTCCTTATATATTATAATTTAAAAAGCATAAAAATAAAACCATTTTATATTTTTATGCTAATTATATAAAAATCTATAATGACCAGTTATTTTCATTTTTTTATCCCAATATTTTAAGACATTTTCTTCTCTTTTAGTATTAGCGTTATGGATCAAATATGGTACTCCTTCTGAATTTCTTTTATCAGATATGATTCCAATATGTTTTGTTCCAAATATAACGATATCTCCTGGTTGCCACTCTTTTATTTCGGATAAGTCTTTAGTCAAATTAGTTGTATGTCTTTCAAAAAAAACTTTTAAATTATATACTCTCCTAAAATCTATATTAGGATCTGCTTTAGTAATTCCTGTATAAAATTCAGGATTATTTTTTATATCTTCATCAACTAATTCTTTTAAATTATAACCAGCTTTTTTTAAAGCTCTCCATATTACATCAGTGCATACTCCTTCACCATCCGGAGGGTATCCGCCATCGTAATAAACACTTTTATATTTGGAAGGATTTATTACTTCTAACATTGCTCCTTCTAATATATCTGTATAATCATCAATATCATCATTATCGATATCTTTGATACTTCTTACTACACTTATATTAAAGTCTTCAGCATAATAATATTTTTTGTTTTTTATTAAAAAAGGCACAAATACAAAGATAATTAGTATTAATAATATTAATAGATGCTTTCGATATCCCATATTTCAAAAAAGTAGCATTACGCTACTATTATTGAGTCCTCATCCATTATAGTTAAAATGTATTTTGTATTTGCAATAGAAATATAAGGCAACACCCAAACATAAAGTATTCCAAATGTCAAAGTAGATAAAATTATCCATCCTAAGAAACTAAGTTGAAATACAAAATATTCCCACTTGTGCCCTTTCATCATTTTCATACTTAATTGTATTACCTCTGTTGGTTTTAAATCTTTTCTAGTTGCTAATAAATATGGTACTAAAGTTATACTCAATGCTACAATAAATCCTGGGATTACAAATAATAAGAAACCCACTAACACTAGTAATGTCGATAAAACCATTGTTAAAACAACTCTGATAAAATCTTTATAAGGTTCAACCATATCTTTAAGATTAAATTCTTTATCCTTTACTAAGTTTATCATATAGTAAACTATCCCAACTGATAAAGGTAATAAAGCAAGTTCAATTACTAAACCAATAATATTTTCAAATGCTGTTCCTTCGAAAATATCTATTATGTTTCCCGTTACAAAGACAATTAACAGCATTACAAAAACCGGTTTCCATACATTAAATCCATTTCCCTTTGCTTTATTTTTTGACCAATCTTTTATTTGCTTTCTATTCATATCATCACTCCTATTATAATTATATCATTTAATTTAAAATTGTAAATCATTTTTTTGTGTACTACTTATTAATTAAATCATTAAAATTTCAATAAAAAACCTATCATAAATGATTTTATAATAGGCTAATAGTTATATATATGGTGTCCCGGGCGAGATTCGAACTCACGACACCCGCCTTAGAAGGGCGGTGCTCTATCCAGCTGAGCTACCAGGACACTGAATAAATTATATAACAAAAATATTATTTATTCAAGGGTTTTTAAGATACTTTTATAAATTTCTTTATCATCAACTTCATAAATTACGTTTTTTACATTATAATTATCGTTTATCGATTGATTAATTGTATATATTACTTCTTCTAAAATATTTTTTTTATCCAAATCGTTAAATATATAACTATTGAAAGTTAATCTCATGGTATCTTCTTCAACTACTGAATCTAATAGTTTAGCATTACTGTTTAAAAAACTCATTAAATTACTAGTATATATTGGACTGGTTGTTAATTCATCAATTATGATAACAATTTTTTCGCGTTCATCATTAATATATTTTGTTACCGGTACATAATAATTTTTATCATTATATTTATTAATATAGTAGACAGTAACTTTGTTAATATCTTTAAAACTGGTAATGTCATATTCCTTATTTATTCCAAAATTCCTATTTAAAACACTTGGTAATAAGATATTAGTTTTTGGTAATTTAGTAAGTATTTCGCCATCAATATATATCAGAACTTGCTCTATTCCTTGGATATTAGTTAAAGTATAGACAATACTTTCAATTACTTTTTCTTCTAAATCGACGGTTGTATCTAATAATTCCTTACTTAAATCAACTTTTAAAACTCCATTTTCAAAAGAAACACTATTAATTTTAGTCTCACTTGATATAAGCGATCTAAAACCACTTGGTATTTTGCTTTCATTAACTCCATCTTTTATTAATACTTCTAATAATTCTTTTGACATTTTTTCTACTTCTTTAGTACTAACTACTACATCTGTTTGGGCTAAAAAATTGTTACTATCTAATAGAAATATAGGAGAACTCACCACATCTAAATTAGTGTACTCTAGTATTTGTTTGATATCTTTAGTTTTATCCTTTGGCATCATAAATATTAGTGATATGGCAAACAAAACTGATGACGCTATGACAATTTTTTTAATTAGCATTTTTTTTAACATATTTCACCTCATTAAATAATATGAAAAAAATCGCTAATAATGCGATTTTATAGTGAAATTTCACCAAGTTTTAAAAGTTCAATTACAGCTCCAGCTCTTCCTTTGACGCCAAGTTTTTGCATAGCATTTGATATATGATTTCGAACTGTTTTTTCACTAATATTTAATGATTTGGATATTTCGGCAGTAGTCTTGTTTAAAATCAACAATTCAAACACTTCTTTTTCCCTTTTTGTTAATATACTTCTAGACATTATTCCCTCACTTCCTAAGTTGGGTGGTTTATATTTTCTCATATTATTTTATGTTGAATATAATATTAAGTGAAAGAAATAGCCTACCTATAAGAAAAAAATTCCTTAATTTTGGAATTTTACTGTAATATACATTTTGTTGCTATAATTCGTCTGTACTGTTCGCATAATGTTGTTTGCTAAGGTAACTGAGTTGTCCTTATTATTAACAACCACCTTGATTTCATTACCTTTAACTTTGACAAAAGAATCAATATTATAATTAGTTTTTATTTGCTTCTCAAGTTGCTCTTCCTCACCTTTTATTATATTTAAACCTTTTAACTTTTCAAAGGCCTTGTTTTTTTCATCGACACCAACTGATAAATCAGTTAATACTTTTCTTAAAGTATCCATTTCCTCTAACATTTCATTATCTGATTCTACTCTCAATGCTACTAAAATATCGCTTTCTTTTACTTCTGCTTTTTTTTGCGTATCATTATAATTTTCTTTATTAGTTAACAATAATTCATCTGGCATAGTAATATAATAAACACTTAATACAATTATTAGACTAAATAAGGTTAAAAACCACAATCCTTTTTTATTAATCACAATATTCCTCCATCTTCTATTAAAATATATGGTGGACATTTAATAATATGACAAAAAAAGGATTACTAATCCTTTTAATTATATTTTTTATTATCAATTTCATCATTTATTATCTTTACAAATTCATCAATTTTTACTGTATGAGTTTCTTCAGATCCGAATTTGCGATAACTGATGAGTTTTTCGTTTCTTTCTTTATCTCCTAAAATAATTGAAAAAGGAATTTTATTTGTTTGACTCTCACGCATACGATAGCCTAATTTTTCTTCCCTATCATCTAATTCTACTCGAATATTGATATTATCTAAAACATTTTTTATTTCTTTAGCATATTCAATATGAAATTCATTTTTAACAGGAATAATATTAACTTGAACAGGCGCTATCCAAGTTGGAAATGCTCCTGTAAAGTGTTCTGTAATAATACCAATAAATCTTTCTAAAGAACCATATACAGTTCTATGCACAACTACTGGTCTTACTTTATGACCTTCAGAGTCAATATAAGATAAATCAAATCTCTCTGGCAATTGATAATCCAATTGGATTGTTCCTGTTTGCCATTCTCTACCTAAAGCATCTTCCATTTTTAAATCAATTTTAGGACCATAGAAGGCACCATCACCAGGATTAAGTATCCATCCGTCTTCACCAAAATTAGAATTTAACACTTCTTTAAGTTTTTCTTCGGCCTCGTTCCATAAATTAATGTCTCCCATATAATCTTCAGGTCTAGTAGATAAATATGGTGTAAACTTTAATCCAAAAATATCATAAAAATAATTTGCAATTTCAATTATATTCGATATTTCTTCAAATATTTGATCTTGTCTTATAAAGTTATGCGAGTCATCTTGATGAAACACTCTTACTCTTAAAAGTCCATGTAAACTTGCTGCTCCTTCATTTCGATGGATAGCATCAACATCGTTATATCTTAATGGTAAGTCTTTATAACTTCTTATTTTATTTTTATACACTAAAATAGCATTTGGACAACTCATTGGTTTTAAGGCTTGAAGCATTCCATCAGAATCTTTTAAAATAAACATATCGTCTTTGTAATGTTCCCAATGTCCAGATGTTTTCCATAGGGAACTCATATTTAACATTGGGGCTGCAAATTCTTGATATCCTCTTTTTTCATGTTCTTTACGCCAAAAATCAACTAAAGTATTATATATTTTTAAACCCTTTGGTAACCAATATGGCATACCAGGCGCTGTTTCATCAAACATAAACAATTCTAATTCTTTACCAAGTTTACGGTGATCTCTTTTTTTAGATTCTTCTAATAAGTTTAAATAGTTATTTAAATCTGCTTCTGTATCAAAACAAATACCGTATATTCTTTGAAGCATCTTATTGTTATGGTCTCCCTTCCAATAAGCACCACTTACTTTTAATAATTTGAAATATTTTATTTCTTTTACTGATTCAAGATGTGGTCCTCTACAAAGATCAGTAAAGTCTCCTTGTGAATAACATGAAATAACGCTTTCTCGATCCATATTATTAATTAAATCTAATTTGTATGGATCGTTTTTAAACATCTCTAAAGCTTCATTTCTTGATAATTCTTGTCTAACTATTCTTTTACCATCTTTAGCAAGTTTTTTCATTTCTCTTTCAATTTTTTCAATATCTTCTTCTTTTATTACTTCGTCACCTAAATCTATATCATAATAAAAACCTTCAGATATTACTGGTCCAACCCAAAATAA
>JAQVXV010000006.1:75771-82279 GCA_028708945.1 Bacilli bacterium
GCAATATTTTTTTTGATTAAAAACTCTATTTCTAACCTTTGAGTCACTAATGAAGCATAGTTTCTAATTGGTGATCCAAGATGACCATAGGCTTCTATTTTTAACCCATGATGACCGGTATTGTTAGTTGAATAAAATGAGGGTTGAAGTATTCTTTTTATTTCATCTGCTAAACCTTTAACTTTAACATCGTTTTTAATTTCACTTTTTAATTCCTCAACATCTCCATAAGCTAGTTCAGAGTTATTTATTCTGTATAAAAATGGAAGATTGTATTTACTATTATTAAATATTTGTGCTACAAAGCGATTTAAATAGATTATATATTCACTATTCATATTAGATACCATACTACTATTATGGTCTTTTGTAATTAAATCTTTCTCAAAATTTATTTCTTTAAGTATATTTTTTACATCATGGTATTTTTCTATATTTTGTCTATCAAGATTTAAATGTTCAGAAAATAAGCATAGATTTTTTAGTAATTTATAATCTTCATTATCATTCTTTTTCATTAAACATTTTTCAGCTTCTTCGTAAGAATAATTGTGTCTTACTTTAATTAATGATTTATTAATTTCAAAATTTACAGGTTCAAGTGTATTTTTATCAAATTCAAACAAATGTGAAATTGCATATCTTTCTTCATTTTCTCTTAGTGAAAAAACTATGTTTGATAGATAATCTGGAAACATTGGAACACGGTTAAATGGGATGTATATTGATGATCCTTTATTGAGTGCTGAAGTATCTAAAGGTGAGTTTTTTGATATAAAATCTGCAACATTAGCAATATATACGCCAATTAAAAAATTTCCATTTGGAAGTACTTCAAACGATAAGGCGTCATCAAAAGTATGTGTTCCAGATCCATCTATAGTTATTATATTTTTATCAGTCATATCAATGTAATCATTATGATTAACTTCATTTATTTTTTCTGATTTATCATTGCTTTCTGGCAAATATTTTTTATTTAATTGTTGTATAGCACTTTTAACATCTGTGATTTTTGCATTACATAAATTATTGATAGTTGAAGCTAAAAATTGTTGTCCTCTTTCATCTACTATACCTGATTTAAGAATACTTTTTAATTCCTTTAAAAAGTTAATTCTAATGTCATCATCTAAATAATTTTTATAATCTAAAATTAAGTTAACAATTCTTTCATAATAAACTGTATCAAAATAATTATTATCTCTTATTGATTCAGTGTAATTATTAAATACTTTTTTGATTAACTCTCTTCTAAATAATGGGGATGTATCTAATTTAAGGTTGTCAGAATTGAAAACTATTTCAACATAATCATATATTTTAGCCTCGAAAAGTAAATAATTTATATACTCTTTAAGATTTTTATTATCTTTACCTTCATCAAGATTGTTTTTAGGTTCTTCATTTTGAATTCTAATTAGAACTAAACTTGTTTTTAAATTTTTAAAAAACTCTTTAACTTTTTGACTAAATGCTGGTGAGTTTTTTTGTTGATCGACATAAATTTCTAATTTTTCTAATTTTTTCTTTGTTTTATTATCATTATAAGATATATACTCTAAACATTGATTTAAATTTTTTAAATAATTGTATAGATTTAATAGTTTATCTTGTGTAATTTTTTTAGGCAAACTATGAATATCAGCATATAGGACCTCTAAAATATAATTTGCGACTTCTTCCTCACTGACTCTATCTTGTTTATTTAATTTTTTAACGATTGCTTCAAATGATTGATTACCTCTTGTTAATTCAATATGAATATCTTTTTTATTTACCCCCATAAAATCCCCCTACTTCCTTAAGTTTTTACCAACTAGTTGTAAATTTTCACTTAAGTGTTTTATTCTCTCCATGATTCTCATGGCTTTAACAGAGTCAGATTTATCTTTAGTATTTGTAAAATGTTCTTCTAACTCTTTTAAATTAAGATTTGAAGTAAAAAATACAGGTAATGAATTATCCATACGATATTGTAGTATCGTACATAATATTTCATCTCGTGCCCATGCTGTAACGTTTTCTGCACCAAGATCATCTATAAAAAGTAACTCGATATTTTTAATATATTCCATTTTTTGATCGTAATTTGAATCGAAAGATTCTTTTAAATCTCTTAAAAATTCAGGCCAAAATACAATGGCGCTTTTAACATTTTTTTTAGCAAGTTCATTAAGCATTGCTGCTATTATATAACTTTTTCCGCTTCCGAAATTTCCATATAAGTATAGACCTTTATTAGGTTTTACTTTTTGATAGTTTTTAATGAAATTTGTTATCCATTCAACTACCTCTAATCTAGAACCATCAATAAACAAATCTTTTATATTGGCATGTGCTAAAGATGCGGAAACATTAAATAAAGATATGTTTTTTGGTATTTCTTCTAATAAATCTATTTGTTTTTGATATTTACATTTTATATAATTGAAACTAAAATATTCTTTGCTCTCTGGTAATAAAAGATAACCTTGTTTTCTATTCTTACATTCATGAATGCTTTTGCAATCTAAACAGTTTTTAAATTCATTATAGCTCTCTTCTAGTTCTGTAGTATTAATTAGCAAGTCTCTTTTACTAATATTGAATTTAGAAACATATTCCTTAAATCCTTCTTTTTTCAAAGCTTCTTTAAGGTATTTTTCTAGATTTGTATTTTTTTTAGGCATCATTTTTTTAATTGATTCCATTTTATCACCTATATTCTTTTAAAATTTCTTCCATCCTTTTAATTTTATCTGGGTTAGTATCTTTTTCATATTCTTTACCTACCCATTCTGGTTTGGAAAATTCTTTTTTTCTTGTAATTTGTTTTTTACTTTTATATTCTTTTTCAGCTATATTCATTGCTTCTTCAACTGTTTGAATATTATCTCTTTTCCATTGACCTGCTATTGTTTCAATAAAATTTCTCGTTAATTTGTTATTGTTGATTTTTAAAACATAATCCACTAAAACATTAACAACACCTGGATTTATCTTTATTTGATTTACTAATATCTTTAAAGTTTCAGTATCATAAGAACTGATTTTTCCACCATTATATTTTAACTTTAAATACTCGTATGGAGTACTTGTTTCATATTGATAAATCATTTTATCTCTAGAGGAAACAGTGGTGTTTTTCTTTCTTAGATATTCAGGTTGATTTTTATATATCAAATTAG
This sequence comes from Bacilli bacterium, assembly GCA_028708945.1. Next base: position 78,942 of record JAQVXV010000006.1, read on the forward strand.
GTAAATGTCCATCATTTTCAAATTTATAAAATTCTTGAGCATTTAGTTCTAATTTATTTAAATCTATTTTCATTTCAGTAATTGAATTTTCAATTAAATTTTTAATTTCTTCATTATCAAAACCATAAATCAAAGATAAATTAACTATAAAATTTTTAGTTTCATGATTAATTTTTCTTTTATTTAATAGCTCTGAAGGAATTAAACTAAATACGATATTTAAGTCAATATTAGGTTCAATCGTTATTGTTCCCCTTGTTATTTTTTTGATATTCGGATATTCTTCATTGTTGATGATTCCTACTTCAAATACATCTGACAATTTACAAGTAATATTTTTATAATCTTCTAAATTTAATGCTGGTATTTTAAAATAATCTACTATTTTTTTATACCTTTTTTTATCTACATTACTATATAACAATGTGTTTAAAATCGGATTTTTGAAAAATTGATTTGGTTCAAAAGGTGAATAAAGTTCATATAAATAATTATTTATTTCTCCGTTTTTGAAATATGTTTTTATAAGTCCGAGAGCTTCTAACTTTTCTTTAGCTTCAACAAATTCAATTAAACTAATTTTCATATTTTCTAATATGCTATAGTGATCAAATTCTTCGGATATTATTTCGCTTTTTTCTAAGTAAGTCCATAGTGTAAAATATAAGTTAACTGACGTAAACCCAATAATAGGTTGATATAACATTAACAAATTCTTGCGATCATTGTCTGTTAATATCGATTTATTTACTACAACAAAACGATCAATGGGTACAATAGAATTCATTTATATCACCTCTTTTGTTAAAATTATTATAATATATTTTGTCATATATTGCAAATAAAAAACTATAAAAATTATAGTTTCACATTGTGGTATATTTTTTGAACATCATCTATCTCATCTAAGAGGTTAATCATTTTTTGAAAATCCTCTAAATCCTCACCAATTAAGGTAACTGTGTCTTTAGGTAAAAAAGATATTTCATCTACTTCAAACTCAACATTTTTAATGAGATTAGAGATAGTTTCTTTTATTCGATATAATTCTTGAGGATTCCCGTAAATTGTTATTGTATCTTCTTCAAATTCTAAATCCTCTATTTCTATATTATCTTCAATTAAGGCATTTAAAACTTCTTCTTCATTATTACCTTTAAAACTTACGATACAAAGATTATCATACATATAACTTACGCTACCTTGCGCACCCATTTTTATGCCTGTTTTATTCAATGCTGCCCTGACGCTACTGATTGATCTATTAACATTATCCGTAAGACATTCAACAATTAAGTTAGAACCACTAGGTCCGAATAATTCATAAGAAACTTGCATATATGATTCATCAACACCACTGTTGACTTTATCAATTGCTCTTTTAATAATATCGGATGGTATTTGTTCACTCTTTGCTTTTTCGACGATTCTTTTTAAAGTTAAGTTACTATTTAACTCTGTTCCACCGGTCTTAGCTGCTTGATAAATTTCTTTTGCATACATTGAATAAAGTTTTGCTTTAGCAGCCCCTGTTTTTTGTTTGGATGCTGCAATACTTGGAAATCTTCCCATTTTATCTCTCCTATCAATTATTATTATAAAATAAAATCTTTATCTATTTTTAACTTAATTATTTTTTCTCTTTTTATAATTCTTAAAAGTTCTAATAATATATTTTTTTGTTTGTTACAAATACAACTAAACTCAATTACTTGATTATAATTTAAAGAAAAATTAATGACGTCACTTTTCCTGTTTGGTGCCTTAATATAAATCACATTATTGTCTAAACCTCTTAAATTAAAACTCAATTTTTCATTATTTTTAATACTTCCCATTAAGTTATCATTAATATATATCTCATAGGGAGTATCTTTATCGTATTCATTGTTTTCTCTTCTTATTATTATCATACTAGCACCTATAAAACTGTTCGTTATTTTGAGCTTTTTTTAAGGCATCTTTAGCAGCATTTTGTTCTGCTTCTTTTTTACTATGTGCAGTTCCCCTACCATATTTCATATTATCTATCTTTACTTCTACTGTAAAAGTTTTATCGTGTGCAGGTCCCTCTTCATCTACTATTATATACTCTAAACTTCTTTTATCAGTTTGCACTAATTCTTGTAATATTGATTTATAATCACTGAAAAAATCAATTTCCCTTCTTTCAATTAAAGGTATGATGTTTTTATACATAAATTTCTTTACTTCATCGATTCCTAAATCTAAATAAATTGCCCCAATAAAAGATTCAAAAACATCCGCTATTATAGCTTTTCTCTTGCCACCTGACGCTATTTCACCTTTTCCAAACATTATATGTTTATCTAAACCTAATCTAATAGCATACTCATACAAAGCACTTTCACAGACATAATGCGATCTCAATTTAGTCATTGTTCCTTCAGCGTGATCAGTGTTTTTAAATAAATATTCACTCATCACTAATTCTAAAACAGAGTCTCCTAAGTATTCTAATCTTTCATAACTTAAGACATTATTCTCATTAGAATAAGAAGTATGAATAAAAGCTCTTTCATAAATACTCTTTTTATTAGGTTTTATATTTAAATCATCTAATATTTTCATGTTATCACCATTCTTATTATATCAAAGATTTCCTACTTTTAATATTTTATTTTACTTTTAGGTGAATTTAATATATAATTATTGTGGTGTTAAGATGAAAAAAATACTTATAAAACTTATAAAATTGTACCAATATATTCCAGGTAGTTTTCATAACCTATGTAGGCATACTCCAACATGTTCACAATATGCGATTGAGGCAATTGAAGAATATGGAAGTTGTAGGGGTTCTATGTTAGCAATTAAAAGAATATTAAAATGTAATCCATGGGGTACTAAAGGATATGATCCGGTAAAAAGGAGTGAAAAAAATTGAAAAAAATTTTAGCGTTATTGCTTATTATTTTACCATTAACAGGTTGTTTTAAAAGAGACAGTATGGAAGATATCGATATTTATACATCTGTATATCCAATCGAATATATAATGAAAACTTTGTATGGTGATAATAGTAATGTCTATAGTATTTATCCAAACGGAATTATTATAGACGAATATACTTTAACAGATAAACAAATAAAAGATTATAGTAATTGTTCATTATTTGCATTTAATGGTTTAGGAAATGAAACTAAATATATTACTAATATGTTTGATTATAATAAAAATATTAAAATAATTGATACTACTTCTAGTATGGAATATGAATATGGAATGGAAGAATTATGGTTAAATCCTTCAAATCTATTGATGATGGCCCAAAATATAAAAATGGGATTAAACGAATATATTACTAATCATTATTT
>JAQVXV010000006.1:82379-86419 GCA_028708945.1 Bacilli bacterium
AAAAGAAAAACCCTTATAAATTAAGGGTTATTTTTCTTATGGCGGAGCAGGAGGGATTTGAACCCTCGCGCCAGTTACCCGACCTACGCCCTTAGCAGGGGCGCCTCTTCAGCCTCTTGAGTACTACTCCGTAGACAATTACAATTTTACAACATTATGATTTTTATGTCAATAGAAAAAGGCTATCATTTTGATAACCTTTCAACATTTAATAACACTTCATGACCATTTAAATCACATGATTCTTTTAAGTCTTCTCTCTTAATAATATCAATTGCCAATGTCTCTGTTTTAATATAATCTTCAAACATCTTTAATGCTTTTTCAAACTCTGAATCACCATTATAATAAATATTTATTCGATCGATTACATCAAAGTTATTAGCTTTTCTTAATTGTTGAACTTTTGATACTAACTCTCTTGATATACCTTCTAAAACTAAATCTTCAGTTAAAGTAGTATTTAAAATGATAAAGTCATTTGTCTCCATACCAACATTAAATCCTTCTTTACTTTCGATTCTTATGTCTACCATTTCATTAGTAATATTATATAATTCACCATCTAGCTCTAATTTTATTGTCTCGTTATTTCTTAATTTATTTATTTCTTCCGAAGATAAACTTAATAGTTTTTCACCATATTCTTTTATTTTATTTCCAAATAATTTACCAACTACTTTAAAATTTGGTTTAACGGTAAAGTTCATATAGTCACTTAAATTATCAGTAAAAACTATGTCTTTTACATTTAATTCTTCTTGAATTAAGTTAACAATATCACTTATTATTGGTTTGTTTTTACCATCTAATAATACTTCGCTTAATGGTTGTCTAACTTTAATTTTTGTTTCTTCTCTAACATATCTTCCAATACTGATCAATTTTCTTACTAAATCCATTTTTTCTTCTATTTTTTTATTTATTAAATTAGAATTATATTTAGGAAAATCAGTTAAATGAACAGATTTTTCACATGTTAATTTTTGATGTAGTTCTTCTGATAAATAAGGTATGATAGGTGCTATTATTCTAGATAGTCCTTCTAATACTTCATATGTTGTAGCATATACAGCTTTTTTACTATTATTTAATTCACTACCCCAGAATCTCTTTCGGTTTCTTCTAATATACCAATTTGATAAATCCTCAGAAACAAAATCTGTTATTTCTTTTACTACTTTATTTAAATCATAAATATCATAGTATTCTGTAACATTTTGTAATAATTTATTGTATTTAGATAATAACCATAAATCGATTTCTTCTCTTTCGCTATAATCGATTTTATACTCTCTTGGATCTACTTCATCAGTATTAGCATATAAAACGAAGAAATTATAAGTATTTCTTAAAGGATTAAAGAATTTTGAGTGAACTTCTTTTAAACCATCTATATCAAATTTTAAAGGTGTCCAAACAGGTGATACGTAAGGTAAATACCATCTGATATTATCTGCTCCATACTCTTTCATTAATGAGAATGGTTCAACAGCATTACCTTTAGATTTAGACATTTTTTTGCCATATTTATCTAATAATAAATCGTTTACTAATACATTCTTATAAGGACTTACACCTTTTACAAATACTGATAAAACAAGTAATGTATAAAACCATCCTCTTGTTTGGTCTATTCCTTCACATATAAAATCAGCCGGAAATTGATTTTCAAAAAGTTCTTTATTTTCAAATGGATAATGATATTGTGCGAATGGCATTGAACCTGAATCAAACCAACAGTCGATTACTTCTTTAGTTCTAGTCATTGGTTTATCACACTTCACACATTTTAAATGAACATCATCGACATAAGGTCTATGTAATTCAATTGTTTCATCAATATTTTCAATAGCTTTTTCAACTAGTTCTTTTCTTGAACCAATCATTTCTTGATGTCCACATTCACATCTCCATAATGGAAGAGGTGTGCCCCAATACCTATTTCTAGAAATTGCCCAATCATTTAAATTCTCTAACCAATTACCAAATCTTTTTTCACCTACATAAGATGGATACCAATTAACAGTATTATTAGCCTCTATTATTTTATCTTTTATCTTTGTTACTTCTAAATAATAACTTGGTTTTGAATAATAAAGAAGTGGTGTTTCACATCTCCAACAATGTGGATAATTATGTAGCATTTTCTCTTTTTTAAATAATTTATCGTTTTCTTTTAAGTATTTTATTATTTCTTTATCAGCATCGAATACAACATTATCTTTCCAAGGTCCTTCTAGATATTTACCGTCTTCTCCAACCGGATTTAACACTGGTAGATTATATCTCTTACCAATATTATAGTCATCTGCTCCAAAAGCGGGTGCAATATGGACAATACCAGTACCGTCTTCCATAGTTACATAATTATCGATTGTCACAAAGAAAGCTTTTTTATTTACTTCAATAAACGGTAATAATTGTTCATATTCAATATATTCTAAGTCTTTTCCTTTGTAATTTTCTAAGATTTCTATATCGTCACCTAAAACTTTATTTGCTAATTTTGAAGCAATTATAAATTTATATCCCATTGAAGATACTTTAACATAATCCTCTTCTGGATTAACACAAAGGGCAACGTTTGCTATTAAAGTCCAAGGCGTAGTAGTCCATACTAAAAAGTAAACATCTTCATCTTTTTTCTTCATTGGTACTATTACAGTATCAACAGAAATCTCTTTGTATCCTTGTGCTACTTCATGAGATGCAAGTCCCGTACCACATCTTGTACAATATGGTAAGATTTTATGTCCTTCATAAAATAATCCTTCGTCAAAAAACTTTTTTAATATCCACCATTCTGTTTCAATGTAATCATTTTCATATGTTACATAAGGATTTTTTAAATCAATGAATTGTCCCATTTTTTCAGTTAAATCACTAAAAGCTTTTTCGTTTTCCCAAACAGATTCTTTACATTTTTTATTAAATTCTTCAATTCCATAATTTTCAATATCTGTTTTATTTGTAAAACCTAAACTTTTTTCAACTTGTATTTCAACTGGCAAACCATGAGTATCCCATCCAACTTTTCTTATTACTCTAAATCCTTGCATTGTTTTATATTTACAAAAAGTATCTTTTAAAAATTTTGCTAACATATGATGTAGTCCTGGCATTCCATTTGCCGTTGCTGGCCCATCATAAAAAACAAAATCTTCTTTTCCTTCTCTGATTTTAATTGACTCGTTTAAAATATCAATTTCTTTCCATTTATCTAAAATTTTTGATTCCGTTTCATAAGTCTTTAATTTTGATAATTCCTCAAATTTTTTCATAATAATACTCCTTCTAATTTATATAATAATATGCTTAAATAAAACAATAATATAATTTATCAATAAAAAAACTCATCCATTAAGGACGAGTAAACCCGCGGTACCACCTTATTTTATTATTAATACACTCAATAACTATATCGCGTTACCATCATTTGTTTAACCGAAGTGATCTATAAATAATTCATTTATTAGTTTTCACCAAGCACTAATTCTCTTAGAAAATCCTTATTTATCGTCTTCCAAATGTTACATTTCTATTTGATCTATTTCATCTACATTTTTTAATTGTTCTTCTATTATATTTCTAAGTCTTCGTTTAAAAATATTAATGTTTCTTTTTAAAGTATCAGCCTCTAGTTCGGATTTTTCTGCCCTAAGTAAAGCATCATTTACAATTCGACTAGCGTTTGTTTTTGCATCTTCTATTATTATTTCTCTTTCTTTGTGTGCTGCTAATTTCATTTGTTCAGAGGTCTTCTCTGCCATAATGATAGCTCTATTTAATGTCGTTTCAATGCGTTCATAATTTGCTAGTTTTTCTTTTAAAACTTCATTTTCACTAACCGATTTTTTTAAATTAAAAATTTCAGCATCTTTTATTTTGCTTTCTTGTATCATACGCTCTACTTGACTAATTACTTGATCTAGAAAAGCATTTACCTCTTCTGGATCATAGCCTTTTCGAGTGCGACTAAATTTTTCCATCTCATCACCTCATAAGGTGCTAACGCATATTTTAGCACACATCATTTT
>JAQVXV010000035.1 GCA_028708945.1 Bacilli bacterium
AGAAGGTGACAAATGAAAAAAATATTGTTTCTATCATTACATATGGGACATGGAGGAATAGAAAAAGTAATTGCCAGTCTTTCAAATATGTTAGTAGGTGACTATGAGATAGAAATTGCTAATTCATACACGAATAAACAAGCTTATTACATTGATTCAAAGGTAAAAATAACTCATTTGTCAAATGACTTTCCAAATAAAGAAGAATTTAAAGATGCTCTAAAATCAAAAAATCTTATAAAAATAATTCAAGAAGGAATTAAAAGCATCAGTATTTTAAAAAGAAGAAAGAAAAATATGATTGATAAAATTAAGACAACTGATGCAGATATCATTATTTCTTCTAGATTGTTATTTAATAATTTGTTAGGTAAATACGGTAAGAAAAATGTTGTTAAAATAGCTCATGAACATAATCATCCTAGTTATTATAAAGATTATGTCAAAAACATTGAAAAATCACTTAAAAACATTGATTATCTAATACCTGTTTCATTAGATAGTTCTAATTATTTTATAAATAATTTTAAAAGTAAAATAAAATGTTATTATATACCTAATCCTTTAGATAACATATCTGATTCAGTAACTGACATGAGTAGAAAAAATTTAATTTCAGTCGGTCGTTTATCAAAAGAAAAAGGTGTGGATGATCTAATTGATGTCTTTAACATGGTTCATAGTAAACATCCTAATTATGTGCTTGATATAGTAGGTGATGGAGTTGAACTAAACAATTTAAAAGATAAAGTGAAAAATTTAGAATTAGAAGAATCTGTTAATTTTTATGGTTTTCAAGATAAGGAATATATTAATAATTTACTCAGTAAATCAACAATATATATATCAACTTCTCATACAGAGTCCTTTGGTATCTCAATATTAGAAGCTATGTCATTTGGTGTTTCTTGTGTAATATTTGATACCGCAAGAGGTGCTTTAGAGTTTATGGTCGATAATAAAAATGGTTATGTTATTGGAAATCGTGATAAAGAAGAAATGACATATAAAATAATTGATTTAATTGAAAATAAAAATAAAAGAGTTCAATTTGGACTATATGCAAAAAAAACATCTAAAAAATATTCCATTGAAAACGTTAAAAAACAATGGTTAGAATTTTTTAAAAAAATAGGAGTGAAATAATGGAAAAAATATTTAAAAATTATACTATTTCGTGTTTAATATTACTTATATACATAGTGATGATTGCAATCATTAATGATATGCATTATACCTTAGATTTGCTCTTCATTGTAATTTATTTAGTAACACTATTTATTGATATAAAATTAAAAAAAGTAAAATTAAACAAAATTAATATAGTTCCTATATTAATACCGTCTTTAATGATTATGTTTAGTTATTTCTTTAATTTTAATCTAGACATTTTTGTAAACATGTTGGTTAATTTTATTTTATTACTAACTATAATGAAAATAAGATATACCGAAGATGAATATAATTTTATAAATGGCATTTTAATAGTATTATTATTTGTTGATGTAATTGTGTCTTTATATGGTTATTCAAATAGAATATATTTTGAAACGATGATGTTTATTAATTCAAATAATTGGTTATTTAATATTGGAAGGGTACTTTTTGTAATTGCTTTATTTTTCAAAACATTATTTACCTTTACAATTGGTTATAAAGTAAATAAAAGATGTGATGTTTACTTTGCTGTAATTATTGCGTTTTTTATACTTGGACGTATAAATCATACATACTATAATCCAGCAAGTATTATTGTTATAATCGGATCAGCTATTAGTTATTTTGATTCATTGAAAACAAAAAAGATATTATTTATTAGTTCATGTGGTGGTCATTTAGATGAATTATTACAATTAAAGCCTATGTTTGAAAATTATAATTATCACATAGTAACTGAACATACTGATTCGACTGTTAATCTACATAAAAAGTTTCCAAACAAAGTAGATTATTTGGTATATGGAACTAGATTTGAATTAAAAAAATATATTTTTAAATTTTCTTTCAATTGCTTAAAAACAATATATTTATTTTTTAAGATAAGACCGACAGTTATTATTACAACTGGTGCTCATACTGCTGTTCCTATGTGTTATTTTGGTAAATTTGCAGGTGCTAAAGTAATCTTTATTGAATCATTTGCAAATTTAAATACAAAGACACTATCAGGTAGATTGGTCTATCCATTAGCAGATAAATTTATAGTTCAATGGGAAAGTACACAAAATTTATATAAAAAAGCTATATTAGGAGGTTGGATTTATTAATGATATTAGTTACAGTTGGAACACAGGCTCAAAAATTTAATCGTCTTTTAGAGGCAATTGAAGAGCAAATTAAAAAAGGCAATATTAAAGATGAAGTTATTGTACAAGGTGGAACTTCACTTATAGATAGTAAAAACATGAAGATATTTAAATCATTTCCAATGGAAGAATTTGATGCTTTAGTAAAAAGATGTGATTTATTAATTACACATGGTGGCGTTGGTTCAATAACAACTGGATTACGATATGACAAAACAGTAATAGCCATACCTAGATTAAAACAATATAACGAACATGTAAATGATCATCAAGTTCAAATAGTTGAAAACTTTAATAATGCAGGATATATTATTGGAGTCTTTGATCTTGATAAATTAGATGAGGGACTTAAAAAGGTAAAAACATTCAAACCTAACAAATTTACATCTAATACGATGAACATGATAAAACTATTAGAAGACTATATCGATAATATATAATTATATTAATTTGACATATTGCATATAATATGGTATATTTTATGCGGAATGGCACATTATTCTAGTCAGTTAAATTTAGAGCGAGGACGGGATTAAACCACCGTTAAAGAGCATATCTGTAAAACTTTTGGTGCTTGCTTCTTACGCCCAGTTTGGGGTGGGTGCTGAAAGGTAGAGTGTTGGGCAACCTGTAATGGCATACAGACTTGTTCCATCATTTATGGAGACCTAATTATTGTAGTATTAACTACAAGTTAGGCTTGAACCTACATTGTGGCGATAAGTTATGTGTAGTGTAGCTTGTCTTGAGTGAATAATTGGGATAATTGATCTATCTTAAATAGTTTATAGCTAAAATTATTTCAGAATCGCGATTTGAAACTTTATTTGCAAAAAAGAATAACCTCTAAAAAGCTGTCGGGGAAAACTCCTAGAGTGTCGTGTTAATATAGGATTGAAGTGCGTACTAAGTGGTAATCAAGCCGTACTAAATGGCAACACAGTACTGGAACTTTTAAAGGGAAACCGCAATTTTGGTAACGAAATGTAAGTTCTAGGGAAAACCTGCTTGACCTATGACGTAAAGTTAACTATATTAATAGCCTTCAAAAAACAGAGTGAAAACTCTTTTTTATTTTGTTAAAATATGTTATAATTTTTAATGATTGAGGTGAAAAATGAAAACAAATAACACTGATTACAATTGGATTGTCAAAGTATTTTTACTTTCTTTTGGAATATCAATAATTTTTTCGTTAACTTCTGAATCTTTATTAGAAAAGGCTAATATCATTGGAAGTATTATAATCTTACTTATATTTATATCAATAGGTATACTTTTTGATATAATAGGAGTAGCAGTTACTAGTGCCGACGAAAAAGTATTTCATTCGATGAATGCTAAGAAAGTAAAAGGTGCTAATATAGCAGTTCTATTTAAAAAGAACGCAGACCGTGTATCATCTTTTTGTAACGACATTGTAGGTGACATTTGTGGTATCGTTTCAGGGTCAGCAACTGTTATTATAGCAACTACCTTAAGTAGTACATTTAAATGGAATATTTTAATTGTTTCTTTATTATTAACTGGTTTAGTAGCGGCATTAACGATCGGTGGTAAGGCAATAGGTAAAGGATTTGCAATCAATAATTCTAGCCAAATACTATATCGTACATCATCGATAGTTGCAATATTTTATAAACCTAAAAATAAAAAAAATTAATAACATATTTATGATATAATTTTAAAGGAGGTAATAAGATGGATAAATTACTAAAAGACGCTTTAAATAATGAATTAAATAGACAAAAAAATAACATAGAATTAATTGCTTCTGAGAATTTTGTTTCAAAAGATATACTAGAACTACAGGGAAGTATATTAACTAATAAATATGCTGAAGGTTATCCTGGTAAAAGATATTACGGTGGATGTCAATATATTGATGTTTTTGAGTCATTAGCAGTTAAATATGCAACCAAATTATTTAATTGCAATTATGCTAATGTTCAACCACATAGTGGATCTTCTGCAAACATGGCTGTTTATAAATCTTTATTAAATTATAAAGACAAGGTAATGGGCATGAATCTTAGTCACGGAGGCCATTTAACTCATGGTCATAGTATTAATTTTAGTGGATTAGAATATGAAATAGTATCTTACAATGTGGATTTAGAAACCGAAGAAATCGATTATGATGAATTGATTAAAATGGCTAAATTAGAAAAACCTAAAATGATAATTGCTGGTGCTAGTGCATATTCGAGAATAATAGATTTTAAAAAATTTAGGGAAGCTGCTGATGCTTGTGGAGCAATATTAATGGTCGATATGGCTCATATTGCAGGTTTAGTTGCCGTTGGTCTTCATCCTAGTCCTTTTCCTTATGCCGATGTTGTAACTTCAACAACACATAAGACCTTAAGAGGACCTCGTGGTGGATTAATTTTAACTAATAATGAAGAGATTGCTAAAAAAATAGACAAAATAATCTTCCCGGGTATTCAAGGTGGACCTTTGATGCATGTAATAGCAGCTAAAGCACAATGTTTCTATGAAGCGCTTCAACCTAGTTTTAAAACATACCAAGAACAAGTTATAAAAAATGCTAAAGCTTTAGCGAACACATTAATAAAAAACGGATTTAAAATAATTTCAGGCGGTACTGATAATCATCTACTCTTGGTTGATGTTAAGACAAAACTAAATATTACTGGTAAAGAAGCAGAGAGTATTTTAGATAACATTTATATTACTTGTAATAAAAATACAATTCCAAATGAAACTGAGTCACCTTTTAAAACTAGTGGAATCCGTTTGGGAAGTCCAGCTATGACTACAAGGGGACTTAAAGAAGAAGATTTTGAAGAAATAGGTAATATTATTTCTGAAGCTTTAATAAATAAAGACAACAATGAAATCTTAAAACAATTAAAACTAAGAGTTCAAAAAATTACTAATAAATACCCATTATATAACTAAAAGGAGGCATTTATGATATTAGACGGAAAATATATTAGTTCTTTAGTAAAAAATAATATAAAATCACATATTGAAAGTTTAAATTTAAAACCATCTTTAGTAGTTATTCAAATAGGTAATGATGAAGCAAGTAATATTTATATAAAAAATAAAGAAAAATATGCTCTATCTTTAGGAGTAACATTTGAACATATAAAATATGAAGAAAATGTTTCTGAAGAAGAAGTAATTAAAAAAATAGAAGAATTGAATAAAAAAAATGATGTTAATGGTATATTAGTACAATTACCATTACCAAAAAAATTTGATTCCCATAAAATAATAAATACAATTGACTACACAAAAGATGTAGATGGATTAACTGAAGCTAATGTTGGCAAACTATTTAGTAATCAAGATGCTTTGATTTCTTGTACGCCAGCTGGTATAATGTATTTGTTAGAGTACTATAATATTGAAATAGAAGGAAAACATGTCGTTATTGTAGGAAGAAGTAATTTGGTTGGCAAACCTTTAATACAATTATTTTTAAATAAAGACGCTACTGTTACCGTATGTCATAGAAAGACAGAAAATTTAAAAAATTATACAAAACAAGCAGATATACTAGTAGTTGCAGTAGGGAAAAAATATCTAATTACTTCAGATATGGTTAAACAAGGTGCTGTTGTAATAGATGTTGGAATTAATAAAGAAAATGATAAACTTTATGGTGATGTCGATTTTGAAAAAGTTGCTAAAAAATCATCATATATTACTCCCGTTCCTGGTGGAGTGGGACCTATGACAATTGCAATGCTTTTTACAAATATAATTAAAACATATAAAAAATAAGGAGGATTTATGGATTTAAAAGGATCAAAAACAGAAAAAAATTTAATTGAAGCTTTCTCGGGAGAGAGTCAAGCAAGAAATAAATATTCTTATTATGCTTCTAAAGCAAAAAAGGATGGTTATGAACAAATTGC
>JAQVXV010000036.1 GCA_028708945.1 Bacilli bacterium
TTTACTTTATTATTCCTAAATAATTTTTCTTTTTACCTTTTCTTATAACTATTAAACGATTATCTATTGCCATATCTTTAGTTATAATTTGATTTTCATCAACTATCTTTTCACCATTTATACTAATTGCATTAGAATTTATAAACTCTCTTGCTTCTCTTTTAGAAGCACAAATATCATTTTCAATTAAAATATCAATAATAGTTTTTTCTTCTGTTTCAAAATGCGGAACATCTTTTAATCCCAACTCAATATCTTTTGCACTTAAATTCTTAATGTCACTACCAAATAAAGATTCACTGATTTTTATTGCTTTTAAATACGATTTTTCACCATGTAAAAATATAATTATTTCCTTTGCTAAAGCCTTATGTGGCAATCTTAAATGTGGTTCATCTATTAATGTTTTAGCATATTTTTTAATTTCTTCTTTACTTAAAAAAGTAAATATTTTAAGGTAATCAATTACCATTTCATCTTCCACATTAATTAAATATTGATATAATTCATAACTAGATGTTTTAGATTCGTCTAACCACAAAGCATTACCTTCACTTTTACCAAATTTAACCCCGGATTTAGTAGTTACTAATGGCATTGTAAAACCATACACTTCTTTTCCAGTTTTTTTTCTTATTAAATCGATTCCAGCAGTTATATTTCCCCATTGATCAGAACCTGCTACTTGAAGAGTACAATTTTTATCTTCAAATAAATGTAGAAAATCTAATGCCTGTAATATCATATAAGAAAATTCAGTATAAGTAATACCACTATCTAATCTTCTTCTAATTATATCTTTATCTAACATATAATTTATACTAAAATATTTTCCATAATCTCTTAAGTAATCAATAAAATTTATATCTTTACTCCAATCATAGTTATTAACTACTTCAAACCCAAATATTTTTTCAGCTTGTTGTCTTAAACCTTTTATATTTTTTTCAACTTCTTCTTTAGTAATCATACTTCTTTCTGAAGTAGGTCTCGGATCTCCTATTAATCCTGTTGCACCTCCTACTAATAAAAGAGGATTGTGACCAGCATCTTTTAATCTTTTTGAAATTAAAAAAGAAGATAAATGACCTATATGCATACTATCTGCTGTTGGATCTGTCCCAATATAAAAAGTCATTCCACCTTTGTTTAATTTTTCTTCTAAGTCAGGACTACTTATATCTTTAATAAGTCCACGCCATTTTAAATCATCATATAATTTCATCTAACCCTCCTTGTGACAATTACAATCATCACATGTACAAGTGTCGTTCATAATTTTAACACCGCTACTCGTACCAATTCTCGTTGCACCACGTTCGACGAATTCTAAAGCAGTTTCATAATCTCTTATTCCACCACTTGCTTTAATTTCTAACACTTCATTTTTATGTTCATTTATTAAATCAATATCTTCTATTTTAGCACCTTCTGGTCCAAAACCCGTCGATGTTTTAATGTAATTAACAAAAGTTTCATTACATATTTCTGTCATTTTTATTATTTCTTTTTTATCTAAATAACAAGTTTCAATAATAACTTTTAATATTTTACCATCAATTGAATCTCTTATTTCTTCAATTTCTTCTTTTACGTAATCATAATCTTTGTTTTTTAATGCTGCTATGTTAATTACCATATCTATCTCAGAAGCACCTTTACTTACAGCATCTATTGCTTCATATACTTTTGTTTCCTTTGTATTTTGTCCGAGAGGAAATCCAACTACAGTACATACTGCCACATTACTTTCTTTTAATAAAGAAAAAGCGAGCGGAACATAATAAGGATGTACACAAACAGATGCAAAATGATTTTCTAAAGCTTCATCACATAACTTTTCAATATCCTTTAATGTCGCTCTATTATTTAAATTAGTATGATCAATATAATTATTCATAAAATTCTCCTTTTTAAAAAATTATTATAAATTAAGGATTATTTCCTTTTTTATAATAACTAGATATCTTCTTTATGTATTTTTTCGATAATATCCTCAATTTTTTTAGCATTTTCTATAGAATCATCATACACAAAACTAAGTTCTGGAGTATGTCTCACATCAATTCGTTCTGCTAATTGTCTTCTAATAAAATTTCTAGCTTTTTCTAAAGCTTCTAAAGCACTATCTATGTCACTCATTGTTGTAAAATATATCTTGGCAAATGATAAATCACTTGTTAACTTACAATCAGTAACAGTTATAAACTTTAAATTTTTATTCTTTACTTCGTTTGCTAAAATGTAACTTATCTCTTTGATAATATTACTTGCTATTCTCTCTGTTTTAACGCTCATTTTATCATCTCCGGTTAAATTATATCATGAATAAATAGCATTGTAAATCGTCTTTTAAATGTAATAAAAATCCTTTAAATGATTAAATTGAAATTAAATAAAAAAAGAGGTGTTATTTTACCTCTACTAATTCATATGCTTCAATAATATCTTTTGCTTTGATATCGTTGAAATTATCAATAGTTATGCCACACTCTAAGCCTTTTTTAACTTCTTTAACAGAATCCTTTTCTCTTTGTAACGAATTAACACTACCATCGTATATAACTACACCATCTCTTATAACACGAGCCTTAGAGTCTCTTTTAATTATTCCATCTAAAATATATGATCCTGCTATAATCCCAACTTTTGAAAATTTAAATAATTGTCTAACTTCTGCTGAACCTGTTATTTTTTCTTCATAAACAGGATCGAGCATACCTTTCATAGCTGCTTCCATATCTTCTACTAATTTATAAATTATATCATAGAATCTTATTTCTATATTTTGTTCTTTAGCATAATCTCTTATTTCAGCATTTGGTCTGATGTTAAATGCTATTAAGATAGCTTCTGAAGCTTTTGCTAAAACAATATCACTTTCTGTAATATTACCAACAGAACTTCTTAAAACATTTATCTTAACGCCTTCAACTTCTATTTTTTCAAGTGAATTTTTTACCGCTTCACTACTACCATTAACATCACTTTTAACAATAACATTAATTTCTTTAGCACCTTCTTGAATTTTAGAAAACAAATCTTCTAAAGACACAGCTTGTTTAATATTCATATCTTTTTTTCTTCCTGATATTTTTCTTTGTTCTCCAATATTTCTTGCTTGTTTTTCAGTTTCAAAAGCCATGAATTTATCACCCGCTATTGGTGTTGCGTTTAATCCAGTTATTTCAACTGGCATCGATGGAATAGCTTCAGTAATTTCTTCGCCTTTATCACTTTTTAAAGTTCTAATTTTCCCATAAGAATCACCTACAACAATAGGATCTCCTAATCTTAAAGTACCATTTTGAATTAGAACAGTTACTAAAGGGCCCAAATGTTTATCTAATCTGGATTCAATTACAGTACCCATAGCATATCGATTAGGATTAGCTTTTAACTCGCCCATTTCTGCTACTAATAAAATATTTTCTAATAATTCATCAATTCCAGTACCTTCTTTTGCAGAGATTTTAGTGAAAATAGTATCTCCACCCCATTCTTCTGGAGTAAGGCCACTTTCTGTTAAATCAGTCATTATGCGATCTATATTTGAACCAGGTTTATCTATCTTATTTATTGCCACTAAAATAGGAACCCCTGCAGCTTTAGCGTGATCGATCGCCTCTTTAGTTTGAGGCATAACACCATCATCAGCTGCTACAATTATAATTACAATATCTGTTATATTAGCTCCCCTTGCACGCATCTCAGTAAATGCAGCATGCCCTGGAGTGTCTATAAAGGTTATTATTTCGCCTTTATATTTAGCTTGATAAGCACTTATTGCTTGAGTAATCCCACCTGCTTCACCTTCAGCAACATTTGATTTTCTTATCGTATCAAGCAAAGTTGTCTTGCCATGATCAACATGCCCCATTATTGTTACTACAGGCGCTCTTTTAATTAAGTCCTCTTCTTTATCATTTATCTCAATTTCTTCAAATTTTACTTCATCAATTTTAACTTCTTTTTTTAATTCTTTGCCATAATCGATTGCTAATAATTCTGCTTGTTCAAATGCGATTGAATTATTTATGTTTGCTAATATTCCTAAAGCAAAAAGTTTTTTTAATAATTCTGAAGCACTAACATCTAATGTCTTTGCTAAATCATTTACCGTTGTGTTTTCTTTGTAATAAATTACATTTTCATCTACAACATTAGCAGTATTAGAGATAAGTTTCTCTTTGTTTTTATACATTTCTTTTTTCTTGTTGACAATATCTTTTTTTATGGTAGGTTTAATATCTGCTTTTTTCTTTAATTTTTGTTTTACAATTATATTATCTGTAATAATTTTTTTATTATCTACAACAACTTCAATATCTTCTATTTCATCATCGTCGTTTGCAAAAGCATTATCAAGTTCAATTATTTGTTCTTCATCTAACATATCTTCTAAAGATACAGAATAACCAAGTTGTTCACATTTTTTTAACACTTCGGCAGCTTTTTTATTAATATCTTGTGCATATTCTAATACACTCATCATAATAAACACCTCCTATTTTATTAAGCTATCTAATTCATCATATACTCTATCTGGAACTTCAACTTCTAGTTGTCTATCTAAAATTTTTGATTTTCTTGCTTTATTAAATACTTCTTTATCCTTCTTTAAATAAGCACCTCGACCATTTGCCTTTGAAGTTTCATCTACTATTACTTCTCCATAAGGAGTACGTACTACTCTTACTAATTCTTGTTTAGGTAATTTTTCCTTAGTTATTAAACATGTTCTCATCGGTATTTTTTTCATATTTAACCCTCTAAAATATTTATTCCTTCTTCTTTAGCTTGTTCATAAGTCTTAACATCAATTTTAAAATGCGTTAATTTAGATGCTAAACGAACATTTAATCCTTTTTTGCCAATTGCTAAAGATAAATTGTCATTATCTACAATTACTATCGATTCTTTTTTCTTTTCATCAGTAACAAATACCCTTAAATTTTTAGCTGGATTCAATGCATTTTGAATAAATTTAGCATTATCTTTATCATATAAAATGATATCTACTTTTTCATTACCTAATTCTTTTAAGATTGTCGAAATACGGCTTCCTCTTTCACCAATACAAGCACCTATTGCATCAACATTTGACATTTCAGAATAAACAGCAATTTTAGTTCTTACACCAGGTTCTCTTGCCACACTGTAAACTAAAACTATTCCTTCATTTATCTCTGGTATTTCTAATTCAAATAATCTTTTTACAAATCCATAGTGAACTCTAGATAATAAAATTAAAGATCCTTTTGAATTTGTATCAACTTTAGTAATATATACTTTTATAGTTGTACCCATTTTTATAGTTTCACCAGGTATTGTTTCTGACTTTGGAAGAATACCTTGTGTTCTACCTAAATTTATATAATAATTGTCAACATCTTCCATTTCAACAGTACCTAGTACCATCTCGTCTTTTTTATCATTATATTCATCAACAATAATATTTCTCTCGGCTTCACGGATTTTTTGAACTACTACTTGTTTTGCTGTTGCTGTTGCAACTCTACCAAACTCTTTCATATCAACTTCTTCTTCAATTGTTTCTCCAA
Organism: Bacilli bacterium; assembly: GCA_028708945.1. The sequence continues at coordinate 5,565 of JAQVXV010000036.1, forward strand.
CTTCGATATTCGGAACAATCTTTGATGCTTCTTCTTTAGTTAATTCAATTCTTTCATCTTCTACTTCTTCAACTACAGTTTTGAAAGAAAATAATTTTATTTCACCATTTTCTCTATTTATATCAACCCTTACATTTGTTAAAGAATTATTGTGTTTTTTATAAGCACTAGCAAGCGCTAATTCCATTGCTTCAAAAACTATATTTTTATCTATACCTTTTTCTTTTACTAATAAATTAAGCGCATCCATAAATTCTTTATTGTTCATTTGATTCAAACCCCTTTCCACTTGAACAAACATCCAATATATAACTTTCTTCAATTGGATCTTCTTTATCTAAAATAGGATTGATTATTTTACATACTGTAACACAATCTTCTATTTCGATTTCTCCTTCTTTTTTTATAAAAATTCTAAGAAAATTATTTTTATCCTCTTTTAAATATTGAATATTGTCGATAAAATATCCCTTTGCATTAATAGGTTCTTCTATCATTTTTTTAATCTTATCTTCGATCATAAAGCCTCCAAATTAAAGAGTGGGTTAACCCACTCAGTTGTAAATATAGTTTCATTATATCATATAATTACTAAAAAAATACTATTTTTAATGAAAAAAA
>JAQVXV010000012.1:0-10764 GCA_028708945.1 Bacilli bacterium
GAAAGAGTTGATTTTTTTGTAGTTTAGAAAAATGTGTTCGTAACTATAAGAAAATGATTGAGGTTTATAATTACTTTTCATATAATCATTAAAAAAGACCAACGTTAAGTTGATCTATTAAATTGGTTAGTTAATTATCTCTTTTTATAGTTTTAATAACGAATATAAATAACAATACATATCCTATCGGAGCAACGACATGATATATGATACCAAACTCTCCCATTTCATCAAGTTCTACTAACATAGACGGTTTATTTATATAAGGAAAAATTGGTAAATAAGTTATTTTTTCTGCCCTAGTTTCCCCTTTATCTAAATCCGGCCACGCTTCATCACTATTATACATAACATAGCCCTTATATTCTTTGCCGTTAACATTAAAATAGTAGCCTTTTGAAATGGTGCGGGAACGGTTTTCTCCCGCATTCGTATTATCAAGTCTGCTGTCATAGCTGTCTATTGTGCCCATTACAGTATCGCCCCAAAGCCCAAGCGCCAGCGTAGAAAGGCTGTTGTATGCGGCAAAGAGCAAAACGGCGCAAATCAGGATGCGTATAACTATTGGGATTTTATCGTTTTTTTTAGCCAATGTAAAACACATCCTTCGTTATTTTTTCTCCAGAATATATACGCTGAGATTTCTTTGACCACCCTCTGTTTCACTCAGGAATGTGTATTTGGCTCTGTGTCCCACTGATATGATTTCAACGGTGTGAGTAACAGTCGTAGTGCCGTTTTGGTAAGTGATTTCATAGCGTGTATCACTGAATTTTTCCAGAACATGCTCAGTCAGATAAGGGTCGCTGTAACTTTTCAGAGTCAAGCTTGGTCCGTTGTAATGTAACCATACCTCGGCAGAGGGCTTTTCCCAAGGTTCGTAGTCCTCTTTTTTATCTATTTGCATCATGCCTTCTCCCGGAATAAACAATTCAGCTCGGATCATATAAGATGAATAATTACCACTAATGGATTCTAACATATTTGAATTATCTACTTTTGTATTTGCCTTTACTACTAATTTATATAAAGGTTCTCCATGAAGTTTGCCAGAATATGAACCTCCTAGCGAAAAGTTTACTATCACGTCGGCTTTTTTCTTTGCAAGTAAATCTGCACTACTCTTATAAAGCCATATTTTCCCAATGCTAAGTTCACTTTCATAATCAGATTCTTGAATATATAATACACATTCTCCATTACTATTAAACGTTTTATAAGTGTTTTTTAAATCTGGGAAACTATCACTAGGATATCCAAACACAGCACTCCAGCCGGCAAAAGCTTTTGAACCATCTGTTGCCTTAACTTTTATTTCATACCACGGATTATCTTTTTCTACTGGTTTAACGGGTGGTTTATTATTTGTTTTATCATCATCTTTTGACTTTTCATCTTCTTGTGGTTCTTCAGTTTCTTCTTTAACCTTTCTTGGTTCTAAATTAACTGTTTGCTGTGAATCCGAAAAGGGTTTTAATGTAACTGTTAATGTTTTTTTTCCATTTTCTATATCACTACCATTTTTATATAAATCTATTTTCATCGGTATTCCCGCAGTTAGATGCCCTAATAAGGTAAATGTTATTTTCCCAGCCCCCGATTCATCCAATTTAACTGTCCAGTTTCTTGACTCAACCGTATTTGAAAGTGGTGAAAATCTTGCATAATATCCTGCCCAAGTTGAACTTTTATCAGACTTTAAGTTCTCACGAATATTTACAGCATATTTTTGATTATAAGAATCAACAACTTTCTTATATTCTTTTTCTCTTTCTATAAAACTATCAAGATACATATTGCGACTCATTAATCTAAATATTGATTGAAGTGATGACAACAAATTTTTTTTATGAATATTTGATATATTTTCACGATGTTTTTGCTCTGGCCATGGATATTTTGCTAATGATCCATTTTTATCATAAGCTTCAATCCAAGACTCATAATCAGTTGCCGACACTTCCCAATATTCGTTAACATATCTATCAACCTCTTTTTTCATTAACTCTAATACGGTTTCAGGTTTACTTTTATTATCTTTATATATTTTATCAAATATTTTTACCCAGTCCTTAGTATCTCTTTTTTTTCCTTTTCTTTTGTAATATTCATCATACATATTTTTGGTACTCTTATATTTATTTGATACAGCAAAAGTGCTAACGTCAGTAAGTGCAAAATCAATTACTCCAACTCCAATATAAGCTAGTTGAATTGATGGTGTTGCCACATTTGTTGCAATGCTTAAAGCAGTTTTCATTATACTTATTGCAGTTTCTTTGCTTTCTAATCCATTTGTATAAGCATCGTATGCAAATTGAGCGCAAGCAGTTGCAACTCCAAGATTTGAAATAGCACCATTAAATTTTTTAGTAACATAAGAATCATAAGCATCACCTAATGTTATAAAATTAGGAATTGAAGTTACAGAGAACATTGTAAAATCACCAAACGATTCTAAAGTTGCTGACGCTACACTTTCTTGCCATGATTCTTCTTGTTTACCATATATATTTAGTATTTTTTCGGCTTTTTCTGTTGACATGTAAGCAGCATACACATTAATTTCACTTATATATGCATTCCTTTTATTAGGATTTGTTACTTTAAATACACCGTAAGTAGATAGATGATTAGTAATAATTTTTACTATATTATTTTTTGTATCAACTGTATAAACAACATCTTCCCATTGCTTTGTTTCCTCATTGTAATATTTACCAGCAATAGCATGAATTTCTTCATCTTCTTTTAGTCCTTTATCACTATACGAAATTGAAATTTCTATTGCACTCTCGGGTTGACCAGAAGAAAGTTTAAAATCATATGCATAAATTTTAACATCTTCAATTTCATCTGGCTGTACTTCTTTAATAGTAACTTTTTCATTTTCTTCTAATTCGTATCCAAAATCAATTGTTGGTTCTTCAAGTTTGGGCTCATAAAAACACAAAAACGCAATTATCCCTCCAACAATTATTGTCAACAGAAGAACTATCAAAAATGTTTTTTTATTCATTTTTTTAATCAATCTCATATCAATCAACTCCCTTAAAGTTACAAGATTTATATATTCAATAAAATTGTATCACAGAAAGTAATAATTTAGTATATTCAGCCATCATTTGCTATGTGACATTTAATAATGTCATATTCTTGCCATTTTTTTACTTAAATGATAAAATATTATTGGTGATGAAAAATGTTTAAAGACAAGTTATCCTTTTTAATGGTTATTACAAACTCTACTAATAATGATTTAGCTATCTCAATACCTTTATCTGAATCTTGTATTAGTAGATGGCGAAGCGGAAAAAGAAGACCACCCAAAAATGCATCATATATTCCTAATATAATTGATTATTTTTACGAAATAATAGTAGCTGATAAGTTAGAATATAAATTTAATGATATAGATATTTTCAACAATACCGACAACTTTAAAGAATCCTTAGAAAAATGGTTATTTGATAAAAATATCGTGTTCGGCTCTGATGGTATAGTAAATTATTCAATCAATTCTATTTACTACTATGGTGATGCGGGAAAAAGAGAAGCAGTTATTAGATTTTTGACTAACGCTAAAAACAAATCAAATCAAGTTCTTTTACTATATAGCGATGAATCTATGAGTTGGATGTTAGAAGAAAAGTTCGTAAATGTTTGGAGCAAATTATTAATTGAAGTTTTAAAGAATCGTAATAAAATTAAAATAATTCATACTATTGCTCGAGAATATAATGAAATGTTTGAAGCAGTTTCAAAGTGGTTACCATTATATTTAACAGGAAAAATCGAACCATATTATTATTCTAAATTAAGAGATGGTATTGTAAGAAGAACTATATTCATTAATCGTGATGAAGCAATCACCTCTACTTCTGTTGGCAATAAAACAGATGATATGTTGAATATTTATATAAATGATAGAACAGCAGTTTCTTCTTTAAGAAAAGAATTCAATAATTATCTTACTTTATGTAAACCTTTAATGAATGTTATAACAAATCCTGAGAAAGAGAAAATCACTGAACTTTTAAACACCAATAATGATAATATTATAATTGATTCTTACTCTTTGTCTTTTGTTTCTACTCCCGATAGCATAATTACTAAAATTTTTGAAAAAAATAACAATGAAAAACTTATAAAACCATTTTTGAAAAGGAAACAATTATTACTTAGTAATCTTAAAAATTATACTATTTTAGATATTATAAACATTTCCCTCTCATTTGATAATAATATTCCGTATTCCTTTATTAAAGGTGAATTTTATACAAAGCAAGATTATATAAATCATTTAAAAAATATTATTGAGCTGTTAAATAAAAATGATAATTACTATGTTATTTTAAAAAATGTTAGTTTTAGTTCATCAAACATATATATAAAAGAAAACACTGAATTAATTATTGAAAACAATGAAAACAACACTTTATTAGTATCTCATGAAAGCAATATTATAAAAGCATTTTGGGAGCATTATTTAACTCATAATATAGAATCAAAAGACAATGTTATAAAAAAAATACAAAATATCATAAAAGAAAATAATTAGTATTGTAAATTATTATAAATTATTAATGAATTTCTTTGTAAATAGTGGTTAAAATGTATTCTATAATTTGAAATGATGATATACAATATTATCCTATGGGGTTTAGATAAAGAAAACACTATGTTAAGATAATTAAAAAAATGGCAAAATATATTAAATGCGAAAAAGAAAGTGAACAAATGATAGTTTATAGTATTAACTTTTCTGTAGGGAAAAAAGAAGATAATGAAAAATTGATGCAACATCAACAAGTTTGTCCACATTGTAATCACACAACACAAATGATTTATGCTGAACTTAAACAAAATAAATAAATAAATGGAGGAACTATGGAATTCAAAGAATTTGAAAACCCAGAACAAGTAAATTATGATATTAAAGTCGGAACAAAAAAACTGTTCCTACACCACAACCTGTTGATAACTCATTGAATAGTAATAAAGGGATAGATTTGAATGATCCGGATGTCTATGAAGATTATGCAAAGACTTCTGAAACATCAATATCTGGCAGTGATAATCTAAATTTCACAATTAATGAGTTTGGCGAAATTATAAGACCAGAAGGAAAATCTATATAATCATTAAAGCTGCTAATTTATAGTTGCTTTTGTTTATAATCATACTCCTATAAATGTGCAGAAGTTCATTTTTTAATATCTATAATTCAAAACTATTGCACTAATTTGAATGTCTGCTATAATTTCACAGATAAGAACCGTAATGCTCCATAATGAAAGTATTGCTTGTGATCAATTAATCACAAGTTTTTTATTTTAAAAAAATATTAGAAATTATAAATAAACCATTTCTTTTGTATTAAATAATTAGTAAATAATTTTCAACAAATTAGATGATAATCATATAATAATAACGTAATAATACAGTTTAAATGAAAGGAAAATATTTAATGAGAGAATATATAACTTTATCTCTTGAATTACATTTATTTTTTGCAAGGATAATGAAAGAACATGCTCTTTTTTTGAAAGCAGGATTCCCGACCAAAGATAGAGTTTTTATCGAAGAAGCAGAATTGTATAAAATTCAATTTGAAAAACTTCTTCTAAGTGTTGTAAACATGAGTCCTGGACTAATCTGCCCTGAAGTTCTCAATTCCGGGGAAATAGTTACGGAATTTACATTGAGTACTGAAAATAAGACTGAAGAACTTACAGGCATTGATATAAATCAAAATATTACTATGGCGGAAAACAACCTACATCAAGGAAACAATTATGCAAATCAAGCAATTACCGCACAAACAGTTAGAGTTATAAATAATCATGCAATAAATTTATTAGATGGATTAATCGCCTTTAAGGAAAGAATATTAAATGAGGTATTATCATGCAAATTATTTACTGCCAATTACCCTTTGTTAATAGAACATATCCTTAGAGAGGCAAGATTATATCGTTCTTATCTAATCGCTTTAGAAAATGGTCAAAATATTGAACTTGGTGATATGAAACAAGTAGAATTGTTTTGGAATCAAATTATGATGGAACATGCATTATTTATAAGAGGATTACTTGATCCTACAGAAAATGATTTAATTAATACGGCTGATAATTTTGCAAAAGAATATAAAAAATTATTAGAAGAGGCCACAAATATGACTGATGCAACAATGGCAAATGTAAAGGGTAAAACGTTACAAGAAACTCAAAAATATAGGGATTTTAAAGCTGCAGGAGCAAAAGGATTAGATACGTGCGGAATAAAATCAATCATACTACCATTGTTAGCAGATCACGTTTTAAGAGAAGCAAATCATTATCTCCGAATACTTAAAGGTTAAAAGAAAGATAAATATTTAATCCGTAGCCTACTGTTTTGAGACTTCAATAAAATCATAGTCGAAACATTTCGACTTAATAGATAAAACTGATTTTAATATCAGTTTTTTTATTATACAAAAAAATTGCAAAATGCAATCTTTTATTTTTTTAATGATTTTTTAGTAAATGTTTTATCTTTTATATTTTGTACATCTTTTTCTTCAAATAAATCAATATTTTCAGGTGTTAAAGCCTCTAATCTTATATCGTATCTTGATTTAGCCATCTCTTTTACTAATCTTCTATATTGATCTAATAAAAATATATTCTCAATATTACTTGGTAAATTCATCTTATCTACATTGTTTACTATATCTTGATAGCACAAAATAAAATGTTTTAAATTTCTTAATTTTTTTTCTTTATCATCTGTTAACGATATACTACCTTGACGTAATAAATAATTATAACCTACATAATCAATTACAGATACCTTAGGTGAATTAGATATTAAGAAAGGCATTAATAAATAATCTTCATGAATTCTATTAGGAGTAAAAAATAAATCATTTTCTGTAAACACTTCTTTTTTTATAGCATATACCCACGGTAATGCATATGTTACTTGATTTAAAGACCATTCCTTAATTGCTTCTGCACCAGTTAAATTTGATTGAGCAGGAATATTAAAACGTAGTCTTCTATCTTCAGTTTCACCAATAACATCAACGCCATATCTTATTAAATCAGGTTTATTATCACTTATTTCTTTATTTAAGTTAAGTAATAAATCTTCATTTATAGTATCATCAGAATCTACAAAGATAATATATTCAGATTTAGAAAGCTTTATGGCATTGTTTCTCGCTACACTTATACCACTGTTTTTTTGATTTAAAATTTTAAACCTACTATCATTTAAGGCATATTTTTCCATTATTTCAAGACTATTATCAGTCGAACCATCATTAACCATTATAACTTCATATAAAGGAAAAGATTGTTTTTTTATTGATTCTAAGCAATTTTCTAAATACTCAAAAGTATTATAAATTGGGATAATTATTGTAAACATTTTTATTACCTACCTTAATATTCTACTTGGTTTTTTATCTTGTATAAAATTTGATAATTGCTCGAAAGTCTCTTCACCTTGAATAACATTATAACCTGGCACTTCATTAACTACTGAAGGATTAGCATATTCTATTGGTTGTAGTATGTCTAATAAATAGCTCTTTTGTTCTGCTACTGCATCCTCTTCAAATATGTTATCTGGTCCAAACTGATCTAAATTGTCTTCACATAATGAAGATTCTATATCTTGTATACCTGGTTGATATTTTGGAAATATTATTCCTGCTAAAACTGATTTATTGTAAACTGATACATCTAATGCTTTAGAAAGCTCTGATACCCTAAAATATACTTTTGGTCCTTCATATCTTCCACATCTTGGCTCAATATGATATTTCTGAACATCTTTAGCAATTATACCCATAGAATGAGGAATTCCACATGCTATTATTTCGCCATTAATTTTTTTAATTGCTACCTTATCATTAGATATAAAATCATAACCATATTCTAATAGTTTTAATAGAGTAGTTGTTTTACCAGCACCTTTATTGCCAGAAATAATGTAACATTGCCCATCTTTGGCAACACAAGCTCCATGAACAATAACATAACCTTTTCTTTGTAATTCAGTGATAAAAGTATTTATCATGATTCTTTGCATAAATTGAACTTTACTAATATCATAATGATCAAAATGTACTGATAATACATCCTTTTTAAAATTTATATAATTGTATGTTTCATTTTCATCTTCGCGGTCTGCTACTTGATAATTATCAATAACTTCTTCCGTTATTGGTCCCTCAATATATTTAATGGTAAAAGAAGGAGAAGCTTGATCTGAGTAGTATTCTCCATATAAACTATATAAATCAGATAATAGTCGCCTGCTATTAGTTTCTACCTTTATTGAAACGTTATTACATCCAAAAATATAACTAAGCATATTTACCCCCTATTTAATTTTTCTTGCATTTTCTTTGATAATGACATACTTTTAAAGTTTAAAATAAATTCATCTTTATCTACTTTATTATTTAAATATTTATCAATCAAATTGATTCTTTCAACAAATATATGTTTCTTTGTTTTATCAATTTTATAAATAGAACTTGCATATGAATATATGTCTTCATATATTTTTTTAAATAAGTTTTTTTCATATTCTATAAACGGATATACACTATATCCTATTATACCTGCTAATTGAATATCTAAATTCAAATATAAATCATATAGCTCAATAGTTGGATTCTGCTTTATTTTGTTTAAGTTTTTAATATAAAGTGAAGGAACATAATCAACTAATACTACATCATTATCTTTGACAATGAAATTTCTTAGATTCCAGTCGATTCTTAAATCACTATTTTTCAAACTCTTTTTAAATAAATCTAATATTTTTTTTGTCATATCTATTTTTAAATCATCACTGATATTATCATTAAGATATTCATCGACAGTTTGACCTTTTATATATTCTTCAATTAATACTTTATTACTAACAAGATACATTCTTGCACATTTTATATTTAATTTTTTAATATCTTTAATATAATCTTTAATTACCTTAGGATTACTATTTAATCCAGCATATATTATTTCTTCTATTTTTGTTGTTGGATCAATTATTTTAAAGAAGAACGGTCCTCTTTTAAATCCGTTTGAATAACTTCCTCTTCCCATATATAATTTAACTCCTTTTTTAAATTACTTAAATTTAATTCATAAAAATCACATTGATATCTATCTACTTCTATGCACCATCCCATAGTAGTAAACGCATCATATAAGTTATAAAAATGTAATCGTTCTTCAAAATTATCAGGTATATGGCGTATTGTTTTATAACCTTCTAAAAGTAATTTAAATTGTTCTGTATTTAGCACTCTAGACATTTTTACAAAATCAAAGACAGAATCTCCTGTTTTAGTACTTTCTAAATCTAATAGATAAACGTCTTCATTAAATATTAAATTACCTATTCTAAAATCAGAATGCATACAACTTTCATCATAATTAAGATCACTAATTGTTTCTTTTAAATAATTGTAGCATTTATCTAAATTAATATTTTTAGATTTTAATATTTGATGATTTTTTTCAACTCTATATAGCATGTATTCATTCCACTTATTTTCGTCAATTGGCTTTAATGAATGCATATGTGCTAATAAAATACCCGTTTTTTTATAAATTTCATCTTCTAATTTAAAATCATCTTCATCTTTAAAACTTAAACCTTCTATATATTCCATAATAATATAAAATTCATCATTATATGTACTATGTTTATATACATAAGGAACATTTAATTTTTCTTTAAAATAGTTCAAATACTTTAATTCATTTTCAAATTTTAATTTATTTTCATACATTTTTAAAATATACTTTTTATTACCTTCAACATAATATACTTTTTGACTAAATGAATTATTTATTTGTTTAATATTTACTACATTATCTGTATCTTTAAATACATTTTTTATATCATCTAAGTTCATTATTACCTCACTGTTTTTTTATAAACAATATCTTTTTTAAATATCTTACTAACAATATATCTTTTATAATAAATAAATGATCCAAATGTTTTACAAATAAACCATATTGGTGATAAAAGAATTGCTAAGAATGATGTAATTTTATTATCACCTTTAATTTTTAATACTTTTAAATTTATGTATGAGGATATAGACCAAAGATAATTTACTATAATCAATAACCAGAATAACAAGGTAAATTGCCAGGTTATCAATGAATATATTACATAGAAAAGTGTAACATAAGGTAATATGGTTAATTCAAGTACATTGAATCCTCCCTCTATAAATACTTTTATCTTTCCTACTATATTTCCTTTAGCCCTTTTAATCTCTTTAAATGAAGTTAAAACACCTTTGAATATTAATACAGCTTGATTAAAACAATGTGATAATTTATTTGGTATTAATACATAATTTTTATTTGGTAAATATGAAAATTTTTCACCTTTTATAGAAAGACGGTATCCTAAAGTTAAATCATCTACAAAGATAGGAAACTTTTCATTTTCTACTAATGTCTTAAGTTTTATATGCATACAAGCACCCATACAATATTGCGCTATTTTAATATTAGTTAAACTGCATACTAATAACTTCATTTTTTCAATTCCGCATGATCTTAAATTTTGTTGTAACGAACTTAATAATAGTAAGCAATTTGAAGGTTTCTTAGATAAATCAACATAATTTTTATAATTTATTGGTATTTGACTTATAACACCAGGATTGTTTTTTAAAATAGCAACTTTATTAAGGGTTTCAAAAGTTTCTTTATCAGGTTTTGAATCAAAATC
>JAQVXV010000012.1:10864-25426 GCA_028708945.1 Bacilli bacterium
TCTTAGATAAATCAACATAATTTTTATAATTTATTGGTATTTGACTTATAACACCAGGATTGTTTTTTAAAATAGCAACTTTATTAAGGGTTTCAAAAGTTTCTTTATCAGGTTTTGAATCAAAATCGAAAACTGATATATAAGTGTTTTCTAGGTCTTTTTCCTCTTTTAATATCTCTTCTACAGCATAATTCAACTGAGAAGACTTATTACCTTTAGTATGTGGATAATGCATATGTAAGACATTTTTAATTTTTTTGTCTTTTATATACTTATCTACTAGTTGACCAGTTGTTATTTCTTTAGTTTTATTTTCAAATTCTTCTTTTTCGGTTGTAACAATTATATATTTTATTTTTCCTCGATATTGGATATTACTAAACCAATCGATTGTGCTTTTAACTATTTTTTGTTCTCTAAGTGCTGGCAATAATACATATATATTACAGTATTTATTAACTTTAACTTTTTTAATTTTTTTTAGATAAGTTTGTTCTAATAATATGGTTAATAATGAATATAAAAATCTAAGAAGATATATAGTGACTAATATATATAAAATAATCTCTATGATAATCATTTAATTTTTCTCCTTTTAATTTGATTATTTAAACATTCTATTCCTCTTGCAAAGAAAACCTTTTGTCTATCAGGATAATCATCATGTAACGGCAACATTGATATAAATAATAATCCTTCTATTAATTCAACATCATCCATATCATAATAATTAGATATTATTTCATCATATATATGATAATTAGTATTTTTATAGAATTTATAATTAATTTCATCACTTTCTTCAACATCAAATAAATCATTTATTATTTCATCATATCTTCCATGATAACAATGTCTTAATTTTGCTATATCATATCTAACGTCTCCATATATTGTATCTATATCAAAATTACCTCTTGGATCTATTAATCTAAATATTTGAGTTCTAGGTGAAAATAAAATATTTGAAAAAGTTGGATCACCATGAACTACACTGATATAGTTTTGTGAGTTGTCACTTATTTTCTCTATATCTTTCATTAGTAATTCTAAACATTTATTAACACCGATATAATCAATGCCATTTATTTTTACGGTATCTTTTTCTAACAAATCTTTTCGATTCCACATATCTATTCTTATATATGTTTTATCTATTAAGATATTTTTAGTATACTTATTAAATTCTGGTAATATGGTTTTAGTATCTTTATATATTTGCTCTAATTTATTAAATAATTTGCTAAATATAACATTTATATTATAATCTGTTAACGGATAATAGCATAAATATTCCATCAAGGTTAAATAATCATAATATTCAATTCCATATTTCATGGCACCAGGACCATGATCATAAAGTTTAGGACTCATCTTGCCAAAATCATTGTTTTGTACTTTTCTAAACCAATCAATTTCAGCTTCAATTTTTTCATATGAACTTTCTTTAGTTAAAACTCCACTATCATCTAATGACAAATTATTGAAATAGCGACAATTGAATTTTTTTTCTGTTACTGCTTTATAAGCATCTAATGTTCCTATATCTTCCCACTCTTTAAATTCTTCAATATACATCTTCTCTTCTTTCATATATTCTTCAAATAATGATGATAATTGATATTCATTATGTATTTTAGAAATAGGTTTATTAAATACATTTTTTAATAATTTATAATTTTTTAAATAATAGATACCTATAGCTGCTTTATCAGTTTCCATAGGATCTTTCGATTTATCAATAAAATAAGTAATTTCTTTATCTTTATTGTATTCCACCATACAATATCTATCTTTTTCTTCACTTACTTTACTTACTCCTAACCAACTTTTATCTAATTCAGTTGGCATCTCACATATTGTATCACCTAGTAACAACATTACTGGTTTGTCTAGATCATTTTCTATCATCTTAAATGCCGCTGCTGGACCTTCAAAATTATCTTGAACTAAATATTTTATATTTAGATTTAATAATTCAAAAGAATGATTCATAAAGGATTCTATTAAGCTCTTATTTTCTAAATTAACTACAAAAGTTATATCTTTTAATCCTTCTCTTATCATCGGATTTAACATATTAAATATTTCTGGTTTTTGATTAACGCTTAATAAACATTTAGGAAAACCAAATGTTAAAGGATATAATCTAGATGCTTTACCCGCTGTTAAAATAACTAACTTAATATCAGAATATTTCATCTTTTTACTCCTAATCTTTTTACAAACGCTCTACTAATTTCATTATCTACGCCTATACCAGGATACTCACCATAATTATGAAAATCTGTTCCACTAGTACTTAATAAGTTGTATTTTTGCGCTAAATATTCAAAAAATTCATATTCTTCTTCAGTTGTCTTTGATGTATTTTTTGTTTCTATTCCTGCTAAACCTATTTTTTTTAACCCAACAACAACTCTTTCTAGTTCTTCTTTTGATAAATTCAATGTAGATGGATGCGCTAATACAGCAACTCCTCCACTTGAGTTTATTACTTCAAGTACTTCATTTAATTTTAAAGAAAGTTTTTTTTCATATGTTGGTGATTTTTTACTAGTGAACAATGCTCCAGATTCTATATAATCTTTAGCATGGCCTTGTAAAACCATCCAATCAATAATAATTCTTTTACTTAAGTATTTCATATTGAAATAATCAAGTATTTCTTCTTTTGTATATAAAATATTATAATGTTTATAAATATTTAATAATATCTTTTGACAAATTAAATCATTTTTTATAACCATTCTTTGTAATTGTTCATTAATTTTTGTTTTGTCTTTTATGTCATATCCTAAAATATGCATATATTTTTGATCAAAGACATCAAATTCAATCCCCTCTATTAAATTGACTCTTTGAATAGTTCCAAATTTTTTATTGTATTCTTCATTTATATTTTCTACACTTTTTTCTTCTAAATAATTATGATCTGTAAAACTAACAAAATCTAACCCTAAATCATTAGCTCTTTTTAATAAAGAAAGTTTATCTTCTTTCCCGTCAGAGCATGTAGTATGAATATGTAAATCATATTTCATTTGTCTAACCTACTTTTTATTGTAATTTCTTTTAATTCTTCTAGGTTATATTTTATTAGTTCATCAGGTCTAATAGTACGATCATCTACATAAAAGCCGTCTTTACCTGGCCAAGGTTTTCCACATATAATTTCATCATATGGAATATCCCATTTTGCTAACCAATTTTCTATTATTGGTTTAGTATACATAAGTATCTTTTCTATATCCCCGTCATATGTACGCATGTTTCTTGCAGTAAAAAGAACTATTCTAAATCCTTCTTTCTTTAACAAACGTATTTTTTCTACCATTTCAGGATAAGGAATTAAGTCCTCATATTTTTCATTAGGTAGCTTTATAGGACATATAGTACCGTCAATATCAAAAATAAAACTATTCACATTACCCCCCCTTTTTTATAGGCAGACTCTCCTACTTAGGGAATATTTTAGGCAGACTCTCCTAATTAGGGCATATAATAGCATAAAATCTTAAAAAACACAAATCGGAACTAATAAAAAAATATTCTTTATTAATCTTCAATACAAGTTTCAAATTTTATAGTATCATCCATATTTAACAATTGATTAACTACATAATCAGGTTTGATTAAAGATGTAGATAAATCACTTATTTTTATCCACTTATATATTACATTTTTACCTACTTCTACACCATCAAATTCTTCTTCTATATTATTGTACTTTGTATCTATGAATTTCACTTTATGAGTAAATATATATTGATGTATTGGTTCTCCGTTCCATTTAAAGAAATTTTCAGTTACTGATATTAAATTTTGTACTTCGAAATCCGTTATATTTAATTCTTCTTCTAATTCAATTCTAACTGTATCGCTAGTTTTTTCATTTACACCTATTTTCCCACCTGGCAATGCCCAATAACGATCGCCCTTTTTCTTTTGAAATAAAACCTTGTCTTCATTAATAACAACTGCACAAGCACGACAAGAAAAATTAACATCCGCAATTTTTACATTAATATCCGTTATTTTTCCCATAATTCACCTCATTTATAATTTTATCATTTTTTAATATACAAATCAATAATTGTTAAAGGATTATACAATATAATTTTAACAAAAATATTTAAAACCTTGCTAATTATATTAGCGAATATTAAAAAGACAATTTGATTTTTTAATTGTCTTTTTTTTATATTTATGTGTCCATAATCCAAAACAGTATCTTTTCTACCTATTTTTCAAAAGGCAAATCTTTTTTATCTATCTTTTCATATGTGTCTTTTTTGTAACCATTAGTTTTATTTTCTTTATCAATATATTCAATTAAAATTAATTTATTATCATTAATTGATACTTCAAATACTCCACCATATCCTTCATCAATATTTTCTTTCCAATCATTTCCTTTTAACTCATAATAATCATAATATAGTTTATTATTTTCTAATTTATAGTATTTTTCAGATACCCCAGAACTTTCAGTATCACTATAATATACATATTAAACTTAAAATTATCTTTTTCATAAATCACTCCTATTTATATTTATTGTTTTATAAATAATTTTTTCATTAGACACTTCTAAATAGATTATAGCACTTTAGAATTAGACATACAATCTATAACAATATTATTTTGTTAGCAACTTTATTAGAAAATGTTTCATCGTGCTCTACAAAAATCATTGTTGGTGAATATTTTAATATTAATTCTTCTATTTGAATCCTTGAAATAACATCTATATAATTTAAAGGTTCATCCCAAATATAAAGATCAGATTTTTCACATAGACTCGCAGCAATTAAAACTTTTTTCTTTTGACCTTCACTAAAATTTTCGATTTCCTTTTCAAATTGAACTCTTTCAAAACCTAGTTTTCTAAGAATAGATTTAAATAAACTCTCATCAATATTTTTACTATCTGCAAAACACGAGAGGGTTCCTTTTAAATTTGAAGTATCTTGTGATACATAAGATATTTTGAGGTCATTAGGTAAATATAAATTACCTTTATAATCAATGTTTTCACCTAATATTAATTTTATAATACTTGTTTTTCCACTACCGTTTTTACCCCTTAACTGAACTCTATCCCCATTTTCAATCACAAAATTTAAATTATCAAACAAAATATGATCACCATAGAAAATAGATAAACCAGATACCTCTATTAATTGGTTACTACGATACTTTAAAGGGCTTAATTTTAACTCTTCAATTGTTTCAATATTTTTTAATAGTTTAGACTTCTCTTCAATAGCTTTTTCTTTGCGATTTAAAGCTGTAATGGACCTTTTCATCATCTTTGCTGATTTATGTCCAATGTAACCTTTATCGACAAAATGATCATTCTTTCCACCATATTTAGTGGCCTCAACTTGATTAGACCAATTAGCAGTCTGTTTAGCGGATTTTTCTAACTTTGAAATACCTTTTTTTAATTTTTCATTTTCGTTTATTTCAAAATTGTCTTGATATTTCTTGTTTTCCCACCATGTAGAAAAATTTCCTTGTTGAATTTCAATATTATTACGATTAATAGATAAAACATGATCAATACAAGAATCAAGAAATTTTCTATCATGAGATACTAAAATAAAACTGCTTTTATTTTTTAAATATTTAGAAACTATATCTCTTGCTTGGCTATCTAAATGATTAGTTGGTTCATCAATAAGTAAAAAGTTATCTTCTTTTAAAAATAAGATTGCTAACATTACTTTTGTTTGTTCACCTTTGCTTAATGTTTCAAAAGGTCTTGTTAAACTATTAACATCCATTTCTAACAAGGAAATTTCACGGTCTAATTTCCAGTGTTCATCATTAGAATTAATACTATCTGCGATTTCATATGATGATAAATGAGTATTTTTTATTTTGTAAGGAAAATAATCAAAACTAATATCCGTTAATATTTTACCACTATATTCATATTTACCCATTAAAAGGTTTAAAAAAGTTGTCTTACCTCTTCCATTACGTCCTATGAATCCTAGCTTCCAATTTGTATCAATAGAGAAAGATACATCTTTAAAAATGTCATCCCAACTTCCATCATAAGAAAACGATAAATTTGAAACTGTAATTAAAGACATAAAACACCTCCTTAACTAATAATAATATATCAAATATTATATATTACATCAAATAAAAAAGCATATGTATTTTATGCTTTCTTATTTTAATTATTCAATTTCTATTGTTTTTTTAACTTCTTGTTCTTCTTTTTTCGGAATAATAATTTTTAAAAGACCATCTTTTAATTCAGCTTTTATTTTACTCATATCAGTTTCTCCTACATAGAAACTTCTTTGCATTTTTCTTGAAACTCTTTCTTTTCTAATGTAATTTTTATCCTCGTCATTTTTTTCTTCGGATTTACAAATTGCAATAGTTAAATATCCACTATCATAATCGATATTTAAATCATCTTTTTTCAATCCATCAACATCCATTTCTATGAAATAATTACCTTCTTTCTCATAAATATCACATTTTAATGAATTGTTTTCTTTAGAATTAAGAAAGTCTTCAAAAAAATTATCCAAAAAGAAACTCCTTGGCACTAAATTCATTTTTATTCCTCCTTCGATTATAATTATAACATCGTTTTTAGCACTTGTCAAGTATGAGTGCTAAAATATTATATGTAATAATTATTAAAAAATACAATTTATATTTAAATTGTATCTATTTATAATCTTCTTTTAAAAGTCCATAATCTAAGAAATCACAGTAATCATTTATTTGTTTATTATATACATGTTTTCTTCTTGTTCCTTCATAGCGAAAGTTTAATTTTTCTAATACTTTACTAGAAGCCTTATTTTCACCCATAGTATCAGCATATACTTTATTTAAATCAAGTTCATTAAAAGCAACTTCTAATAATTTTTTACAAACTTCAGTACAATAACCTTTATTTGTATAATCACAATCAAAAATGTAAGATATTTCAGCATTATTATTTTCTTCATTAATGCTTAAACCAGTAAATCCAATAGGAATATTTTCATCTTTTAAATATACAGTTAAAGATCCAGCTATATTATTATCAAATTTCGAAGCTTTTCTTTCTAAAAAAGCAATTCTTTCTGACCTCGTATTATTTTTTGTTCCACCTAAATACATTTGAGTATCCTCTTGTTTATCCATTTTAAGTATCATGTCAATATCATCTGTTGATGTAGGTTTAATTATTAACCTATCTGTTTCTAATGGTAATAAAGATATCAATTTTTTATTTTTCATTTTTTCTCCTTTCACCTGATTTATATTTATTTAGATATTCTCACTATTATTTTGAAACTACTTCAAATATTTCAAAAATAACCTTAGTATTTTCATTAAAAGAAGGATCAATTGATTTAAAATGACTATAATGAACTTTTTGGAAGTACTCTAAAGACTTATCTCCTTCTCCTTCTAATTGCGCTAAATCAAAAGTAATATTTTTAAATTCCGTAATTATTATTTCTTTAGTTTTTAAAATACAAGCCTTTTTACCATTACTAAATAATAAAACAGACAATTCACCTACTTTAGGAGATTTTTCTCCATTATAAATGCTTGTAGTTGCTTTTTTTTCACCCTTTAGAACTAAATCCACTAAAAAGTCATTATCAACTCCAAATTGCCATGTTTCAAGTTTTTCACTCTTCATAATTCCAAAGTCCTAATTGACCATTTATAACTATAGGATCAATTTTTTCGACACCTTCTAATTTAAAACCATATCCATCAAAAGCAGGATCATTAATTACACCATAATATACTAAAGGATCACTATCCTTTAACATATTAACCATATCATCATCAACATATAGACAATCAGTTACTTTAGCTTTAGCAATTATACATCCTAAAGGGTAGTCTAAATTTAAATGTTCATACCTTTTCATTGCCTTATGATCAATTCCCTTTCCAGCATGAATCAATATTTCACCTCTAAATTTTGTTTTCCAAGTTCTAAATTCATACTCTTTTAAACCTTCTGCAATCAAAGTTGCAAAAGGTTGTTTTACTGTTATTACTTTCATAGAATCACCTATATAAATTATAACATAATTTATAAAATATGTTATAATAGAAACAGAATTATAAATTTTTAATTTATAATATATTAGAGGTATTATTATGATAAACGAGATTTTAAAACTTAAAAATAATTTTTTTTACATCATTGGTCACAATAATCCAGATGTTGATTCTATTGTCTCAGCGATGTTATTAAAAGATATATTTATACTTTTAGATATAAAGTGTGATTATGCAATTTTTGAAAATGATTATCCTGATAATTATAACTCTAAAGTAGTCAATTCATTTTTAGATTATAATCCAGTTATAATTAAGAATGAAGATATAGATAAAAATAAATATTTTTTAGTTGATCACAATAATTTAAATCAATCAGTAAAAAACAAAGATTTAGTAGTTGGTTGTATTGATCATCATCCAAATAGTAATGAAATTCCCAATATTATTAACGGTGAATATTGTTGTAATACTTTATTTATTTATGATTTATTTAAAGAGGTATATGAATTTAATTATAATCAAAAAAAAGCAATTTATATAGCGTTTTTAATGGATAGCAAATTTATGAAGAGTTCCCGTTTTAAAGAGAAAGATAAAAAATTGGTACAAGAATTGGGATGTGATAAATTTTTTAATGAATACTTTGAAAAATATTTTATTCCTACTGATTTAAGTTCTAAAGATGTTTTTTATAAGAACGGACATAAAACTTATAAATTTGAAGAATTAAAATTTGAAAGTTCCTATATTGAAAGTTTAAATACTGCTTTATTAGAAAAATACAAGGATTTTATTATAAATTATAAAGGTAATTTTCTAGGAATATGGTATGACTATACTGATGATAAAACTTATGCATTTTTTAAACATAAGAATAAAATAAAAGAATATAAATTTGATTACATAGCTTCAAGAGGAAGTGAAATAATAGAAAAGATATTAATTACTTAATATCTTTTTCTTCATCTATTTTACTTAACATTTTACGTTGAGTTTTAATTATTTCTGCCATTTGATGATGCAGTTCTTCTAATATTAATTCACTTTTTAAATCTGTTTTATAATGGTATTGACTTCTCTTACGATCTATTTTACTAGCCCTATTTTGACTCATCATAATAATAGGTGCTTGCAATGCTGCTAGACAAGATAAAAGTAGATTAAGTAAGATAAAAGGATACGGATCTACATTTGACCATGAAAAAACATTTAATAATATCCATAAGAATAATAAGAACATGAAAACTATAATAAACGTCCAACTTCCAGCTCCAGATGTTATCTTATCAGCAATTTTATCACCTATTTTTGTGTTTCTTTCATTTTCTTTATCAACATCGACAGCAATATGATTATCAATTAATATCTCCATTAATTCTTCTTCATCATCAATATCAAAGTTTTTATTTAAGAGCATTTTTACTATTTCTTTTTTAGTTTTTGGTTTTTCCATATTTACTCCTCTTCTATAATAATTATATCAAAATAAAAAAGAATAGATATTCTCTTTTTTATTCTTCTATCAAATTATGTAAAGTTTCTATTTTTTGCTTAATTATAAGAGTTTCCCCCTTTTTTAGGAAACTTTTAAATCTTGTTATTATTATTCTATTTCCTCTATTAAATTACTTAATGTTTCTTTATATTCTTCTAATTTTGACTTCAATGTATCAATTTCTACTTCTAGTGTATATATTTTATTATTTAATTCATAATTAGTAGCTTCTAAAGAATCTATCATTGATTTATTTTCTGTTATTACATCATTTTGTTCTGTTTTAGTTCTATTTAGTTGCATTAATTCTAAATTTTTAGAAGATGCTTTAATAGTTACTTTAAGCGTTCCTAATTTAGTATAATCGTATATTTTTTTGTCTTGTAGATTTTCTAGTACAAGGTCTAAATTTTTATAAAAATAATCAATTTCATCTATATCATATGAAATTTTTATCTTATTATTTAAAGTATAGATATCCGGTTTAAGATAATCTTTATAATAAGTAAGATTGATTTCAACCTTGTCTTTTAATGATTCATCAGCCTCATATTCTATATTGTTGTAATATTGAACATACATTTTATCATTAAAATCAATTACTCTTTTTTCAGTTATTAAAGAGATATTATTTGGAGGATTACTAATAAATCTTGTATTAGTTATTTCAACCAAACCAATTCCAAAAGATATTCCTAAGCCCGCTACTGAAGTAAGAAATAAAAACAATAATTTTTTAAAGTTTATTTTGGTATTAAAAATTATACATACTAATAACTCTATTAAAACTGAATTAATTACAATACAAAATATAATAGCTAATAAAGCACTTATATATAATATTCCTTTTGCAATTAAAACTATTTTAATTATAAGGGCTGTAAAAAGTCCTAGGTAACTTGCAACAAGCGGGACTGCACAAAAGATTAAACACAATTTGGCAAAGAAAGTAAATATTCCACCTAAAGCATCAAAAACAGCATCTCTTTTTTTAGGTTCTTTTTTTTCTATCTTTTCAATAACTTCTTCTTTTATTTCTATATCTTTAGCTTCCATTTTTTTCGTTTCTTGTTTCATATATTTATCTAAATATCTGGTTTTAAAAATATAGAAAAATATTAATATAAATAAGATTAAATAAATAATGTTTATAATAAAATTCCATAAACTTATAAAGATATTTGAAAATGGACCAAAGTTTGTAAATATGCTTTTTCCTAAATCATTAATATATTCAAAAGGTATTTTAAATATTGAAAGCACCAATATCAATATTAATAATTCAATAACACATTTCGATAAATCTTTAGATTCCATACTCTTAAACATATCGAAACTGCGATCGAATAAAACAAATATTTCATCAACTAAACTTCCAAAAACATTTTTTTTATTTTTAGACATATCCACTTCAGTTATTTCATCGTTTGTTAATTCATCTAAACTACAATTAAATATTTTACATAAAGAAAGTAGTTTATCCATTTCTGGATATGTTTGACCAGATTCCCACTTAGAAACTGATTGTCTTGATACATCTAACATATCTGCTAATTGTTCTTGAGAGAATTTGTTTTCTTTTCTCAATTTTTGTAGTTTCTCACTAAACTTCATAATTTCACCTCAATAAAATTCTATTATAAAACCCTGTTGCATACTACCAATTATTAGTTGTTTTTTGTCAATTATCGGTTGCATTTTCATTATATCACAAAAAAAGAAGATATTTATCTTCTTTCAATTGTAATTGTAAAAGTATTATTATCTAATAAAAATGTCGCATCTGATCTTCCATTGAAACCAGTAAACTTATATATTTTGTTTTCTTCATAATTATCAACAACAGAAGGATTGATTTGAAATTTAACTTTGTTTTCATTAACATATGTTTTAGCTTCAGTTAAACTAACATTTATATAAGTAATAACAAATTTTTTTTCACTATCCTCAAAATTAATTTGATTTCCAAATTTAGGTTCAAAAATATTAACTGTATGAATACTATCTAGCCAACCTTTTTCTTCTTGAAAATCATTCCCGTTTTCAGTTTCTTTTCCACAACCCGTTAAAACTAATCCCAAAAATAATACAACAAAAACTTTAAATACTTTTTTCATTTTATCTACCTCACCTTTATTATATCATATTTAATATTTATACTAATTCTTTTTTATTATACTTTACATAAGTTAAAATTATAAACATTAAGGATAAAAACATAGATATTATAAGAAATCTATAATCCATTTCAGCTGTTTTAATTATATTTCTTGAATCAGATAAAGTATGAAAAGATAAATATTTAAACCATTCTATCTTCTTTCCCATCATACTGATCATTTGAATAAAAAAACTTATAAACACGACTGCTAAACCAATACCAATTGTTTTCTTAATCTTATTAAAATAAGAAGAAATATAGACAGTTAAATAAAATATCGGAAGTGCTGTAAAGGATATTGATAAACTTAATAGGATAAATTTTTTAAATTCTAAACTGTCGCTTAAATACATGCCTATTAAATTAAATAAAGTCACTACTAATATTATCGCTAAAATATAAATCGTTCCACACAATAATTTTGAAGTAACTATTCTATTTCTACTAATAGGTTTCGAATATAAAAATTCAATTGTTTTTTCACTTTCTTCTTTAGTCAATATATTTGATCCTAAAATAGATGCAAACAGACAAACTAAGAGTAAAAATAAAGTAATTCCCTCTGTTTGAAACCATCCAAATACTGTATCAATATTGGATATATCCATATTAAACATTGCTAAAACTTCTTTAGGAAACATTTTTAACATCTCATTTAAATTAGCAGAACTTTCACTGTTGACAATTGAAGGATAAACTAAAAATGAAACCAAAAATAAAATAATTGATATCGATGTCCATATTATAAAACTTTTTAAATTAATTTTAAATTCTCTTTTTAACATAATTCACCTACTTATAAAAATGCATAAATATTTCTTCAATTGATGGTTCTTCAATAGTTAGTTTAGAAATATTGTATTTTCCTAACATTTTAATTAATTTATTTGCATCTTCTTTATAAATAAATTTAATAGTATCTTCTGTTTTACTTATAAACAAAATGTCTTTACTTATCTTATCTATTTCATTTGAAACAACCGTAATAATTTGAAAATTATTTTTAGACATCTCTTTTATATCTTCTATTTTAATTAAACGACCATTTTTTATTATACCGACTCTATCACATACTTTTTTTATTTCACTAAGTACATGAGAAGAGAAGAATATAGTTGTTCCTTTAGCCTTTTCTTCAAGTAATAATTCATAGAAAACTTCTTGCATTAAAGGATCAAGTCCACTACTAGCTTCATCTAAAATTAACAATTGTGGTTCGTGCATAAGTGCTAAAACAATTCCTAATTTTTTTGAATTTCCTAACGATAATTCATCAATTTTTTTTCTAGTATCTAAGTCTAACTTTTTAATTAAATAATCAGCCCTTTTTAAACAGTCTTTTTCATAAAATGAATTTGAATATTCAATCATCTGTTTAACAGTTAAATCATCATATAAGTTTATTTCGCTTGGTAAATAACCGATATTGTTTTTATAGTCAATACTTTTATTGGTTAATAAATTATCATTAAAGTATATTTCACCAGATGTCTTACTAATAAGATTCATAACACATCTTATAGTTGTCGATTTACCAGAACCATTAGGCCCAATGAAACCAAAAATTTCGCCTTTTTTTAGTTCCAAATCTAGTTCTTCAACTCCTAAAACATCTTTATAGTATTTCGTTAAGTTATTAATTTTTAACATAAGCACCTCATTATATTTTAAACATTTCTTTAATCTTTAAAGATGCATTATAGACATCTTTTTTATTTAACTTTTGTTTTTTTGCTAAAGACTCAATAGCATCTTTCATACTAATTTCTTCTTTAATAATAGTATCAATTAATTTAGCCTCAATACTTATCTCAGCTTCTTTTTCTTCTTCAAATTCTTCTTTTTCAATTACAATAACATATTCGCCTAACTGACTTTTTTCGTTAGATTCTAATTCTTTTATTACCTCTTCTAAGGTTCCTCTATAAATCTTTTCAAATTTTTTTGTTAAATCATTACATATACATATTTTTGAATTGATAAAAAACTCTTTCATTTTTATTAAGGTTTTTATTATTCTTTTGGGAGACTCATAAATAACCGCTACTTTTGAACAATCTTTTCTAATCGTTTCTAATTCCTCTTCTATTTTTTTGTTTTCTCTTGATAAAAAACCATAGAATGAAAAAGTAGTTGTATCAAATCCTGATATTGATAATGCCGTTATAAGTGCTGAAGGTCCACTTATACCAGTTACATTAATATTATTTAAAACAGCCTCATTTACTAAAATACTCCCTGGATCTGATATACAAGGTGTACCAGCATCCGAAATAAGGGCAATATTTTTTCCTTCTTGTAACATAGATACCATCTTAGTCGCTTGATTTTTTTCATTGAATTTATGATATGGAATAAGTTTATTTTTAATATTATAGTGATTTAATAAATTTATTGATACTCTTGTATCTTCAGCAGCTATATAATCAACACTTTTTAGTATTTCTAAAGCATTAAAGGTAATATCTTTTAGATTACCAATTGGTGTTGCGACAACATATAAAGTTCCTTGCATAATTACACATCCTTATTTTATTAAAATTATATCACAATCCTCTAAAAATTGATACATACACTTTATTTTAAAAATGTTATATAACATTAGTAATTTATATAAAATTATAGTAGAAGATATGCTAAATTATGACCTTAATGAAAATAATAAAAGATGATTTAAATCATCTTTTTTATTACATTGTTTCAATAAATTTTACAATTTCTTTAGCGTTTGATAAAACTACTGTTTTTTTACTAAATTCCTTTAATAATTTTTGATATTTTAAATCATCTTTTTCAAATTTATCACTTAATTTAAACATTGTTTTAACTGTTTTAAAAGAAGGCGAATACTTTC
>JAQVXV010000037.1 GCA_028708945.1 Bacilli bacterium
TAATAACTAATTTATTATCTTTGGTTAGCCTAACGTCAAATTCAACACCTTTAATATATTCTTTATCTAAACTAGATAATATAGCTTCTAAACTATTTTCTGGATAAAGATGGTTATTATTTCCTCTATGGGCAATTAAATTAAGCATATATACCCCTAATAAATTATATGAAAAAGAACCATATTTATTATGGTTCTTTATTTTATACTTAATAATTGTAAGTTAATATTTTTTTATGTTCCTGAATATGACCAAGTTCCTGTTTGCGTTCCTATATATGTCCCAGCTTGTTTATTATTGGCATTGTAAGCATTTCGGAATTGATCATTAGAATTATATGTCATAACCGAATTCATCGAAACATTACTACCAATGGTTATCGATGTAAGATTATTATATGTCAAACAGTAACTACCTAAGTTCGTGACGTTAGCTGGAATAATTAATGAAGTTAACTTATTTCCTGCTACTGCACGAGATGGTAATGATGTTATTCCTTCAGGTAATGTTATTTCTTCAAATAAATTGTTTGCAAAAACATCCATGTCTAAATATGTTACAGTGTTTGGAATATTTATAGTTGTTAATAAATTATCCTCAAAACCAGCTAAACTACGAACTGTTGAAGGGATTGTCAAAGAAGATATTTTATTGCGCCCAAATGCTGAATATTCAATTCTTTCCAAACCTTCTGATAGTGTTAATTCAGAAATTTGATTATATCTAAAAGCACTTGATCCAATTGTTTGTACATTGGGTGGAACATATAGAGAAGTAATTTTATTACTAATAAAACCACTCAGATATGTAACGCTGCTAGGTATATTTAAACTAGTTAAATTATTACTTGAAAAAGCACCTGAATCAACTCTAATAAGTCCTTCATTTAAAGTTAAGTTACTAATATTATTATCTTCAAAAGCCCACCTTCCAATATTTTGAACTGAAGAAGGTATTACTAATGAAGTTAAGTAATTGTCTACAAAGGCATAGTCACCTATTTCAGTTACTGTAGAGGGAATTACTAGACTAGTAATCTGATTACGAGCAAATCCACCTAATTCAGTTATACCTTCTGGGAATACAACATTTTTAATTCCATTGCTTGAAAAGGCAAATTCTCCAATTTCTTTTGTGCTAGCAGGTAATGTTAAGTTTAAAATTCCATTACTTGAAAATGCGTATTCTCCGAATTTCTCAATTCCTTCTGGTAAGTTAACAACACTTATATTATTACCATCAAAAGCATAATCGCCTATTTCCTTAACTGTGTTTGGAATATTAATTTGATTAAGGTTATTTGAATTAAAGCCACTTAAAGAAGTTAAATTATTAGGTAATTGAACATTTGTTATATCATTATAAGAAAAAGCCAAATAACCAATTTTTAATACTGAATTAGGTATAGTTACTTCTGTTAGTTGATTTGATAAAAATGCGTTAGGTCCGATTTCCTCAACACTATTTGGTATTATTATTTCACTAATGTTATTTGAACTAAAACCACTTAAATATTTAACACTATTCGGTATAATAATTTCACTGATCTCGTTATACTTAAAAGCATCTACACCAATCATTTCTACAGTATTAGGTAAGGTTAAATCATCTATAAGATTATATTGAAAAGCATAATTACCAATATGAGTTAATTTATTAGATAAGTTTACTTCACTAATATAGTTTCTAGCAAAAGCGGAATCCTCAATCGTGGTTAGTTGGTTAGATAAAACCAGACTATCAATTTGATTTTCTTCAAATGCTAATCTTTTGATTGTCTTCACACTATTGGGCATTACTACTGTTGTAAGAGAATTGCAATAAAAGGCTGAATCATTAATTACTTCTACATCACTTTCAATGTAAACTTCTGTAATAGTTCCACTTCTATCACAAGGGCCTTCTATCGGTACTAATCCCCCAACAAAAGCATTTCTTCCAATTTCTTTAATATCACCACGAATAAGGACTTTTTCTATTCCAATTAATTTAGATAAATTAGCTGTTGCCGAAAAGTTTTTAATTTTAATATCAATATTGTTTGTATTATTCATTAGCGTTGCAACTTTTTTATTATTGAATGTAATTGGTCCACTACGCATAATAATTTCGAAAACCATATTTACAAATATTCCAAACTCAGGATCAGAATCAAGAACATCCCCAATACTTATTGTTCCATCTTCCAAAAGGTCAAGTACTTCATTAAAGTATTGATCATTTCCGTTTTTTGTTTCTTCCCAAGATTCCACATCATAGTAAAATGCAATATAAAAAAGTGAAAATGAAACTTCGTCAGGTATTTCTGGTGATAATAAATTATTATCTATAATGAATGAGGCTAAATCCTCTACTAGATATTCTATATCACCATCTAATTCTTCAAATGCTGGTAATTCGTTATAAAAAGTTAAAAAATCAGGATTATCCATAAAGACATCTTCTGGAATAATATATCCGTCTATCACTTGGAAATATAAATCATCCCATAGACTAGTATCCCCATTTTTCAAATCTTCCCATCCTTCAGGCTCAAAAAATGCAACATACGATATAGCGAAAAGGTCGTCTGGTTCTGAAAAAAGATAGGTATAACCCATATCGATTATCAAATTTGTCAATTCAATAGCAAGTGCACTTGCACCACTACCAGAATCTCCTCCGGAACCTTCTTCGATAAAAGCCTGACTACCTAACAAACATAGCTGATTTCCATCCCTATAGGCTTTTATTCCATTTCCAAA
Organism: Bacilli bacterium; assembly: GCA_028708945.1. Next base: position 2,746 of record JAQVXV010000037.1, read on the forward strand.
ATTAATATTTGTTACTAGTTCCCCTTCACAAGAGGCTCCTGTTAAATTACATTCACCGTCTTTTAAGTCTGTTATTGTGTAGTCATTACTATTTTTAAGTTTTTTTACACACCACTTACCATTGTCAAGTGCTGCTTCAACTATACCTTTATCATCTACCACCACTTCACCATTCTTAGGTTTTTTACCCTTATATTTTAAATTTAAATCAGGATTTTGTGAGTTTTCAACTCCATTTTTATAAGAATATTTATTTTCTATTAAGTCACCGTTTATTTCTAATCTAGAGTGTTGATCTTCTGCTGTTTTAACAATACCCATGACACTATTTCTAAAAGAAGCCTTCTCTGCCTCTTCAAGAATTCCAGCTATCGCAGGGAATACTATTAAAAGAATTATACCGATAATTACGATTATCCCTAAAACTTCAATTAAGGTGAATCCTCTCTTTTTCATGTTATATCTTACCTCCATAATAATTTTATCATTTATAGTGACAAACTTCAACAGTTTGTTGATTCCAATATTTTATTGTGTTAAAATAATTATGGAGGTAAGATATGAAAAAATCAATTTATTTTATACCACTTATTCTTATTTTAGTAATACTAATTATTTTCTTAGCAAACAGATCACTTAAACAAGATGTTAATTATGTTTATAAAACGGTTAAAGCGCAATATAATTCACAAGAAATAGGCGCTATTTATGTTTTTAAAGACGGAAAATTACTTAAAAAATCAAACGATGCCATAGATATAAAGTTTAGAAAAACTAAAATCAAGGATGGTTATATACAAGTATTTAAGAACAAGCAAATAGTTTTTGAATTTAGGGATAGTAAAAATATATATAACAAAAATTATAATAGTGAAAATATAATAAATACTCAAAACACTAAAAACAAAAAAATTATTATTCCATCTTTAGAAATAAACAATAATGGGTTTTCATGTGGTGATAGTTTTTTTGATGAACGTGATGGAAGTTATTATGAAACTAAATTATTCAATGATAATTGTTGGATGATAAGTGATTTAAAACATCAATTGTGTTCTGAAGATGAATGCGTAAAAACAACTAAAGGCTCAATTCTTTACTCTTCTTCTTCTAAAGAGTTATGTCCATCAGATTGGCGATTACCATCAAAAAATGATTGGAATCAATTAATTGAGTTCGTAGGTTCAAATCCAGGTTTAAAGTTAAAGAAAAAAAGTCCAGTTTGGAATGGACAAGATATCTATAATTTTGGGGCAAGTCCTAGTGGAATTCAAAACAGTAGTGGAAAAATATTTTCTCTTGGGAGTCGTGCATTCTATTTATCATCTAATATAGAAAACAATGAAAATGTTACAATAAATTTTGATTTAAGTAATGATATTTCAATTAAAACATCAAAAACAGACTACAAGTTTAGTGTTAGATGTATCTATGAAAAATAGTTTTATAATTTATTGAAAACTAATTAGATAAATATGTACAAAGTATTCATATTTTTAAATTAAAAGCAAAACCTTTTTAGATTTTGCTTTTTAATTTTTTATTAATGTAATTATATAGTTCTTCATTTATGTCGTCGATTGTTCTAACATTATTATCTTCATAACATTTAATTGTCTTAAAGTTGTATTTTTCAGCTATTTCAATATAGGCATTTTCAGCATTTTTTAAATGTTGTTCATCCTTTTCATGACCATCTGGTTTTTCTTTACGATTTTGTTTTAAAATCAAAGAGTTTTCATACGGTAAATGCAAAAAAACAGCAATATCTGGTATTGGAAGTCCTAGGGATCTAAACTCTAATTCTTCAATCCATTCATACATTTCCATTCTATCATTTATATTTTCTAATTTCCCAGCTTGATGCCCCATGTTTGAATAAGTATAACGATCAAGAATAACGTTTGTACCTTTTTGTAATATTTCTTTTATTATATTAATATTGTAAAGTCGATCAGCTGCAAAATATAAGGATGCGACTTTAGGCTCAACATTTGCTGCTCCTTCTAAAAACCAAGAAGCCCCTAAATATTCTTTTCCTAAATATGGTCCACCAATTATTTTTCCAGTAGGTGAATTATAATTAGGAAAATCAAATTTTACAATAGCAATGTTTTGGTCTTTTAACTTTTCCATCAATAAATTAGTTTGAGTTTCTTTTCCAGAACAATCAGTACCTTCAATAACAATTAGCTTACCTAACATTTTCTTTTTCCTTCCTATACTCTATCATTTTAAAATCATTGTTTTCAATTATATTGTTGCTTACAAAATTTTTATTATTTATAGTTAGTTTATTAGTTGAATTTTTAAATTCAATAAAATAAAGATTATTAATATATGGTAAAAAGTAATTATACATATCAATATCACAAACCATATAAACTTCTTCAGTTAATAAATCTAATCTTTTTAAAAGTTTAGACTTATTTTCAAATACTAATATATTTGAATCATTATTTTTAAAGTTTTCCGATATAACAATTAGCCTTCTTTTAGGATTTTTTACGGGAATCGTTTTAAAAAAATGTTCCCTTACTATAATTGGTTTATTATTTAATTTACTATTAAACAAATCACATTCTTCTAAAATCTTCCACAAATACTTACTCTTACTGTCATCATTTGATGCAATCATTGTTAAATTCATAAAGTCTCCTATAAAATTTCATTATCAACAAAGTCAACATTGATAAATTTACGACTTGCTAAATAATCACACATATGCCCAAATTTTTGATATTTGCTTGTTGGTTTTGCTAATACATCATTACCTTTATAATCTCTTGTCCATTCCCCCATATGTGTCTCTAGTATTGATGACATTAGAGTTGCTTCCTCTTTTGTCAAACCAAAATCTTTGTAATTATCTTTAATAAGAGATGAAATTAATAAGGGATGATCAAAAGCTGTATATTTATTTTCAGTTAATCCGGATTTTAAACCATCATGAATCATTAAAGCGATAAGGATAATATCCTTTTCTAAATCCTCGAAATCATTCCCTATTGTATTGTTGTTATATAATAATTCGTTAGCAATTTTAACTGCAACTTTAGTATGTCGAACCAGGCCACCATCACCTAAAGCATAGGCAGGATGATATTTTCCTGTTGAACTAGCAGGAATTGAAAAGAAGTAGTCTGGTAAATTATTAATTATTTTTTCAGCACTTTCTCTCAACCTAGAATCTTTAATATAATTTAATTCTGTTTTAAAAAAATCTATCTTATTCATGTTACACCATAAAATTAATTAATATTTCATTAGACAAATATAAATATTTTGAATCAATATAAATATTATTTGAATTATCAATCAACTTTCCTTCCATAATTAATTTTTCAACATTAGGG
>JAQVXV010000038.1 GCA_028708945.1 Bacilli bacterium
AGCGAGTCTAAACTAACAGAGATACTATTTAAATATGGCGAAGAGAAGTATGCTAAAAGTATTGCTAGAAAAATCGTTTTAAAAAGAGAAGAAAAACTGATTGAAACAACCTTAGAACTTGTAAATATTATATCATCGTCAGTTCCAGAAAAGTATAAAAGGGATCATCATCCAGCAAGAAAAAGTTTTCAAGCTATAAGAATAGAAGTAAACAATGAATTAGAAGTTTTTAAATCAAGTTTATTAGATTCACTAGAACTTCTAAAAATAAATGGAAGAATATGTGTAATTACCTTTCATTCATTAGAAGATAAGATTTGTAAAGATGTTTTTAAAAAGGTAAGTTCTGTTGATAAATCTTTAAATAAACTACCAATTATTCCAGAACATTTATTACCAAAATATAAATTAGTTGATAATGTTTTACCATCAGAGAAAGAAGTAGATGAAAACAAGCGTTCAAGAAGCGCTAAACTTAGAATCATTGAAAGGATAAGATAATATGAAAAAAATGAGAATAACAAAAGGGGAAAGATTTTTGTGGTTAGGTACTTTTTTAAGTCTTGTCTTAACAATATTAGTTCAAGTTTTTGGTGGTGCTAACATTGGACACTTAAATATGAGTGTTGAAAAAATAAAATATGAAATAGAGGTTCAAACTAAAACAAATGAGAGTTTGACAATGAAAATAAATGAATTAACGTCTTTTGATAAAATAGAACAATTAGTAAAAGATATGGGACTAACTTACAAGAATGAAAATATTTTAATTGTTGATGAACAGTAGGTGATAGTATGAAAAATAGAAAATGGCATTTAGATAATTGGAAAGTTCCAAAAGTGATGAGTGCCCTTTTTTTTATTGCTTTTTTAGGATTATATATTAGATTTGCATTTCTTTCCTTAGCAACTGAAATAGATGGAAAAAACATTAAAAAATTTGCTGAAGAAAGAAACACAAAATCATCTGTGCTACATGCTAATAGGGGAACTATTTATGATTCGACAGGTAATATATTAGCCGTTAATGTATCTTCTTATACCGTTATAGCATATTTAGATGCAGCAAGAACAGGAAGTAGTACTAAACCTTTACATGTAGTTGATAAACAAATGACTGCTGAGAAATTATCACCAATTATTAATATGAGAGTAGAAGCGATTTTAAGTTTATTACAAAGAGATGTAAAACAAGTTGAATTAGGTCCTGGCGGTAGAGGTATAACTCAATTAACAAAAGAAAAAATTGAAGAACTAGAGCTACCAGGAATATCTTTTGTTGAATCATATAAAAGATATTATCCTAATGGTGACTTTGCCTCTTATACACTTGGATATGCCAAACTTTATGAAGAAAAACATAACAGTGGTTTAATAGAACACAACATTGTAGGCGAATTAGGAATTGAAAAACACTATGATGATTTATTGACAGGCACTAATGGTTATATATCTTATCAAAGAGATAGATTTAATTATAAAATCCCAGATACACCTGAGACCATAGAACCAGAAAAAGACGGAGATAATATATATTTAACAATCGATTCTAATATTCAAAGATTTATAGAATCGGCGATGAAAAATGTTGGTGAAAAGTATGATCCAGAATGGTTTACTTTAAGTATAATGGATGCTAAAACAGGAGCAATCCTAGGAACAACTTCATATCCTTCTTTTGATCCTAATTTAAAAGATATTAAAAAATATGAAAATATTTTAGTTTCAACTTTATATGAACCAGGTTCAGTTATGAAAATATTTACTTATATGTGTGCTTTAGAATCTGGAAAATATAGAGGAAATGATACTTTTTCATCAGGGAAAATAGTTATAGGTGACAGTACGGTTAAAGACTGGAACAATACTGGGTGGGGTTATATCACATATGATAAAGGTTTTGAATATTCTAGTAATGTTGGAGTATCAAACATTGTTCAAACAGTAATAGATAAAAAAGAATTGCAAGATTGCTTTTTAAAGTATGGTTTTGCAAGTACTACGGGTATTGAATTACCAAGGGAGGCTAGTGGTAAAATAGCATTTACTTATCCAATTGAAGTTGCAACAGCAGCTTTTGGACAAGGAATATATACAACGCCTATTCAAATGCTTCAAGGATTGAGTATACTTTCTAATAATGGTAAAAAATTAAAACCTTACATTGTCGATAAAATAACTGATCCAAATACAAGTGAAGTAAAATATCAATCAGAGGTAAATGAATCAGAGCAATTAATATCATTTAAGAGCGTCGAATACGTTAAAGATTTAATGTATAATGTAATTAATAGCAGTGATCCAAATAGAACCGGTAAGGGGTACTATATTCAAGATTATGGCATTCTTGGAAAAACAGGAACTGCTCAAATATTTGATTCTAAATTAAATAGATATCTAAGTGGTACTTACTCTTATGTTTATTCTTTTGCAGGAATGTTTCCTAAAGAAGACCCTGAAATAATTATTTATGCTGCCTTAAGCCAACCAAAATATGGTGGTTCTTCAATATTACCAAATACCATAAAACCGGTTATTGAAGACATTGCAAAATATAAAAACATCTATGGAACTAATAAAAATAATGAGAAAACTATTACTTATAATGTAGAATCATTTATTAGTAAAGATTTAGATCAAATTAAAGACAAGTTAGAGGATAATGGATTAGAAGTTATTATTATTGGCAATGGTGATAAGATAATTAATCAATACCCTAATAATGGAACAAAGGTTGTCTCTGGTGATAAGATATTCTTAATGACTAACGGAGATGAAATAAAAATGCCTAATATGTTAAATTGGTCTAAAAATGATGTTCGTATATTTAAAAAATTAACGAATTTTAATATTTTATTAGATGGTTATGGTTATGTTATAAAACAATCAATTTTAGAAGATAAAGTAATAACTAATGAAGACGTTATAGAAATAGTATTTGATACAATAAAAAAAGAAATTTAAACTTCTTCTTTTTTTATATAATTATTTATTTTATAGTTAGTTCTAAATGGAAATTCATAAGTATAGTAAACATTTTTTTTAGGGAAAATTATCCGGTTTGGTTTAAGGTCATTAAAGACATATAAGATTAGATTGTTTTTATCGGTCATTATAACATCAATATTTTTTCGCATAAAAAAAGTATGAATAGAATTACATTTAGGAAAACATAACCCATAATCAGCATCTTTCTTGCCAATAAAACCGATCAATCTTTTTAAAAAACTATTACATATTACTATTTTCATATACCAATTATAATATAAAAAAATATATTTGACAAATATAACCATTTGATATATTATTTAGGTAGGTGATAGTATGAAAAATAAAGGTCAAGCTTTAACGGAATATCTATTAATCATTGTAGTTATCAGCTTTATAGTTATTCAATTAGTAACTATGTTTGGTGGATATTTACAAGATAAATTAACCGAATTTTCATGCAGTATTATGGAAACAACCTATCAAAAAGGTGAAAAACCTGGTGAAGGTAAATGTGCAGTTGAAACTGATTAAAGATAACATGCTTATCTTTTTTTCTTGTAATAATATAAAAATTTTGATATAATTTTATATAGAATAAGGGTGATTTAAATGAAAAAAAATAAAGGTCAAGCATTAGTTGAATTTGTTTTGTTGATTCCATTTGTAACCCTTATATTCCTTATAATTTTTGATTTTAGCAACATTTATTATACAAAGTATTTATTAGAAACAAAGTTAGATGAAGTTTCAATTTTATATAAAAATTCAGAAAAAACTAGGCTAAAAGAATTATTAAGAGACAATAAATTAGATATAATTTATAATTATAGTGAAAATTTTGTCGAAATCGAATTAACAAAAGAACTTAATTTACTTACACCATTATCAGATGCTTTCTTTGAAGATCCATATTTAGTGAAAGCAGAGCGAATTATTTATGAAGAATAAAGGACAAGTATTGATTGGTGTAGTTCTTTTAATTCCCTTTTTGTTTATATCACTATTCTTGGTTTTTGAAATAAGTGATTCTATTTCTATTAAGAAAAGAATGGAAAGTGTCGTTTTAGATGCCATTTATAGTGGATTAAGAGCTGATTATAGAGATTCTTATAACATAGTAGATACTTTAATTAATAAAAACTTAGAATATGATGAAATAGATATTGACGTTAATGATGAAGTAATTGAAGTTGAAATTATAAAAAATACAGATTATAAAATAATTAAAAAAATAAAAGTTCATTATATTGGTTATTACCAAAATTTAAAGATAGAAAAGGAGTAATAAAATGGCAATAAAAAAAGCACGTATGGTTGCTATAACATCAGTTAAAGGTGGTACAGGTAAGACAACATTTGCCCTTAATTTAGCAGGAATGTTTTCTTTAAGAAATCAAAAAACTTTAATTGTCGATTTAGATTTATTTAATAATGCTGTGACGACATCATTAAATATAGATCCTAAATCAGATATCTTTGTTTTAACAGAGGATATTCAAAATAATAGATTTACTCAAGTGGAAGATTATGTTACTAAATATAACGATTTAATCGATGTTTTAGCATCTTCAAAAGATCCTAGAACTGCTAATATAATTTCAAGTAAAAATATTCAAAAGGCTATTACTAAATTACGTACTAAATACGATGTAATAATTTTTGATACTAATAATTTTAGTGGTGAAATAAACTTGGTAACTTTCGATATGATGGATCAAATTTTCTATATTGTTTCTAATGATCCAATTGATATAAAAAATATGAGAACAATGGTTTCAATTTATAGAAACATGGAAAAAGATAACTATAAAATTATTTTAAATGATGCTAAAGATATACAAAAAAATTACTTCAATAAATATGATATAAAAAATATAATCAAAAAGAATATCGATTATGTAATTCCAGGTAGTTTTTATATTAAAAATATTGATAAATATGTAATCGAAGGTAAAATACTAGTACTAGAAGAGAGTATTAGAAAAAATTATAAAGACACAATAAAAATATTTGATAAAATAGTACAAGAAATACTTAATGAGGAAGTGATTTAGGTGGCTAAGAAAAAGTTTGTAGATGAATTTAAAGTAAATGTAAAAGAGGAAGTAGTCGAAACAATTGGCTATGAGATTTTTTCAAACAAACAATTACTTGAAGAATTAAGAAATAAAATAATTCAAAATTTAATTGATAATAATAAAATATCTAAAGATATAAACGAGTATATTAAAGAAGAAATCAATAAAACTTTAGAAGGTTATAATTTAACGATTGTCGAAAGAAATTATGTCTATGATCTAATTGTCAATGAAATAACAGGTTATGGACCAATTACCGAATTATTAAACGACGATAATGTTACTGAAATAATGGTTAATGGACCTAATAATGTATATGTTGAAATCGATGGTAAAATCTTTAAAGAAAATGAAATATCTTTTATCAACGATGAACATGTAATCAGAACTGTGCAAAGAATGATAGGACCTTTAGGAAAAACTATCGATGCTGCTAATCCAATGGTCGATGCTAGATTAAAAGATGGTAGCCGTATAAATGCTATTATTGAACCTTTATCGACTAAAGGACCGATATTGACAATAAGAAAATTTAAAAGTGAAATTGATGAAATCGAAGATTTACTTAAAAATGGAACTATGACATATGATATGGCTTTATTCTTAGAGGCATCAGTAAAAGCTAAATTAAATATTATTATAAGTGGTGGAACTGGTAGTGGTAAAACAACTTTGTTAAATGTGCTATCATCATTTATTGATAAAGATGAAAGAATCATTACAATTGAAGATGCCGCCGAGTTAAAATTAAGACAAAATCATGTTGTAACTTTAGAGACAAGAGGATCAAACTACGAAAAAGATAGTGAAGTAACAATAAGAGATTTAGTAATAAACTCACTTAGAATGAGACCGGATCGCATTATAATTGGAGAAGTAAGAGGTAAAGAGACTTTCGATATGTTACAAGCTATGAATACTGGCCACAATGGTGGAATGACAACATTACATGCTAATTCACC
>JAQVXV010000007.1 GCA_028708945.1 Bacilli bacterium
ATTAGTATAAATGGTGAAAAGATAGTTGATGAAAATCAAATTATAACTAAAGATATGGCAATAGATAATCGTTTAATAGTTATAAGAAAAGGTAAAAAGAAAAATTATTTAGGAATAATAAAGTAAAAATTAAGTTTAAGGCAAATTCAATTTTGTCTTTTTATTTAGAATTAAAAATAAAAAGTATACTGGGTTGAATTGATAAATAAAATATGTTAAAATATAGCTAGACTAATAATAAGGAGCAATAGAATGAATTTAAAAAAAGGATTTACATTAATTGAGTTACTAGCCGTAATAGTAATTTTAGCAATCATTGCTTTAATAGCGTCCCCAATTGTTGTTGGATTAATAGAAGATTCTAAGAAAAGTACAACTGAAAGAAGTGCCGAGAATTATGCAGATGGGATTAAAATAGCGGTTGCTAATAAAAATTTAAATCGTGAAAATATTCCAGATGTAGCTTATACAGTAATGCCAAATGGAAATCTTTGTAGTGGTAATGTAACTGGTGATACTTGTAATGGAGAAACATTAACTATTAAGATGGATGGTAAAACACCAACAAGTGGAATTGTTAATTTAAGTAGTAATGGAACAGTTGCAACTGCGACATTATGTATAAACGATGTTAAAGTAATCTATTCGGATGGAATATCTGAGTATAAATCAAAAGATTGTAATGATATGACTTATAGTGAAAACATCTTAAATGGAGCAGATCCAATACTGGGATCTAATATGATACCAGTAAGAATTAAAGACGATGGAACAGTTATATATGCCGATTTAAAAGATGGTTGGTATGATTACTCAAATAAAGAGTGGGCAAATGCTGTAATGTTATCAAGTGGAACTTATAATGTAGGAGACATAATACCAGAGTCAGCTATTAGATCATATTTTGTTTGGATACCAAGATATAAATATAAAATATTTGATACAGGTAATTATACAGGTATCATATCAAGTAAACCAACAAAAAGTATAGCAGAACAAATAGAAATAGTATTTGAAAATAAAGATGCAACAGCATCAACGGGAAGTACAGAAGGTTCATGGTTAACTCATCCAGCATTTACTTCTTTTAATACAAATGGGATATGGGTAGGTAAATTCGAAACAGGATATTTAGGGGCAACAACAACAGCTGGGGCTCAAGTGAACAGTTCTGATTCAAGCAAGATAATAGTAAAACCAAATGTATTCAGTTGGCGAAATAATACAGTATATAATATGTTTGTAGCAGCCTATAATTATGATCGAAGTAATGATTCACATATGATGAAAAATACTGAATGGGGAGCAGTAGCATATTTATCACATTCAAAATATGGAATAAATAAAGAAATAAATATAAATAATAATTCAAGTTTTAAAACAGGTTATAGCGCAACAGAAGGATCAGATCAAACAACATATCCAGGAAATTATGGAACAGGTGCGACTATAACTTTAGGATATAAAACTGAAACAGGTTATTTAGCAAGTACAACTGGAAATATAACAGGAATATATGACATGAGTGGTGGGGCATGGGAGTATATGGCATCACATAAAAGTGGGCAACTAGGAACTAGTGGATTTACAACAACAACGATTGCAAATTATAATTCAAAATATTTTGATGTCTACTCAACCAGTTCTTCTACCACAACTTATAATTATAGAATACTGGGAGATGCAACCGGCGAAATGGGACCATTTTATAATTATGCAGATGGTGATGGAACGAATAGATATCATAATAATTGGTACGCTGACTATTCGTACTTTGTTGACTCATCTTACCCTTGGTTCGAACGAGGTGGCAATAACTACAATGGTGTTCTCGCAGGTCAGTTTTATTTCCTTAGGAATACAGGAGGAGTGAGTAGCAGCCTTGGTTCGCGCCTTGTTCTTTCAGACTAAAATTATAAAGTTAAAATACTTCATTTAACATATAAGTTTAAGGACTTGTATAAAATTCTTATTTTAGAAGTTTAATGCCTATCTATTTATTTAGATGAAAATATAAATAAAATATTGTGATTAGTAGTAAAGCGGCGAAAATCAAGATCTTTATGCAACACATTTTTGTGTTGCTTTTTTGTTAATATAGGAAATGGAGGTATGCTTTATGAGTAAAATATATAATGAATATTTGAGATTAAAAAATATACTAGCATTTAAATATTATGACAAAGTGGACAAATTAAAAGCATTGAATGAACTAGATGTGAATTTAAAAATGCAAAAGGTTTAAACTAGAGTTTCTTATAAAAGAAAATATATAAATCCCCTTTCCTTAGAGGATGGTCCTGGAATAAGGTTTGTTATATCTACTAAGTCAAAAAAAGCCAGAAATTATTTTCTGACTTTTTGGTTATTAAATTATTATCTATTATAGAATTCAACGATGAATGATTCATCAATTTCATTATTTAATTCGCTTCTTTCTGGTAATCTAACAAAAGTACCTGCCATTTTGCTCTCATCATAAGTAACGAATTCAACACGATTTAATAGATTGTCTAAAGACATTTTAACAACTAATAAATCTTTTGAGTTTTCTTTAATTGCTATTACATCTCCTGGTTTACAACGGTAAGAAGCAATATCCACTTTTGAACCATTAACAGTAATGTGTCCATGATTAACTAATTGTCTAGCGGCTTTTCTAGTATTTGCGAAACCAATTCTATATACTAAATTATCTAAACGACTTTCTAGTAGTTTTAAGAAGTTTTCACCTAGAACACCTTTTAATTTATTAGCTTCATCAAAAGTTTTTCTAAATTGCTTTTCACCCAGACCATACATAAATCTAACTTTTTGTTTTTCTTGTAATTGTAGACCATAATTAGATAATTTTTTACTTCTCTTTTGTCCATGTTGTCCTGGTGCATAAGGTTTTTTTGCTAATTCCTTACCACTTTCTAAGATAGAGAAACCTAATCTTCTACTTTTTCTGTAAGTTGAACCTGTATATCTTGACATAATTTCCTCCTTTCACATAATCGCGATCAAGAGGTTACCTAGTCAAATTATAGGGTGTTTAATATTAATATTCCATAAATTGCAGCTACATTGGAATAACCCCTATAGGGAATAAACACATTACAATTTTCTAGAGTAACGCTGCTACGCATTTATAATTATATTATGTAACACTTAATTAGTCAATACCTAATTTTGATTTATTCCTTTTTTCTAAAGCGTATTTTAACACTTTAAAACTATTGTTAGTAACAATGCCTTTCATAGGTTGAATGATACTTGATTTTAAATTTAATTTTTTAAAATATAGTTCAATTAAATGCTTTAATTTTTCAATGTCGTTATCAGTAAGATTATCAAGATCATCGAAATATTTAGAAAGATGTTCCTGTAACGTAATTGGTAACTGATTAACTTCATTTAATAATTTATGAGTATTAATTTTAAGATTTCCGTTTATTTTATAATAGTCATCATTTAAAGAACTGTAGATACTTTTAAATTCATCAAAACTGCCATTTACAATATTATTAATTTTATTAGGGTTTTCAAATCCGAGTCGCATTCTAATGTCACCTTTATAAGAGAGTGAACAGATAGTTTTATATAGATCAATTTCTTGGCATTCTGTTTGGGCTAATAAAATAAGAGACGATCTTAATGCATTTAAACGATTCATCTTAATTGCATAATCCAAACTATAATCACTTTTTATTAATTCAATTGGTTTTTGGCATCTTCCCGATATTATTCCATGTCGCCAATTAAGTAGGTCATCTTCTAAGTTCTTTTTAGAAATAACTCCAATTTTAAACATATTATTATGATCTTTTAGGTAACTCATATAATTTATCTTTGTTAGATAATCGCTACTTTTACTTTGCAAAAAGAAATATCCTTTTTTACAATAATCTTTTTTATTTAAAGTATAATTTTTTTTATGCCATTCAAAAGTATCGTTGACTGCTAAAATAGTATCAATTTGACTACCTTTAACAAATTGTTCTTTAACACAACTACCATATCCTATTATATTGAGGTTTTCTGGCTTAGTTGATATGAAATTATTTATAGTTTCTTGAACTTCGTTTTCCATAAAATCACCTTCATAGTAGGTTATTATAACACAAAAATCAAAAAAAAATTAAAAAAAAATTAAAAACTTAAAAAATATATCAAATTTTGTCGCTTTTATGATAAAATGTATTATAGAGGTGATAATATGGAAGTTGCAACTTTAATAATTATAACAATAATATTGGTCGCTGTTATCTTAATTGTTGTCACGCTTAATTTGATGCAGTCAAATAAAAATAAAAAATATAAAAAAGTAATTGAAAAATTAAATGTTGAAAAAAATCAAATCGAATGTGCTCCTATTGTTCCTGAATTAGCAAAGATTGAAGCTTTTTTAAAAACAGAAAAACTAGAGATAATGTATAATGAGTGGCAAGATAGATTAAGTAATATAAAATCATATCAAATTCCTAAAGTAACCGATATGATTTTAGAAGCAGAATATTCTTTGTCTCAAATGAATTATCGAAACGCAATGGTTAAAATAGCAAAACTAGAGATGGAAATATATAAGGTTCGTACCAATACTGAATTCTTATTAGACGAAATAAAGGCAATTACAACCAGTGAAGAAAAAAATCGAAATATTGTTACTAAATTAAAAGTAACTTATCGCGAATTATTTCAAAAATTTGAAGCTTCTAAAGTCGATTTTGGAGAAATTGCTAATTCAATAGATTTACAATTTGAAAATATTTCAAAAAGATTTGAAGAATTTGAACAAGTAATGGATTTAAATGAATATGTGGAAGTTACTAAAATTATAAAAGTAATTGACGATATGTTAAAACATATGACTATTGTTATTGATGAAGTTCCAACAATAGTACTTATGTGTACTAATATTTTGCCTAAAAAAGTTAGTTCAATAGTTGAAACATATGACAAAATGGTTAGAGATGGATATCCTTTAGACTATTTAAATGTCGATTATAATGTTTCTGAGGCTAATAAAAAAATAAATGATATTTTTGATAGATGTCGCGTTTTAAATTTAGAAGATAGTCTATTTGAATTAAAAGTTTTATTAGATTATTTTGATGGTTTGTTTACTGATTTTGAAAAAGAAAAAATAAATCGTAAATCTTATGATGAAAATAACGAGATATTCGTTAAAAAATTAGATAAATTAAATCAATTAATAAAGGATATTTTTAACCAAATTGACGATATTAAAGATATGTATAATTTGTCTGAGGAAGATCTTGTTTTATTAAATGCTATTAAAAAAGAAATTAAGACCTTAAATAATGATTATAAAACTTTAATGGATCATACTGGTAATAAAGTATTTGCATTTAGTAAATTATCTAAAGAAATTGAATTATTAGTGCTTAAATTAGCAGCGATTGAAGATAGATTAGATAATTCTTTGGATGCTATAAGTAGTATGAAAGCTGATGAAGTAAGAGCAAGACAACAATTGCAAGAAGTAAATACTATCTTAAAAGAGGCTAAAGTTAAAATGCGTGACTATAATTTACCAATCGTGCCAAAGTCTTATTTTGTAGAGTTAAATGAAGCCCAAGCAGCAATTAAAGAGATAATTAAAGAATTGGATAAAAAGCCAATTACGATTAGCGTTTTAAATACAAGAGTAGACACTGCTAGAGATTTAGTGCTAAAATTATTCGGTCGAACAAAAGAAATATTAAAAACAGCAATGTTTGCAGAAATGGCTATTGTATATGGAAATAGATTCCGTTCTTCAACAGAGGATATGGATAAGAATTTAACTTATTCAGAGGTATTGTTCTTTAAAGGTGAATATAAAAAATCACTAGAATTAACTATAAATACCTTAAATAGAATAGAACCTGGAATATACAATAAACTTTTAAATTTTTATGGAAGTAAAAAATTCTAAGAAATTAGAATTTTTTTGTGATATACTTGTTTGGGTGATTACAATGGAAAAAATATTATTAATTAAATATGGTGAATTAACGACTAAAAAAGATAATCGAAATATTTTTATTAATAAACTTGAAAAAAATATAAAACAATTATTAAAAGATTATGATTTAAAAATTATTAAAGAAAGATCAAGAATGTATATTTACTCTTCTAATATAGAAAATGTATCTTTAAAATTACAAAAAATATTTGGAATATTAGGTATAGCAATATGTTATAAAGTAAACAATAATAATATAGAATCGTCTATTATCGAAATTTTAAAAAATAAAAATTTTAAAACTTTTAAAGTTATAACTAAAAGAGCTGATAAAAGATTTCCAATTCCTTCAATGGAATATAATAATAAAATCGGTGGATTAGTACTTGAAAATTTTGATGTAAAAGTAGATGTTCACAATCCTGATTTATATTTAAATATTGAAATAAGAGAAGAAGGAACTTTTATTTATACTAATGAAATAAAAGGAATGGGTGGATATCCGGTTGGTATTCAAGGTAAAGGACTTCTTATGTTAAGTGGAGGAATAGATAGCCCAGTAGCAGGTTTTTTAGCACTTAAAAGAGGAATTGATATAGATTGCCTATATTTTGAAAGTCCACCACATACAAGTTTAGAAGCTAAAAATAAAGTTATTGAACTTACAAATATATTAAATAATTATTCTGGAAATATAAAACTTCACATTGTTCCTTTTACAAAAATTCAAGAAGAAATTTATAAAGTGGTTCCACATACTTATATGATAACCATAATGAGAAGAATGATGTATAGAATTGCAACTATTTATGCTAATAAAAAGCAAATTCCAATAATTATTAATGGTGAAAGTATAGGTCAAGTTGCAAGTCAAACAATAACAAGTATAAATGTTATAAACGAAGTTACCAATATGCCAATAATAAGGCCTGTAGCGTGTTTAGATAAAATAGAAATAATAGATATTTCTAAAAAAATCGGTACATATGAAACAAGTATTTTACCTTTTGAAGATTGTTGTACAATTTTCGTACCTAAGCACCCCGTAATAAATCCAGAACTTAATAAATGTTTGGAATATGAAAAAAAATTAGATTTTGATAAATTAATTGAAGAATCAATAGAAAATATTGAAGTTATAACAGATTTTAAAAAAGATTACAAAGATATTTTGTAGCCATAAATTACCAGCATTAAAAACGTATTTTTTACCTATTTGTACACATTATATAAGTGTACAGGAGGTGAAATTATGAACAATAGTACAAAAAAACTTGCAGTACCAGGTGCAAAGCAAGCTATTGATAAAATGAAATATGAGATAGCTAGTGAATTAGGTGTTAATTTAGGACCTGATACTACTTCAAGACAAAATGGTTCAGTTGGAGGAGAAATAACTAAAAGATTAGTTCAAATGGGAGAACAAAGTTTAGGTAACGCTTCAAATTACCAATCAAAATAAAAAAAAGAGGGACAGTTTAACTGTCTTTTTTTATTAAAAAAGAACTATTGTTCTTTAAATAATTTTATCTATTAATCGATATTCTAAGGCTTCATAAGAGGATAAAAAATGATCCCTTTCTGTATCTTTTGTAATTTTTGATAATTTTTGTGATGTATTTTTAACGAGGATTTTATTTAATTTTTCTTTAAGTTTTAGTATTCTTTCAGCTGCAATTTTTATTTCTGTAGCTTGACCTTGTGCTCCTCCTAAAGGTTGATGGATCATTATTTCACTGTTAGGAAGTGAATATCTTTTATCTTTAGCGCCACTTGAAAGAAGAACAGCAGCCATACTAGCAGCCATTCCAATACATATTGTTGAAACATCACTTTTAACAAAATTCATTGTATCGTAAATCGCCATACCTGAAGTCACATTTCCACCAGGAGAATTGATATATAAACTAATATCATTATGATTGATAGAATCTAGATATAGCAGTTGTGCTACTATACTATTCGCCATATTATCATCTATTTCTCCACTTAACATTATAATCCTGTCTTTTAATAGCCTTGAGTATATATCATATACCCTTTCTGAATTGTTTGTTTTTTCTATTATTGTTGGTATAACCATTTTATCACCCATTATTATAATAAGTGTAAAATATTTATTTATTCATTAAAAGAAGTGACAAAATATGAAAAATTTGATAAAATGATTCTAGAATAGAGGTTGACTTATGGCAAAAAAAATTAGAATAAGTTTTAGAAATATTGAAAATCTAGAATTTGATGAGGGTACAAGATATGAAGAAATTGCAAAAAGCTTCCAAAAAAAGTTTAATTATCCAATTTTAATTGCTAAAGTTGATAATGATTTAATTTCTTTAGATGAAAAATTAACTAAAAAATGTGATATTGATTTTTATGATCGTAGTAGTGTTGTTGGTAATACTATCTATGCTAATAGTCTTCAAATGATTTTAGTTGCAACTATAAAAGAGATATTTGGTGAAAAAGTAGAAGTTTTTATTGAAAATTCATTAGGTAATGGAATTTATTGTGAAATTGAGGGAGTTGAATTAAATAAAACTGTTGTTAATAAAATATCTACTCAAATGCATGAGCTGGTAAAAGAAGATTTGCCATTCAATAGATTGAGTGTTTTAAGATTTGATGCAATTAAATTTTTTAATAAGAGAAATAAAATAGATAAAGTTAAAGTATTAAAATACGTTACAAATAGTTATGTTAATTTACATAGATTAAATAATGTTTATGATTATTTTTTTAGTGAATTAGTGCCTTCTACTAAATATATCGATTCTTTTGAATTAAATTATATAAAAGATAATGGTTTTGTTTTATCATTTCCAAATATCTATAATCCAGAATGTACTTTAGAATATGTTCATAAGCAAAAAATATATGAAGCATTCATTAATTATTCAAAATGGGGTAAAGTAATAGGGATAAGTAATGCTACTGATTTAAACGAGTGCATTTCTAAAAGTAGTGCTGGAGAAATAATTCGTATATCTGAAGCACATTATGATAGTCAATTGACTAGAGTTGCTGATGAAATTGCACATAATACAAATAAAGTAAAGATAGTTTTAATTGGTGGCCCTTCTTCTAGTGGTAAAACAACAACGGCTAAAAAGTTAGCAATTTATCTTAAAGCTAAAGGTATAAGACCGCATACTTTATCGATAGATGATTACTTTTTAGAAAGAAATGAGACTCCTAAAACCGAAGAAGGAGAATATGATTTTGAATCATTAAGAGCGATCGATATTAATTTATTTAATAAACATTTATTTAAGTTGTTAGATGGTGAAAGAGTAAATTTGCCAACATTTAATTTTATTGAGGGAAAAAAAGAATATAAAAATAGATTTTTACAATTAAATAAAGATGATATAATAATTATTGAAGGATTACATGCTATTAATGATGAATTAACAGCTTCAGTAGAAAGAAAAAATAAATACAAAATTTATATTGCGCCTTTGACACAATTAAATATAGATAATCACAATAGAATTCATTCAAGTGATACAAGAAGATTAAGAAGAATAATAAGAGACAATCGAAATCGTGGTTATGATGCAGCAGCTACTTTAAACATGTGGTCAAAAATAAGAGAAGGCGAAGTTAAATATATATTTCCTTTTCAAGATGAAGTTGATGCTATAATAAATACATCATTAACTTATGAGATAGGAGTATTAAAAACATACGTGGAACCTTTATTGTTCTCAGTACCAGAAAATGATCCAACATATCCTGAGGCAGTAAGATTAATAAATTTTTTAAGAAACTTTTTGCCAATTCCAAGTGAAGAGGTTCCATTAGATTCAATATTAAGGGAATTTATTGGCGGAAGTTGTTTTAAAGAATAAGAGGTGAATTATGAAAAATAAATTTGTAAAAACATTATTATTATTATTAACGTTATTGTTTATTATGCCAATAACTGTTGATGCAAGGCAGGAAAATATTGGTGGAAAAGGTAATGAATCAGAATACCGGGATGCAACTGGAAAAGATTCGTCTTATTCTTCTAATCCATATGGTATTCGTATATCGATTATTACTTACAACAAAGACACAGGAAAAGTAAAACAGTTAGGTCATTCTTATGATTTTTGGAATACCGTACCTGGAAATGAGTACTACTATTTTAGGGGACAAAAGAATAGATATAATGCAATATCTGCTCCTTTGGAATTAGCATCTAATTATAAAAAAAATGCTCATGTATCATCAAACATTAATTTTTCAAGTAATTTTTATGCTGAAAATGCTTCATTCACAACTGTTAGAGATGCTGTTGCAAATAAAATGGATCAATATGAAAATACAAATTATGATGGTTTTTTAAAATTGTTTGGAACTTCGTTAGATGATGTTACAACCGATTGTATAACTGACGATATATATGTAGCAGTTGAACCATTAGTAACTATTTTTCAAAGACAAGGAAATAGACGTATTGCTGGAACCGGAACGGAAATAGGAAGATATATTCAACAACATAATCTTTCTTTTATTAGAGTAATTATTAGGGATGGTAGAATTCCTTTAGCAGTTTATACCCCAAATAGTATGGCTGGTATTATCGGTGTAAATCCAAATAAAACTGGAGATATAATATGGAATGCTAATAACGGAAAGGTAGGAGGAAACTTATATGGTTACTCAATAGGATTCTTCCAAATACCAGGATTAGTGGATCGTTGTGACCCAACAGCAAAATGTACATTTACTTTAGATAGAAATATAGCAAACAATTGTAAAACAAGTACGAACGGATATATTAAAGATATAGCTGACTGGAGTTGTATTTATGCTAGTTCATATTCTAAAGATCAAACTGTTAAAGAACAGTATTTAGCACATGAAAATAGATATTGTAAAATATATTGTAGAGAAGATTTAAACTATAATTTTCCAAGTGATAATATGATTGTACAAGCAGGTAAGTCATTTACCTTAGGTGGTGTTGATAGTACTACATCTTTATCACCTATAGCGATAGAAGGAATATCAACTTGTAGATCAGTTGGTACTAAGACTATAAATGAAACAATACCAATAAATGTTAGTAGGCCTGCTGGGGATACTAATCCTAATACACATTATTTTGAAGAAGATTATAGAAACGCTTCAAATGAAGCTGATCGACAAAAATATTTAAAAGAGTTATTGAATTGTTATTCTTATCAAAAAACATATAATGATTTAGAACCAACTTTAATATTTTCATATAACGAAGGTCAATATAAAAATTTAGGAACAAATTATAATTATGTTGGAAATTTAGTATCTTCATCGGCGTTAGAATCTTCATCAAATTTCAATAATGTAAAAATAAAAAAAATAGGAGTAAAAAATTGGAGTGTTGGAAATTATGCTGGTTCTAACAAAACTTTCTTATTTGACGAAAGAACTGCTAATAATGTCATTTTAACTTATGGTCCTACAAAAACTATAAATGGACAAAGATACCCTACAGCAGAGTATGTTGAACAAACAACAACAAAAAAAATGAACTACACATTAAAAAATGGTTTATATCATTATGTAAATAAACCTAGTGGGGTTTCGACAAATACACCTATTACAAATAATTATTATTATATTAATTATAGTAATTTACCAATAAGTTATGCAAGACAAACAAGAGATGATTATACCTTTAAATTAGGATTTACAACTTCATGGTTTGGTAGAAATCAAAGATTTTATAAATTCTTAACTAGTAATTATAAAGTAGATATAGAATATAATACAAGTCAAGGTGTTGATTTTAATGATATGTATAGAAAAATAGCTACAAATAATACAGCTTTAAGTTTAATTGAAGATGATAAATCTGGAAAAAATTACTTAAATCCTGCATTCAAAAATCAATTGCGATTATTAGGATACTCAATAGACGAGTTCTTACAAAGTGGTTGCGCTAGGAACTCTGGATGTAAAAAGGTTAAAGACAATATTACAGAAGCAGAATACGTTAAGTGTACTGCAGATATAGCATGTACAAGTTGTGATAGTCAAAATAATTCATGTTGTGTGCAAAATTATAATAAATTAAAAGCTTGTGTTACAGCTAATTATAATAGTTCAACAGGAAATGTAGCATTTAGTAATACTGATTTGAATTATAATTGTACATATGGTGTTAAAAACGATAATGTAGATACATCTAGTAATGATAATAATTCATTAGGAATAGATGTTGTATATCGTACTGTTTCACTATCAGATCCTTTCCCAGACAGAAATGCTGGAGAAAATTGGACAGAATATAATATACATAATTTTATAACTTATAATCGAGGTGTATTAACAGATAGATTATATATTGACAGAAGTCCTTTATATAGTTTAACTTTAACTCCTGATTTAACAAAAGAAATTAGAAGATATAATGATAATCATGAATATCCAGATTATACTTTAGAATGTAATATGAATGGTGAAAAATGTTTAAGTGCATTTATGAGAGAAGGATCTTTTGCAAGTCATTTTACTGGTTGTGGTATTAAAGGAAGAAATAGTGGCTTGAAATGTGATACAAATGATGCATGGTAGAAAGAGGGAAAAGATGATAAAAGTAGCAATTAATGGCTTTGGAAGAATTGGAAGATTAGTATTTAGAATTATGGAAGAAAATCCAAATTTCGAAGTAGCAGCAATCAATGATTTAACAGATTCAGAACAATTAGCGTATCTATTAAAATATGACACTAATCATCGCAGTTATCGCGTTGACGAAATTAGTTATGATGAAGAAAATATCATAGTTGGTAATCGAAAGATAAAGGTATTTAAAGAATTAGATCCAGTAAATTTACCTTGGGGTCAATTAGAAATTGATGCAGTATTTGAATGTACTGGAAAATTTGTAGATTTAGAAGGTGCTGGTAAACATATCCAAGCAGGAGCAAAAAAAGTGATTATTTCGGCTCCAGCAAAAGGTGATGTAAAAACAGTTGTTTATAATGTAAATCATAATATATTAGATGGAACAGAAACAGTTATAAGTGCTGCTTCTTGTACAACTAATTGTTTAGCACCTGTTGTGAAAGTATTGAACGATAATTTTGGAATTGAAAAAGGATATATGACAACAGTTCATGCTTATACAAATGACCAAGTAATTTTAGATGTTGCACACAAAAAAGGCATCAAAGCTAGACGTGGTCGTGCTGGTGCCATGAATATTATTCCATCTTCAACAGGAGCTGCAAAAGCTTTAGGACTTGTAATTCCTGAATTAACTGGAAAACTAAGTGGAAGTGCTTTAAGAGTTCCAATAGCAACTGGTTCAGTTGTAGATTTAACTTTAGAATTAAAGAAAAATGTAAGTGTAGATGAAATAAATGAAGCATTTAAAAAGAGTCAAAATGAAACATTAAAATTCACAATGGATCCAGTTGTATCAAGTGATATAATCGGTTCTCACGTTGGTGCATTAGTTGATGGTTTGTTAACTGAAGTATTAGAAGTAGATGGCAAACAATTAGTAAAAGTTATTGCATGGTATGATAACGAAATGGGATACAGTGCGCAAATGGTAAGAACAGCAGAAGAATTAATTAAATAAAATCCACAATGTGGATTTTTTTTATGCTATAATATATATGGTGATGATATGGATAAGATTATATTAGTAGATGGTAACAATCTTTTGTTTAGAAGTTATTATGCAACCGCATACAATGGGAACTTTATGAAAAACAGTAAAAATTTTCCTACTAATGCATTATTTGGATTTTCTAATATGATCAATAAAATTATATTAGAAGAAAAACCACAATATATGATTGTGGCTTTTGATAAAGGTAAAACATTTAGACACGATAAGTATCCTGCGTATAAAGATGGTAGAATATCGATGCCTGATGAACTTAAAGTTCAATTTCCAAAAGCTAAGGAATTATTAGATGCAATGGGAATAAAAAGTTATGAAATCGATAATTATGAAGCCGATGATATAATTGGGACTTTTGCCAATTATTGTGATAAAGATACAAATTACACTGGTTTAATTATCAGTAGTGATAAAGATTTATTGCAACTTATCAGTAATGATGTAGAAATTAAATTATTAAAAACAAGAGATTACATAAGATATAATAATATATCCTTTAAAGAAGAATATGGAATAGATCCAATAAATGTAATTGATTTAAAAGCTTTAATGGGTGACCCATCAGATAATATTCCTGGAGTAAAAGGAATAGGCGAAAAAACGGCTTTAAAGTTATTAAACGATTATAAAACATTAGATAATTTATATGAACATATCGATGAAATAAAAGGGAAATTAAAAGAAAAATTAATAGAAGGCAAAGAAGACGCATACATGAGTTATGATTTAGCAACCATTTGCTGTAACGTTCCTTTAGAAATAAATTTAGAAGATATCAAATATAAAGGTATTAAAAGTAAAGAGTTAAATGAATTATATGAAGAATTAGAATTCTATTCTTTTATTAAAAAAAATGATGAAATAGAAACTCATAAATCAGTTGAAGTAAATATTTTAAAAAATATTAAGGATTTAGAAATAGAGGGTGATTGTGCTATATATTTAGAAAATTATGGCACTAATTATCATACAGCAAAACCTTTAGGAATGGCTGTTTATAATAAAGATATCAACTATTTTATTCCTTTTGAATTATTAAAACAAAATCCTGAATTCTTAAAAAATAACATTAAATATACTTACGATATTAAAAAAACATATGTTACTTTAAAGAAAAATGATATTGATTTAGAAAACTTAAATTATGATGCAATGTTAGCCGCTTATTTACTTGATTATAATATAAAAGATGATGTTGCTTACTTAGCAAGAGAATTTGATTATGTTATTCCTTTTTATGAAACTTTATTTAAAAAAGAAGAAGCGGATATTGATATAGTGGCATATAATGCAATATTGAAAGCCCAATTTATATACGAAACAAAAGAGACTTTTTTAAATAAATTGAATAGTGAAGAACTTTTTGATTTATTTACTGATATTGAAGTTCCTTTAGCGTATGTATTAGGAGATATGGAATATAGTGGTGTTCATTTCGATAAAAATGTTTTAAAAGAAATGGGCGGAAAAATAAAAATAAGAATTGATGAAATAATTGAAGAAATTCACAATTTAGCAGGTGAAAACTTTAATGTTGCATCCACTAAAGAATTAGGATATATTTTATTTGAAAAATTAGGACTAAGTCATGGTAAAAAAGGAAAGACAGGATATTCTACCGCTATTGATGTTTTAAATAAATTAAGAGAAAAACATCCAATAATAGATTATATAATCGAATATCGTACATTAATTAAAATATACACTACATATATTGAAGGTTTAATTAATATAGAAATAGATGGTAAAATACACACTATTTATAATCAGGCATTGACAAGAACAGGAAGATTATCTTCTGTTGAACCAAATTTACAAAATATACCGATCAGATATGAAGTTGGTAAACTGATTAGGAAAGCCTTTATACCTAGTAAAGATTCAATAATAATGAGTGCTGATTATTCACAAATAGAACTTCGTATTTTAGCACATATATCTAATGTTGACTCCTTAATTGAAGCTTTCAATCATGGGATTGATATTCATAGCAAAACAGCAGCAGATATATTTAAAAAAGCTCCAGATTCGGTAACTCCTAGAGAAAGAAGAATTGCTAAAGCAGTTAACTTTGGAATAATATATGGTATAAGTGGTTTCGGCTTATCTGAAAATTTAGATATACCTTTCAATGAGGCAAAACTGTTTATCGATGAATATTTAAAGACATATCCGGGCATAAATGAATATATGGATTCAGTTGTTAAAGATGCTTATGAAACAGGATATGTAAAAACATTGTTGAATCGTAAAAGAAATATAAATGAGCTTAAAAATACTAATTATATGATAAAAAAACAGGGTGAAAGAATAGCACTTAATACACCTATTCAAGGTACAAGTGCTGATATTATTAAAAAGGCAATGATTGAAATTTCGGATTTATTTAAAGTTGCTAATATTAAAAGTAAGATGATTTTACAAGTACATGATGAGTTAATATTTGATGTTTTAGAAAGTGAAAAAGATAAAGTAACAGATATTGTTAAAGAGACAATGGAAAATACATACCGATTAAATGTTCCTTTAAAAGTTGATATTAGCTATGGTAAGGATTGGTATGAAGTAAAATGAAAAAATGGTTTATAGAAAATAATCAAACAGATACAGAGAACCTTTTTAGATGCCATTTTTGTTGACAAAATCACATTGACATATATTTTTTAAAATGTTATCATATTATAGAAATCGAAGAAAAAGACTAGTAATAAACAGAATTTCTAATAGAAAGTTAGTGCTTGATGGAAACTAACAAAATATGTTTATGAATCTACTTTTGAGTGAAATGTAAACATTTCCGGCTAAGCCGTTATATAAAAAAGATAAAATTAGGATGGTACCGTGCCCTGCACTCCTTTACCATTCTTTTTTTGTTAAAAGGAGGATTTATAATGAATTATTTGACCTATCGAGAAAAATATAAACAATTTATATATGAAAGTTTTAATGTTTCTGAAAATGAGACTGAATTGATAATAACTTACAAATTTGTTATTCCTAATTTAGAAGAATTTAATCCATCGATTAAAATATTAAAAAGTGATATTACTAATAAAAAATTGGATTATAAATATATAGATTATTTAGCGTTCAATATTGGATTAGTAGAACTAATAAGTTATTGGAAATGCGTTTGTTCTAAAGAAATTATTGTTAAATGTGGATATTTAGATAAAAATCAAAAAAATTGGTTTAAAAAACTTTACTTTTATGGTTTAGGAGAATTCTTTTACACTAATAATATCGAAGTTGATATCGATAATTTTGTTGATATAAAAACAGATAATAATAAATTAGAAGTAGAAACTAATTACCAAGGTGAAGGTAATTTAATCTTAGTTGGCGGTGGTAAGGATTCGGTTGTATCAATGGAATTATTAAAAGGAAATCCTAACTCCATAATGATGGTTAATCCTAAAAAGACAATGTTATATTGTGTTGATGTAGCAGGTTATAAGGATATAACATCTATTACTAGAGTAATAGATAAAAAATTAATTGAATTAAATAAACAGGGTTTTTTAAATGGTCATACTCCTTTCAGTGCCCTTCTTGCATTTACAAGTTTCTTAGTAGCATATTTGAAAAACAAAAAATATATTGTGTTATCAAATGAATCAAGTGCAAATGAGGGTAATGTAGTTGGTAATACAGTTAATCATCAATACTCTAAATCTTATGAATTTGAAAATGATTTCAATTATTATGTAGACAATTATTTTCAAATTGATATAAAATACTTTAGTTTTTTAAGACCATTAAACGAATTACAGATAGCTCATATTTTTTCAAAGTACAAAAAATATCATAATGTATTTAAAAGTTGTAATGTTGGAAGTAAAAAAGAACCATGGGAATGGTGCTGTAATTGTTCGAAATGTTTGTTTGTATATATAATTTTAAATCCTTTTTTAGAAGAACAAGAAATGATAAATATGTTTGGTGAAAATTTGTTAGACAAAGATTCTTTATTAGAGGTATTTAAACAATTAATTGGGGATTCGGAAAACAAACCATTTGATTGTGTTGGTACTTTTGAGGAAATAAATTATGCTTTAAAATTAAGTATAAAAAAACAAGATAAATTACCATATCTACTAAATTACTATTATCAAAATCATAGTTTGATAATTTATGAAAATTTATTAAATAGATTTAATAATAGTCATAATTTAGAACCTTATTTTTTAAATATAATAAGAGGTGCTTTAGATGAAAAATAAAATAATCGAGTATTTAAAAGATAAAAATATTTTAATTCTAGGTTTTGGTAAAGAAGGTCGTTCGACATATAATTTTATAAGAAAAAATTCGGATTGTTTTTTAACTGTATTTGATGAATATGAAATAAAAGATAAACCCGAAGAAATAAATACAAAGTATATAGTTGAAAAATTAAATAAAGAAATTTTAGAAAAATATGATTTAATTATTAAAAGTCCAGGAATATCTTTAAAAAATATCGATACTCAAGGACTTAATATAAGTTCACAATTACAATTAATTTTGATGGTTGCAAAAGATAATATCATTGGTATTACAGGGACAAAAGGAAAATCCACAACATCATCTCTAATGTATAAAGTTATTAAAGATCAATACGAAAATACCTTTTTACTAGGGAATATTGGCATTCCAATATTAGATTATATTGACTCATTTAATGATAAATCTAAATTAGTAATTGAGCTTTCTTGTCATCAGCTCGAGTATGTAACCTATTCGCCACATATTAGTATAATATTAAATCTTTTTAAAGAACATTTAGATTTTTATAAAGATGTAGAAAGTTATTATGAAGCTAAAATGAATATTACAAAATTTCAAAATGAAAATGATTATTTATTTTATAACTTTAATAATAATACTTTAAAAGATTACGTAAATAAACTAGAAAACAATAATGCTAAGATAGGAATAGGAAAAGATATTTATATTAAAGATGATTATGTTGAATCTGATAAAAAATTATATAACATCAGTAATAAAAGAAATATTGTTGGAGACCATAATTTAGAAAACATAATGTTTATATTAGGTGTTTCTGATTTATTAAATTTAGATATGGAAATAGTATCAAAATCAATAGAAGAATTTCAACCACTTGAGCATCGTATGGAGTTAGTAGGAACATTTGATAATATTATTTATTACAATGATTCAATAGCAACAATTCCAGAGGCTACTATAAATTGTGTTGAAACTTTAAAAATTGTCGACACTTTAATATTAGGTGGAAATGACCGATCCTTGGATTATAAAAATTTGATTGAATATTTAAAAAAATCAAATATAAGCAATATAATTTGTTTACCAAAAACAGGACATGATATAGCCGTATATCTTGAAGATTATAAAAAAGTGTATATAGTAGACAACTTAGAAGAAGCAATTGAAATTAGTAAAAGAGTTACAGAAAAAAACAAAATATGTGCTCTTTCTCCAGCAGCATCTAGTTATGGATACTTTAAAAATTTTGAGGAAAGAGGAAAAATATATAAAGAATTAGTGAGGAGAAAAAAATGATTGATATAAAATTAATAAGAGAAAATAAAGAATTAGTAAAAGAAAACATCAAAAAAAAATTTCAAGATCAAAAATTAGCAATTGTCGATGAAATTGAAACCTTAGATATTGAATTTCGTAAATATAAGGCAGAAGGGGACGTTTTAAGGGCTTTAAAAAATGCTAAAAGTGCAGAAATTGGAAATTTAATGCGCGATAAAAAAATTGATGAAGCTAATGCTTTAAAAAAAGAAATAGCAGAATATGCAGACAAGATATTGTTGCTCGATAAACAAGAAGAAGAATTAAGTGTATTAATTAAGGAAAAAATGATGATTATCCCAAATATTATAGACGAAAGTGTTCCAATCGGAAAAGATGATAGTGAAAATGTTGAAGTTAAAAAATATGGAGAACCAGTTATACCAGAATATGAAATACCACATCATGCTGATATCTTAGAAAAAATTAATGGTTTAGATAAAGATAGTTCAGCAAGAACATCTGGATATGGATTTTATTATTTGATGGGAAATGTAGCGAGATTACATTCAGCAATGTTGAGTTATGCTAGAGATTTTATGATTGAAAAAGGTTTTACTTATTGTATACCACCTTTTATGATAAGAGGAGATGTAGTAACTGGTGTAATGAGTTTTACAGAAATGGAAGCAATGATGTATAAAATAGAAGGTGAAGACTTATACCTAATTGGTACTAGTGAACACTCTATGATTGGTAAATATAAAGATCAAATTGTTAAAGAAGAGGAATTACCAATTGCATTGACATCGTATTCTCCATGTTTTAGAAAAGAAGTTGGTGCTCATGGATTAGAAGAACGAGGAATTTATCGAGTTCACCAATTTGAAAAACAAGAAATGGTTGTTTTATGTAAAGAAGAAGATGCTATGGACTGGTATGATAAAATGTGGAGTTATACTGTTGAATTATTTAGAAATCTAGATATACCTCTAAGAACTCTTGAATGTTGTAGTGGTGATTTAGCAGATTTAAAAGTTAAAAGTTGTGATGTTGAAGCTTGGAGTCCAAGACAAAAGAAATATTATGAAGTAGGAAGTTGTTCTACTTTAGGAGAAGCCCAAGCAAGAAGATTAGGAATTAGAACTAAAGGTGAAGATGGCACATATTATGTGAATACATTAAATAATACGGTATTAGCAAGTCCAAGAGGATTAATAGCATTTGTCGAAAATAATTACAATGCTGATGGAACTATAAATATACCTCTAGTTTTAAGACCATATATGGGTGGACTTGAAAAAATATAAAAGTAGTAATTACTACTTTTTTTGTTTATTTTCATAACTAAATTCCTATTATTATGTTATAATTGTTAGATAGAGGGATATAATGTTTACAATCGGAAATGTTTTAATCAAAAATCGTGTTGTTTTAGCACCTATGGCCGGTATTTGTAATAATGCTTTTAGAACCATTATAAAAGAAATGGGCTGTGGGTTAATATATGCTGAAATGGTAAGTGATAAAGCAATTAGTTACGAATCTAAAAAAACACTGGATATGCTTTATATGACTGAAGAAGAAAGACCAATATCACAACAAATATTTGGAAGTGATAAAGATTCTTTTGTTAAAGCAGCAAAATATATTGAAGAAAACATGAAACCAGATATTATAGATATCAATATGGGATGCCCTGTTCCTAAAGTAGCGATATCTTCACAGGCTGGAAGTGCCTTGTTAAAAAGCCCAGAAAAGGTGTATGATATAGTAAAATCTGTTGTAGAAACAGTTAAAATTCCAGTTACTGTTAAAATTAGAAGTGGTTGGGATGGTAAAAGTATCAATGCAGTTGAAATAGCGCAAATATGTGAAAAAGCGGGCGCAAGTGCTATTGCAATTCATCCTAGAACAAAAAGTCAAGGTTACGAAGGTAAATCCGATTGGAATATAATAAAAAAAGTAAAAGAAAATGTTAATATTCCGGTTATTGGAAATGGTGATATTCGTACTTGTTTCGATGCTAAAAAAATGATCGATGAAACTGGTTGTGATGCTGTGATGATAGGAAGAGGAGTATTAGGAAATCCTTGGATAATAAAAGAGTGTATTGATTATTTAGAACATGATATATTGCCAACTAAAATTACAATAGAAGAAAAAATTGAAATGATAAAAAAACATATTTCAAAATTAGAGACAACAAAAGATGAAAAAAGAGCTATACTTGAAATAAGAAGTCATGTCATTTGGTATTTAAAAGGAATGCCTAATGTTAATAAATTAAAACAAGAAATATTTAAATCAAAAAAAGTTGAAGAAATTCTTAACTTATTAAATAATTACAAGGAGGAGAAAAATGGTAAAGTTTAAAACTAGAGCGATAGCGTATATAATTGATATAGTAATATTATCTATTATTGTTTCGTTAGTACAAGCAGTAATTCCTAAAAGTAGTAATCACGAAAATTTGCTAAAAGAATTAGAAGAAGTACAAGAAAAAGTAATAAAAAACGAAATAACTGTCGATAAATATATTAATCAAACAATTGATATAAATTATCAATTATCAAAAGAAAATGTTATTTATGTAGTTATCGATATTATATTTATTTTATTATATTTTGTTATATTGCCATTTTATAATGATGGCGCAACTATTGGAAAACGGAAATGTGGCATAAAAGTTGTTGGAGTTAATAAAGATCTTACAATCAATGATCTTATTATCAGAAATTTTATTATTAATGGTTTATTACAAATGCTATTGTCTTTATCAGTGTTATATATACTACCAAGTACATCGTATTTTTTAGTAACAATATTCCTAAGTTTAGGACAATTTATATTGTTGATTGTAACAATTGCATTTATGTTAAAAAGCAAAGATGGTAGAGGTCTTCAAGATATTTGGACTAATACTAAAATTATAGAGGTGAAAGAATGAGAGAATTTACAGAACAAGAATTAGTAAGAAGAGAAAAAGTAGAAAAGTTAAGAAGTTTAGGAGTTGATCCTTTTGGAAATCGTATTGATTTGACAAGTGATTCAAAACAAATAAAGGAAAAACATTTAGAAAAAAGTAAAGAAGAATTAGAAGAAATAAAAGATAATGTTTTAATTGCAGGTCGTATTATGACTAAACGTCGTAGTGGAAAGACTGGATTTATGCATATTCAAGATAAATTTGGTCAAATTCAAGTTTATGTTCGTAAAGATAATATAGGCGAAGAAAATTATGAAATATTTAAGGATTCTGATTTGGGAGATATTATAGCAATCGAAGGATATGTATTTAAGACAAATACTGGTGAATTAAGTGTTCATGCTAACAAATATATCCATTTAGTAAAGGCTTTAAAGCCACTTCCTGAAAAATTTCATGGATTATCAGATGTTGAAGAAAGATTTAGAAGAAGATATGTTGATTTAATTGTGAATGAAGAAGCAAGAAAAGTTGCTTTTGCAAGACCAAAAATAATTCGTTCTATTCAACATTATTTAGATAATTTAGGATATGTTGAAGTTGAAACTCCAGTACTAGGGTCTATTTTAGGAGGGGCTGCAGCAAGACCTTTCGTAACGCATCATAATGCTTTAGATATGGAATTTTACTTAAGAATAGCAACCGAATTACCTTTAAAAAGACTTTTAGTTGGTGGAATGGATGCTGTATATGAAATAGGCAGATTATTTAGGAATGAAGGAATGGATAGAAATCATAATCCAGAATTTACTACAATTGAAGTATATAAGGCATATAGTGATTTAGAAGGTATGATGGATTTAACTGAAAACATAATTGGACAAGTAGCAATGGATGTTTTAGGAACCTATGACATTAAGTGGAAAGGTTATGATATAAGCTTAAAACCAAAGTTTAAACGACTTCATATGGTAGATGGTATTAAGGAAAAAACTGGAATAAATTTCTTTGATAACATGTCTTTTGAAGATGCTAAAAAATTAGCAAACGAACATGATATCCATGTTGAAGAACATTTTTTATACGGACATATTGTTAATGCTTTCTATGAAAAATATGTAGAAGAGACAATTATTGATCCTACTTTTGTATATGGTCATCCGGTTGAAATAAGTCCTTTAGCAAGAAAGAGTAAAGATCCAAGATTTACAGAAAGATTCGAATTGTTTATAGTAGGTAGTGAATACGCTAATGCATTTACTGAATTAAATGATCCAATTGATCAATATGAAAGATTTGAAAATCAAATTAAAGAAAAAGAACTAGGAAATGAAGAAGCTAATGAAATGGATATTGATTTTGTTGAAGCTTTAGAATACGGTATGCCTCCAGCAGGTGGTATGGGAATGGGAATTGACCGATTAGTAATGATGATTACTAATAGTGAGAGCATTCGTGAAGTTATATTATTCCCTCATATGAAAAATAAGAATTAATGAAAATATATCTTATTAGACATGGCAAAACAGAAGTCAATGCAGGTAATCAACTACAAGGAAGAATAAATAATGGTTTAAATGATGAGGGAATAAAACAATGTATAGATTTAAGAGAAAAGTTGAAAGATAAAAGTATTGACTTAATAATCAGTTCTCCACTTGAAAGATGTAAAAAAACATCAGAAATTTTAAGTGACAATAAAATTCCAATAGTTTATAATCAAAAATTAATTGGTAGAGATCATGGTGAATTTACAGGTTTATCGAAACATAAGGTGAATTTAGAGGAATATTGGAATTATTATTTAAATAAAAAATATGAAAAAGCAGAAAATATTCAAGATTTATATAATAGGTCAAGAGATTTTTTGCTTGAGTTAAAAGAAAAATATGATAATAAAAAAATAGCAATTGTAACACATAGTGGAATAATAAAAGTACTTTATTATTATTTTAATGGAATTCCTGAAGATGGTAATTTTGGAGGAGTTTATATTGAAAATTGTGGTTTTTATGAATATGAGATTTAGGAGGAAATATGAAAGTTTTATCAGTTAATGCAGGTAGTTCATCATTAAAATTCAAATTATATGAAATGCCTGAAGGAAAGGATTTAATTTCCGGAAATTTTGAACGGATTGGTATTGATAATAGTTTTTATACAATTAAAATCAATGGTGAAAAAACAAAAAAAGAGTTATCGTTACCAAACCATAAAGTGGCTTTTACAAGTTTAGTTGAGGAATTAATTAATAATAATATTGTTGAGTCATTAGAAGAAATAAAAGGTATTGGACATCGAATTGTTCAAGGTGGTGATTACTTTGATAAAACAGTTGTTATTGATGAAAAAGTAATTGCTAAAATAGAAGAATTTGCTTCTTTAGCGCCGCTACATAATCCGGCGGCTATAATCGGAATAAGAGCTGCTCAAGAAGTAATACCAAATGCAACACAAACAGCAGTTTTTGATACAGCTTTTCATCAAACAATGAAAGTTGAACAATTTTTATATGGTTTACCATATGATTGGTATACTAAATATAAGGCAAGAAGATATGGTGCTCATGGAACGAGTCACAAATATGTATCTGAGAGAATAAATGAAATATTAGGTCGACAAGATATAAAAACAATAATTTGTCATATTGGTAATGGTGCTAGTATAAGTGCAGTAGAAAACGGCAAATGTATTAATACATCAATGGGATTAACGCCTAATGCTGGTCTTATAATGGGAACTCGTTGCGGTGATATAGATGCAACAATTATTCCATATATTATGGATAAAACAGGACTAAGTATTGAAGAAGTAACCAATATTATGAATAAGGAAAGTGGTTTACTAGGAATAAGTGGAATCAGCAGTGATTCAAGAGATATCGAAGAGGGTATAAAAGACGGTAATGAGCGTTGTGTTTTAGCGCAAAAAATGTATGTTAGAAGAATAATTGATTATATTGCTAAATACTATTTTGAAATGAATGGTGTTGATGCTATTGTATTTACAGCAGGTGTTGGAGAAAACTCTCTATTGACAAGAGCACAAGTTATTGAAGGATTAGAAGTTATGGGAATTAAACTAAATGGAGAAGCAAATAATAGCAGAGGTAGAGAAGTAAAAATTACATCAGAAGATTCGAAAATACCATGTTATGTTATTCCGACTGATGAAGAAATAATGATTGCAAAAGATACTTTTGAATTGATTTAATAGAAAGTAGGTATTATGAATATAAAGTGGTTTAGAATATGGATGAAAATAAGAAAATATGACAAAATTGTCATTGCTAGACATGTTGGACCTGATCCAGATGCACTATCATCGACTATAGCCCTAAGGGATGTTATAAAAAATACTTATCCACACAAAAAAGTGTATGCTATAGGGGCACCCGCATCAAACTTCAAATATATTGGTCAATTAGATAGATTTGAAGAAGATATGTACGAAGATTCACTATTAATAGTATTAGATACACCAGATAGAAGAAGAGTCGATGGTGTTAATCCTAATCGTTTTGAATACAAAATAAAAATTGATCATCATCCTTTTGTTGAAAAATTTTGCAATATTGAAGCAATTGATTCAACAGCTTCAAGTGCTTGTCAATTAGTATTAGAGTTTATATTTAATACAAGATTAACTCTTACTAAAGAAGCAGCTGAAAAAATATTTATTGGTATTGTATCTGATACCGATCGATTCTTATTTAGTTATACGACTCCTAAGACCTTTAAATTAGTGTCAAAGATGATTAAAAAAACAAACATTGAACTTACCGGATTATATGAAGCTTTGTATTTAAGACCAATCAGAGAAGTAAGATTTCAAGGATATGTAATACACAACATGACAGTAACTGAAAATGGATTCGCATATATTAAAATCGATGATGAGATTTTAAAAGAATATGGAGTTGATGCTTCAACGGCAGGCAATATGATTAATAACTTTAATTATATAAATGAAGTTTATTCCTGGGCAATGTTTTCGGTGGATAAAAACAATGATGTTATTAAAGTATCTATTCGTTCTAGAGGTCCGGTTATAAATACAACAGCTGCTAAATATGGTGGCGGTGGTCATGCTATGGCCTCAGGAGCGAGATTGAAAAATTTTGATGAAGTTGATCTACTAATAGCTGATTTAGATAAGGTATGTACCATATATAATGAGAAATTAAAAGAAATTGATAAATATTAATTATGATTTAGATAACTTTGTTATCTTTTTTTTTTATGCTATAATAATCGGTAGGAGGGTACTATGATATATGATGAAATAGAAGAAAAAGAGGAATTTAAAAAGGTTTTACCGCTAGTAGAAAAATTAACAGAACTACAACTAGAAAAAAAAGGTATAAATTCTGATACCCCTAACTATATAGTAATTTATTGGAATGTTAAAAAAAGTATTTTGAAAGAAAATTTTGATATTGATTGGAAAACACCAGAAGAATTAAATCCGGATATTTTATTTAATTAGGTGTAAGATGTATAAATTGGAAAAATATAACCAAGAAACTCAACAAACCATAAATCAATTTATTGAAGATTTTCAAAATATATTTCCAAATAAATTAAGTAATGAAAAAATAATAAATAGAATTAATACAAATTTAGAATCTGACATTATTTTTACTGATGATTTAGTTGCTAATTGTGTTGGTAATTACAATTTGAAAACTCGCGAAATAAAAATTTTAAAAGATCAACAATATATAGGAAAAACTATATTTCACGAATTTGTTCATGTACTAACGAAAGAATTTAATGAAGATAGAGACAACAAATATTTAAGTGAAGTTTTTACAACTTTAGCAGAAGAAAAATATTGTGAATATTACGGAATAAATATAAAAAAAAGGGTAAATGCATATGTCCCTGATTTTGGTCATCAATTACAACTTGTATTTGGAGATGAGTTGTTAGATAGATTTTTAAAAGAGCCTAGTAAAATGCACTTATTATTTAGCACTTCTTATTTGCCTCCAATAGCAGCAGAACTTATGCAAAAAGGAACATTGAAAGAACTAGCTAAAAACTATAATTTTATTATATCTAATTTAGGAACTAATTCTGATGATGTTCAATTATTAGAAGACATTGAAAGAGTCGAAAGTCTCATTCTATCTCAATTTACAAGTAGAATATCAAATAATCCAAGTAAAGAAAATCTGTGCAATTTAGAGAGACTTTATAATAGTCAATTTCAACCCGATTATTATTTATATAATAGAATAATAGAACAAAAATATCAAAACGGGGACATTAAAAAAGAATATATAAATCAAATTCCACAATTATGCAATTTATGTAATATGTCTAAAAAAGATAATTTTGATGATTTAAAATCTTATATAAGTGGTAGAAATATAAGTCAGAATAATATTAATTTTATAAGTCATAAAATATTTGGATATTCTGATTTAATTATTGATGAACCATTTAGAGAATCAGTTTATAATCGAAAAAATTATAAATTGAATAAAGACTTTTATGAAACTTTAACAAATTTTGTTATTGATGATTCTATTGAATTTGACGAGATTAAAGGGTGTTCTTTTTCAAAAGAAGATACAAAAGATGAAATAGATGATATAAGAGTGTTACTTAAAAATGGTGAAATAGATGGTTATGAGAAATTAATTAATGCTTTAAGTCGCGAGAAAAGTAAAAAATATTTTATATATGATGAAAATGTTTTAAAAAACGTGATTGAGGATAATATATTATTAACTAATATGAAATCAGAAGATTTTTGTAAGCAGATAAAAGATTATAAAGTGGATATAACTTCTTTAGCACAATTTTTAACTAAAAATAGTATAAATGAAGTCTTTTGTGACGATTATTATTTAGAGGAAGTAAAAGATATTTTATCAGCAGGTGATGAGTATGATTTTTTTATTCAAGATAATGATAACGCTATTTTAAAAGTAAGTATGGAAGGAACCGATGAATTATCTATTAAGTATGATTTAATAGCAACTACTGTTCCTAACAAAATATCTGTTCAAAAGAATCCAAGTAGAATAAAATAATAATTGTTTAACAAAGAAGGTGGATTATGTATGATGTAATTGTTATTGGTGCTGGACCTGCTGGAGTAATGGCTAGTATCAAGGCGGGTAGTCGCAATAAAAAAGTTTTATTGATAGAAAAAAACGAAAAAATACTTAAAAAATTAGAACTAACTGGTGGTGGAAGATGTAATTTAACTAATTTTAAACCACTAAAAGTATTTATTGAACAATTACCAGTCAATAGCAAAAATTTATATAGTACCCTAACTTCTTTTGGGCCAAAAGAAATAATGGATTATTTTAATAAATTAGGAGTTAAACTTAAGATTGAAAACGAAGATAGAGTATTTCCTGTTAGTAATAGTTCTTTTTCAATAATTGAAGCTTTAATAAGTGAACTAAAAAAATATAAAGTTGAATTAAAATTAAATGAAAATGTAAAAGATTTAGTATTAGATGAGAAAATAAAGATAGTTAAAACAAATCAAGATATATATAAAACAAAAAACATTATTATAGCGACAGGAGGATTTAGTTATCCTCAAACTGGTTCTAATGGTGATGGATATCGTTTAGCAAAAAAAATAAAACAAGATGTAACTGATGTATATCCAGCAGAAACTTTTTTAATAACAAAACAAAACCATAATTTAAATGGTATTACAATTGAAGATGTAGATATTTATTTAGATAAAGAGAAAGTGTCTGGGTCACTATTATTTACTCATACTGGTTTAAGTGGACCTGCAATTTTTAAAATAAGTGAAAAAGTTTATAAAAAATTAAAAGAAGAAGTTGTAATCATTAATGTTGATTTTAAACCCAAAATAAATATTGAAAAATTGCTTGATGATTTAAATAATTATGATTCCAAAAAAGAAGTATTAACATTTATAAAATCACTATTACCAAAACGATTAGCATATTATTTAATCAGTGATTTTAATAAAGTGAAGATAGGTCAATTATCAAAACAACAAAAACAAAAAATTGTTTTTAAAATTAAAAAATACCCATTAGAAATTATAAAAACTGGTTCTTTAGAACAAAGTTTAATAACTGGTGGTGGAGTCGATATGAAAAAAATTAACTCTAAAACAATGGAATCGATTCAAAATAAAGGTGTTTATTTTATTGGTGAAGTGCTAGATATTCATGGTCATACAGGCGGCTATAATATTACTTTAGCCCTATCTACTGGATATACTGCTGGTAATTCAATATAAAAGAAAAAAATAAAAAATTTATGATATTATATAATTAGGAGGTATATTATGAATAACAATAATATGGATGATACTCAAATAATTGAAGTTGATGAAAAATTAAAAGAAATCCAAATAACTGATAAAGAAAAGAAAGAATCTGAGGTTCTCTCTGTTGAACAAATAGAAAAAGAAATAAGAAAGGCTAAGAAAAGTGAAAAGAACAATTTCGTATTTATTTTATTGTTTTTAATCCTTTTAGCGCTTTTTATCTATTTTTTACCACAAATTATTAGTTTGTAAGGGTATTTACTCTTACTTTTTTATGGTATAATGAAATAGGTGTTATTTATGAACTATGAAGTTAAAATAGATGAATTCGAAGGACCTTTAGATCTATTATTGTATCTTATTAAACAGGCTAATATCAACATTTGGGATATTAAGATAGAAGTTATAGCTAGACAATATTTAGACTATATAAACAGTATGGAACAATTAAATTTAAATATAGCCAGCGAATATTTAGTAATGGCTGCTGAATTAATTGAAATGAAATCTGCTACTTTATTACCAAAAAAAGAAGTAGAAGAAGAAATTGAAGAAGATCCTCGTGAACAATTAATAAATAGGTTACTAGAGTATGAAAGTTATAAACAAATGACTTCCGTTTTCAAAGATTTTGAAAGTGAAAGAAAATTGATACATACTAAAGAACCGAGTTATTTAGATGAATTTAAAAACGAAGAAATTACAGCTAAGGTAGATGTTGAAGATTTATTAAATGCATTTTCTTTATTTTTGCAAAAGAAAGAATTTGATAAACCATTAAATACTAAAATAACAACAATCGAATATTCTATCGAAGAAAGAAAAATAGAAATAAAACATATAATAAAAACTAAAAAAAGAGTAGAATTTGAAGAATTATTTGAAATATATAATAAAGATTATATTATTGTTACTTTTTTATCAATATTAGATTTAGCAAAAAAACAGGAATTGAAAATCGAACAAGAAAAAAATTTTGACAAGATATATTTAGTAGGGTGATGACATGTTGGGAGTATTGGAAGGTATTTTATTTGTCGTTGGAGATGAAGGAATAAGTAAAGAACGTTTAATAGAAGTTTTAGAACAAAATGAAAATGAAATTGACCTGTTATTGGAACAGTTAAAAACAAGATATAACAATGATGATTTTGGAATTAACATTGAGTTTTTTGGCGGTAAAATTAAGTTAGTAACCAAAAAAGAACATAGTCAATATTATGAAAAATTAATGTCAGTTTCTAAAAATGATAATTTAAGTCAACCGGCATTAGAAACTTTAGCAATAATTGCTTATAATTCACCTGTAACAAGAAGTAATATAGAGGAAATTAGAGGAGTAGATTGTACTTATATAATAAGAAAATTAGTCTTCCAAAATCTAATTAAAGAAGTTGGAAGATCTGAATTACCGGGAAGACCAATTCTATATGGAATAACTGATGAATTTTTAGATTATTTAGGATTAAAGTCTTTAGATGACTTGCCTAAACCAACTCCAATTGAAGTAGATCATCATGAAGTTGATTTATATGAAACAAATTATAAAGATGAACAAATAAATATATAAAAAAATAAAAAAATATGATATAATTTATTTATCTTTGCTCGTGTGATGGAATTGGTAGACGTGATAGACTCAAAATCTATTGGCCTTAAAGCTGTGTCGGTTCGAGTCCGACCACGAGCACCATAAAGGAAACAAAGAAGTAATTTACTTCTTTTTATTTTTAATTAAGTTGTAAATAAAAAGTTTTGCCTTTTTTTTTTGCGTGTTTTGTTGTATACTAAATATATAAGGTAGGTGAAAAAAATGATTTTAAAAAGACCCTATGCATTTTTAATAAAACATTTCCGCTTTTTACATTTCGTTTTAGCAACCTTAATGATTTATTTGGCATTTAGAACTAATATTATATTAAAGTTTTATAATGCTTATATAATGGACCAAAGTGATACTATAATCGATGCGGTAGGAACATATAATCAAGCAATGTTTATATTGCCTTTTGTGTTTTTAGCTTTTTTAATCATTGTTTTAGCGGTTTTACTTAGAAAACAAAAACCGGTTGTTTTTTATGTCGTAAACATTGTAATTGCATTAGCGTCATTAATTATTTATAACTTTTCTTATTCTAATATGCTTGAATTAGAAAAGCGTATTATGGAACTTCGTGAATTAAACTTTGTAAGAGATATAGTACAATTATTGTTTTATTTTCAAATTGGAAGTGCTTTAATATTTTTAGTTAGAGCGACTGGAATAGATGTTAAAAAATTTGGTTTTAGTGAAGAATTAAAATCTTTAGAAGTTGCTGAGTCTGATGCTGAAGAAGTAGAAGTTAGTTTTAGCGTTGATACAGAAGGTTTTAAAAGATTTTTTAGAAAAACTAAAAGATTTATAAAATATTATTATATTGAAAAAAAATTTAATTTTTTTGTTATTTTGTTTATTGTTGCAGGAATGTTTGGAACAACCTTATTTTTAATGTTTAAAAATGATAATAGGTTATTTAATATGAATGAATTATTTTATACGGATAAATATTCAATAAATGTTGTGAATGCTTATATTTTACAAAATAATTATAAAGGTTTTCAAATGGTCGATGACAATTTTGTAGTTGTTGAAACAGAAATATCTAATTTAAGCAAGTCTGAAACTTTAATCACTACAGAGTTTCAATTAGTTTATAAAGATAAAGTATATTACCATGAAAAAAATTTAACTGGCTCTCCTTTTTTAGATATTGGACAATCATATAAAAATGCTAAAATAGGAAAAGATAAAAAAAAGATTTTATTAGTGTATGAAGTTCCCAAAAATATTAATATAGGAGATTTATATTTTAGATATGTAAGAAATTATGATACTAAATGGGGGAAAATAGATCCTGTTTATGATCGAGTAAATTTAAACTATCAACATCTTGATAATGATTATAAAACAACGGATGTAAATTTAAAAGAAACAGTTATTATTGAAAATACTAATTTAAAAGATACTCAATTTACAATAAATGCTTTTGAAATAAAAGATAAATTTACTTTAAATTATAGATTTTGCCCTACTACTTCTAATTGTTATCCTTCTTTAGAGTATGTAAAACCAAATTTAAATAAACGTTACGACAAGGTTTTATTAAGTATAAATGGGGTAGTAGAAAACGCAGAAAATAGTTTAAATAATTACAATCTATATACTTTTTTAGAAAAATTTGGTAAAATTATTTATAGTAAGGATGGTAAAACTATATATAGCAACATAAGTAGTTCGGTATCGCCTTCAAAAGTTAACGTTAAGGATAATTATTATATAGAAATTAAAAAAGATATAATGGAATCTGAATCGTTATCTTTACAAATACAAATAAGAAATAACATTTATAATTACCAACTAAAGTAATAATATGATAAAATAGTTAATGGAGGTTAGTAAATGAAAAGCATAAGATATATAATATTTATTCTTATAGTATTAGCCCCATATAAAGTAAAAGCAGAATGTAGCTTTTCAGAACTTTCAGAATTACAGAAAATTGCATCAAATGTGAATTTTAGTTATGATTATTATTATAAAGTAGAATCGGGAATAAATTCAGAAGTCAGATTTAAGTTAACGATTGCAAATTTAAATCCAAACATTTACATATATGATGTCGATAAGTTAGAAAATTATCGATATACAGATAAAATTACAATTGAAAAAAATAATTATGTGCCAGGTGGTGCTTATCAATTTAGAATATATTCAAATAAGCCTGCATGTAAAGGGAGACTTATTTTAACAACATATGTTACATTTCCAAAATATAATAGATTTTCTGAAGATGACATTTGTAATGATATAGAAGATTATTACCTATGTAACAAATGGCAACTTTTAAATATAAGTTACCAAGAATTTAAAAATAAAATCAAAGAGTATAAGAATGTTCCTGAAGTAGAAAAAGAAATAGTAGTTTTAGAAGAAGCTTGGTATGAAGTGATTTTAGAATATATATATGAATATTATTTATACGTATTGATCAGTATAATCGTAGTTTGTTCGACATTTATATTTTTATTAAGAAAAAATGAAAATAAAAAATACAAATAATGAAAGTGGTGTAATATGAAAGAGTCAATGTGGGGAATATTTATTGTTGGTGTTGGCGTATTGGGAATAGCTTTAGTGTTTTTGTTTCAATCGCTGACAAATACAGAGGAAAGTAATACTAATTTACTTAAAGAAGCAACAAGTGCAGCTATGTATGATTCGATTGATATAGCAGCATATCGTACAAGTGGAATAATAAAAATCGACAGAGAAAAGTTTGCTGAAAATTTTTATAGACGCTTTGCTGAAAAAGCGGACTTATCTTACACATACAAATTAGATATATATGATATCAATGAATATCCACCAAAAGTAAGCATTAAAATTTCAACAACAACAGCGAGTACAGTAAACAATGACATAATGGAATTTGAATTATCGAGCAAGACAGATGCAATACTCGAATTGCCATATTAGGGTAGAAAGGGAAGATGAAAATGAATAGCGGATTAGGATTTAAATTAAAAAAGTTTTTCACAAATAAAAATACAATTACCATAGTAGGAGTAGTAGTTATAATTTCTTTATTATATTTTGGATATAATAAACAAGTTCAAACTGCGGTTGAACCAATTGAAATTCCAATTGCGTCTATGACTATTCAACCAAAAACAGAAATCACCAATCAAATGATTTCTTATATCAGTGTGCCATCTATTTCTATAAGTTCTAATGTTTTATTATCAAGTAGAGAAATAATTGGTAAATACACAAGTGTAAACGCTGTTATACCACAAGGAAGTATGTTTTTTAAAGATGTTATAGTTTCAAAAGAGAATTTACCGGATTTTGCATTCTCTGAATTAGAGGAAGGACAAGTTCCTGTTTTTATGGAAGTTGACATTGAACAAACATATGGAAACTCTATATATCCTGGTAATAAAATTGATATTTATATGAAGGGTGAAGAAAACGGAAAAGTTTTTGTAGGAAAATTAGTTGAAAACGTTAAAGTATTAACTGTAAAAGATAGTAGTGGTCAATCAGTATTTGAAAATCTTGATGAAAATCGTGTGCCTTCTAGTATCACTTATGGTTTGCCAAAAGAGATATTTATGCTAATTTTAAAAGCATCGTATATCAATAATGTAGAATTAAAAATTATACCAAAAGGTGGTACGATTGCTGGTGAAGGTGTTCAAAAAGGATTAGAATATTTAGAACAATATATAACAAGTCAAACAGTAAATATTGAACCTGAAACAAATGATAATGGTGAATTAATAATACCAAACAACGATTAAGGAGGAGTAAAATGACAGGAAATATGTTTTCCCAAATTGATTTTGGTCCATTAAAAGAATATATGGAAAATGACGATATAACTGATATTTCTTATAGTAACAATGGACAAATATGGTTAAAAACATTATCTAAAGGTGTTTATAGAACAGAAAACCCCAAGATTAACAATATATTTATTGAAAAATTAGCGTTTCAATGTTCTAACGTAATGGGAAAAACATTTAATATGGCTCATCCCTTTCTGGATGCTGAAAGTGCTGAATTGCGCCTTAATTTCGTTCATGATTCTGTTGCTCAAAATGGAATCGCGGTTGTTATCCGTAAGACACCAGCAAAAATAAGACTTCAAAAAGAAAAAATTATTGAAGAAAATTATATTACTCTAGATGTTCATGATTTTTTAGTACAGTGCGTTAAAGGACATTGTAATATTATAGTTTGTGGCGAAACCGGTTCTGGTAAAACAGAATTTGTTAAATATTTAGCGTCAAAAATCAAAGAAAATGAAAAAATTATAACTATTGAAGATACTCTAGAACTTCACTTGGATAAAATATATCCAACTAGAGATATTGTCACAATGAAGACAAATAATATTGCCTCGTATAGTGATGTATTAGTAACATGTATGAGACAGAATCCTAAATGGATATTATTATCCGAAGTTCGTAGTGCTGAAGCAGTAATGGCTGTTCGTAACTCTATTTCATCAGGACACTACATATTATCGACAATCCATGCTGACAAAGCTTCT
The DNA here is from genome assembly GCA_028708945.1 of Bacilli bacterium. The sequence continues at coordinate 35,367 of JAQVXV010000007.1, forward strand.
TCGATACCTAATCGTATGTATAGTTTGTTAGAAACAAATCAAGAAATTGATCAATTCTTAAAATCAATTTATCGATATGTTCAATTAGGAGTATATGTAAGAGGATATCAAGATAAAAATACAGGTAGATTTCATCGTGAAATTGCTGAAGTAACGGAGTTTTATGTTACTGAAGAAAATGAAGCAGTATATAATACTATTTATAAAAAGACAAGTACAGGTAACGTGGTAAGAAAAGAACCTAGTCGATATTTATTAGAATATTTAGAAGGACAAGGTGTAATTTTATCTAAGGATGCAATAGATTTATCACAAAACAAGTCTGAAAATAGTGAAATATTAAAAGAGTTTAATAACTCACAAGTACCAGTTGAAGATGAGAAGATTGAGACATTAGAAATATAGTAAGGAGGATGAAAAATGCCTACAGGAATAATTTTTGCAATAATTGCTGGAATACTTTTATTTGTTGTTTTTTATCGTAACGTATCAACTGAAAACACATACAAATTTATAATAAATCAGGTTGGTGGTTTTTATGATAGATATGCTTCTTATTCATTTAAAATGATAAGACAAAAAGTAAAAGATTTAGGCCAAGAATATACACCAAGACAATATGTTATACAAGTTGTTTTATTTGCAGGAGTTGCAGGTGTAATATCATATTTTTATTTTTATAATTTGATTATTTCAATAATATATGCTTTTTTAGCAGTAGCAACTATTCCTTATCTTACTTATTTAAGATGTAAAAGATTATATAGTGAATATATATTTGAACAAATTCAAGTATATACAACAAATACAATAATGGAATTTGCAACGACACAATCGTTTGTAAAAGCTCTAGAAGGTGTTTATGAGTCAGGAGTTTTAGAAGATCCTGTTAAACAAGATGTTCAAGTAATGATCGATATGGCTTATGAAAACGGGACAATTACTCAATCGTTAGACTATATGAATGCAAAATATGATTATTATATTGTTAAAAACATGCATCAATTATTTTTGCAAATTACTAATGAAGGTTCTAAAGATTCAAGTGATGCATTAGAAAATATGTCGTTAGACATCGATATGTTGGTTGAAAGTGTTTATAGAGACAGAATGGATCGTGCCACTTTTCATAAGAAATTCGTACAATTCGGATTCATTTTATATTTAATGGTATTTGGAATCCAAATATTAGTTGGAGTAGAAAAATACATTGAAATGTTAACAGATTGGAAAATTCAAGTCTTCTTGCATTTTATCATAGCAGTTAACACATATTTCTTGTTAAATGGCGAAAAATATTATAATGAAGATGTGGGGGCTGAATAATGGAAATAACATTTTTAATAATAGCCGCTATTATAATTCTTATATTTCAAGTTAATAATAAGATAGATACTAAAAAGTTCATTACAGATACAGAACCATATTTAAGGTTTTTAATGGAAGATGATTATAAGTTTCTATTGACTATAAGATACGGTGAAGATGTAGATGTAGTAAAATTGTTTAGTAAGAGAGTTCAAACAGGAATAATTACGATTTTTGCAGTTTTATTTATCTTTATGAGTCAATATAGTTTTTTAGTATTAATAGGAGCCCTAGCGGCAGGTTTTGTAACATTTAAATTGCAATATACTAAATTAAAAAGCTATTATCGTGTAAATTTATATAAAATAAACTTAATGTTACCGCATTTTTTAAAAAGTCTTGAAATATTAATTCAACATTATACTGTTCCGGTTGCGTTATCAAGATCAATTGATACCGCACCAGAGATATTTAGACCCGGTCTAAGAAGATTAGTATCACGTATTGATTCTGGAGATTCAACTGTAGAACCATATATGGAATTTGCAAAGGAATACCCGGTAAGAGATTCAATGCGTATGATGAGATTGTTATATAGATTAGGAATCGGATCGCAAGAAAACAAACACGAACAAATCGTAATGTTTTCTAAAAATGTTTCTACTTTACAAAATAAAGCTAGAGAGCAAAGGTATTCTGACAGATTGGATCGAATGGAAAGGCAAACAATGATCATGTTAGCATCTACTGGTGGTGGGATAATAGTATTATTACTTATTTCGATGCTTACAATCATGGGAATATAGTAAACACGATATTTAAAACTTGAATGAGACAATTTTTATGTGATATAATAAAAATGATGAGGTGGTGATAAAATGAAAGAAGCAGCTGGTGAAGCAAATTTAACAGTTATAGCGATCGTTTTAATAGCAATCGTTGCTGCTATTGCCACTCCACTTATTACAAATATGATGGCAACAACTGGTAAAAAATCTTGTTGTTCACAAGCCGGTGGTGAGTGGAGAAACGGAAGATGTAATCAAACAACATCAGGAACGTATGATGCAAGTACATATAACGACTGTATTGGTGATTTAGAAAATTAAAATCTATTCTTTGGAATAGGTTTTCTATCTATTGACGAGGTGTTAAAATGAGGGAAAGTGTTGGTAATGTAATGTTGTATAATGTTATAATAATTTTTATTGTTATTATATTTGCTTTTTTAGGTGCAATAATAAGTTACTATCGTGCTTACAAAGTCAATAGTAGTATCATTGTGATATTAGAAAAATATGAAGGATATACTCCTAATGCAACCGCAGAAATTAATCTTCTTGTTAGAAATATTGGATATAATGTTACTAAAGGTAATAGATGTGCAGTTAATCAAGGAGAAGGTGTTTTGGTTAACGATAACAATCAAGGATATTGTATATATCGATATGAAAAAGATTTTTCTGAATATCACGATACATATGGTGTTATGACGTATATTTCCTGGGAATTTCCGCTTATAGGACAATTAGTCAAAATACCGATATTTTCAAAAACAGATAATATATATAGGTTTAGGGAGTGATGCAGTGAAGGAATCAATAGGAACAACTTTTGTTATTAATATTATATTGGTTTTTCTTGCAGTTATAGGCTTCTTAATGATAGGTTTTTTTGGATATTCAAGAGCTTTTAAAACAAAAAATAAAGTAATTGATATTATTGAAAAACATGAAGGGTTCACAAATGCTGCTAAAATAGAGATTGATGCTTATTATAAAACAATCGGATATGCAACAAATAGAGCTGGCAAAAGATGTAATAATAAAGCTAAAGCAAGCGAAACCTATTCAGGGACAAATTACGCTTATTGTGTATATCAATATACTACTGGAAGAGGATATTATTATTCTGTTACGGTTTATATGACCTATAATTTTCCAATAATTCAGTCTTTAATTCAAATACCTGTCGAAGGTGAAACAAAAATCATATACGAACTATAAGGAGGTAATTTAATGAATGTTATAATTGCAAATAAATATCAGGCGATGTTAACTGGCCTTGAAATTGAAGTAATGAAGACAAAGTATGGTGAATTTGATGTCGATGAAATTATTTCCAATTTTCAAAACTTCTTTTTTCAACGTATGATTTTAGATTTAACCGCTATTAAAAATTATACTGATATAAAAAATTTACAAAAATTATCAATGGCTTTGGATATGGATAAAGTTATTTTGCTCCTTGATGATACAGTAGAAAATACTTCGAGCGAATATTTAACAAAACTTATTTCAATGGGAATCTATAACTTTACAACTAATATGGAAGGATTAATGTATCTATATAACAATCCTAATTCATATCGTGATGTAGCACATATTCAACAATTAGAACCAGTGGTAGTAGAAAGCGAAACAGAAACTACTAAAAAAGTAATCAAAAAATCTGAAACAAAAGAATCGTTTCAACCCAAAGTAGAAACAAGGGTTTTAGGAATAAAAAACGCTACTCAACATGCTGGGGCAACTACTTTAGCATATATGATGAAAAAAGAATTATCTAAAAATTATTCAGTTATAGCTGTTGAATTAGATAAAAGAGATTTTGCTTTCTTTAGAGATAACGAATTAAAAAGTATTGCAAGTAATGAAATAGGTAATTTTATAAATATGTATAAAGATGTTGAAATAATTATAATTGATGTTAATGATTCAATTTCAGCAGATCCATTTATTGGTGAATATATATATTTAATAGAACCATCTATTATCAAACTAAATAGATTAATGCTCGTTAATCCAACTTTGTTACAGAGAATTTCTAAAGAAAAAGTCATTTTGAACCAAAGTTTATTAGCCTCAAAAGATGTTTTAGAGTTTGAATATGAATCAAAATTAAAGGTACTATATAATTTGCCACCTTTAAATGATAGAGATAAAGAATCGTTTGCAATGAACCAATTTCTATTTTCTTTAGGGTTTCATAGACAAGATCCTAGTGAAGAAAAAAGCAAAAAAAGCAAGATACTTGGTATATTTTGACAAATAAGTGTAAAAAGGTATTGCAAAATCAAAAAAAATAAGGTAATATATAATTAGATTTAAGGAGGAAGAAAATATGTTAGATTTAGTGAATAGTTTAGTAACTTGTACATTAGGTGGGAGTAATACAATTACTGTAGATGACAAAATCCCTAATTTAGTTGCGACAGTTATTTCGGTAATTCAATTTGCTGTTCCAGTTTTACTTATAATTTGGGGAATGCTTGATTTAGGTAAAGCAGTTATGGCACAAAAAGAAGATGAAATTAAAAAAGGACAACAAACATTTGTTAAACGTTTAATCGCAGCAGCACTAGTATTCTTTGTAGTTGTTGTAGTTAAATTAGTTGTAGGTATGGTTGGTGGTACTGATGTTGCGACTGGTGCTGGATCATGCTTTGATATCTTTGTAAATGGTGTTTAATAATAAAAAGGAGCGTATCAACAAGCTCTTTTTTTGTGTAAAGATAACACTTAATAAAAGACAGGAGGGTATAAAATGAGTGTAAAAAATTATTTAGATGAAAACAAAGAAAAAGTAGCAGAAAAGAATACGAAGGTAGGTAAATTAAAATTAAATAAAAAAATTATGACAGGAATTGCCGCTGTTCTTATAACAACAACAATTGCAATTGGAATCAGTGGATGTGGTAATAAAGAAAAAAACAACCCAGACCCAACACCAAGTGGTATTGTTCAACCGGGAGAAGATAAGCAAAATCAATCACCAACGCCATATTATGATTCATTATATGATAATAGTCTATATTTTAAGGAAAACCAGGGCGAAAATGTTGTTGGTAAATTTTCTGATTGGGCTGCAAAATCATATGGTTTTGAGTTAACCGAAGAAGGAAAAAACATATTAAGAGAACAATTAGCAAAATATTTATATACAGAAACAACATTAAGGAAGGCAAAAGCAGAGGTTATTGGTGTTTTAAAGAACCATACTGTTGCTGAAAACGCATTTAATGAAGTTGATTATGAATTTTTAACACAATATGTCGATTTGTTAAAGAAGAATAATGAAAATGTTGAAAACTATAGTATTGATGAGAAAAAACTTGAATCGGTGTTAGCCAAATTTATATCTGGTGAGTATACTGAAGAAAAAGATTTAGAAAAACTTAAAGAAGTTGTTGGTGCTAATGTTTTATTATCCGAATTAAAAAACAATAAATTTGGTTATAATGAAAAATACGCGAAAATGGATTTATATGCTAATGAAATTATGAGAGAAATAACATCTCCGTACTATAAAACAGTATACTATGGTATAGAAGATGGACAAACTGTTTTAAAAACGGATGCAGATGGATATATTGAAAACAAATATGGAACAAAAGAATTAACACTTGAACAAATGAATATTGATTTAAAGAATCTTGCAACTGAAGAAGAATTAAACGTAATCTTTAATTTTGAAAAAAATAGTTTATCGTACGAGAAAGTATTAAATGATGTTTTTCTTTTTAATGTTCAAAAGCTTTATACTTTTGGAAATAATTATGGTTCTCATGGTAGTAATTTCTTTGTTGCTTTTAAGGAAGTTGATGATTATCAAATCTATAAAAACAATAGCAATGTAAAAATTAAAAAAACTGATTTTGATGCTTTAGCTGAAGAGTGGATTTTGAGAATCGATGAAGAAATAATAAAATCTAAATTAAAATATGGTGAATATACTGTTGAAGGATTAAAAAAAATAGAAAGTCCTAAAATTTTACAAAGATAGAGTAAAATGAACAATAATAAATGAATTTATTATTGTTTTTTATATTGTATTTATGCTATACTATAGATAGTAAAATTATATTAGAGGTGAAAAAATGCAAAAAAAAGTTTTATTTATTATTTGCTTATTTGCTATGATGTTTTTATTTAATACAGGAAAGGTAAATGCAATTAGTTTAGAAAATTTTTCTGATAATTTAGCAATCGAAACAATAGATGTTTCAAACTACTTTAATGTTTTAGCAGCACCTGAGAATTGTGCAAATTATATTACAACAGACTTAGCTGAAGAAATAGGTACTATTGTAATGTTGTTACAACTTGCAGCTATAGTAATTACTGTTATATTGGGAATTACAGAATTTGCTAAAGCAACTATTAGTGAGGATGCAGACTTGAAAAAAGGTGCTAGTAAACGTTTCATAAGAAGAATATTTATTATGGTTTTAATTTTATTAGTGCCAGCAATAATACGATTCATATTATTTAATTTTAACATTGTTACAACAGATCCTTTATGTAATGTAGTAATGGCAATGGCAAAGGGGGTATAATTAATGGATTGGTTAATAGACGGTCTTAGAACAATAAGTGGAACTATAGATTTCGGATTATTATACTTAGCGAACTTAGTTTATGACGTGTTTCAAAAAATTGCAGATGTAGATTTATTGGCAAATGGACAACTAGCTGATTTCACCACAAGAATTTATGTCTTGTTAGGTGTTTTTATGTTGATAAAATTAACAATATCTTTATTTAAATATTTGATTGATCCAGATACTTTTAGCGATAATAGTAAAGGATTTGGAAAATTAATACAAAATGTTATTATTTCATTGTTACTTATCATTTCGGTACCATTTATATATGATACTGCTATGAGAATACAAAAAATAGTATTAGATCAAAATGTTATAGGTAATTTTATCTTGGGAGTAAGTAATACGACGGTAGATCCGGCAGCAGGTGCAGGAGAAACCGTAACTTTTAGTATATTTAATTCTTTCTTTACTTTAAGAAGTGACTTGGCAGGAACAACTAACTGTAACAAAGAGATGTATTCATTAGTTAATGAAGAATATAAAAGAAAAGGTTGTTGGGATACTTTGGGTTATACACCAGCAGTTGGTACGGTTACGGTAAATTGTGATTGCTATAATGACTTAAAAACATTCGCTGATGAAGAAGCTGATTTACAAGCATATTCGCAAGCATATTCAAAAGGTAATTTTGAAGGTATTAAAAATATGATATATGGATTAGATGTATCAGGTGGAAAAGGCTATCCTTTAAATGCAAAATTCGCAAAAAGTGCAGACACAAATTACACATATTTATTTTCTTATTCATGGGGTGTTTCATGGTTAGCAGCTGCATTTCTAATTTATATTTTTGCAAATTTCTGTGTTGATATTGGAATAAGGGTTGTTAAATTAGCATTTTTAGTAATCATAGCGCCAATTCCAATATTATCTAAAATTGATCCAAGTGGAAAAGGTGAAATGTTTTCTAAGTGGCTTAAAATGTGTGGTTTTACATATTTAGATGTATTTATAAGATATGCATCGGTATTCTTCATAGTATATGTAATTAAACAGCTTCCAGCAATAATGGCAACATTATTTACTTCTGGTGGAGGAGTAATTGCAACATTATTTATAATTTTCGGTGCGTTATTATTTGCAAAAGAGTTACCAAACTTATTACAAGAATTAATTCCTGGAATGAAAGACTTTGGTGGCGGTTTTGGAAAATCATTCAAAAAATTGGGTGAAGCACCAATTCTAGGTAGAGGAGTTAAATCTTTAAGTGCTGGAACAGCAGCAGGTTTTGCAGCATATAGAGCAAATAGATGGGATAGAAGAAATGAAAACAAGATAAACGCTGCCGCTGCCGAATTAGATGCAAAGCAAAGAGCAAGGGCACAAGGTAAAGGTGCTGTATCTTCTTGGATGGAAGGTAAAAAAGCAAAAATAGGAGAGAGCGCTAAAGGAACACTTGATAATTTAAATGTAAAAAATATGGCAAAAGATGCACGTGGTGTTGGAAGAGAAGCAGCAAATGCGAGAGATGAAGCATGGAGTTCAACAGGATGGCTTGGTGGAGAAAACAAAAGTACATTAGCCAAAGCTAAAGCAGCAAAAACAAAGGCAACAAATGAACAGTTAACAAAGATGCGTGATGGATATAAAGCTCAACAAAAAGCTCAAAAGGTATATGACCAAATCGTAGGAACCGCAAAAGAGGCTGTTAAAACTGAAGCAATAAAAAATTATGATGCTACAAAATCAGCTGATCAACCTGAGTTTAAAAATTTAAATAGTAGTGAACAAAACAAAATAATTGAACAAGCTTATAAGGATAATAAAGATGTAATTACAGCACAAGCCGATATTAATGAACAAAAAATGTATGTAAATAAGGAATTTGGTAAAAAAGTAACAGCGTTACGAGAAGCTAAAGAAGTAAAAAATAACGCTCAATCAGTTTATGAAACTGCAAAAATGAGTGTTGAAAGTGGTTCGAAAGTGGTAAATGGCGTAACCTATAATACTTCTGAAGAAGCAGCAGGAGCTGTGGATAAGTTAAGAATTGCTTCGGTTAAGGCTTCAACTAACTATGATTTCTTAAATACTGAATTAAAAGAAGCTGCGGCATTATCACCTAATGATGCTGATACATATACAAAATATGAAAAAGCAAAAGATACTATTGAGAAAAAAGAATATATGGCGGAAAAATATTCTGATTTAAAGAAATCAAGAGAAACTGCAAGTCAAAATAAAACTAACACTACCTCAGAAACAGCAAGTCAAAATAAAGCTAATGCTACACCAGAATCGAAAAATCCACAAAGTCAGCCTAAACATGACGTAGATGTAGAAGTAATTGATATGGAAGCGTCAAAACAAAGAGCTGAAACAGGAAGTGGAAATTTAGTTGATAATTTAAGGTTTAATAAAGATGGTCAAACAAAACCACAAAATATGCGACCAAATATTGATATAAAAGAACAAGTTAAAGAAGTTCAAAACAAATTAGAAACTGAAATAAAAAAACCAGGAGAGGTAAATACTAATCCTGAAAACAAACCTAATAATAAAGAATAAAAGGAGAGTGTTACTAAGTGGATGGAGGCAATCAATATTTGATACCTGCAAACTCCAAAAAATCATTATTAATATTTGGGCTATTTAGAACCATTGATTTAATAATATTTGGAGTAGGGATAGTTTTAACAATTTTATTGTTATTAATACTACCGACAGAGAATGTTACAATAGCAATTATTTGTATAATACCGGGACTGATATCTTCTTTTCTAGTGTTACCAGTCCCTAATTATCACAATATGTTTCAATTGATAGTAATTATTTATGAATTCTTTACATTAAGAAGAAGTTATATGTGGAAAGGTTGGTGCTATCGAGATGGCGACGAATTCAAAGAAGACAGTCAAACCCAAAAAAAGTAAGTACACAGCAGATAATATTCCGGTAAAAAATATTACAAATGGAATGATTATTTTAGACAATGGTTTAAAAGTGACTGGGGTTAAAATAGTTCCAAGAAATATATTTATTATGGAACAAGATATGCAAAATAGTGTAATTGCTAACTTGAGAAATGTTTATAACATAGTGGATTATGAATTTTGGATAGTAGTAGCAGATAGACCTGTAGATATTAATTTATATCTATCGCAATTACAATTCCACTATAATTCAGTTCAAGATAATATAAAAAGAAAATTAATCTTAGACGATATAAACAAAGCTAACTCGTTTACTAATAATAACGTAGTAGATACTGAATATTTCTTATTATTTAGAGAAAAAAATGATGAATTAATTCAAAAAAGAATAAGAGCTTTAATTAATACTTTTGCAACAGCGGGATTAACTTCAATGCAAACAACTAACGATGATTTAAGAATGATTTTAGATAACTTCTTAAATGGTGGGCAAACCACAGAGTTTGGGACGGTGATGTCTTAATGGAAATTAGAAATCAAATAGCGCCAAAGGCGTTGGAATTTAAACCAGCAGAAATTATCATTAATGATAAATTTACAACTATATTTTCGGTTATTTCTTTTCCAAAAATGATAAGTCCAGGATTCCTTTCTAATATAACAAGTATGTCAGGAATAAAGGTAGTAATCAAACATATTCCAATACCATTTAGTATGGTTAGTAAGATGTTAAATAAAGAAATAGCAGATTTGAAAATCCGTTATCAAGAAGAAAATGATAAGACAATTCAAGAAAGAATTAGACAAGATTATGAATCGTTAGAAATGTTTATTCAAGAATTAGCGTCTACGCAAGCAAAAATATATGACTTTCAAATGCACATAATGATAAGTGCAGATTCAGAAGAAGATTTAGTAAGCAAAAAAATGCAAATAAAAAATTACTTAGATGCTATGGAATTAAGGGCAATCCCTTTAAGATTCCAACAAGAACAAGTATTTAAATCAATAATTCCAATATTCCCAAATCAAGATGTTGAAAATAGAATTGGTACACCAATTGCAGCACCAACGTTAGCAGCAATGTATCCATTTATTTTTGATAGCATCAAAGATCCAGGCCTTTCAACTTTATTAGGAGTTGATTTCTCTGGAGGAGTTATTCTATTTAATCAGTTTTTATATCAAACTAAAAAAGAACATAATAGAAACAATGCTAATTTAATTATATTAGGTACTTCTGGTAGTGGTAAATCTACTGCTGCTAAGTTAATTTTTAGATCACATTTTAGAAATGGATATCAAGTTGTATTAATTGACCCTGAAGGTGAATTAGAAGATATGGCTAAAGCATTTAATGGTGACTTTATTGACTTAGGTAAAGGTGGAGAATTTGGTATGATAAATCCACTAGAAATTGTTATGGATGCTGACGAAGAAGAATTAGCATCAGGTCTTGGTTATACAATATTAACTAGAACTTTCCAAACAATTAAAGCATTTATGAAATATTATGATCCTTCCATAGAAGAAGATGTAGTAAATATGTTTAGTGAAATAGTTCAAGAAACATATAAAAGATTTGGTATTGACTTTAATACCGATTTCAGTAAAATGACTTCGGCAGATTATCCTACTTTTGAAGATGTACACGTTACAATAAAAGGTAGATTATTATCGATGCCAGAACAATCACATGAAAAAGAAATTTTAGAAAAATTAGAATTAAAAATTAGACCGTTAGTAAGAGAATTGAAATATTACTTTAGTGGTCATACAACAATAAAACCAAATAGTGAATTTGTTGTATTTAACATTAGAGAATTAATGAATGCTGACGAAAACATTCGAAATGCTTTATTCTTTAATATATTAAAATATGCGTGGGGATTAACTTTAGATAAGAGTAAAAATACTGTATTAGTAGTAGATGAAGCCCATGTATTGTTAAGTGGTGGTAATGCTTTAGGTGCTGATTTCTTAGCACAAATACAAAGACGTGCTAGAAAATATAACACTGGTACAATTATTATTACACAACAACCAACTGACTTTAGTGATCCTAAAGTAATAACACAAGGAAAAGCAATATTTGATAATGCTTCTTATTACTTAGTTATGGGATTAAAGAAACAAGCTGTTGAAGATTTATCAAAATTAATTGATTTAAATGATAATGAAAAGTCAGGAATAAAGAATTACAATCAAGGTGAAGCTTTATTTGTGTGTGGTAGTAGAAGAATGCAAATAAATATAGTTGTTACTGAACAAGAATTAGATTCATTTGGAAGCGGTGGCGGACTATAATAATAGGCGGTGTTTTGAATGGGAAAATTTGGTTCGTTTTTAAATAAAACAAGAAAAAACTTATCAGAAAATATAAAAAATTATAAATCAGAAAAAGATTCCTTAAAGAGTGTTAAAAAGACAATGCTAATGGTAAAAATTGCTTTAGCAATTATTCCTGTTGTCTTTTTTGGCGCTGTTGTTGTTATAATAATAATGGCAGCAATGGCACCAGTAATCCTTGTTACGGGGATCGTTGGTAACGTTTTAGAGAGTGTTGGAACCTTTGGAACAAAAGTAGGTAATTTATTTACTTCGGGATGTTATGGAACCGATGCAGAGTGTTTGGCAAGAGATGAAGCAGAAGCTGAGCAAGCTTTCTTTGATGCAACCAAGACTATATATGATTTGTACTATGTAAATAGCGGCAATAAAATGTCTGGCGAATTAAATGACGATAAGTATAATGAGAATCAAGCCGGATATGCTAGATTTTCATATGGTCCAATTATAAATATTCCTGTTCTAGTATCGACAATAATGTATGAAAAATTACCGGAAGATGGTTATTATGAATTATTATATGGAACGACTTCTCTTTCAATATCAAAAAATGAATTAAAAGTATTGGGTGAAAATTATCTATGGTACAGCGATGAGGAAGATCCTGTTGGAATTGATTACGATGGAATTCTAGCGGCATCTAATGTTTCAGATGCTCATCCATGTGGTAATTATAATGAAGTATATCAAAAAGCAATAGAAGGTGATTCAAATTATGCTTCATTAATTGAAAAATATACTCCAGATACTTCTTGGTGGGGAGCAATTGGTAATTTTTTTGAAAACACTTTTACAAACAATAATTCTGAAAGTAAACTTAGATTAATTGCTAAAAAATTAACAAGTAAAGTAATTGAATCAACGTGTACAGAAATAAAAGATCCTTCAACTGATAAAATGAGCAAATCCATAGTAACAAGAGTCAAATATGATTATGATGAAGAAAAATACAAACAATTTTTAATAGAAGATTATTTGTCTGATGTTTTAAAGGAAAATTATTATAATCAAAAATTTAGAAGATGGTTAACAGATGAAGGTTATACTTATAAAGCTGGAGTATTAATAAAAGTAAATGGTGATATGCTTTCTTCAAGTGAGAAGAAAGAGATAGAAGAAAAAGCAGAATTAAAAATAGCAGAATTACGAAACATAGAATACATACCAACAGAAAATGAAATAAAAATGGCAGCTGAACAAATTATTTCGACAAGTGAATATTATGAATATATATTAGAAGAATTAATGAGTAATAGAGGTGCTGTTGTAAATATATGTACTGGTGTAACAGTTAATTTAAATGATACATTAGTTGAGCAACCTTATGAATTAGAAAATTTAGTAGCAGGATTCGTTAAAAATCTAAAAAATGTTTATGGTAGTAGTACCAATGACGTAATAGACGAAGCAGCGGCAATTGTTTTTAGGTCATATATATTATACGAAACTGGTTTTTGCAAAGAACCTTTAGACCTATATACAGTAGAAAATGAAGAACATTTGAAGTATGTAGAACCTGAACAAGAATTAAAAGACAAATTATTACCTAGTAGGGGCAAGGTTTTATACTTAAACGATGATATTCTGCCTTCACATAGAACAAAGTTTGAATATATAGAACACGGTTCTTCAGAAAGTTCAACACCTGAAAGTGATATTAAATTACAAGATTTACAAGACATTTATAATGATATTACGCCAGAAACAGATAGAACAAGTGATAATGTTTTATTAAAATATTTTAAAAACGATACAAATATTTTAATAAAAAAAGTTACTGGAGGTTTAATTGGTGGTACTTATAGTAGTTCAGCACCAATAAGAGAGGGACAAGATTCAAACGAAATCAGACAGGCTGTTGATTTTAATGGAAAAGAAATATATAATAGTCAGGCTGGAAATATCGGTCAATGTCCGTGGTATTCCAAATATAGGGCAATTGAAATATTAATGTTTTCGGACATGGAAGCATCGCTGAGAGCAGCTGCTATAAATGCCGTTAGAAATCATGCTGGTGATGGGGCTGGATGGGGTGCTTATAGTGGCCTTTCCAATTACTTTCCGGTTTCAACAAATGTTAATGAAGCAAAACCAGGTTCAGTAGTTTCTTGGGCTGGTGGAATAGCAGCAGGTGGAAGTAACTATCAAGATGCCTCAGGTATTTACAGAAATGGTTATGGTCACGTTGCAATTGTAGAAAAGGTAAATTATTCAAGCTCTGGAAAAGTTTCTTCAATTATCATTAGTGATGGTTGGAAGAAAAAACCTTGGAGTAGCTATTCTGGTTGGAGCGGGGTAGAAGTTAGATATGGTAGAGAGATGACAGCTGATAGTGTTTTAGGTTATACTAGTGGTGATAGAAAATATTATTTTGCAGGTTTTGTATTTTTATTGGGATAGAGGGATATTGTGAAAAAAAAAATAATTTGGTTTTTAATGTTTGTAATATTTTTTACAGGATGTTCCGCTACATATGATTTAGATATTAGTGGAAGTTCCTTGACTGAAAGGGCAAAGGTTTCGTATGGTATTAATGAATTTCTTGGTGCTGAAATAAAAAGTAACAGTGATATTGAACCAGTATCTGTATTTACAGATCCCTTTTCGACCGAATTGTATAATACGAGTTATGAATATACTGATAAAGGATTGGATATTTATTACGATTACACATATAATAATTTTTCGGAATTTACAGGACTTTATTTAGCAGCAACATGTTATGATATTTTTTCAAGTGTTAAGACAGAAGATAAATATTTAATTACAACAAGTGAACAATTCCTTTGCTTTGATTCACAATATTATTATTCTGAAAGAATGGCAATTAGATTTAATTTAGCGGAAGATGTAGAAGCAATTGATCATAATGCTGATGAAGTTGATGGAAAGACTTATATATGGAAAATCAATCGAGATAATTTCTTAAATAAACCGATTAAATTTTCTTATAAAATAATCGAGGTACCAGAAAAACCGAATTTTAGTTTTTATATTAACATGATTATTTTTGCTGGAATAATAATAGTTTCAATTATTGGAATTATTACATTCTTCTATTTAAAAAATAAAAAAGCAAATCAAATGTAGGAGGTAAACATGAAATTAAAAATAAGAGCAGATGCAAAAGATATAGTAATTTTCTTAATTTTTTGTGTAGCTTTATTATATTTAGTAGCAATAGCGACATTAAATTTAACAACATTTTCAAGAACAGGTACTTTTCATGGTTTTGATCCACTACCTGCATTTAATAAAGAAAAAATAGCGGGTACTTTTGTCTTCTTCTTTTTTGCATTAGTATTTATAATGCTTAGTGTTTCTTCTTTATTTTTTGATAGAGAAAAAGGTATTGGAATTTCAACAAATGCTAAGAAAGATAAAGGTTATGCAAGATGGGCAACAACTAAAGAAATGAAAAAAGTTTTAAAAAGAGTTGATCCTGCATCACCAACTTCTGATGTAGCAGGTATTCCGCTTATAAATAATGGTAAAGAATTATGGGTAGATAATGGTGAATTTCACAGTTTAATTATCGGATCAACCGGTTCTGGTAAAACAGAAATGTTAGTACAACCGTTAGTAAAAGTACTAGCCAAAAAAGGCGAATCGATGATTATTACTGACCCTAAGGGTGAAATATATGAAAACAATGCTATAGAATTAAAGGAAAAAGGATATAATATTGTTTTACTTAATTTCCGTGATCCACAAAGGGGTAATTCATGGAATCCTTTAGCATTACCATATTCATTATATAGAAATGGAAATCAAGATAAGGCTAACGAATTATTAGATGACTTAGCAATGAATATTCTTTATGATGAGAATGCCCAAGGACAAGATCCTTTCTGGGAAAAGACATCAGCGGATTATTTTGCAGGTTTGGCACTTGGATTATTCGATGATGCTGATGAAGCAGAAATAAATTTAAGTAGTATTAACTTAATGACTAGTGCTGGTGAAGAAAAAATGGGTAATACTACCTATATTAAAGAATACTTTAGTTATAAAGATCCAACATCACCAGCGTATATAAATGCAGTAAGTACATTAATGGCACCAAATGAAACAAAAAGTAGTATTTTATCTGTATTTAAACAAAAAATTAAACTATTTTCGTCTCGTCAAAATTTATCGGAAATGTTATCAAAAAGTGACTTTGATATGAAAGAAATCGGACGAAGGAAAACAGCTGTATTCTTAGTAGTTCAAGATGAAAAAAAGACATATCATTCATTAGTAACAATATTTATTAAACAATGCTATGAAACATTAATTGATATAGCACAAGAAAGTGGTGGGAAATTACCATTTAGAACCAATTTTATTCTAGACGAATTTGCAAATATGCCCCCACTTAAAGATGTAACAACTATGGTTACTGCAGCACGTAGTAGAAAGATTAGATTTAATTTTATTATTCAAAACTTTGCACAATTAACGCAAGTATATGGCAAAGAAAATGGCGAAACAATAAAAGGAAATTGTGGAAATATAATTTATTTAATTAGTAGTGAAATAAGTGCTTTAGAAGAAATAAGTAAAATGTGTGGAGAAGAAAAATCTAAAGAAAAAGATAAAACAGTTTCAACACCATTAGTAACAGTAAGTGACTTACAACGTTTAAAGCAATGGTCAATTATTACAATTAGAACTAGAATGATGCCATATAAGACTGAAATGACACCTAATTTTAAAATGTTAGAAAAAAATGCTTGGGGAAAAGATTATATTAAAGCGTCTTACCCAGAGAGAACTCCAGGACAAGTTCGTTATTTTGATATAAAAGCTTTTGTTGATAATAAAAAAGAACAAAAGATAAAAGAAGTTTTAGGTAATCTTAATCCTGTAGACAATGCTAGTAGAGCAACTGAAAGACAGTCAGAATCTTCAAAACCAGGAGCATTTAATATAGATGAATTAGTAAAAAGAATAGATGCTAAAATAGCGGAATTGGAAGAAGAAGAAAAAAGAGAGCGCGAATTGTCTTCACAAAATCGAAATATATTAAGGCCAACAATTGAAAATGTAGAAGAAATTAAATCGCCTTTCATTGAAGAATTGGATAATGAACCAGTAGAGATTATAAGTAAAATAGAAGATGAACAAATAAATGTTACATTACCTGGTTTTATTGAAGAAAAACCTAAACCAATTGAAATACCAGATGAAGAAAATAAAAAGTCGGATAATAAGAACCTTATTACTGATGATCAATTCTTTGATGATTTCTTTAATGACGATGTTTAATAGTTAAATGCACTTTATCATAATATTTATTTGCATATAATGTACTAGGTGGTTTAATGGTAACAAATATCAGCGTCACTGATTTATTAAAAATGGGTGATAAAGTACATGTTATTGATATCAGAACTCCGATTAGTTATAATAATAATCATATTCCGAATTCAAAGAATATTGAAAGTAATTTATTAATTAGTAATCCAAATAAATATTTAGATAGAAATAAAAAATATTATATATATTGTCAAAAAGGTATAAGAAGTTATAAAATGTGTCTTTTCTTAAACTCGTTAGGGTATAAAGCTGTTAATGTTTTAGGGGGATACGAAAGTTGGATATTGGAAAAATAAGGTATTTTATATACCTTGTTTTGTTATTGTGATATAATTATAATAGGTGACGAAATGCAAGAAACATTAGAACAAATAGTACTTTTTTTAAAGAATATAATTGTAAATGATAATATAATAATATCGATATTGATGGGATTAATTATTGTCATCGTTGAATCTATATTACCAATATTACCATTGGCAGTTTTTATTGCGATTAATACATTAGTAATGGGAAATGCCTTAGGATTTGTTGTTTCTTGGATTGGAACTGTTATAGGTTGTGCTATATCTTTTTGGCTTTTTAGGAAAGGACTTAGTAAACGTTTATATAAGAATCTTAATTCAACAAAATATAGTGATTTGATGAAAAAAATGTCTAGTGTAAAATTCAGCCTTTTAGTTATTGTTACAGCATTACCTTTTACACCAGCATTCACAATTAATATTGCAGCAGGTTTATCCAAAATGAGTTTTAAAAAATTTATATTAGCAATGTTGATTGCTAAAATATCAATAATTTTTTTCTGGGGATACATTGGAACAACCTTAATAGAAAGCATTTCAGATTATAAAGTTTTAATTAAAATAGTTATATTGCTATTAGGAGCTTATATTGTATCTTATTTTGTAAATAAAAAATATAATTTAGATTGAGGTGATTTATGGAAATTTTAATAATAGTACTATTAATTTTAATCTTGATAATAGTTATAGCTCTAGCTTCAATATTATTAACAAGAGGGGTAAATGAATCGAACATTACTGAGCGATTAGGGAAAGTAGAAATGTCGACAGTAAAGGAATTGGGAGAATTTAAAACCGGTATCAGTAGAGATATAAGTGAGGATTTTTCTAAACTAATTCAAATAATTGATAAAAAATTAACACAAATCAATGATATGGTAAATGAAAAATTAGATGTAAATTTTGAAAGAACAAACAAGACATTTAATTCTGTAATTGAAAGATTAACAAAGATCGACGAAGCTCAGAAGAAGATAGATAGTTTATCATATGATATTGTTTCATTGCAAAATGTATTAACAGATAAGAAAGCAAGAGGAACCTTTGGTGAAGTTAATTTAAAACATATTATGTCTAATGTTTTTGGAAATAATGATACATTATATAGAATGCAATACAAATTCAGTAATGGTACATTAGTTGACTGCGTTTTATTCGCGCCAGAACCATTAGGAGTAATTGCAATTGATTCTAAATTTCCACTCGAGCATTACCAAGAAATGGTAGATAAGAAAAATTCGGAAATTGTTAGATTAAATGCTGAAAAATTATTTAAACAAGATGTTAAAAAACATATTGATGATATTAGTTCTAAATATATAATTCCTGGTGTTACAAGTGAACAAGCAATTATGTTTTTACCGGCAGAAGCTATTTTTGCAGAAATAAATGCATATCATATTGAACTTCTTGATTATGGTAATAAGAAAAGGGTATGGTTAACATCACCAACAACTTTGATAAGCACTTTAACAACAATTCAAGTAATAATTAAGAATATTGAAAGAGATAAATACGCAACTGTAATTCATAGAGAATTAAACGCTTTAAGTGATGATTTTTCTAGATATAAAAACCGTTGGGATAAATTATATCGTAGTATCGAAACAGTAAGTAAGGATGTTAAAGACATTCATACGACAACTGAAAAGATTACTAAAAAGTTCAATACAATACACCAAGTAGAAATGGATAAAAAAGAGATAGAATAAACTTTAAACTCTCTTTTTTTTCAATAATATTAATCTTGTTTTGTGCTATAATATTTATGTAAGGTGATTTATGAACGAAATAATAATAAAAGGTGCAAGAGAAAATAATTTAAAAAATATTGATATAGTTTTACCAAAAAACAAACTAATTGTAATGACTGGCGTTAGTGGTAGTGGTAAATCTTCTTTAGCGTTTGATACTATATATGCTGAAGGACAAAGAAGATATATAGAAAGTCTAAGCGCATATGCTAGACAGTTTTTAGGTGGATCAGAAAAACCAGATGTTGATTCAATTGAAGGTTTAAGTCCAGCAATAAGTATCGACCAAAAAACAACTAATAAGAATCCAAGAAGTACTGTTGGTACAGTAACGGAAATATACGATTATTTAAGATTGTTATATGCTAGAATAGGGATTCCTTATTGTCCTGTTCATAATAAACCAATTACTAGTCAAAGTATTGAAGAGATGACAAATCAAGTTTTAAAACTAGAAAATAATACTAAAATTCGAATATTAAGCCCTGTTGTTTATGGTGAAAAAGGAACCTTTAAAGAATATTTACAGGATTTAAAAAAAGAAGGTTTTGTTCGAGTTATTGTCGATGATAATGAATATGATTTAGAAGAAGAAATTAAATTAGAAAAAAACATAAAACATAAAATTAGTATCGTAATTGATAGATTAATAATTAAAGATGAAATAAGAAGTAGGTTATATGAGGCAATCGAAACTGCTGCTTCACTTGCAAACGGAAAAGTTGTTATTGATGTCATGGGTTATGAAGAAATTGTTATGAGTGAAAAATATGCATGTCCAAATTGTGATTTTTCATTACCAGAATTAGAGCCAAGAATGTTTTCTTTTAATGCCCCTTATGGAGCATGTGCAGATTGTAATGGTCTTGGAATCAAATTAAAAATAGATGAAGATTTAATAATACCTAATAAAAACTTATCAATTAATGAGGGAGCCATAGTTGCAATTAACAATGATCAAACTAACACAACGTATACAGCTCTATCAACAGTTTGTAAAGTTTACAAGATAGATATGGATACTCCAATAAAATCATTAAGTAGAAAAAAATTAAATATAATTCTATATGGTACAGATGACATTATTGACTTTAAATACACATCAAAAAGCGGTTCAAGAACTACAAAATCCAACTATGAAGGAATCATTGCTAATCTTGAAAGAAGGTACATTGAAACAAAAAGTACTTGGATTAGGGAGTGGATAGAAAAGTACATGACTGAGTTGACATGTCCAACCTGTAAAGGTGCCAGACTTAATGATGCAGTACTTTCAGTTTTAATAAACGGAAAAAATATCTATGATGTTACTCTTTTAAGTATACGAGATTTTCATAAATTTCTAACAAACTTAAAACTTACAAAAGAACAAAAAGAAATTTCAAATTTAGTAATTAAAGAATTAGAATCACGTTTAAATTTTTTAATTAATGTTGGTTTAGAATATTTAACTTTAGCGCGAAATGCTGGAACCCTAAGTGGAGGGGAAGCACAGAGAATTAGATTAGCAACTCAGATTGGTTCTAGATTGACTGGAGTACTCTATGTATTAGATGAACCTAGTATTGGACTTCATCAAAGAGATAATCAAAAATTAATCAACTCTTTATTAGAGATGAGAGATTTAGGAAACACTTTAATTGTTGTCGAACATGATACTGAAACAATGTTAGCGGCTGACTTTTTAGTAGATATCGGTCCAGAGGCTGGTAGTCATGGAGGTTATATTGTAGCTGTTGGAACACCAGAAGAAGTTATGAAATGTGAAAATAGTATCACTGCTAAATATTTAACCGGTAAAGAAAAAATTGAGGTTCCAAAAACAAGAAGAAAAGGTAATGGTCTTTTCCTTGAAATAAAGGGTGCTAAAGAGAATAATCTTAAAAATATAAATGTTAAATTTCCATTGGGAACATTTACTTGTATTACTGGTGTAAGTGGTAGTGGTAAATCATCTTTAGTAAACGAAATATTATATAAAGCCGTTGCCAATAATTTGTATCGTTCAAAATGGAAAATTGGTAAACATAATGAAATAAAGGGACTTGAAAATATCGATAAAGTTGTTGAGATATCGCAATCTCCAATTGGCCGAACACCTAGAAGTAATCCAGCGACATATACTGGCGTTTTTGATCATATAAGAGATGTCTTTGTTCAAACAAAAGAGTCAAAAATACGTGGATATGATAAAGGTAGATTTAGTTTTAATGTCAAAGGCGGTCGTTGTGAGGCTTGTTGGGGAGATGGTGTTAAAAAAATTGAGATGCATTTTCTTCCAGATGTATATGTTCTTTGTGAGGTATGTAAGGGGACAAGATATAATGGTGAGACTTTGCAAATTAAATATAAAGGTAAAAGCATTTATGATGTATTAGAAATGCGCGTTGAAGAAGCAAATACTTTTTTTGAGAATGTTCCAAAAGTAAAACAAGCATTACAAATGCTAATGGATGTGGGATTATCTTATGTCAAATTAGGACAAAGCGCCCCAACCTTAAGTGGAGGAGAAGCAGCACGTGTTAAATTAGCAAAAGAATTGCAAAAAAAACCAACTGGAAAAAGTTTGTTTATATTAGATGAACCTACTACTGGTCTTCATAGTGCGGATATAAAAAAATTGCTTGTTATTTTAAATCGAATAGTAGAAAATGGAGATACCGTTGTTGTAATTGAACATAATCTAGATGTAATTAAAATTGCCGATTATATTATAGATTTAGGTCCAGAAGGTGGAGATAACGGTGGTGAAATAGTCACGACTGGAACACCAGAACAAGTTATAAAAAATAAAAAAAGTTATACTGGACAATATTTAAAAGAAGTACTTTAAAAAATATAGGTAAATCTAATGAATGTTTAAATTATAAAATTACCTATAAAAATAGAATAAAATATGATATTATTATAATGAGGTGTAATATGAAAAAGATATTTGGTTTAATTTTAATGGCATTAATGCTACCTATAGTTAGTGCCGCTGATTATGATGTGTCTGTAGAACTTACAAATAAAGGAAATACTAAATTGTATTATATTACCGAAGGTTTTGAAAGAGTGTCTTTATGGACTGATAAAAAAGAGGAAATAAACAATCAATATGGTAACTTTATAGTAGGGGAAAAAACAAAAGTTGATTTTAATCGTGGAACATTAAAACTAACGGGTGGTACAATAAGTGAATTAAAAATAAAAGTAGATAGTAGTGTAACAACTTATTATGTAATCAAAGACTATGTATTAAATGATAATTCTTTAACTATTAAAAATGAAAATGGTTTAAAAGTATATGTTAAAGAAAACGATATTGAAGAAGAAGTAGAATTTAACTTATGTGATTATGAGTTAGACGATACATATATATGCTATACTACAAAATTAGAACTAGAAAAGGTAACAGAAGTAATTGAAAATAGTGATAATGTTGTTATACCGATTGAAAAAAGTAATTACTATTATTATATGATTCCTTTTGTCGCGTTAATAGCTATTGGAGGATTTATCTTAATTAAATCAAAAGGAAAAAGACAATGACTCCACATATTGAAGCTAAGATAGAAGATATAGCGCCTAACGTTATCATGCCGGGTGATCCTCTGCGTGCTAAATACATTGCCGAAACATATTTAACTGACTATAAGTTGGTTAATAGTGTACGTAATATGTATGCCTATACTGGTTATTATAAAGATAAAAAGGTAACTGTTATGGGTTCGGGAATGGGTATTTCTAGTATAGGAATATATTCTTATGAATTATTTAAATTTTATAATGTCGAAAACATCATAAGAGTTGGTAGTTGTGGTTCATATAAAAAGGAATTAGATTTATATAGTTTAATACTAGTAGATAAAAGTTATTCAGAGTCAAATTACGCTCTAATACAAAATGGTTGTAAAGATAATATATTAAAACCATCATTACAATTAAATAATAAAATAAAAGAAATTGCACAAGATAATAATGTTAAATTGAATGAAGGATTAATTTATTCAAGTGAAGTATTCTATCAAGAGAAAGATAATTATTTAGATCTAGTATCTAAATATGATTGCTTAGGAGTTGAAATGGAAAGTTTTGCACTCTTTCATAATGCTAATGTTTTAGGTAAAAAAGCAGCCTGTATTTTAACTGTATCTGATAATTTTATAACAAATGCTAAAGCTACAGTTGAAGAAAGACAAACAGCTTTTAATGAAATGATCGTACTAGCGCTAAAAGCAATCTAGAAGGGAATATATGAACTATCGAAAAGACAATACACTGGCATATAATGTTCACTTTGTCAAAACAGATCGTTTTAAAAATGTTGGAATTAGAATTAATTTCAAACAAAAACTTACTAAAGAAGAAATAACTAAAAGAAATTTATTGGTAAATATATTATTTGAATCAACTAAAAATTACCCAACAAGGAGATTAGTCGATATAAGAAGAGAAGAATTATATGACGTAGGCTTCGGGGTGAATACAACAATGTCAGGAAAATATAATATTATGAGCTTTAATGCATTTTTTCTAAACGATAAATATACAGAACCAAATAATTTAGAAGAATCTTTAAAGTTTTTTTTAGAGTTTATATTTAATCCAAATGTAGTTGATAATAAGTTCGATAAAAAAACATTTAATAATGCAAAAAACGTACTTGAAAATGATATAAAACAATTTGATGATAATCCAACTGTATATAGTAAATATCGCTGTTTATCAGAAATGAATAAGGGTGGTATATTATCTTATAAAAGTGTTGGTTATTTAGAGGATTTAAAAAAATTAGACGAAAAAGATATATATGAATATTATAAAGAGGTTATTAAAAAGGATATTGTCGATATTTTTGTTATTGGTGATTTTGATCAAAAAGTATTTAAGGATGTATTCGATAAATATTTAATGATAAACACCGTTAAAAAACAAAGCGAACCTCATTATTTTGAACATCAAAAAATTAAAACAAAATCTAGGACAATAAAAGAAAAAAAAGATT
This sequence comes from Bacilli bacterium, assembly GCA_028708945.1. Next base: position 59,639 of record JAQVXV010000007.1, read on the forward strand.
ATGAACAATCTACTTTAGTACTTGGATTTAAATTAGATAAATTAACGGATTTTGAAAAAAAATATGTTTCAATAATATATAATTATATATTAGGTGGTGGAGCAGATTCTAAGTTATTTAAAGAAGTAAGGGAAAAAAATTCTTTATGTTATGGAATAAGTTCTTCAATATCAGTTGTTAATAACACTATGATGATAACAGCTGGTATAGATGCTAATCAATATAAGAAAGCCACTAAAATAATAAAACAAGTGTTAAAAGATATGACTTTAGGAAATTTTAAAGATGAGGATATTGAAGCAGGAAAAAAAACTTATTTAAGTTCATTTAAAGAATTAGAAGATTCGATAAGTGCAATTATAAACTTATATGCCTCATATGAGTATTTAAATTTTGATTTATTAGAATTAAGAAAAAAAGAGATATTAAAAGTAACAAAAAGTATGATTGTGAATTTTAGTAAAAAGATAAACTTAGATACAATATTCTTATTAGAAGGAGGTTCGAATGAAGAAGATACCTCTAATTGACTTAATTGTTCATTATGAAAAATTGGAAAATGGACTAGAAGTATATTTGATACCAAAAAAAGGTAACAATATATATGCAACCTATAACACAAAATTTGGTGGTAAAGATATCGAATTTGTTCCTATTGGTGAGAATAAAATGGTTGAGTTTCCAGCAGGAATAGCGCATTTTTTAGAACACAAAATGTTTGAAGAAGAAGATGGCAAAAACATTTTTTCTTTCTTTGCGGAAAATGGTACTAATGCAAATGCTAATACTAGTTATGAAAGAACCTCTTATCTTTTTAGTGGTCCAGATTTCTTTGAAGAAAATTTAAAATGTTTATTAGACTATGTTCAAAATCCTTATTTTACTGAAGAAAACGTTGAAAAAGAAAAAGGGATCATAATTCAAGAGTTAAATATGATCAATGATAGTCCTTATAATAGAATGTATTTAGATACACTAGCAATTATTTTTAATGAATTGTCTTATAAAAAATCTTTGATAGGAACTAAAGAAAGTATAAATAGTATTACAAAAGAAGATTTATACAGGTGTTATAACACTTTTTATCATCCTTCTAATATGTTTATTGTAATATCTGGAAATATTGATCCTGATAAAACAATGGATTTAATTAAAGAAAATCAAACACAAAGAAACTTAAATATGGCCCAAAAAGTAAAATTTAAACAATATAATGAAAAAGATAAAGTAGCAAAAAAATCTTTAAAGATAAAAATGAATGTAACAATCCCTAAAGTTGAAATTGGTTATAAGATAAATGTAGAAAAATTAAAAAATATGGATAGATTAAAGCTATTATTTATAATTAATAATATTTTTGAACTAAAATTAGGATCAACATCAATTTTAAGCGAACAATTAAGAGACGAAAAAATTATTACAGAACCTCTTTATATTGCTTCTTTAGATATGAAGAAACACATTATAATGTTAGTAATATCTGAAAGTGAAAATAGTAAAGAATTATTTAAAAAAATAAACAATGAACTAAAAGATTTAAATATAACAGCATCAGAATTAGAACGAAAGAAAAAAGCAGCCATCAGTGCAATAATTAAAGTCTACGATAATGTTCCCGGGATAAATTATAGAATTGTTGAGAACAAGACAAATTATAACAATATATACGAAAATGAAATAGATATAATTAAAAATGTAACCATTGATGAGATAAAAGAGGTTATAGATCATATTGATTTATCAAATCAATTTACATATGAAATAGAACCAAAGTAGGTGAGATATGAAACCAATAATTGGGATAGTAGCAAGAAGTGATAAAGATGAAATTGGAAGTTTTTTATACACTTATGAAAATTATCGTAAAATTGTTATCAATAATGGGGGAATTCCGATATTAATATTGCCTCCCCAAGATATAAATTATAGTGAAACTGTACCATCACAAGCAGATAGATTAATACAAGAACAAATTGAATACCTATATACAATAGTTGATAAATGCGATGGTATAATAATGCCGGGTGGAGAAAAATGGTTTGAATATGATGAAGTAATTTGTCGTTATTCTCTAGAAAAAGATATTCCTTTGTTAGGAATCTGTATGGGCATGCAATTAATGGCATATGTTGATAATGTTAAGAAAGAACAAAGTCCTCAAAAAGTTGAAAGAAATGAAACTGAAATAAATCATCGTCAAAGAGGAGTAGCTCAAGTTCATCACATAAATATTGAAGAAAATTCTTTATTGCAAAAAATATACCAAACTGAAAAAGTAATGGTAAACAGTGTTCATAATTATCATATACTTAAAACAAATGAGTTTAAAATATCAGCATATTCAGAAGATGGAATAATAGAGGCAATTGAAAATCCTAATAAAAAATTTGCTTTAGGAGTACAATGGCATCCCGAAGTTTTAGCACAAAATGATGTTAAAAGTAATGAAATTTTTAAATTATTTATAGAAAGTACCATAAATAATTGATTTTCATTTAAAAATATGATAAATTATTAAGTGTGAGAGGTGAAAAATGGAAACTTTTTTACATATAGTATTAAATATAGTATCAATATTGTTAATAGCAATCTTTTTGTTACAAGGTGGTAAAACAGAAGGAGCTTCAAATATAATATCTGGTGGTAATGATAGTTTATTTGCAAATCGTAAAGAAAGAGGCGGGGAACTTTTCATTACAAGACTGACAATGATTTTAGGGATTATTTTTATAGTTATTTGTACGGTATTATAATTTCAAGACTGATAGCGGTCTTTTTTTTTGTAATAATATATATCAATTTCAATATATTTTTGATATAATGAAAATAGGTGGAATATGAAAAATATATATAATTATAAACTAGAAGAATTAGAAAAAATATTAATAGAAAACAATTTTAAAAAATATAACGCAAGTCAAATTTATGATTGGTTATATCAAAAAAGGGTATCATCTTTTGAAGAGATGACTAATTTAAAAAAAGAGTTAATAGATTTTTTAAATACTAATTTCGAATTTAATAATATGAGTGTATTAAAAAAAGAAGAAGATGCTGATGTTAAAAAATACTTATTAAATTTAAATGATGATAATACAATTGAAGCAGTTTTAATGTTTCATAATTATGGTAACAGCTTATGTATATCAACTCAAATAGGTTGTAATATGAACTGTGCTTTTTGTGAAAGTGGCAAACTAAAGAAAATAAGAGATCTTGAAGCAAGTGAAATGATAAATCAAATCTTAGTGATTGAAAAAGACCTTGGGATAAAAATTACTCATCTTGTTCTTATGGGAATAGGTGAACCTTTTGATAACTTTGAAAACGTAATGAAGTTTATTGAAATAATCAATCATCCAAAAGGGATAAATATTGGAAGTAGACATATTACTGTTTCTACTTGTGGTATTACACCTAAAATAATTAAATTTATGGAGATTAACAAACAAGTTAATTTAGCTATTAGCCTACATGCTGCTAATGACGAACTTAGATCTTCGCTAATGCCAATTAACAAGGTTTATAATATAAATAACTTAATTGGTACTATAAAAAGGTATATAGAAACAACTAATAGAAGAATAACATTTGAATACATTTTATTAAAGGATGTAAATGATAGTTATGAGAGTGCTTTAGAGCTATCAAAATTATTAAGAGGGTTAAATTGTTACGTTAATTTAATTCCTTATAATGAAACAAAAAATAAATTCAAAAAAAGTGATAAAGTAATGGAATTCTACGACACACTGAAAAAAAATAAGATACAAGTTACCGTAAGAAGGGAATTTGGATCAAAAGTTAGTGCTGCCTGTGGTCAACTTCGTTCAAATTCTAAGGAGTGAAAAAATGGAATATTTTTATTTAACAGATCCAGGAAAAGTAAGAGATCATAATGAAGATAGTGTTTTAGTTGTCAAAAATAAAAACGATGAAATATTAATGATTGTTGCAGACGGTATGGGTGGTCATCGCGGTGGTGAAATAGCTGCAAATATTGTCGTTAGTCAAATTGGCAAAAGATTTGAATCAATGGGAAGTATTGGAGATAAAGAAGATACTATGAATTGGCTCAAAGAAATAGTAAGTGAGGCTAATTCGGCAATCTATAAATATACTAATGAACATAAAGAGAGCACTGGAATGGGAACTACTCTGGTTATGGCAATTTATACAAAAAATTTCTTAATTTTTGGAAATATTGGTGATAGTTCTGGATATGTAATCAGAAATAATAGATTACATAAGATAACAGAAGATCACACATTAGTAAATTTATTGTATAAATCTGGAAAATTAACTAAAGAAGAAGCACAAGAACATCCAAGAAAAAACATTTTAATGCGAGCTTTAGGTACAAATACACAAGTAGAAATGGATATTTTCGATGTTGATGATGAAATTCAAGGAATAATGCTTTGTAGCGATGGTTTAACAAATATGTTAGATGATGAGACAATAGAAAAGGTTATAAACGAAAAAAAACCAGTAGATGAAAAATTACAAAAATTAATTCAAAAAAGTAATAACCGAGGAGGAAACGATAATATATCGGTTGCATTACTTGATATGAGAGGTGAAAAATAATGGTGATAAAAGGTCAGAAAATAAATGATCGCTATCAGATAATTAGAACGATTGGTGAAGGTGGGATGGCTAATGTTTATTTAGCGTATGACACTATTTTAGATCGAAACGTTGCTGTTAAAATTTTAAGAGGTGATTTAGCGGATGATGAAAAATTCGTTAAAAAATTTCAAAGAGAAGCAATATCAGCGTCTTCTTTATCACACCCTAATATAGTTGAAATGTATGACGTTGGAGAAGATGATGGAAATTACTTTATCGTTATGGAATTTATTGATGGTAAAACATTAAAGAACTTAATTAAAAAAAGAGGTGCTTTAACTTTACCAGAAGTAATAGATATCATGTTACAACTAACCAGCGCAATTGCTTGTGCTCATGAAAGTTATATAATACATCGTGATATTAAACCACAAAATGTTATGATATTAGATGATGGTATAGTAAAAATAACTGATTTTGGAATTGCTTTAGCAATAAATGCTAATGAATTAACACAAACTAACTCAGTGATGGGATCAGTTCATTATCTACCACCAGAACAAGCAAACGGTAGTGGTTCAACAATAAGAAGCGATATATATTCACTTGGAATATTGATGTATGAATTAATTACTGGAAAGGTTCCTTTTAAAGGTGACAATGCTGTCGAAATAGCAATTAAACAATTAAAAGAACCTATTCCTAGTATTTCTAAGTCAAATCCAGAACTACCACAATCATTAGAAAACATTATTTTAAAAGCAACTGCTAAAAATCCTAAAAATAGATATGCCAACGCAATGGAGATGCACGACGATATAAGTACAGCATTAGACGAAGAAAGAGCTAATGAAAAAAGGATAGTTCATAAGCACCCTGAAAATGACTTAGAAGAAACAAAAAAATTAAAAGCAGTAAAGGATATAAAAGAAAAACAAGTATTAGAAGAGAGTGATACTTTGGTAAAAACAACTAAAAAAGAAAAAACAGTTCTTAACACATTAATTTGGATAACAGGAACTATCTGCTTACTTATGGCAGTTATCTTATTAGTTTTTGCTATCATATTACCCAAAGTAACAAAAGTAAAAGAAAATCCAATTCCTGATGTATCAGGATTAACAGTTTTAGAAGCCGAAAAAAAATTAAAAGATTTAGGTTTTGAAATAAGTACAGAATATGGTGAGGCTAATAGTACTGATATTGAAGAAGGATTAGTAGTAAAAACCACACCTGTATTTGGATCAGTTAGAAAACAAGGAACTGAAATAAAATTAATAGTGTCATTAGGAGATAATAAGATTTTAATCGATAATTATGTTGGTGGAAATTACTATGAAGTAAAAGGGATGCTCGAAGAAAAAGGTCTATATGTTTTAACAAAAAAACAAGATGTTTCAAAAGATAGTAATAAAAAAGAATCTGACATTTTAGAACAATCTCCTGAAAAGGGAACATACCTTTCAGAGGGTGATACAATTACTTTATATATTCCAAATATAATAACAGAATATCCCGACTTTAAGGCAGAAAACTATAGTGAAAGTGATATTAAAGATTTTTGTACTCAATATAGTTTAGTATGTACTTTTGACTATGTTGAAACATCAGAATATACACCAGGTAAAATTATTAGCCAAAATAGAAGTCCAGGAGCTGCTGTTGTTGCTAAAGCTTCTTTAAGAATAGTTATTGCAAAAGCAGTATTAGTGGTTGAAGAAGAGGAATAATGATTGGTAAGATAATAAAAAACATTAGTAATGATTATACAGTGTTGGTAGAGGATAAAAAGTATGTTTGTAAACCTAGAGGAAAATTTAGAAATCAAAATCAAACACCTTTAGTGGGAGATATTGTCAAAATAGATGTTGAAAATCAATATATTTTAGAAATATTACCGCGTAAAAACGAATTAACAAGGCCACCTGTTGTAAACATTGACCAAGTAATAATATTAGTTAGTACTAAAAATCCTGATTTTGATACTAATTTATTGGATAAACTATTAGTAATTATTGAATATAACAATATACTACCAATAATTTGTATGTCGAAAACAGATCTTTTGAATGAAAAAGAATTAAAGGAAATCGAAATATACAAAAATTACTATCAAAAAATAGGATATAAAGTATTCTTTAATAATGAATTGGATAAAATAAAAGAAATATTAGAAAACAAAATAACTGTTTTTACTGGTCAAAGTGGCAGTGGAAAAAGTACTTTGTTAAATAAGTTAGATGAAAATTTAAATTTAAAAACCAATGAAATTTCTTTAACGCTCGGAAGAGGGAAACATACTACTAGACATACTGAATTATTAAACGTATGCAAAGGATGGGTTGCCGATACACCGGGTTTTTCAGCAATCGATATAAATATTTTAACAAATGAACAAATAAGGGATAATTTTGTTGAATTTAATCTATATCGTGATGAGTGTAAATATAGAGATTGTAATCATATTAAAGAAGATCATTGTATAATCAAAGAGAAAGTAAATAATAAAGAAATTTTAATAAGTAGATATAACAATTATCTAAAGTTTATAAATAAATAGGAGGGAACATGAAAATAGCAGTATCTTTTTTATCAATCACTGAAAACATAAAAGAAAATGTAAGAAAATTAGATAATACAAGTATTGACTATCTTCATGTCGATATAATGGATGGTGAATTTGTATCTAATAAAACTTGGGATATTAAAGAAGTAAGTAAAATATTAGAAGGAATAACAAAACCAAAAGATGTTCATCTTATGGTAAAAGATATATATAAATATATCGATTCCTTTGCTACTTTAAATCCACATTTTATAACTGTACATTTAGAGGCACTCCAAAATCCCATAGAAGTTATTGATTATATCAAATCTAAAAATATAAAAGTCGGTTTTTCAATAAAACCAAATACTGAAATAAGTAAATTGGAACCATATTTAAAATATTTAGATTTAGTTCTATTAATGAGTGTCGAACCTGGAGCAGGTGGACAAAAATTTATTAAAACCACAAGTGAAAAAATAAGTAAATTAAAAGAACAACAAAAAAAATATAATTTTTTGATTGAAGTAGATGGTGGTATTAATGATGAAACTGTTGATTATTGTAAAGATGCAGATATCTTAGTAATTGGGAGTTTTATTACTAATAGTGACGACTATGAAGAACAAATAAAGAAGGTGATCAAGTGAATAATGCTTTAGAATCCATATTAAATAAAAAAGAGTATTTGAAGGATTATACTGTCAGACTTTGTTTGGAATTAGGAAAACTATCTTTAAATAATTTAAATAGTGTTGAAATCTATGCTTTATTGTTTGACAGAGAAAAGTTTAGTTATAAATTATATAAAAGTAATGATCTATACGAAATTATTAATACGTATATAACTTTTGATTATATTTTAAAAGAATCTAGGAATAATAAACCATTAGATAAAGAATTTATTTATGAAGTAAATAGACTTTTAACTGACAAAAAAATATATCAAGTAATAGAAAAAGAAGGAATGTTTTTCAAATCTAATTTAAAAACAGTAGATGAACAATTAGATGAAATAATTAACTCTTATAATGGTAAAAATATAAGTATACACCATAAATTAGGGTATCTTTATAATGATATAACTTTTAATCGTCTGTTTGAAAAAGAAATATTTAAAACAATTACTTTTATTATTAATTATGAATTATTAAAAAATAATTTATTTCCAATAGTATTGGCAAAAGAAGAACAAGAAACATTTAAGAGTTATATGTTACATAAAAATTTTGAAGGAATTGCTAAAAGAATAAGAGAATTAAGTGAATTTGAAAAAACAAAATACAATAATTTTTAATAGGAGGAAATATGAAAAAGATAACAGTTGATGGAAATGAAGCATGTGCAAAAGTTGCATATATGTTTACTGAAGTAGCGGGTATCTATCCAATAACTCCATCTAGTACGATGGCAGAATTAGTAGATTCTTGGAGTAATGAGGGATTATTAAATTTATTTGAAGATAAAGTAAAGGTAGTTGAAATGCAATCTGAAGCGGGAGCCGCTGGAATGATTCATGGTTCTTTGCAAACAGGATTATTGACAACTACTTTTACTGCTAGCCAAGGATTATTATTAATGATTCCTAATATGTATAAAATGGCAGGAGAATTGTTACCAGGCGTATTGCATGTGGCTGCTAGAAGTTTATCAACTCATGCACTTAGTATATTTGGAGATCATCAAGACATATATGCAGCAAGACAAACTGGATTTTGTTTACTTGCATCTTCTTCAGTTCAAGATGCCGCCCATTTAGCGGCAGTAGCACATTTGTCAGCAATAAAATCTAGTTTACCGTTCTTACATTTCTTTGATGGTTTTAGAACTAGTCATGAAATTAATAAAATAGATATGTTAGAAAAATCCGATCTTGAGGAACTTCTAGATAAAGAAGCAGTTTCTAACTTTCGTAAAAGAGCTTTAAATCCTTTAAATCCAGTAACTAAAGGTACAGCCCAAAATGATGATATTTATTTTCAAGTAACAGAATCAAGAAATAAAGATTATGATAATGTTACTCATATAGTAAATAATTATATGGAAAAAATTAATACAATTGCTAAAACAGATTATAAACCATTTAACTACTATGGGAATCCAAATGCAAAATATGTAATAGTAGCAATGGGTTCTGTTTGTGAAACAATAAAAACGGTGATTGATTATGAAAAAAGCGAAATCGGTCTTATTGAAGTACATTTATATAGACCTTTCTCCAAAGAATATTTAATAAATGTAATTCCTAATACAGTTAAAAAAATAGCAGTTTTAGATCGTACTAAAGAATCTGGATCAATAGGAGAACCTCTTTATTTAGATATAGTAGCCTCTTTAAAAGATAAAGAAATTGAAGTATATGGTGGTCGATATGGATTATCTTCAAAAGATACAAATCCAGCACAAATAAAAGCTGTTTATGATATGTTAAAAACTAATCCGGTTAACAACTTTACAATTGGAATAGAAGATGATGTAACCCATTTAAGTTTAAAACTTGATAAAGAATATAAAATCAGTGATTCACTTGAATTTTTAATTTATGGTTATGGAAGCGACGGAATGGTAAGTGCTTCTAAATCAATAATAAAATTAATTGGAAATTATACATCAAAATATGCTCAAGGATACTTCCAATATGATTCTAAAAAATCGGGAGGTATTACTTTAGGACATTTAAGATTTTCAGACAATCCTATAAGGAGTACATATTATGTTCAAGAACCTTCATTAGTAGTATGTACAAAAGATACTTATTTAGATAATTTTGAAATTGTAGAACACCTAAATAATAATGGAATATTCATTTTAAATACAAATAAAGATTCACAAGAAATTGTTCAAGAATTAAGTCCGAAAATCAAAAAGATCATCAAAGATAGAAACATTAGTTTTTATATTATTGATGCTTATAAATTAGCACAATCAATTGGTCTTTCAAATAAAATAAGCACAATTATGGAAAGTATCATTGTTAAATTAAGCAATATTATGGATTATGATACAGCAAAAAAACATATGAAAGAATATGCTAAAAACCTATATGGAAAAAAAGGTCCTGGTATTGTAGAATCAAATTATAAAGCCATTGAACAGGCACCTGATTATTTAGAAAAAATCAATTTGCCAGAAGAAGAATATATACTGGATGATAATACTGAAGATGAGTTATATAAATTAATAAATAACCGACAAGGAAATAATATTCCAGTATCTAAATTTTTAAATATGAAAGATGGTACTTTTGAACCAGGTTTAAGCAATAAAGATAAACGAAGAATATCTAATGTGGTACCAAAACATATTATAGAAAATTGCATAATGTGTAATCAATGTGCTTTTGTTTGTCCTCACAGTGTAATTAGACCGTTTTTAATTGATGAGGAAGAATATAAGGATTTGCCAGAAAACATCAAAAAAAGATGCTTAAAACCAGTTTTACCGGCTTTGAAAGAATATCATTATGTATTAGCGATTTCGGCTGCTGATTGTACAGGCTGTGGCTTATGTATATCTATTTGTCCAGCACCTAAGTGTAAAGCTTTAGAGTTTCAAGAATTAAATGAAGAAGAACAAGAGATATTTGATTATTTAGATAATAATATTAAAGATAAAGGAATTAATCCAACCAATGTAATAAACAGTCAATTTGTAAAACCAAAGTTTGCCTTTAATGGAGCATGTGCAGGTTGTGGTGAAACTCCTTATTTAAAAGTTTTAACGCAACTATTTGGAAATGAAATGGTAGTTGCAAATGCGACTGGATGTTCATCTATTTATAGTGCAAGTGCACCTAGCACAGCATATTCATTACCATGGGCAAGTTCTTTATTTGAAGATAATGCTGAATATGGATATGGTATGTTAATTGCAACAAAGACAATTAGAAATAGAATTAAAAACATCATGGAAAAAAATATGGATAATCCAAATCAAGAACTATTCAAACTTTGGATAGACAATATGGATAATTATGATATTACAAAAGAAGTTTATGAAAAATTAGATTATAATAAAACACCTGTTGAAATAAACGAATTAAAAGATTACTTAATAAATAGAACAATCTGGATGGTAGGTGGCGATGGTTGGGCTTATGATATCGGTTATGGTGGAATTGATCATATCTTATCAACAAACGATAATTTTAATATTTTAGTATTAGATAGTCAAGTTTATTCAAATACTGGAGGACAAACTTCTAAGGCTAGTCCTAAGGGAGTTGTAGCAGCCTTTGCATCGACAGGTAAAATTCAAAATAAAAAAGATTTAGCAAGAATAGCGCTTGCTTATCCACATGTTTATGTTGCACAGATAAGTATGGGTGCTAGTATGAATCAAATGTTAAAAGTGTTAAAAGAGGCAAAGGAATATAATGGTCCTTCTATTATAATTGCATATTCACCTTGTATAGAACATGGAATAAAAGGCGGAATGGGTAAAAGTGTTGAAAATGAAAAATTAGCGACTTCTTGTGGTTATTTTCCAATTTTTAGTTATAATCCACGTACAAAAAAATTCACTCTTGATAGCATTAATACTGATTTTGATTTATATGATGAATTTTTACAAAGTCAAACAAGGTATTCAATGTTAAAAGCTATTAACCCAAATAATTATGAAAAATTATTAAATGAAAATAAAAAAAATGCTATTGAAAGATTTAACCATTACAAAGATTTACATGAAAAAAATAATTAATCTTATACGATAAATTAATAAGATAGTAAGGTGATATATTTGAAAAAGGGTTTTACATTAATAGAGTTATTAGCGGTAATCTCAGTTCTTGCTGTTATAGCATTAATTGCAATTCCTAGAACAATGAATATTGTAAGGGATTCACAAAATAAAAGTGCACATGCTAGTTCAGTAGGAATATTAGAAGCTGCGAATATTTATTATTCTAATAAATCGATTGAAGGAGAAGTAATTGCTTCAGAGCTAATTATTGATTTTAATGATGATTCAACAATACCTGATGATTTTGATTTTAGTGGCAAATATCCTGATAGAGGAAAAATTGCAATAAAACCAACAGGTGAGGTTTATATTTATGATTATTTAGAATATAACAATTCATTTTGTATAATGAAAGAATTATCCTTCACTGAAATAGAATGTGGTAAAGACGGATTAGGAACACAAATTGTTATGAATTATGATAATGTTTCCGGCCGTTATTATGTTGATGGATTTACAAGTCAAATGGTGGCAAATAATAATAATAAACTTACATATGACTCTTGGTCAACACCACTATCAAATACAACCTTTTGGGACAATGTACATAATATTAGTACTCAAAGAGCAACACCTTTAGAAGATGGTTGGGTAAAATTGGAATGGGATAGAACTAATCTTTCATTAAGTTATTTAAAATTGTTTTCTAAAAGAGCAGCTGTTGATTTATTACCGGATACTCAATACACCTTAATTTTAGAAGTAAGAAATGTTAATATAACCGATAATGGTGCTTTCTATATTGCTAGGACTGCTACAAGTGACACAACTTTTACTTCAGCATTTACAGTTAGTACTGCCGAATTAAATTCAAAAACAGTTATAAAAAAATTATTGACAACATCTAGTAGTGCAGTAATGGCATCTAGTTCTTATGGTTTAAGAACCTTTAAAACATTACCAGCAGGATCAAAAGGATCTTTTGAAGCAAGATTGATGATTGTTTTAGGTGATTATACCTCAACTGATATTGAATATGAATTATATGGTAAAAGACCTAGTCCTACATATGAGAGTAAATTAAATAATTTATATTCTCAAGGAATGTATACTGCTAAAACTTCAAATAAATCATATATGTTTTATTTAGAAGAAGATTTAAAAAGTGTTCCAAATGGAGCTTCGGATCGTTTATGGATAGACGCTAGTACAAATAAAATATTTATTACTAGAAATATTGGTGTTAGTTCTTTTAACGGAACAGAAGCATGGTCAACAGTTTTAAATAATAGTTCTAATTCATTATGTTGTTATATTTCAAGATCTAACTTTTCGCTATTGTTTGAACAATATCCTATAAACAACAGTGCAATTTATTCAAATTACCTTCCATATACCAATTTAGGACAATCATCTTATCGTAATCGAATTGGTGATAGTATATACGGGTATCCAGATACTTCAGCATCCTTTATGATAACTCAACAAGTATCATTAACAAACGCTGGATGGAAAGCATGGTTAGATGCTAATCCTTTAACAATGTATTATCAATTAGGAGAGCCAACTGAAGAACAAGTAGAAAGAAAATAGATACAATGTATCTTTTTTTTAGGACTTTATCAAACTACAAGGTATATAAATATAGATACATAAATGAACTTTTATTTAATAAAATTAAATAGGTGATTTTATGATTATAAATAATATAAAAGAATATATATTGGATACTGAATTTAAAATGATAATAAAAAATCATAAAATAGGTGTTGTCAATTATAGAGGTGTTGATCATTTCGATAGCAATAAAATAATATTAAGTCATAAAGAAGGAAAGATAATAATAGAGGGAAGTAATTTAGTAATATCTAGATTACTTAAAGATGAAATGCTTATATCTGGAACAATTGAAATGATAAAAATGGTGACGCATGAAAAATAAAATAGTAAGATCTTTTCAAAATCGAATAGTTATAAATGTTCAAGGTAAGAATATAAGAACATTTATCAGTCGCTTAATATCAAAAAAAATAGAATTGCTTAATATTGAATACGTTAATTATAAAGAAGTAAATATGGAAATTTACAGTGATGATTATAAAAAAATTCAGTCTATAAAAAGTATTTATAAGGTAAAAATCAAAAAATATCATGGTTTATTAAGAATAAAGAGAATGATTAAAAATAATAAAGTATTATTAATATTTATTTTATTTGGAATAAGTTTAGTAATTTTTTTAAGTAACATTATATTTGAGGTAGAAGTGGTTCATAATAATCCGGAAATTCAAAAAATGCTATTAGACGAGTTAAAGGAATATGAAATAAAAAAATATAAAAGAAAGAAAAGTTATGATGAAATAAAAAAAATCAAAATAAAGATACTTAATGAACATAAAGATAAAATTGAATGGTTAGAAATAATAAATATTGGGACAAAATATATTGTAAGAGTAGAAGAAAGAAAAATTATTGATATAGATCCTAAAAAAGATCATCAAAATATAATTTCAACTAAAGACGCTATTATAAAAAAGGTAATTGCTAAACAAGGTCAAGTTGTAAAAAACACTAATGATTATGTAAAAAAAGGTGAAGTAATTATCAGTAGTGATATAACTTTAAATGATAATATAAAAAATAGTACTCGTGCTGAAGGGACTGTTTATGGTGAAGTTTGGTATGAAATAAGTATTGAATACCCATTACAGTATAGTGAAAAAAAACTAACCAATAATAGTAAAAAGTTATTAATTTTAAAAATATTTAATTATAACATTGGTTTTAATCAATATAAGGATAAAATTATTGAAGATAATATAATATATAAAAATTATTTTATTCCATTATCTTTAAGTTATCAATTACAAAGAGAAGTTAGAATAATTGATGAAGTTTATACCTTAGATGAGGCTATTGATAAGGCAATTATCTTAGGGAGAAATAAAATTAAATCAAAATTAGAACCCGATGAGACTATAATTATGGAAAAACAATTGAAAGTTAATGCAAAAGATAGTAAAATAATAGTAGATGTGTTTTATTCAGTATATGAAAATATAACAGGTTATCAAGAAATAAAGTGAGGGGAATTATGTTTAGAAATATAGTTATAAATATTTTAGAATTAGTATGGCCATCACTTTTAATATGCTCGATTATTTTCATTAGTTTAAGACTCACCTGGTTAATTAAAAATAAAAAAGTTGTTAATTTCCATAATGAATTGATGATGTTTTTATTTGGTATTTATGTTTTGTGCATATTCTATGTGGTTACATTTCAAGATGTCGATTGGTCAACCTCAAATTTTATACCATTTAAAGAAATTTTCAGATATGACTTTGGAACGAGATTGTTTTATAAAAATGTTATTGGCAATATGATGATGTTTATGCCATATGGTTTATTTATTACATATTTTTTGAAAACAAAAAAAGTATCTCTAATATTATTTCTATCTTTTATTTTATCCTTAACAATAGAAATAACTCAATTTTTTATAGGACGAGTTTTTGATATTGATGATATAATGCTTAATTTAATTGGAGCTTTAATCGGTTTTTATTTATTTAGAATAATAAATTACATAAAACAAAAACTACCAAAGGTATTAAAAAATAGTATTTTTTATAGCATAGTATTAATTATTATAATGATAGTATTTGTTCTTTATTTGTCAAAAATTATAAATATAGGAGTGTAGTATGGAAATAATAAATGAGGTAGATCAAGATATAAAAGAATTAAAAGAAGTTGAAAAGTTTATTGACTATGTTCTTCAAAAATTGAAGTTAGAAGATGTTATTTTTGATATAATTATAGTAGATAATTTTAATATTAAGAAAATAAATAAAGAATATCGAAATATTGATAACTATACTGATGTAATCAGTTTCGCCTTAGAAGATTTCTGTGATATCAAAACAGAGGTTCGAATCCTTGGTGATATTTATATATCGATAGATAAGGCTAAGGAACAGGCTAAAGATTATGGTCATAGTCTTCTTCGTGAACTATCTTTTTTATCCATTCATGGTTTGCTTCATTTACTAGGGTACGATCACGAGCAAGAAGAAGAAGAAAAAGAAATGTTTGAATTACAAGAGAGGTTGTTGGATGAATATGGGATTAAAAGATAGAATTAAAAGATTAGTAAAAAGTTTTAAATATGCATTTAATGGTTTTAAATGGGCTCTAAAGACTGAGCAAAATTTATGGGTTCATTTAATTGTTTCATTTTTAGTTATTATATTTGGTTTAATTTTAAATTTAAATTTAATAGAATGGTGTATTTGTTTAAGTTTATTTGCATTAGTAATTGGGGCTGAATTAATTAATACAGCTTTAGAAAGAACAGTTGATTTACTAGAACCAAAATATAATGAAGCCGCTAAAGTTGTCAAAGATACAGCGGCAGCATTTGTCCTTGTTTTTGCACTACTATCAGTCATTATTGGAATAATAGTGTTTTTACCTAAAATAATTGATTTATGGAGGTCATTATGAGAAAAAAATTAAAAGAACTACTTAATAATAGTTATAGTCCGTATTCAAATTTTAAAGTTGCAGCTATTCTAGTTACAAAAGACGGTTTAGAATTTAATGGTGTCAATGTTGAAAACGCTTCATATGGAGCAACGATATGTGCTGAGAGAAGTGCTTTTGTAAGTGCTATTAGTAATGGGTGCAAAAAGGGAGACTTTAATAAATTATATATAATGACAGATACAGATAAAATAAGTACATGTTGTTTTATATGTAGACAAGTTATATCCGAGTTGATGGATAAAAATAGTGAAATTATATGTATGTCAAGAAATGATGAAAGAGTATTTAAACTAACCGAATTATGTCCTTATCCTTTTGATGAAGAGGATTTAAAATGAAATCAGGATTTGTTGGACTAATTGGAAGACCAAATGTTGGAAAAAGTACTTTGATGAATAGCATTATTGGTAAAAAGGTTGCTATAACTTCATCTAAACCACAGACAACAAGAAATATAATTCAAGGGATATATAATGAAGAAGATACCCAAATTGTATTTGTAGATACTCCTGGTATTCATAAGCCAAATCATAAATTAGGAAAATATTTAAATAGACAAGCTTATTATAGCATCGATGATGTCGATATTATTTTAATGCTAGTCGACGTAACAGAGGATTTTGGACGGGGAGATCAATTTGTAATTGATAAATTAAAAGAAGTTGATAAACCTGTAATTTTAGTATTAAATAAAGTCGATAAAATCGCTAAGGAATTAATTTTAAAGAAAATAGATCAATACAAAGAGTTATATAATTTTAGTGAAATAATACCTGTTTCAGCATTGAAAAAAGATAATACGGATGCTTTAATAAAAGTAATAAAAAAACATTTAAAAGATGAAATTAAATATTATGATACAAGTGAATATACTAATAAATCGTTAGATTTTTTAATATCTGAAATTGTTCGAGAAAAAGTTTTTAATTTAACGTCAGAAGAAATACCACATTCTATAACTGCAATAACAGAGGCAATTGAAAATAAAAAAGGTAAATATGTTATTAATGTTGCAATTATAGTTGACCGTGAATCAGTAAAGAAAATCATCGTCGGTCATAATGGTCAAATGATAAAAGAAATTGGAATTCAAGCAAGAAAAGACTTAGAAGAATTACTTGGTAAAACTGTATACTTAGAATTATTTGTCAAAACAATAAAAAAATGGCGAGATAAAGAAAAGTATTTAAATGAATTAGGATTTAAAAATTTTGAATAAAAAAATTACTTATTGTTCAATATATAATAGGTGATAAAATGAAAAGAGAAATTTATTGGAAATTATTTAAACATACAGGTAAAATTGAATACTATTTAAAATATAGGGAGGCTTTAAGAAATGAGAGAAGTACAGATTGGAAAGATATATAAGCACTTTAAGGGCTGTAATTATAAAGTAATAAATATAGCAACACATACTGAAAACTTAGAAAAAATGGTTGTTTATCAATCGTTAAAAGATAATCAAGTTTGGGTTAGACCATATGATTTATTTAATAGTTTTGTAGATAAAGAAAAATACCCTGAAGTAGAGCAATTATATCGTTTTGAAGAATGTTAGAAATGGAAGGAATTATTGTAAGCCAAACTAATTATGGAGAAACAAGTAAAATTTTAAATGTATTAACTAAAGAAGGATTAATTGGTGTAATGGCAAAAGGATGCAGACAATTAAAAAGTCCTTTAAGAAGTGTTACAGAACCGTTAGTATATGGATTATTTCAAATGAATTATAAAGAAAACAAATTATCAATTCTTAGAAGTGTCGATACTTTAGATTGTTTTAAAAATATTAAAAAAGATATATTAAAGATAAGTTATGCAGGATATTTATTAAAACTTAGTTCACAGGTTGCAAAACAGAGCCAAAGTGAAATGATATATACTTTATTAATTGAGAGTTTAATTAAAATTAATGAAGGCTATGATCCTTTAGTAATTACTAATATTTTAGAATTAAAATATTTAGATTATTTAGGAGTAATGCCTGTTGTCGATAGATGTAGTATATGTGGAAGTACGAAAGCAATTGAAACAATATCTGCAGATAAAGGCGGATATGTTTGTATAAATTGTATAAAAAGAGATAGAATTGTCTCAGATAAAACAATTAAATTGATTCGAATGTTTAATTATTTGGATATATCTAAAATATCTAAAGTAGAGATATCTGAAATATCTAAATCAGAAATAAATAGTTTTTTAGAAGAATATTATGAAAGATATACAGGGTTATTTTTACAGAAAAAAACCTTTAAAGATGATTTAAAAAAAATAGGATAATAATAAAAAGACAGAATTTAATTTTTGTTTTTTTGTTTTGTAAATATTAAAGAAAAAATAAAAAAAGTCATATAGTTGCATTTTATAGTAAAAATATGTTACAATTTAGTTAAATTAATAATAGGGAGCAATAGAATGAATTTAAAAAAAGGATTTACATTAATTGAGTTACTAGCCGTAATAGTAATTTTAGCAATCATTGCTTTAATAGCGTCCCCAATTGTTGTTGGATTAATAGAAGATTCTAAGAAAAGTACAACTGAAAGAAGTGCCGAGAATTATGCAGATGGGATTAAAATAGCGGTTGCTAATAAAAATTTAAATCGTGAAAATATTCCAGATGTAGCTTATACAGTAATGCCAAATGGAAATCTTTGTAGTGGTAATGTAACTGGTGATACTTGTAATGGAGAAACATTAACTATTAAGATGGATGGTAAAACACCAACAAGTGGAATTGTTAATTTAAGTAGTAATGGAACAGTTGCAACTGCGACATTATGTATAAACGATGTTAAAGTAATCTATTCGGATGGAATATCTGAGTATAAATCAAAAGATTGTAATGATATGACTTATAGTGAAAACATCTTAAATGGAGCAGATCCAATACTGGGATCTAATATGATACCAGTAAGAATTAAAGACGATGGAACAGTTATATATGCCGATTTAAAAGATGGTTGGTATGATTACTCAAATAAAGAGTGGGCAAATGCTGTAATGTTATCAAGTGGAACTTATAATGTAGGAGACATAATACCAGAGTCAGCTATTAGATCATATTTTGTTTGGATACCAAGATATAAATATAAAATATTTGATGAAGGTAATTATACGGGTGTTATATCTGGGAAACCAACAGGGGAAAGTATAGCTCAATCAATAGAAATAGTATTTGAAACAAAAGATGTAGCAATATCAAATGGTAGTACAGAAGGTTCATGGTTAACTCATCCGGCATTCATATCACTTAATACAAATGGGATATGGGTAGGTAAATTCGAAACAGGATATTTAGGGGCAACAACAACAGCTGGGGCTCAAGTAAATAGTTCTGATTCAAGCAAGATAATAGTAAAACCGGATGTATTTAGTTGGCGAAATAATACAGTATATAATATGTTTGTAGCAGCCTATAATTATAATCGAAGTAATGATTCACATATGATGAAAAATACTGAATGGGGAGCAGTAGCATATTTATCACATTCAAAATATGGAATAAATAAGGAAATAAATATTAATAATAATTCAGCCTATAAAACAGGTTATAGTGCAGCAGAAGGAACTGATCAAACAACATATCCAGGAAATTATGGAACAGGTGCGACTATAACTTTAGGATATAAAACTGAAACAGGTTATTTAGCAAGTACAACTGGAAATATAACAGGAATATATGATATGAGTGGTGGAGCAAATGAATATATGGCATCATATAAGAGTGGGCAATTAGGAACTAGTGGATTCGATACAACGACAATTGCTAATTATAATTCAAAATATTTTGATGTTTATTCAGCAAGTTCAAGTCAAACAACTTATAATTATCGAATATTAGGTGATGCAACCGGTGAAATGGGACCATTCTATACTTCTTTTGATATGCTAGGTTCATATCATTTTATTAATAATTGGCACGCTGACCTTTCGTACTTTGTTGGCACTCCGTGTCCTTGGTTCGCCCGAGGCGGCTTTTACTACGATGGAGTTCTCTCGGGTCAGTTCTACTTTGCTGCTTTTCGTGGTACTGTGTACAATTATATGGGTTCCCGCCTCGTTCTCGCAATAAATTAAAAGTATACTACTTTTAATTTAACTCATTTACTTTAAGAGTTTGCTCTGCCTAAAAAAGGGGCAGAGCAAACAATATTATGGCATTTATTTTATATAAATGTAGGCTTTAAACTATAAAAATTATATCAAAATAAAAGTAGAACACTTAATTTTTTATTTGTGTCTACTTTTACTTTATCAGTTTAGATAATAATTGACAGTGTTTTTTAAATGTGCTATTATTGTTTTATCAATGCGATGACTAAGGTGGAATCTTAAGAGCAATATAATATAAAGTCGATTCTTTTAGAATAAATAAGGTGGAACCGCGGGGTAACTCGTCCTTATATTCTAGAAGATTTTTTTTATTAAGGAGGAAAATTATGGAGTTAGAAAAAATAGTAAATTTATGTAAGCAATATGGATTTATATTTCAAGGAAGTGAAATATATGGTGGTTTGGCAAATACTTGGGATTATGGACCGCTTGGAAATGAACTGAAAAAAAATGTAAAAAATGCTTGGTTCAAAAGATTTATTCAAGAAAATAGTTATAACGTTGGTATGGATTCTGCTATACTTATGAATCCTCGTGTTTGGGAGGCTAGTGGGCACATTAACAACTTTAATGATCCGTTAATTGATTGTAAAGAGTGTAAATCAAGATTCAGGGCTGATAAAATAATAGAAGAATATTCTAAAGGTGAAATTCAAGCTGATGGATGGACATTAGAAAAGATGTATGATTATATTATTGAGAATAAAGTTAAGTGTCCTAAATGTGGTTCATTAAATTATACCAATATTAGAAAATTTAATATGATGTTTAAAACTCATCAAGGTGTTACAGAAGATAATACTAATGTAATTTATTTAAGACCAGAAACAGCACAAGGTATTTTTGTTAATTTTTTAAACATTCAAAGAAGTATGAGATTAAAAGTTCCTTTTGGAATTGGACAAATAGGTAAAAGTTTTAGGAATGAAATAACACCTGGAAATTTTACATTTAGAACTCGTGAATTTGAACAAATGGAATTACAATTCTTTTGTAAACCAGGAACAGAATTAGAATGGTTTCAATATTGGAAAGACAATTGTTATAAATGGTTAATAGATTTAGGAATACATGAAGATAACATAAGACTTCGCGACCATAAACAAGATGAATTAAGTCACTATAGTAATGCAACAACTGATTTTGAATATAAATTCCCTTTTGGATGGGGAGAATTATGGGGAGTAGCATCAAGAACAGATTATGACTTAAAGCAACATCAAACATTCTCTAAACAAAGTATGGAATACTTAGATCCTGTAACTAATGAAAAGTATATACCATATGTTATCGAACCAAGTTTAGGAGCAGACCGTGTCGTTTTAGCGTTTTTATCAGAAGCTTATTATGAAGAGACATTAGAAAATAATGAAATAAGGGAGGTTATGAAATTTCATCCTTTCTTAGCACCTTATAAAGCTGTAGTTCTACCTTTAATTAAAAAGAATCACAGTGAAAAAGCTTTAGAAATATATCAATATTTAAGTAAACATTTTATGACTACTTATGATGAATCTGGTAACATTGGAAAAAGATATAGAAGAGCTGATATTTGTGGAACACCTTTTGCCATAACAATTGATGATGAGACACTAAATAATAATACTGTTACCATAAGAGACCGTGATACAATGGAACAAATTACCTTAAAACTAGAAGATGTTAAAGATTACATTGAAGAAAAAATAAAATTCTAATTAAAAAGATTAATAATTATTAATCTTTTTTTAATGGCCTAATATCCTTCTTTATGTTTAATAAACTCTCTTAATATTTTAGTAAGAGCTCTTTTTTCAATTCTCGATACATAACTTCTCGATATTCCTAGTTCTTTAGCAATATCTTTTTGAGTTACTTCTAAACTGTTATTTAAACCATATCTTTTTATTATTATTTCTCTTTCTCTTTCATTTAAAACATTGAAATATTTTTTCAATAATTCAATATTATCTTTTTTATGTAGTTCTAGTGCAAAGTCTGGTTTAGGGGTTTTTAATACATCTAGGAAGGTAACTTCATTACCTTCTTTATCAAAACCAATAGAATCATTAATGCTTATAGTTTTGTTATTTTTCTTATCACCTCTATAATACATTAATATTTCATTTTCAATACACCTTGCACAATAGGTAGTTATTCTAGTACCATGTTTATAACTAAAACTATCGACTCCTTTAATTAAACCAATTGTACCAATACTAATAAGATCATCAATATCTTCTTTACGATTATCGTATTTTTTTACAATGTGTGCAACTAGTCTTAAATTATGTTCAATTAATTTATTTCTTGCTTCTTTATCGCCCATTAAACTTTTATTAACACAGTCTTCTTCCTCTTCTTTGTTTAATGGTTCTGGAAAAACATTATTAGAGTAAGCAGCCGTAAAAATAAAAAAGTCCTTGAAAATCATTTTCAATAATTTAAAAAACATATTATCACTCCTAATTAAAGATATTCATATTTTTTATATATTTGATTTGTCCATTCAAAATATAATTTTATTAATATTTATAAAAAAAGAAACTTATGCTATAATAATTATATAGAAAGGGTGTTAATATGGAAGATTTATCTTTTACAGTAAAAGGCGATAATGGAGAGGAAATAAAGTGCGATATTTTATTTACTTTTGAAAACGATAATAAAAACTATGTAGTGTATACTGATAATACAACAGATGAAGAAGGAGAATTAGTAATTCTTGCATCTCTTTATACATTAGAAGATGATAATATTATATTAGAAGAAATTAAAACAGATGCTGAATGGGATTTGGTTGATGAAAAATTAGAAGAAAAATATAATGAAATGTTAGAAGAAGATGAATATATAGAAGAATAGAGGTTTTGTTATGGAAGGTTTAGAATTTAAAAAAAGTAATGGAGAAACCGTTTGTATTCAT
Organism: Bacilli bacterium; assembly: GCA_028708945.1. The sequence continues at coordinate 83,014 of JAQVXV010000007.1, forward strand.
TATACTGGTAGTAAAATGCTTAAGAACAAGACTTATTTAATTCCGGCTAATAATGCATTAAAAGCTATTGATGAAGTAGAAGAATTATGTAGGAATAAAGGTCGTGGGATAAAAAAAGTATATTTTACTAACGAGAAAAAGGATATGATTATGCAGTTTAACTCTGGATTGGTAAAAATAACAGAATATAAAGATTTGTTATCATCAAGATCATTTACAGGGGTTCGTGCTAAATTAAAATCTAAATTAGAAAAAGAGGCCTTTAAAAAGAAATTTTATAAAGCTTTAGAAAAAGATAACAAAGATCCTAAAATATTTAGAAAACCAAAAGTTAAACGAACAAACAAAATTACAGAACTTGGTAAGAAAGTAGTTATAACCGGTGTAGTAGCAGCAACAATATTTGCAATTGGAATGGCTAATTCAAACGAAATTAAAACTAAAATTGAACAACCTAAAGAACCAATACAAATAGTTGAGACAGTACAACAAGATAAGATTGATGACATTGTTATTAAATATAATGATAA
>JAQVXV010000039.1 GCA_028708945.1 Bacilli bacterium
GAAGTTTATATAAGGGATTAAGTATTATCAAGGATGGTGTTCGCGTAGGTGACATAGGAAATAGCATTGAAAAATATGCTAAAGAAAATAACCTAAGTGTAGTCAAAGAACTAGTGGGACATGGAATTGGTATGACGGTACACGAAGATCCTGATGTTCCTAATTATGGAAAAGAAGGTAGTGGACCAATACTAAAAGAGGGAATGACAATCGCAGTTGAACCAATGCTTAATATAGGTACTGCCAAAGTCTTTATATTAGATGATGATTGGACAATAGTAACTGGTGATGGTAAAGCATCTGCTCACTTTGAACACACAGTTTTGATTACAAAAGATGGGTATGAAATTTTAACAAAGAGGTGATAAAATGGCGAACAAAGATACAATTGAAGTCGAAGGCAAAGTAATAGAAGTTTTACCGGGGGCAATATTTAAAGTTGAATTGGAAAACAAACATACGGTAGTAGCTCACGTTTCTGGTAAAATCCGAATGAATTATATTCGCATCTTACCAGGTGATACCGTTACAATTGAATTATCACCATATGACCTAACACGTGGGCGTATAACCTATAGAAAATAGTAGGGAGGAATTATAAATGAAAATAAGAGCTTCAGTAAAAAAAATCTGTCCGAAATGTAAAATAATTAAACGAAATGGAAAAGTAATAGTGATCTGTGAAAATCCAAAACATAAACAAAGACAAGGATAATAGGAGGTGTTTGAATGGCACGTATAAAAGGTGTAGAAATTCCAAATGAAAAAAGAATTGAAATTGCGTTAACTTATATCTATGGAATAGGTAAAGGTTTATCACAACAAATTCTTAAAGAAGCAAATATCGATTTCAATAAAAAAGCAAAAGACTTAACAGAAGATGAGTTAATAAGTATAAGGAATATTATTAACAATCATTTAACTGAAGGTGAACTACGTCGTGAAGTTAATATGAATATTAAAACAAAAATGGAAATTAACTGCTATCAAGGAGTTCGTCACAAAAAAGGATTACCTGTAAGAGGACAACGTACTAGTAGAAATGCTAGAACTCGTAAAGGTAAAGGAAAAGTAGTTGCTAACAAGAAAAAATAATCGTAACTAAAAAGGAGGTTATAGTATGGCTTATAAACCAAGAAAAAGAAAAGTTAAGAAAAATGTTCCAGAAGGTAAGGCATTTATTCATTCAACTTTTAATAATACTATCGTTACAATATCTGATGCAAACGGAAATGTTATTAGTTGGGCATCAGCAGGAACTTTAGGTTTTAAAGGAAGCAAAAAATCAACTCCATTCGCAGCTGGTATGTCAGCAGAGGCTGCCGGTAAAGCTGCCGTAGATATGGGAATGAACAAAGTTGAAGTATTTGTAAAAGGATTAGGCTCAGGTCGTGAAACTGCAATACGTTCATTGCAAACAGCTGGTCTTGAAATAACAACAATCTCTGATGTAACGCCTATTCCACATAATGGATGTCGTCCACCAAAACGACCACGTGGATAAGAAAGGGAGTGTCTTAAGTGTTAAACTTTGAAAAACCAACATATAAAATAACTGATTATATAGAAAATAATAATTATGGAAAATTTGAACTAGATCCTTTAGAAAGAGGATTTGGTACGACAATTGGAAATGCATTAAGAAGAGTAATGCTTTCAAATATGCCGGGAAGTGCAATAGTTGCTGTTAAAATAGAAGGTGTTATGCATGAATTTCAAGTACTTGATGGAGTGGTTGAAGATGTTAATGCAATAATATTGAATCTTAAAAGCGTTGTTATTAAAAAACATGTTGAAGGAACTAAAGTTATCAAGCTATATGCTGATAAAGAAGGTCTAGTAACTGCTGGAGATATTGATGTTGATCCTGATATTGAAATAATTAATCCAAAACAAGAGATTGCAACTTTAGCAAAAGGCGGAAAAATAAACATGGAAATGCTTGTTTCGACTGGTAGAGGTTATGTTCCATCAACAGAAAATAAAAAATATATTGAAGAAGCAAAAATAGGTTATATTCCTATAGATGCATTATATTCACCTGTTGAAAGAGTTAGTTATGAAGTAGAAAGTGCCAGAGTTGGACACAATGCTAACTTTGATAAACTAATAATGAATATATATACAGATGGATCTATGAAACCAGAAGAAGCAATGGCTTTGTCTGCAAAAATCTTAATAGAACATTTAGATGTAATAACTAAATTAAGTGAGATATCTGATACTACAGGAATTATGACTGCTAAACAAGAAGACAGCAAACTTAAAAAATTAGAAATTTCTATTGATGAATTAGATTTCTCAGTAAGAGCATATAACTGTTTAAAAAGAGCAAATATTAATACATTAGGAGATTTAACAGAAAAAACAGAATTAGAAATGATGAAAATACGTAATTTAGGTAAAAAATCTTTAAAAGAAGTAGCTGAAAAAATTAAAGAAATGGGACTTAAATTCCGTGATGAAGATTAATAGTTAGGAGGAATATTATGGCTTACAGAAAATTAGGACGTACTAACAAACATAGAAGAAGCATGCTCGCTAATTTAACTAAAGACCTTATAATGAACGAAAAAATTCAAACAACTGAAACAAGAGCTAAAGAAGTTCGTAAATTTGTTGATAAAATGATTACTTACGGTAAAAATGGTTCATTAGTATCACGTAGAAAAGCATTGGCATTTTTACAAAACGACAATATTGCCGTTCAAAAAGTGTTTGATGATTTAGCAAAACGTTTTGCAAATCGAAATGGTGGATACACTAGAATCATTAAAATTAATGAAAGAAGAGGAGACGATGCTTTAATCGTTTCATTAGAACTAGTAGAAAAAGATGCATAAGCATCTTTTTTTAATGTTTGACATAAAGAGCAACAAAATGTTACAATTTAGTTAAATTAATAATAAGGAGTAAAAAATGAATTATAAAAAAGGATTTACATTAATAGAATTGTTAGCAGTAATTGTCATATTAGCAATCATTGCTTTAATAGCATCACCATTTATTGTTGGATTAATAGAAGATTCTAAGAAAAGCACAACTGAAAGAAGTGTTGAAAATTATACTAATGGGATTAAAATAGCGGTTGCTAATAAGAATTTAAATCGTGAAAATATTCCAGATGTTGCTTATACAGTAATGCCAAATGGAAATCTTTGTAGTGGAACAGTAACAGGCGATACTTGTGCTGGAACAATATTAGAAATTAAAATGGATGGAAAAAAACCGACAAGTGGAATTGTTAATTTAAGTAGTAACGGTGGAGTAGCCACTGCAACATTATGTATAAATGATGTTAAAGTAATCTATTCGGATGGAATATCTAAGTATAAAGCAAAAGATTGTAATGATATGACTTATAGTGAAAACATCTTAAATGGTGCAGATCCAGTATTAGGAAGTAATATGATACCAGTAAGAATTAAAGACGATGGAACAGTTATATATGCTGATTTAAAAGATGGTTGGTATGATTACTCAAATAAAGAGTGGGCAAATGCTGTAATGTTATCAAGTGGAACTTATAATGTAGGAGACATAATACCAGAGTCAGCTATTAGATCATACTTTGTATGGATACCAAAATATAAATATAAGATATTTAATACAGGTAACTACAATAGTGCAATTTCATCCACCCCAACAGGTAGTAATGCCCAAGAGATAGAAGTATTATTTGAAACAAAAGATACTGCAATATCAAATGGAAGTACAGTTGACTCATGGCTAACACATCCAGCATTTACCTCATTTGATGTAAATGGATTATGGGTAGGTAAATTTGAGACAGGATATGATGGAGCAACAAATACAACAGGAGCTCAAATAACAAGCACAGAATCAAATAAAATAATAGTTAAACCTAATGTATATAGTTGGAGAGGTAACACAGTTTATAACATTTTTTTAGCCTCTTATAATTATAGTACAACTAATAAATCCCATATGATGAAAAATACCGAATGGGGAGCTGTTGCATATTTATCACATTCAAAATATGGAATAAATAAAGAGGTTAATATAAATAATAATTCTAGTTATAAAACAGGTTATAGTGCGGTAGCAGGAACTGTTCAATCAACATATCCAGGAACATATGGAACAGATACAACCAAAACACTAGAATATAAAACAGAAACAGGTTACTTAGCAAGTACAACTGGAAACATAACTGGAGTATATGATATGAGTGGTGGAGCAAATGAATATATGGCTTCATATAAAAGTGGACAATTAGGAAGTAGCGGATTCAATACAACAAATATTGCCACATATGATCCTAAATACTTTGATGTTTATTCAACAAACTCAACAGAAGTAACTTATAATTATAGAATACTAGGCGATGCAACTGGTGAATTGGGTCCATTCTACAATTATGCAGATGGTGATGGATCAACTAGATTTCACAACAACTGGTACGCTGACTATTCGAGCTTTTTTGACTCTTCTTACCCTTGGTTCTACCGAGGCGGCTCTTACTACCGTGGAGTTCTCTCGGGTCAGTTCGTCTTCGGTAGGGGCACAGGAGCTGTGAGTACCGCCGTTGGTTCCCGCCTCGTTCTTGCAGTAAATTAAAAGTTTATACTTTTAATTTAACCCATTTACTTTTAGAGTTTGCTCTGCCCTCTTTTTAAGCAAATTAAAAAAATTATGTAAAAATAATAATATAAGAAATTAATATAAAATTTAATTTTGTTAATAAGTTAAGATGCATAAGCATCTTTTTTACAGATAAATTGTCAAATCAAGTACAAAAAAAAGCATTATTTGCTTTTAATTTTATCTTCTTTTTTAGATATTTCCTCTTCTTTTTGAAAAACATCATTTTGTTTAACCTTATAATTTAAATATAATATTTTTTTTAAGTTTATTAAAATATTTTCAACTGTGGAATTTTCGATTTTAGCAGCAGCAGAATTTTGATTTCCACCACCATCAAAAATAGACATTATTTTAGAAACATCGATTAATCCTTTTGATCTAGCACTTATACCAACTAAATTGTCCTTAATTTTACCAATTGATAAAGCTAAACTGACATTGTATTTTAGAAGGTAGTCAGAAGATTTTGCTAAATCTTCTTGAGTGTATAAATTATCTTTTAAATCGGCCGCGATAGCGACATTATAGGCATAGAATTCAGCACTATCGATAAGTTTTTGAATTGTTCTATCTTGAACGAAATCTTCGACAAAAAAATTAGATACCTCTGATACATCAGCACCTTTTTTAATTAAATTAGATGCTGTTTCAAAAGTTTTAACTGTTGCTTTTTTACTAAATTTATTTGTATCTAAAGTTATACCCGCTAATAGTGCATTAGCGACATCACTAGAAAATTCAATATCGAATTTTTCTAATAATCCAGCCATTATTTCACTAGTACTAGAAATATTTATATCAATAAATTTTTTATCGGTTTTAATTGTTTTATCGTTTTCATTATGATGATCAATGATAATTATATTTTTAAAAAGTTCTAATTTAGTAATAGCAATCATATCGGATTTATTAACATCTGCAACAAGTAACAAATCATTTCCAGTTAAAAACCCTAAAACCTCATTGGATTTTATGATTTTTAAATCATCTTTTGAATTTAAAAATACTTTTTTAGTACCAGATTCAATATCTTCTAGTTTATCGTCAATAACTAAATAAACCTCTTTCCCAAATTTTTTTCCAATTAAATTTAAAGAAATAGCCGATGCAATCGCATCTAGGTCTAGCTTATTATGAACCACAATAAAAACATTATCACTCTCTAAAATATATTTATCAAAACATTTTTTAATTTGATTTTCCATAGTATCCCCCGGCGCTAATATAATATCA
>JAQVXV010000040.1 GCA_028708945.1 Bacilli bacterium
TATTTACAAGTTCTAAGGTTGTTTCAATCAGTTTTTCTTCTCTTTTTAAAACGATTTTTCTAGCAATACTTTTAGCATACTTCTCTTCGCCATATTTAAATAGTATCTCTGTTAGTTTAGACTCGCTATAATTGTTTACAACTTCTTTAGCGCTTAATGTTTGCTCTTTATCCATTCGCATATCTAATTCTGCATCATTATGGAAACTAAAGCCTCTTTCTTTTACATCTAACTGTGGACTAGAGACCCCTAAATCATATAAAATGGCATCGACAGGTTCTTTTATATATTTTTTGATATCGACAAAGTTACTTTTAATTATTTCAAAATTGTTACCTATTTTAGATAATTTTTTTTTACTGTAACTTATCGCATCACTATCTTGATCAAAGGCGAATAAAAACCCCTTTTTTATTCTTTTAAGAATTTCACTACTATGGCCACCATAACCTAGTGTACAATCGATAACTTTGCTATTTTCATTTAAATTTAAATGAGTTAATACTTCTTCTAATAAGACGCTTTTATGCATATGACACCTATAAATTTAAATTAGTGGAAAATAAACTGTCCGCTATATCAGAGAAGTTATCCTCATTTTCAGTAATAAAGTTTTCCCAACGATCTTTATTCCATATTTCAATACGGTCATAAACACCGATAATAACACAATCTTTTTTTAGTTCGGCACTTTTTGTTAACATACTTGGAATATTGATTCTTCCTTGTTTATCAAACTCAGTTTCAGTCGCACCTGATAAAAAAACTCTCATGAAATTTCTAGCTTCTTTTGTATTTGGTAAATCTTTATATTTCAATAGGATTCTATTCCACTCTTCTTTAGTATAAATAAACAAACACTTATCTAATCCTCTCGTTATAATGAAAGATTCTCCTAATTCATATCTAATTTTAGATGGAATAATTAATCTTCCTTTATCATCGATCGAGTGTCTGTATTCTCCCATGAACATAAAAATCACCCACTTTCAACCACTTCATTCCACTTTCTACCACTATTTTACTTTATTTTATCCAACTTGTAAAGGTTTTTTATGAAAAAAGTGTCTTTTTATAAAAAAAAGAGGTTTCCCCTCTTTAAAACCAACAGCTTGAACCGATAATAATAACTAGTAAAATGTATAGAACGATTATGATAATAGCGTTATAGTCATTGGTTTTGACATTTTTTTTAGTGGTGTTACTTTCGCAAGACATTCTTTACACCTCCCTAAATATAAGCACCTAGTATGATTATTAAAAGAATAAATAGTACTAAAACGATTGCAGCACTTGATATACCAGAATTACACATATGACATTCCTCCTTTTTGTCTTTTCAAAATATTTTATGGAAATTTTCAATATATGTGATTACTTATAACTAAATTCTTGTTTTTTTTTGTTATTTTTGTTATTATATTAAATGTATGACATTATATAGAAGGAGATTTATATGAAAGAAAAAAGAGAACTATTATTGAGTCTTGGTTGGGGCGCTACTACTATTATACTTTTAATAGCTTTAGTGTTGACTAGTAAAATTCCAACTTTAGAAAATGGTGAAGAGGTTGTTGCCAAGATAGATGGTAAAAAAATTTCAATCAATGAATTATATGGATCATTAAAAACTCAAGGAGGATACAGTGTTTTAAATACATTAGTTGATAAATTTATTATCAGCAAAGAAATTACTGATAATTCTGATGCTGAACAATACGCTGAAAGTCAATTAGAAACTTATAGATTACAATACAAAAATCAAGGATATGACTTTGATGTATTATTAAAACAAAATGGTTATACAATAGATGTTTTTAAAGAAGATGTAATGTATCAATATAATTCAAATATTGTTGCTGAAAATTATTTAAAAGGTCTATTTACCGACAAGGAAATCAATGATTACTATAAGACCGATATATATGAAGAATTAACTGTTAGACACATCTTAGTACTTCCAGATGCTGAAGAAAATGCTACTGATGCAGAAAAACAAAAAGCTGAAGATGCAGCTTTAAAGACAGCAAATGAAATCTTAGAAAAAGTTAAAAAAGGTGAAGATTTCAGTAAATTAGCAAAAGAGTATTCAGAAGATACAGGAACTAAAGAAAATGGTGGTTTGTATTCTAACTTTACAGAAGCTAATACTGACAGTGCTTTTTATAAAGCAGCTTATGCTTTAAAAGATGGGGAATATACATTAACACCGGTTAAATCACAATATGGTTATCATATAATATTAAAAGTAAGTAACAATGGTAAACCAAAACTTGAAAATGTTAAAGATAAAGTATTAGATGGTCTACTTGATGAGTTAAAAGAAGATGATGAAAACGCTATTACTAAAGCGTGGTTTGAAATAAGAAAAAAATATAACCTTTCAATTGTAGATACTGATCTTGAAAAAATATATAAAACAATGTCAGAATCTTATAAATAAAAAAAATTCCTTAATTGGAATTTTTTTTGTCTATAATCTCTTTTATTTCAGAATAAGTATATCCTTTTTGATATAACTTATTTTTAATATTCAAAATTAGTTCATCATCAGAATATTTTAATAACAATTTTTTTATTAACTTATCGTAATCTTTTGAAATATTGTCGTTTTCTACTTTGTTATTTTCATATATTTCTGCGATACATTGCTTATCATAACCTTTATTTATAAGGTCTAAAATTACTTTTTTTCTTAACATTGAATTAGAGTATTTAGTATTATTTTTTATTTTTTTAATAATGATTTTATTTAATTTATCATTTATTTCCTTATTGTATTCATATTCTATATTACTTATTAAATCAACATCAATATTGTGTTGAATTAGTTGATTTGTAATTTTTTTAGGTCCATCATTACTTAAAAACAACCGATCATTAAAATAGGCCTTTGCAAATCTTTTATCATTTATTAAACCAAGTTTTTTAAGTGATTCGATTACTTCTTTTTTTTCTTTAAAGTTTAATTTATCTAGATATTCTATTATCTCTTTTTCACTTCTTAGTCTTTTAGAAATAAATTTTATAACTTTATTATAGACATCATAATAATTTGTATCTTGATAAAGTTTGCTTAATTTTTCAAAGTCTAATTCTTGATTATATAAAAGATTGTTTTTTAAAATTACATCACCATAAGTAATAATGCTTTCATCGTTATCTAGCTCTAATTTATATTTATCGTTTTTTGTTTTTTTTATTTTTGTTATTTTCATTTTTCACTTCCTAAGAAAAGCAACTAATTTTTTATCTTAATTAGTTGCTTAGAACATTCTTCTAATGCTCTTCCTATATTTTTTTTTGATACATATTCGCTTTCTTTTAGTTGATAGTGCTTCGTTTCTGTCATTTCTTTAGCCCTCTTTGCTGCAACATTCACTAATAAATATTTAGATCCCATTTCAGTTAAAAGTTTATCAATTGAAGGATATATCATTCAACCACTCTCCTAATCAAATCATATAATAAGTTATAAATTTATTCAAGCAAACCGCTTTAATTTGACATTTTTTGACACAAATATAATTGTAAAGTATAGTAAATTAACTCGTCTTGTAACTTATAAAAATTTTCAATGAACTGTTCTGTTTTTTTATCAGCATTATTTTTAAATGCATCTAATACTACTATATTATATAATTTGTTTTCAATGTCTGATACAATTATTGCCCCAGTATATCCTTGGTGCGCTAAAGTTTTATTTGAAAACTCTTTAGAGGCAAAACTTATATCACTATCACAATGAATATAAAAACCGCCTAAACTTCGCCTTCTTTGACGATGATCATAAAATTTGTATTTTAATAATTTATTAATAAACTCTCTATCAAAAAAAGTATAATTTATTATATCCTTTGAAACACTCACTAAATCATCCATATTAGAGAATAGTCCTGCTGCTAAACTAATACCACCCATTACAGCTGTTTTTTTGTCGTTTGGCAAATTCATATTGTTGCCATTACCTACTACAGCACCTTTAGGTTTATAACATGTATTACTTAAATTATGTTTATCAAAAACATATTTTTGCATTAAAGTTTTAGTATTTTCGTTTGGAATTAAATTATCTATTACATCAGTTAAAACTGTAAATCCAACATCAGTATAGATACTAGAAGAAACTTTAGAATCTTTTACTTTAACAGTTTTTAATCTTTCCATTATTTCTTCTTTAGAACTACAATCAGATAATTTGCCATCGGTTTCTATTTTACCTTTCATTTTTAAAATGTCGATTACTTTATATTCTTTTAAAAATACATATCTATTGTCGATTTCATATATACTTTTTTCTATATCTAACAAACCTTCTTTAGATAGTTCATACACTAATTTGGTACCAAAAAGTTTAGTAATAGATGCTATATCATATAATACATTTTCAAGACCTTTATTTATCTTTATTTCTTCATTATTAGATCCTAAAGTAACAGATATAGAATTAACATTATTACTTTCATCATTTAAGTATTTATCTAATGTTTCATCTAATTTCTTTTGAATGTATTTATATTTGTCTTTTTCTTTTAAAAGTTCATCCATCGCACATTTTAATTTTTCAACATCTAAAATACTACCTTTTTCTATTAATTCATTTATTAAATCATCTATTTTTTTCATTGACTAGTTTCCTTAACCCTTTAAGTATTTCAACCATTGCCCATGTATCTTGTTGACAGTACTTTATTAAACTTTCATATAAGTAATCGTATTCTCTTTTTTCTAATAAAGGAAATTTAGCATAAGTTACTAAAGCTTCTGTTCCATTAGAAACCTCTAAATCACTATAACTTAAATCAGTAAATAAGGGCAATATTTTTTTTATCGAAAAAGAACCGCTCATATCTTTATGATAAAAATTAAACATCTTAGCTTCCTCTTCATTAAATCCTAATTCTTCATATAAAGAAGATTTAGTCTTAACAACATTCATTAAATCATAAATCATATTTCGCATTTTTAATAATTGATTTTTATATTTAGGAAAAATATTTGCAAGTTCTTTAAATCTTGTTTTTTCAAAAGATTCGTTATAAACAAGAATAGTTCCTTTTGAAGTATCAATCCATTCAATCATTTTTTGAATTAGTTCTTCTCTAATATCATCGTGATTTTTTGCTAAATAACCATAATGATCAGCTTCTTTATCACAAATTCCCTCTTCTTTTTCAATATGTAAAGAAAATTGAAAAACTGATTGTGAATAACATTTTTCCCCTTTATATCTTGGTAATGGACAAGGCATTGTTTCAAAATCAAGATGATAAATAGGATATTCAATTACATTGATACCAGCTTTTATTTTATCGATATTATAATATATTTCATCTTTTAATACACAGTTTCTTTGTATTCTATTCTTTTCTCTATTTAAATAATTTTCAGGAACATCTAACATCGAATACATTCCATCTTTTATTAAATCAAAGCGATCGTACTTATTTCCTTCTGTATCCTTAAAACCAAAATGATTTTCTATATAATTTAAAATAGAATTTTTTTGAGGCAAATAATGTGAACACACTTTAAAAAATTTACAACCATAAGTTTTCTTGTGTTCGCACCAATGACCGATTGGATATTCAGAACCTTCCATCTCTATAACATAATTTTCAACTCTCTTACGAATCAAATCAATTTGTTCCATCCAATCTTTTGTAACTGATGTTAAATCAAAGTAAGCAATTATTTCATTACCAGATTCATCTGTATCATATATGGGTTCATTATTTTCATATTTACCAGAAAAAGTATAATCAGAATTTAAAACTGCTAAATAATATTTTACTTTATCTATTTTTTCTTTTGAGTTA
>JAQVXV010000013.1 GCA_028708945.1 Bacilli bacterium
TCTAATTTATTTACTATTTTATCATACTTTTAATTTTTTTACATCGAAAAAGTTCCCTAACTGTGGAACTTAGTCTTACTTTTTTAAATTTTATTTTTAAACTGGAATTTACTTATTTACTTCACCAGATGTAATTAATATATAAAAATCAACTTCATAAGTTTTTGGTCGGTGTTCACAAAATCTTAATAAATAAAAAAATTATTACAACAAAAATGGAGCCTCTCGGCTCCTTCAGGGGGCGCCTTGGAAGCAGTTTTTACTAATTTAGAAAATATTAAAACCCTTATAAAATAAGGGTTTGTGTTTAGCAGAGTTTATAGAGGTTTGCTAAAATTTAGTGTAATTTAAAGTTTTTCGTACCTAAAAGTGTACCTAAAATTTTTTGAATTATTTCTTGTACTGCTTTAATATTTTTTAATTTATTTTGTTAAAAATTATCCATAAATTTCAAATAATTTTGCGAAATAGTATATTTACATATATATTACGAATATTATTTAATGGTATCTATTACCATGGTTTGACAATCGTCATAAAATATGATACCATTTAATTAGCTCAGATGCCATGTTGCATTCCAGAGGTCAGGCGATGTTATAACTAGTTTATAGCATCGTCTTTATTTTGGCTATTAATATAATTTTTATAATCGTTATTATAATTATATATCTTATATTTTTCATCAATATAAAAAGCAGTTATCAATTTCATCTTTTTTCCTTCGTCTTCTAAGACAACCATATAAAGATACTCTTCAGAAAAAAAGTGATATCTTTTTTTTCCATGAATTTTTTTAAAGAACATTTTAATTTTACAATTATTCATGCAAGTTTCACATTCTAAATAGTTTTCAATTATACTTTTAGGATATTTAATTCTTTCAGCTCTTCGAAAATTAGTTATATCTTTTTTATCACCACATATTACATGAAAAAATGTCTCCGACTTATTGTCAACGATTGTATTAAAATCCAAGTATACCTTTTTCTTCAAAAAAAATACCCCTTTGTCAATAAAATCTTCGACAAAAATTTTATACAAATTTTCAATATATTCATCATATGATTTTTTATCAATTACATCTGGAGCATTAACGATATCTGGAATACATTTGCAATCATTCTGTTTCATTTGGTATCCAAACTAATATATTAAATTTATTCTTGTTATAAGGTGTTGTTTCATCTATTCCATCAATCACATTATTTTTAATAAAATCAACGATTTGTAATTTTGCTTTACTACCATCTGCTCCATTTTTATGATATTGTAATGCACCTAATAACACATCAGTCACCTGCAAAATATAACTTTCATTTGAGGAGATTGGTTGGATTTTTCTTATTGTTTTATTATTAGTATCCTTCAACTTCAATCTTAAATATTTAGCAACTCTTTGAAAATTTTCATAAGAATTAGTATCTTTAATATCTGGATATATTTCATAATTATTATCATTGGAAATAAAATATCTTATCATTTCATAATACATTTTATGATACCATTCATCATGAGTTTGATGAAATTTTTCATGATTTAAGATTCTTTTGTCACAAATTATTGCCCTAAAACGCAAATTTGGATTAATGAAAAAATATCTTAACAATTCAATGTAAAAATTTAATTTGCTATCCGATATTTTTGTCCATTTAATTTCAGATGTATACTTTAACCCATATTGTTTTTTTAAATTTTTTATATATTTTACTATATGATTTACTTCATTTTTAGGGCAATAAACAGCACCTAATATCATATAATTTTTTTTATCGTTTTGCATATGGCAAGTTTCATCACAATAAACTTTATATTCCACGATCTCATCTCGCTTTCAATGGAATCAAATTCCACAATTAACTTAATTTAAATTTTATTGCCAGATATACTAAAGAATTTATCAAAGAACTCCATTAATCTATCAATGACTTTATTCTTTTTACTTAATCTTGCTTGATCTTTAGTAAACATAGACATTGGTGGTAGCATTGATGATATTTCAGTACCATCAGTTTCTACACTCCCCTTTTCAAATGATCTTTTTATAAACTTATAAGTCTCATCTGAATTTAAGCTCTCATCTTCAATAATCTTATCTAATTCTTCTTTTCTTTTACTGTTCATAAAGTTTTCAAAATCTGCATAAACATCTGAGCCATCATTTAATGAACTAATAAAGTCCATGATTAAATCTTTCTTATTTCTTAAGTCTGGACTAGACATAATAGCTTTATCAATAGTTACCAACACTTCATTATCTTGCATATTAGAATCATGATATATTTTTACTAATGCCAAAATATAATCAATATTAACTTCTATCTGCTTGATAAGTTCCATTTCAAATACTATATCTTCAGTTATATCTGTCGCTTCAACTTTGTCTTTTCTCTTAAATTCTTCATAAATATCTTGATACACTCCATGATAATCTTGAGTTTGACGATCATTTAATAGTTTTTCATCTTTAAATTGGTCAAATGAATTCAAAATATTTGTTACCTTTAGAATTGCTCCATATAGTTTAACAAAATCTTTCTGATTCTGTTCACCAATAATAGCTTGTCCTACCGGATATTTTTCTTTTAACTCCTTAACTAATTCTTCATATCCAACAAATGAATATCCATTATCGTTATATCCATGATAATAATCTTCATATGGCTTTAATAAAACTATTCCGGAAGCATTATTATCACCAAACAAAGCTAATGAATCATTCAAATCTTTTTCTAAATTTCTAAATGAAACAATATTCCCATATGTCTTTACTGAATTAAGAATTCTACTGGTTCTAGAAAACGCTTGAATTAAACCATGATATTTTAAGTTTTTATCAACCCACAATGTATTTAATGTTACTGCATCAAATCCTGTCAAGAACATGTTAGCAACTATTAAAATATCTATTTCTTTATTTTTCATTCTTAATGACACATCTTTATAATAGTTTTGGAATCTCTCACCTGAAGTATCATAACTTGTACCAAATAAATTATTATAGTCAACTATGGCATTTTCTAAGAAGTCTCTATCACTTTTTGATAAAGCTTCCGTTGATTCTGAATTTTCATCAATCATGCCATTTTCTACTTCATCATTAGCACCATAACTATAAATTAAAGCAATCTTTAAATTATGTTCAGGATTTTTTTTAAACTCTTCATAATATTTTTTAGCCATTTCTATTGATGAAACAGCAAAGATTGAATTAAATCCTTTAATATTCTTTTTTGCTTTAATTTGGTCTGCCTTTTTATTTTTAGCGACTTCTACTACATTTTCTAAAGTATTATAAACATAAGATTCATCTGTTTTTGTTTTAGATGCAAAATGTTCAATAATATAATTAGTTATTAAAGAAATTCTAATCTTATTATCATAAGCTTTTTCTCTATCAATTGCGTATACTTGTTCATCTTTTACATTATCTTTAATATCCACTCTACCAACATACTCATATCTAAATGGTAATACATTTTTATCATTTATAGCATTAACTATTGTATATGTATGGAGTTTAGCACCAAAAGTCTGCTCCGTAGTTCTCATTATACCTTTTTTAGTTTTAGCATTTTGAGCAAATATCGGAGTTCCAGTAAATCCAAAGATAATCCATTTTTTAAATTTTTTAACTATATTGTTGTGCATATCACCAAATTGACTTCTATGGCATTCATCAAATATAAAAATAACTTTTTTATTAAATGCTGAATGTGTAGCATTCTTTTTGATGAAATTATCTAATTTTTGAATAGTTGTTATAATTATTCTAGATTTAGTATCATCTAATTGTTCTTCTAATACTTTAGTATTAGCATTTGAATTAGCACAATTCTTTTTAAATCTATCATATTCTTTCATTGTTTGATAGTCTAAGTCTTTTCTATCAACAACAAATATTACCTTATCAATAAATTCTAAATTACTAGCTATTTGAGCTGTTTTAAATGAGGTTAATGTTTTACCAGAACCTGTTGTATGCCATATATATCCACCAGCTTCAATAGTACCAAATCTATTATAATTATTGGATATTTCAATCTTATTAATAATCTTTTCAGTGGCAGTAATTTGATATGGTCTCATTACTAGCAAATCTTCTTCAGAAGTAAAAACACAATACTTAGTTAATATATTTAATATTGTTCTTTTACAAAAGAAAGTTTTAGCAAAGTCAATTAAATCTGGTATCCCATTATTACTTTGATCAGCCCAATAAGAAGTAAATTCATATGAATTAGATTTATTAACTGTCAAATTATTTAAATGTTTCTCTCTTGTTGTGTTTGAATAATATTTAGTAAATGTTCCATTACTTATAACAAAAATCTGAACATAATTAAACAAACCGCATCCAGCCCAAAAAGAATCTCTTTGATATCTATCTATTTGGTTAAATGCTTGTCTTAATTCTACTCCTCTTCTTTTTAGTTCAATGTGAACTAAAGGAAGTCCATTTACTAGTACTGATACATCATATCTATTACTTCTCATATCAGTTTCTACTTCATACTGATTTATAACTTGAAGATTATTGTTATGAATATTATCTTTATCAATCAAATAAATATTTCGTAATTCTCCACTATCTAAAGTTAAGGAATATTTATAATCTTCTTGTATTTTTCTTGTCTTCTCAACTATACCATCGTTTGAATTAACAATATAACTATTAAATAAATTATCCCATTCATTTTCAGTAAACTTAATCTTATTTAATCTTTCTAACTCTCTTCTTAAATTGCTTATTAAATCTTTTTCATTATTTATTTTTAAATATTCATAAGACTCTTCTTGTAACTCCTTAATAAACTCTCTTTCAAGTTGAGCTTCGCTTTGATAAGAAGTTGCTTTAGAATTTAACGATTTATATTCTGCTAATACAGTTGAATTGTCATTTTCAGATATAATATTATTCATTTGGAACCTCCATCTTTTCTTGCTCGCATTTTTCCATATAACAGGCAGCAGATACAAGTAATTTTATCTCATCAAATTCCATATCGCGTGGTAAAATTTTCACCCATTTTTTAGCAAACTCCTTTGCAAAAAATTCTGCTTGTGTCAATCCCCACTCTATATTAGAAGAATCACTTTCAGAATCTAAGTAGCAATATATTTTTTCTAGCTGATAATCTGCCATTTTATGCATAATATTTGGTCTAACATTTATAACTTCATTAATTATACTGCTATATGAGTCATAGTCCATATTATCAATGGCATCACAAATATTAGGTATAATTTTAATAATTGATTCTCTATATTTAATAATAATGCCCTTATTTTCAAGTGTTGTTGTTTTACATCTAAGATATTTTATTGCCTCATCAATTTCATAATGATCAATATATCGTTCATCTAAAATATTAACAATATCTTCCAGTGTCTCGATCGGTGGTAAATTACGATTTACATTTCTTTGTTTCCAAATGTTTTCTTTATCCCTTACAATTTGGTTTACTCTGTCAATTGCCTTATTTAATAATTCATATTTTGTCTTTATATACTCTTTCAACACTGAAAAAGAAAATGTAAGATTTAATACACTGTCAAAACCTTCTCCTATATTGGAGTATATAATTACTCCTACGATATCCTTATCAGCTACAATAACAAAAGGCGAATAATGTTTTTCTTTATCTTTTAAAAACTTTGCTCTATTTGTCTCAAACGGATGTGCAAAAACAAGCGAACGAAAATATTCAAAAAACTTATCATCAGTAGGGCATCGTTTCTCAGTTAAATTCAATGGACTACTCATGCAAATATTCTTAAACAAAAGTTTATTATCATTATCATAAGGTATTCCTAATTCGTCAAATATTTTATGTATTGCATCTACTACTATACAACCGAAAGTCATAAATATTATCAAATCTTCCTCTGTTTTAGGTGCATCTGAATGTGAATTAACATAACCAATGCAACTATCTAACCTATCCATAACTGCACAAAGAAGATTGAAATGTTGCCTAACCTGTTTATCTTTTGTAAAAATATTGGTTTTATTAATAGCCTCTCTTAAATCTCTACATAATTTTTGATTTAGCATTGTATTCACACTCTTATCTCATCGAAAGATAGTAATTTATTTCTATAATATTCATATTGTTTTCTTCGCAAGTTTATTTCTGCAGGTAATCCTTCTGATATATCATTAATTAATTTGTCAAATTTATCTAAGATACTGATTATTCTTTCTTGTTCTTCTAAAGGAGGTAATGATATGTCATAGTTCATTACTAAATCTTTATCCCCTCTAGGCATCTTTGCACCTTTAGAATTGCTGTTAACATATTCAAAGAATTTATCTGATGCTAAAATATGATACAAAAACCTCGGTAATAATTCTTTTGTATTATTAACACGAATATCTAGAACATCACCATTTGTTCCTCCATCAATATTAGCTAGCCATATTTTTTTCAAATAAGGTCTTATATTTCCAATCAAAATATCGTTTTTTATAAACTTTGTACTATTTCCATTTTTAGGAATATAGTTTGCATTTGTTCTTCCTTTTTTATTTTGTAATAAGTTTTCCACACTTATATAATTATCTTCATTTAAGTATTCAAATGATATTCTATCTCTTGAATACCTTGATATTTCTATTAATTTCTTCGTCTCATATTTTTTGTGTTCTAAATCTAATAAAACCCCACGATAAAACTCGTATTGACTCTTTCTCGCTTCTAGCTCCGCTTCTAGCTCCGCTTCTAGCTCTCCAAATTTATCAAGAATTTCAGTTATTTCATTTTGTACATCTTTTGATGGTAAAGGTATTTTGAATTCACTATATGTTTGTATCCATTGTCTTGCGTGCTCTTTTGGAATATACAATATATTTTGCATACAATGATAAATATACTTAAAATTGTCATTAGTTTTTTGGATAAGAATTTTCATTGCAGAAGACTTAACTTTAAATTTAAAGTCTACCCAATGATTTGATGTGGTAAAATCATCGAAAATTATAACTGGATGAATTTTACTTGCTTCATATATCCCATTAATTTCGTTTGTATAACCCAAAATAAATGTCTGGCCTGCAGTTAATACTGGGATTAAATATGAATTATCATAATCATTACTATCAACAATATATTTAGTAGGTTGTATATAGTCTAATAACTCACCTAACTTTTTATATTTAACTCCATTAGGACATTTTTCTTTTATTAAATCGTTTAGACTACTCATAAGAATCTCCCTCTAATTCTTTAATAATTGCATCAAGTTCAATTCTTATTTTTGACTCGCTTTTAACAACGTCTTCTATTCTTTTGTTTAATTCTTTAATATCTATTTTTTCTTCTTTTGATTCTGATTTTAAATATGAATTAACTGATATATTATAATCATTATTAGATATTTCTTCATTAGAAATTAATACTGATTTATAATCAACATTCTTTCTATACTCTAATAACTTTAAAATATTATTTATATTCTCATCAGATAATTTGTTTTTATTTGTATTTCTGACAAATTCATTTGAAGCATCAATAAATAAAATATTATTATCGCCTTTTGATTTTTTTAATACCAAAATACATGTTGATATTCCTGTTCCAAAAAATAAATCTGATGGTAATTGAATAACAGAATCGATAAAGTTGTTATCAACCATATATTTTCTAATTTTTTGTTCTGCACCACTACGATATAATACTCCAGGGAATTGTACAATAGCTGCAGTTCCTTTAGGACTTAGCCAAGATAGCATATGCATTGTAAAAGCCAAATCTGCTTTTGATTCAGGAGCCAAAATTCCAACTGGAGAAAATCTTTCATCATTTATTAATATTGGGTTAGACTTTCCTGCCCAACGGATTGAATATGGTGGGTTTGATACTATCGCATCAAATGGTTCATCATCCCAATGCATTGGATTAACTAATGTATCACCTCTGGCTATATTAAATTTATTATAATTTATATCATGTAAAAACATATTAATTCTTGCGAGGTTATATGTAGTAAGATTTATTTCTTGTCCAAAATATCCTTGTTTAACGTTCTCTTTTCCTAATATTTTAGCGAACTTTAAAAGAAGAGATCCTGATCCACAACACGGATCATAAACTTTATTTAATTCAGTCTTGCCCATTAATGTTATTTTAGCGAGCAATTCGCCAACTTCTTGAGGTGTGAAGAATTCTCCTCCAGATTTACCAGCATTAGAAGCATACATTGTCATTAAGTATTCGTAAGCATCACCAAAAGTATCAATTGTATTATCTTTATAATCTCCTAATTTTAAGTCACCAATTGCATCTAACATTTTAACAAGTTTATCATTCTTTTCATCAACTGTATTACCTAATTTGTTTCCTTTAACATCAAAGTCATCAAACAAACCTTTAACATCATATTCTGAAGCTGTTCCTTTAGCTGATGATTCTATATTATCAAATATATTATTTATTGTCACATTTAAATCCGGATTGTTTTTAGCTCCCTTTCTAACGTTACAAAATAACTCACTTGGTAATATGAAAAACCCCTTGTCCTTTACAATATCTTCTTTTCCATACTCTGCCTCTTCATCTGATAAATTTCTATATTCAAAATCAGTTTCACCAGCTTTTCTTTGATTAGTGTTGATATAGTTTTCTATATTTTCAGAAATAAATCGATAAAACAGTAAACCCAAGACGTATTGTTTAAAATCCCATCCATCAACAGATCCCCTTAAATCATTTGCAATACGCCATATTGTCTTGTGTAATTCTTCTCTTTCACGTTCTTTATTATTATTCATATTCTTCTCCTTACCACATCACTATAACGACAGATACTACCATTTTGTATTTTTATTTCTTAAAAAACTCATTTATACTTATTTGATACCATTCAGATAATAAACCAAGTTTATTGTTATCAATCTTGACTTCGCCAGATTCATATCTAGAATATGTTGATAAGTTTATATTTAATTTATCTGCTACTTGTTGTTGAGACTTATTATTCTTTAATCTATAAAATTTAATTTTTTCTTTTATAATACTATTAACTTCATCAGCAAGCTCCTGTAAACTCTTTTCACCATAATCAATAGATTTAAACTTCTTATCTTTTTCTCTGTATTGAATTCTATCCTTTAGTTCTTTTAACTTTTCTTCTAAACCAGGATTTTTATTCAAGATGTTTTCTTCGAAGAAATCAAGAACTTCTTTTATTCCATATAATCTAGATAAAATAAGAATTAAATATGCTGGGAATCTTCTTTTACTATTTTCATATTGCTTATATGTTGATCTACTAATATCTAAATAATTAGCAATATCATTTTGAGATAAACCTGATTTTTCCCTTAGTAATTTTGCATTATATCCTAAGTGTTTATCAAAATCCTTATTATTCATAGAATTCACCTCTACTGTCCTCTTGATTTAATTATAGCACGTTCTTTTGCTTTTTTGAACCATTTAATTTATTTTATTATCAAATTTTACATATTGCACTTTTGAACCTGCTATGTTATACTTTAATTAGGAATATTATTACGGTGGCAAACTTTTAAATTTGAACCAAGTTAATTCCTTATATTATACTCCAATTATTGCGTTTTTGAGCCAATGACTAGAGTATTAGAAAGGAGGTAGAAATATGTTTAAGGATAAGGTGTGGAAAAAGATTTTAAAAATTAATGAGTATGAACTTGATGAACAAATTGCAGAACTTACATTTGAATTAGTGGATCAATTGGATATGGATGAAGAAGAAATCAACGAAAAATTTAATATATTAGATAGTTATGAAATTACAGAAACTAATATATTAAGACAAAGAATAGTTTTATATGAAATGATGAAAGAATTAGAAAATTTATAATTTGAAAAAATTAAACAAAGGAGGTTGATATATGTCAGCAGAAGAAACATTAAAATTATTATCAAAGCAATGGTGCAATTTACAAGATCTTATGAAATTAGCAAATATCGGTAGAAATTCTGCTTTAAAAATTAGAAAAGAAATTAAAACAGATTTAGAGAGTAAAGGATATACCCTACCTAATAATTTGATACCTATGTGTGAAGTTGTTACTAAGTTGAAAATTAATATTCCCTATTTACAAAAGATGGCTAATGTGGAAGATAAATGATTCCTATCTCACGTTGGGCTATGCCCTAGTGAGATAGGTCATGAAATGACTTCTTTATGGAGGTTAATCAATGTATGAAGGAAAACAGGTAGTAAGATTTGTTAATAATTATAAGAGTAAAGATTTATATAATATCGGTAATGAGATGGATAAAAGAAAAGGTACTGGTAATTATGATGATGAAAGAACTAAATTTAATATTCATTATAAAGATATTAAAGAGAAGAGTTTATATCAAGAAGTTAAAAATACTTTAGATAATCGTAATATTGAATATCTTCATAAAACTAAAACTAATATGTTAAATGGTGTTACTTTTACAAGTGGTCCAGAGTTCTTTCAGACACTAGGACTACAATTTAAGAAAAGTGGTAGAACTTATCAATCTGGTGATAAGGAAGGGCAAGATATTTTAGTTCCTGATATTAAATCTAAAAATGATATTCCAGAAGAAGTAATTAATTATTTTGATAGTTGTATGGAATATTTAAAATCTTTAGTTGGTAAAGAAAATATTGTTATGGCTCATGTTCATTTTGATGAAGATACCCCTCACCTACAAGCTTACTTCTTACCAGTTGTAAATGAGGTTGAAAGGAAATGTTTTAAAAGAGATAGTAATGGTGAGTTAATAAAAGAAAAAGTAATTGGTGGTAATGGTAAAGAAAAAGAAGTTCCAATCTTATTTAGGGATAGTAACAACAATATTGTCTATGAAACAGTCAAAGGTAACTTTTTAAATAATGATCAATTTTGGAAAGACTTAGGTGGTAAAAATTCTTTTGCTACTATTCAAGATTCGTTTAATAAGTTTATTAATGATAAAGGTTATAAATTAGATCGTGGTAAAGTTGGTTCTAATAAAAAACATCAAACTAAACTAGAGCATCAAGTTGATGAATTAAAAAATGAAATAAGCAATTTATGGAAAGATATTGATAGTTATAATGATAAGTTGAAAAAGTCTAAGGAGATACTTCAAAATGGTTCTAAAGAAGAACTAAATATTAAAAAGAATTTAGTTGGTTATAGTGCTAAAGAAGTAGAAAAATTAATTGATTATTCTAGTAATTTGAAAAGGATAAAT
This sequence comes from Bacilli bacterium, assembly GCA_028708945.1. The sequence continues at coordinate 11,205 of JAQVXV010000013.1, forward strand.
GATATTAACAAATATGAATTAGAGTCTAAAGATAGTAAGATATTTTCTTTAACTCATGAAAATGAATTTTATAAGAACAATAAAGAACTAACGAACATTAGAAAGTATAGTCATGAAAAAGATAATGAATTACGAGATAAGAAAACAGAAGTTGATTATTTAAATAAAGCATTAAACACTATTACTAGAGCTTTTGATATTAAATTAAATAGAAAACCTATGTTATATATAAATGACTATGTTAAGTTATCCAAAGAAATTATTAATGCTAATAAAAATATTAATAATGAGATGGATAAAGCTAGTGAAGATTTTCATAAATTGTTTGAACAAGAAAAATAGAAAGGAAGTGATAAATATTGCAATAAGACAAGCTAAAAAAGATGAAATAACTAAAGATGGTAGAAGTTGGTATGTTGATTTAAGTTATACTGATTTATTAGGTAGAAGGCATAGATATCATTCTAAGAAATTTGATTCTAGAAGAGATGCTAGAGATCATGAAGCTGAGTTTAAACTTAAAGTAAAAAATGCTACTGATTATTCAGATATGACATTCAAAGATTTAATTGAAGAACACTACAATTATCAACAAGATAAAGTTAAAGTTACTACTCTAAAAAATTATCGAACAATGAGACCATTTCTAGAACCATTAGATAACTTAAAATTAGTTGGTTTTAATATAAGACATTATGAAATGTGGAGACAAACAATTAATGCTAAAGAAATATCTACTAGATATAAAAATGGGTTGTATAAGTATTTAAAGACATTATTAAACTTTGGTACTAAGTGGTATGATATTAATTTTTTTAAAGTATATAGTAAAATGACTAATTTTAATAATCCTAATGAAAGAAAAAAAGAAATGTTATTTTATACTCATCAGGAATTTCAAAAATTTTTATCGGTAGAATATGATTTAAAAATATAGATGTGCATTTCAAACTTTATTCTATTGTGGACTTCGTAATGGTGAACTTAGAGGATTGGCTTGGGAGGATATTGATTTTAATAAAAGAACCTTAACAATTAATAAAAACGTTGTTAAAGTTCCTAATGAAAATACTAATAAAAATTATACTTTGACTAGTCCTAAAACTAGTTCTAGTTATAGAACAATACCTATTCCCCTATTCTTAATAAATGATTTAGAAAAACTATATGATAAATGTGCTACCTTTTACGGTTTTAAGGATAAGTGGTTTGTATTTGGCGATGTAGATCCTATAGCTGACACTACTTTTAGAAATAGAAAAACTTTGAATGCATTTAATGCCGGTGTTAAAGATATTAGAATTCATGATTTTAGACATAGTTGCGCTTCTTTATTAATTGATAGTGGTGCTAATATAACTTTAGTTGCTAAATACTTAGGACATACTAAAATTGATGAAACACTTAACACCTATTCTCATATGTATCAGAATAGATTAGATACCATTGTTAATATTATTGAGAATCAAAATGAGAAGTTTATTGATTATAAACCTAGAGAACAATTATCAGAACCAGAGAAGATAATTGAATCAAAAGAAGATCAAGATGAATATATTTACATTGCTCCTAAGAAAAAGAAGTCAAAAGAAAAAGATGACCTAGTTCTGTAATTGAGCCGAATCATCTTTTCTTAAGTTGTATTTTAGTATTCTCTAATCTTACTTTTTTAGTTGACATTTATAGAACTGCTTTACCAACTTTTAATTATTTGTTAAATATAATATATAAATTAATCTTTATTAGTACATAATATGCTTTTAAATTTTTTTTGCATTTTGATAGCTGTTTCGATTGTCCTGTTTATAAGCTCATCATAATTTGAATGATCATCATAATTTAAACCATTTAAATTATATTTTATTCTACTAACATCTCCAGAGCATTCTCTTAACCACTCTAATTCAATTCCTAAATCATGCTCAATTTTTTCTTTATTCTCATAAAGTTTGTCAAAAAACGCTTTATCATTTATCATATATAACCCAATTCGTATATAACCTTCTTTATTAATTAATTCGATAGCAATATGAGACGAGCTAGATCCTATTGCTACATCATACCATTGATCGGTGGTCGCTTTTCGAACATTAAATGGCTTACCTTTATCTATTAAAATTTCATTAAATTTATTCCAAAATTCTAACCTTTCAGATTGCGACTTATTTAATTGGCCTTGATTACTATTAGTCTTTGAATTTTTAATAAAATCATTAGGTTTTTCAACAACTTCAAAATATGGAGCTGGTAATGAGTCACCTATTTTATATGCATGCAATTCTATTAAGAAAAAGTTGATATTACTATTAGTATTATTATTTAACCATTCTATTGCACTTTTATGTTCTTCTTTAGCTTGTTTAACAATCCAAACAACTACTTGTGCATCTAAACCCGAAGCATATGTAATGATTTTGCCAAGATGATCATGATTAGATGCTTCTAATTGATTTTCAACAATAATTTTAATACCGGTAGATTCATCAACTCCTACTAGATCACATCTGTATGTTCCTACATAAACTTCCTTGGATATATCTGTTAAAGTTAACCCCAAAACATCATTTAAAATCTCAATATTTTCAGTTTCTGATAGCCATTCTGAAAAATCATATTGCTCGTGCTTCCATAAATTTCTCAATTCAACTTCGTTTAATTTTCCTATTTCCATTTTTTTCTCCTTTGCATTTTTAAGTTATAAATTACTAGAATACTTTAAAATTCGATTATTTCTCAAATTAACAAAACTCGTAACTTTGTCCATATAATATTTATATTCGTCTATGCTTTGAGGCGTTGGTTTTCTATTATCAAAGCCATCAAAAGGCAACCAAAAATATATGCTTTCGTACTTTTCATCAACTAAATCATTTAGCAAAAAGAAATTAACATATCCTTTAAAATCTATAAATAAATCAAAAAAATCTTTATATCTCTCAATATGTTTGTATAATGGGTTATCTACCTTTAAATACCACAATCTAATGCATTCTAATGTTAAATCAAACCTATCATTTATTTTTGGATGCATTCCTCTAATCTGATTAATGGTTAATTTATTATCCATTTTATTAGCAGGGAATATTATATATCCTCCAATGGTGCTAGCCAGGTCAAAAAAATCATTTATTTTCTCAAAAGGGAAATTACTAACAATCCCTTGCATACTTTCACGTCTAGAATATGTATGAATTATTGAATCACTTGAAAATATAAATTTATTACTTAAAACATTTAATTTGAAATAATATGGTGCTACAGATGATTCCACAAGATTAAACCTATTACCATTGGGAAGTTTTTTGTTCCACAATATAAAATGATATTTATGTAAAAGATTACTATAAGTGTCTGGATCTTTATTTGCTGAATCAGTATACATTTTTACTTTTATATCAATCATCAACACTCACCCTTTCTCTTTATCATTAAACTTTATAGTACATTTGATTTTTGCTTGTTGGTTTATCTGGGATAGTCATTTTTACTAATCCTTCATTTAGAGCGGGATCTAAGTAATTTGCCCTAAATGTTTCTTTCGATTTTATATTTAACTTTTTCATAATTTGATTAGCTGTCATAGGGATATTACTATCCATTGCATCTAATAATTTAATTAAATAAACATTATTTTGAGTCACTGCTTGTGATGATGAGCTAATTATTTCATCTAAAACTTCATCAAACATTTTTAACATAAATTCAATGAATTCATTAGAGTTTCCATTAATATGGCAATGTGCTATTGAATCATAATACTCTTCTTGATATTTTTTTATTTGATTCTCTATTGGTAGGTATTCAAAAACCTCTTTATAATTAGATAATATAACAGTCTGCCATAATCTCGCCATTCTTCCATTACCATCGGTAAATGGATGAATAAAAACAAATTCATAATGGAATATTGAAGATAATATCAATGGATTAATGTTATCTTTCTCTCTTTTCATAAAACTAAATAAATTTTCAATTAACTCTGGAACTCTATCTTGTGGTGGCGCCATGAAAATACATTTATCACCATCAAATACACCTTCACCAGAAGATCTATAAACACCTGATTCGTCTAAAGTTAAATATGTCATTACACCATGAACTTTTAACAGATCTTTTATTAAATATGGGCTTACTTCTTTTATCATCTCATAAGCTTTATATGCATCTTTTACTTCTTGAATTTCCTTTTGTGGCCCTAAAACCATTTTACCATTTATAATATCTTTAACTTGATTTAATGATAATGAATTAGCTTCAATTGCAAGAGATGAATGAATTGAATTAATTCGATTATTTCTTCTTAACGTAGGCATCTTGTTTAAACTATTATAATTATCTAGTTTACCTATTTTCTCCATTATAGTTGCTACTAGATCAAGCATTTTATTAGTAATAGAAAATGGCGGAGTATACTTTTCCATAGTTTCACCTCTATTTTTCTTTCATTTATATTATACCATTTAAATTAAAAACAATCAATTATCTTGCTTAAATCTTGCTTATTTTCTTACTTATTAAATATCACTATATCATTTTTTTATAAGCAAATCATTGATAATGGGCAGTAATAATTCGCCATACTTGTTGTAATATCTTTTTAAGATATTGCAACCAACATAAGAATTGTTGCTGGGGGCCCTGTTGTCAATGAGGAATTATAAAGAAATAGTATAAGTAAAAAGATGCCATAAGCATCTTTGAATTATTTATTTTTTAAATCTGTATTTTGATTCACTTGAGTATTCAACCAAATCATTATCAATTAATTTAGATATTATATCTGAAGCTCTTGATTTTTTTACATCGAATATTTCTTCAACTTTCTCTCTAGAAAAATCTCTATCATATCCAATTATATCAAATAGATTTTCTAGGTTAGGTAGAAAATTACCTCTTACTTTTCCACCTAAATTTTTATACATTTTTAATATAAAATAATCGTGATTATCTATAACATTTCCATTTTCGGCATTTAATCCTGGGTGTTTCTCAACATATCCTTTGTTTGGAAATATTACAGCGAAGCTAGATACACCTGAACTAAATGTAGGTTTTTTCTTACAATCAGAGTATGATTCAACAATTCTCGTTAATCCACTCCCTCTTCTTTCCATAAAATGAAGTCTGTTAAAAAAGTCTGATATTATTGTATTTCTTCTTAATGATGGTATTTTTGTCAAATCAAGGTTTTGGATTTGGCTTCCATCCACCATACCTCCTGGGGATGTTATTTCTAATCTGTCATCATACATATCAACATGAATTTCAGAGCCTAATATTTGATAATCCCTATGGATTATTGCATTAACTAATGCTTCACGAACAGCTTTGGTTGGATATTCTTCAAATTCATTTCTTATCATTCCTTTGATTTCCCAGCTAGTTTTTGAATTATTTTTTATAAATGTTTCCGCATTCTCTAATAAACTAATTATACTTCCACTATATTCTTTATCATCCATTGCATCTCCATCTATAGAGCCTTTGACTGTACCTTTCCACCTAGTACAAAATATTCTAGATTGTCTTAATAATCCTTGATCGCAAAGTAATAAACCAGCATTTGTTACATAATCATCTGTATTTATTAAATTGAAAGAAATATAATCTCTATCCTTGTTAATAATTGTACCTGTTTGTTTTTTTAAAGTTGCTTCTAATAAAGTAAAGCTAACATCAGTTTTTTTAAATTCGCTTGGTAAACAGTCAAAAGTTCTATTTTGTCCTTTTAAAATTAAACTTTGGAGCATATGTTCCGGTGCTTCTATACTTTGATCTCCAGATCTAATATAAGCTGTCTTTCTACCATCACTATTATAGTAATATGGTGTTGCCGGACCATCTCCAATATTTACTTCTAAAAAGTCTTTGTTATCGTCTACAAAAGGATTTAATTCATAACGAGGTACTGGTGTGATCTTTGAATTAATTAATTCTGTTATTTTAGAAGATACTGCTGAAATGTCTTCTAATCCAACAGGTTTTTTATCTTCATCCCTTACACCATATAATAGAATTCCTCCTTTTGTATTTGCAAAAGCAGAAACTGATTTTAACCAGCTTTTTGGGTGACTAACTTCTAGCTTTTCTTTATAATCTATATTTGTTGATTCAACATGTTCATAATCTTTTAAAGTCATATAATCCCTCCATACTAAACTCATTATACTATATTTTTTTGAAAAAATTATCAGTTTTTATTACTCTTTAAAATTTCCACTATTTACCGGATATTATGCCGATTTCTTGCAAAGAGTCCGGACATAACCGGATTTAGGGTCCGGACATAACCGGATTAACCTTCCGGTTATAATCGGACATCTTAATCAGTTACAAGGTGTGATCAGTTGTCTAAACTTTGCAGTCAACTGGTAATGTTTTGACACCAGTTTATATATTCAACTAGTCTCAATTTGCGACTACTTATACTTATAAAATCATTCAAAAAATCACTTTTTTTTCAAAAAAACGTACCTAAAAGTGTACCTAAAAAAATGAAAAAGGCTGCAAAGCCTTTAATATAAACAAAAATGGAGCCTCTCGGCTCCTTCAGGGGGTTTTGGTTGATACACTCCAACATTAAAATCGTTAGAAGTATACCTAAGCATAATATATAATATTATGCCTAAATTAATAATATAGGAATTTCAATTCTTTGTCAATTACTTTTATTTAGTTTCTTAAGTTCTTCATAATATAAAACTTCACAAACTATTACATATGGTATTACATACCAAAATGCTACTATGATAATTAAATACCAGCCAATAAAGCTTAAAGCAAATTTAAAATAATCCCATTTATAATTTTTTATTAAATTATTACTTTCTTTGATACATTTAATCGGATCTTTTTCACCATCTGCCATTATAAATGGAGCAAAGTGAAACATTATTGCTAGTATTATACCAGGAATAATAAATAAGAATATTCCTAAAGTTATTAAAAAGCCGGTTATAAAGAATAAGGCAAAGACGAAGAAAAATATATTATATGGTTTAAAGATATCTTCTATTTTATATTCTTTATTTTTAACTATTTTAAAGACATATGCTAGTAATCCGATTGTTAATGGATACATTATTATTTGAATAAGTGATTTTATTAAAGAACGATATCCTTCATTAATGGTATTTTCATCTATAATAAAGAATAATGATACAACAGTTACTTCGATTATTAAATAAGGAATAAATATTTTCCATAGGTTAGTTTTTAATATTTCTTTAGCTTGTTTTTTGATTTTTTTTCGATCCATGTTTACCTCTTAATCTATAAAGATTATGCTTTCTAATATTTTTTCTTGACTGGGAAATGACTTAATATTTTTTATATTATTTAATAAAAAGTTTTCACTATCTTTTTGACATTGTAATAATATTTTATAATCATTTTTTAAATTAGCTATTTTAAAATTCATATCACCACTTTGTTTTACTCCAAATAAATCCCCTGTTCCTCTTAACTGAAAATCTTTTTCACTGATATAAAAGCCATCATTACTTTCTTCTAAGACTTTTAATCTTTCTTTTTCATAATTACTTATTAAATAACATTTACTTTGCAGATCACTTCTTCCAACTCTTCCTCTTAATTGGTGTAATGTAGCTAGACCAAATCTTTCAGCATTAAATATAACGATTGTCGTAGCGTTTTTGACATCTATTCCGACTTCAATAACTGTTGTTGATATTAATATTTTTATGATATTATTCTTAAAATCATTCATGATTTTTTCTTTTTCTTTTGTCTTAATTTTACCATGAATTGTTCCAAGCGGTATCTTATTATTATAGGCTTTTGCAAATTTATTCTTTATCGATTCAATATCTTCAATATCTAGTTCTTCATTTTCATTTACTAGAGGAGCAACAACATAAACTTGATGGCCTTTTTTTATTTCTTCTAATATATCATATAACACTTCTTTTATATCAGAATCAGAAACTAGTTTCGTAATTATTTCTTTATTATTTTGGGGTTTATTTTTAATAAAGGAAATATCCATATCACCATAAATAGTTAAAACTAAAGTTCTGGGAATTGGTGTTGCGCTCATGTATATAACATCAACATCTTTACCTTTTTCTTGTAAATTTTTTCGTTGCTTAACACCAAAGCGATGTTGTTCATCTGTTATAACAAGACCTAAATTATGAAATATTATTTCTTCATTAAGGACCGAATGAGTGCTTATAACTATGTTAATTTTATTTTCTATTATTTCTTTAATGATTTCTTTTCTTTCTTTTATTTTAGTTGAACTAGTTAATAAAACAGCATTAATTTTATATTTTTTAAATAATACTTTGAAGTTTTCGAAGTGTTGAAAAGCTAGTATTTCAGTCGGTACCATAATAACTCCTTGATACCCAGCTAAGTAATTTATATATAAAGAAATAAATGCCATAATAGTTTTACCGCTTCCAACATCTCCTAAGATTAATCGATTCATTCTTTTTTGGGATTTAAAGTCATTAATTATTTCTTGTAATACTTGGTTTTGATCTTCAGTTAATTTATATGGTAAATTATTGATAAATTCTTGTAATTTATTTTCATCATAAAATTTTATATTTTCTGGTTTTGGTTTTTGTTTTTTTTGTTTTAAAAAGTTCAGTTTTAACATATAAATAAATAATTCTTCATAAGCAAGCATTAGTTTACTTTGTTTTATTTCATTAGGTGATGATGGCTGATGAATATATTTTAAGGCTAATTTTTTATCTATTAATTTATAATTATTCATTAAATCATTAGGAATATAATTAGGAATATTAATATTTGTTTTTAAAGTATTAGCAATTATTTTATTAAAATTTTGCCTTTTAATATTAGATGTTAAATGATAAATAGGTTCAATTTTATCTTCAATAATCGGATTTAATTTTATATCTGATGCAGTAAAAGTATTTTTTAATTTATTATATTTACCTATAATAGTAATTAATTTATTAATTTTTAAATTATTTTTAAGAAAAGCTCGATTAAAGATTACAACATTAATAATTATATTATCTGTTTTAAAATTAAAAGCTAACTTATTTAAGTTTCTTTTAATATACATAACTTTAGGTATTGATTCGATATAACCATTTATTACAACTTCTTTGTCATCATTTATTTCCTTTATATTTACCGGTTTAAAATAATCATAACGAAAAGGATAATACGTTAATAAATCTTCTATTGTATTGATATTTAATTTGTTTAATTCAGATATTGTTTTATTACCAATTCCTTTTATTTCTTCTAACATTTTATCCTCCATTATTTATTTTTAAAAAGTTTTCAAAAAGGGTTGACAAAAATTACCTTTTAATATAGTATATAAAGCACCAATTCACTTTTGGCGAATTGGTGCTAGTATCACACTAGCCAACCCCTTTTTATTCTTTGAAGTCGACCTCAGGGGGCGACTTCTTTTTTTATTTGTTGGCTATATTATTATAATATTCATATCTTTTAATAGCAGCTTCTTTATTTAAAGATAGTAATTCTTTAGCTATTTTAGGATTTTTTATATTTAAAGCATTGAATCTTACTTCATTATTTAAGAATTCTGCATACTTATCAAAGTTTGGTTCTTTTGAATCTAAATATAACTTATTTTCTTTATAACGCATTAGTATATTATAACCAGATTCAACTCCTAATTTTTGTTTTTGAACGCTATTAGATAATCCCCCTTTTATACCATGTTCAACACAAGGTGAATAAGCTATTATTATAGAAGGCCCATTATGTTCTTCAGCTTCTTTAAAAGCTTTGATACTATGCATCATATTAGCGCCTAAATTTATTTCGGCAACATATATATTTGGATATGTCATTGCAATTCTAAATAAATCTTTTTTATGAGTTCTTTTACCCATATTGGCAAATTCTGCTACTGCACCTATTTTACTTGCTTTACTAGATTGACCGCCGGTATTAGAATAAACTTCACTATCTAATACTAATATATTAACGTTTTTACCACTCGATAAAACATGATCAATACCACCAAAGCCAATGTCATAAGCCCACCCATCACCGCCAATAGTCCAGACACTTTTAGGGGTTAAGTATTCAATTAGGTCTTCTTTTAAATATTTTTTTGCTTCTTCTTCTAATTCTTTTATTTTTTGATAATCATTTTTATTTATAGTCCATTTTTCATAAAATTTAACACAATTTTTATTTTTAGATTCTTTTAATATTTTATCAATTCTTTTTTGCATTTTTGTATAAGTTTCTAATATTCCTAAACCAAATTCAGCATTATCTTCAAATAAACTATTAGCCCATGATACTTTATATGGGGTTGATGGACATGATGCCCCATAAATACTAGAGCAACCAGTAGCATTAGCAATAACTAACTTTTCACCTACTATTTGCGTTAATAATTTTAAATATGGAGTTTCCCCACAACCAGCACATGCCCCACTAAATTCAAATAATGGCTTTTTAAATTCTAATCCTCTAATGGTATCAAGAGGATATTCAGGATTATTATGATTATTAAATAAATCATTAGCTATCTTTTGGGTTTCATCATCATACTTATCAAAACTAAAACAATTTTTAGGACATTCTTTAACACATATTCCACAACCGGTACAATCAGCCTCACTTAAAGCAATAATAAAATCTTTATCTTGTTCAATTGCGTTTATTGATTGATCAGAATATCTATTTCCTTTATTAAGCAAAAATTGTCTTATTACTGAGTGAGGACATACCATTGAACAAATACCACACTGAATGCAATTAGTTTTATCCCATTTAGCTACCAAGGAAGTTAAATTTCTTTTTTCTAAAGCACTTGTTCCTCCCGGAAAATGACCATCAGTATGGTCTATTAACTCACTTACTTTTAAATCATAACCTTTTCGGGCATTAATAATACTAAAAATATCTTCTTTAATGTTGAAATCGATGGTTTTTTCATCATTTATTTGAACTAATTTAAGTTCTTTTTTACTATCTTTAATACTGTTTATATTAGCTTCAACTATATCTTTACCTTTTTCTTTAAATCTTTCGGTTACAGACTTTGTTAAAACTTTTTCATAATTAGGATAATTAAGTAACATGAAAA
>JAQVXV010000014.1:0-8606 GCA_028708945.1 Bacilli bacterium
GATCATTCTACCATAGGTATAGTTATAACAACTGATGGTTCAATTGGAGAATTTACACGTGGTGAATATATGGATGCCGAAGAAAAAGTAATAACCGAATTAAAATCGATTAATAAACCATATATTATTATTCTTAATACGAAAAATCCGACTTCAGAAGAAGCAAAAAGATTAGCTCGTAATCTAAGTGAAAACTATGATGTACCAGTATTACCTATTAATGTTGAATCAATGAATGAAAAAGAAATGTATGAAATCTTGAAAACGGCTTTATATGAATTCCCAGTTTTAAATGTTGAAGTTAAAGTACCAGAATGGATTCATATTTTAGAAAAAAAACATCCAGTAAAAGAACATTATTTAGAAAAAATAAAAGAAAGCATGACTAATATTTCTAAATTAAAAGATGTTGATAAAATAATGGATTATTATAAAGATAGTCAGTATATAGACAAAGCATATATTGCAAATGTAGATACTGCTACTGGAATGGTGACACTTAATTTAAATAGTAGTGATGAATTATACAATAATATATTAAAAGAAGTAATAGGTGGTATTACAATTAATAAAGGAAGTTTACTTAAAGTATTTACTGAATATGCCGAGAATAAAGATGAAACTAATACCTTAAAAAGTGCTCTTAAAATGGCTAAAAATACCGGTTATGGAATTGTTTATCCGAATCTTACTGATATGAAGTTATCTAATCCAGAAATAATAAAGCAAGGTTCTAGATATGGAGTTAAGTTAAAAGCTGTCGCATCATCTATTCATTTAATGAAAGTTGATGTAGAATCTACCTTTGAACCAATAATAGGAACTGAATTACAAAGTAAAGAATTAATTAATTACATTATGAAAGATTATGAAATTGATCCATCTAGTATTTGGAAAAGTGAAATTTTCGGTCGTAGTTTAGATGTTATAGTAAAAGAAGGGATTCAAGCTAAATTATCAATGATGCCAGATAATACTAGATATAAATTATCAAGTACCGTTACTAAAATTGTTAATAAAGGAAGCCATAATTTAATAGCTATTGTCTTATAGAAAAAGTAATTTTACAAAAAATATACTAAAAAGAAGGTAAAAACATACTTTTTTTAATAAATGTATGTTTTTTTGTTGCTTTTTAAATTATTATTTGATAATTTATACTTGTAGGGCATTAAGCCTTATAAAAACTGAAAATGGGAGGTAATCGTTATGTCAAAAACAGAATTAGTGGAATTCATTGCAAAAACTGCTAACTTAACAAAAGCTGATGCAGCTCGTGCACTAGATGCTACTATCCAAGGTGTAACAAAAGGTTTAAAATCAGAAGGAAAGGTAGCTTTAGTTGGTTTTGGAACTTTCTCTGCTAAAAAACGTGCAGCTAGAGATGGAATTAATCCTTTAACTAAAGCAAAAATCCGTATTCCAGCAAAAACTGTTGCATCTTTTAAAGCAGGAAGTAAGCTTAAAGACGCACTAAATTAATTAACGGTTAATAAAAAGGAAGCTTAATAGCTTCTTTTTTATTGTTACTAAATATTGACATAATTTATCTATTTGTTAAAATGTTATTAATAAATGAAAAGAGTATTAGATTGAAGATATTTACAACTAAAAAAAATTTAATTTCATTAATAATTATATTATACCTAGTAGCAGTAGGTATATCTTTTGCATATTTTACTGCAAACATAACTGGTAGTGAAACAAGTACAACTCTTAATGTTGAAGGTGGAACAATGAATATTACCTATAATGGGGGATCAAATATTAGTATATTTAATATATATCCAAGAGAAGAAGTATGGGCAACTAAAACTTTTACTGTAATAGGTAATAATACAACAAATATTGATATGCTATATAGTATATCTATAGTTATACAATCTAATACTTTTTCTAGTGGAGCATTGAGATATAAATTTATAAGTATTAATAATGGAAGTAATGGGGTTGTTATTCCTAGTGTAAGTACTATGAGAGATATTGGAACTGGGGTATCTAATATTAAGTTAGGTAATGGGTCTTTTACTGGTTCGACTGGTGGGAATAAAATTCATACCTATAATTTGGAAATATATTTTCCGGATATTGCAGGAAATCAGAATGCTGAACAAGGTAAACAATTAAATGCTTATATAAAAGTAGATAAAGATAGTATTAGTACAAATGGATTAGTACTTTCATATGATGCAAATGGTAAAACAAATCAAGGAACAGATAAAGGAATATTTCATGATTTAAGTGGTAGTGGAAATAATGGGACATTAAAAAATTTTGGTTATACATCAACTAGTGGATGGACTGGAACTGGACTTAAATTTGATGGATTAGATGATTATGTTGCAATTCCCACATTAGGTTTAAGTAATAGTAACTTTACTTATCAAATTAATGATCAAATTATATCTTTTAGAGGAAACAATGTTGCTTTGGTTAAAAATAATAATATTGATATAGGTGGAAGAAATTTATTACCAAATACCTATTTCAGAAACAAATCAATAAAATATGAGCACATTAATAAAGCAGGAGAAGGTGGGTTTCGATACAGTGATATAAAGGAAACATTAGTGCAAGGGCAACAATATACAATAACAATGCGTGTTCGAGGCAACGCTAGGATAGTTCTTTATAGAATTGCTAGTGAAGGTAACTCTTCTATCTCATGGATACTTCCCACTGATATTAATGAAAACACTTATACAGAAAAGACTTTAACTTTTGAACCACATAAACCTACACTTACAGCATTATATATTTATACAGCATATAGAACCACAGCATATACAGAGTGGTTTGAAATAGAACCAGGAAGCTTAAAATTAGAAAAAGGAATAGTAGCAACTACCTGGTCACCAGCTCCAGAAGATATTACCGGAATTACTAAACTTGATCATAATTTACCATATAATATTGATAATATTATAAATTCAATCAGATTTTACAATCGATCTTTAACAGATGAAGAAATAATGTATAATTATAATTTATAAAAAAGAAAAGCTTTTTTATTTATAAATCATTTTGATATAATCATAAAATTTGATAAAATAAAATTAAGATAATTAAATGAAAAGAGACTCATATTGAAGATAATTACTAATAAAAAATTATTAATTATAATAATAATATCATTATACCTAGTAGCAGTTGGTATATCTTTTGCATATTTTACTGCAAACATAAATGGTAGTGAAACAAGTACAACTCTTAATGTTGAAGGTGGTACAATGAATATTACCTATAATGGGGGATCTAATATTAGTATATTTAATATACATCCAAGAGAAGAAGTATGGACAACTAAAACTTTTACTATAACAGGTAATAATACACCTAATATTGAAATGCAATATAAAATTTCGTTAGTTATTGAGTCTAATACTTTTTCTAGTGGGGCGATAAAATATAAATTATCTTCAGTTAATATTGATCATAATGGGACAACAGCTCAAAATATAACAACTTTAAATAATATAAATACTGGGGCATCTACTATTTTATTAGGTTTAGGTAAGTTTAATGGACCTACTAATGGAAATAAAAATCACACTTATAATTTAGAAATATATTTTCCTGATACAGGATTATCACAAAATGATGATCAAGGTAAGCAATTAAAAGCTCACATAATAATTGAATCTGATCAATATGATATTATTCAAAATGGTTTATTATTATGGTATAATTTAAATGATAAGACTAACAGTAATGCTGATAGAAATATTGCTGAAGATTTAAGTGGTAATGGAAATAATGGAACATTAACAAACTTTGGGTATATAGATACTAGTGGTTGGACTAATGATGGATTAAGATTTGACAATGAAGATGATTATATATCTTTATCTGATAATATTGGTTATACAACATCTTTTTCGGCATTTGCTTGGTTTAAATCACTTGGAACGCCAAAAGGTGGTTTTCATATTATTTTTGGACCTCAATATCTAGAAATGAGTATCCCAACTTCGGGATCACTTAGAGTTGGAGTTTATTCAGAAATAAGATATGTAAGTAATCATGGAATTGGTTTAAATGATGGTAATTGGCATTTTATAGGATTTACTTTTGATGGTACTAATAAAAATGCTTATATCGATGGCCAATATGTCGGAACGCAAGTTGTTTCTGGAACGTTAACTTACAATTTTCCTTATCGAGCAATTGGTGTATTTGGTTCAACAACACCTACCTACGCAACAAATGGTTTAATAAAAACAATTACCGTTTATAACCGGACTTTAACTGCTGAAGAAATATTATATAATTATAATGTATCATAAAGAAATGTTTTTTTGCATTTTAATAAGTTTGCTTTAATATCATTGACAACAATAGTTTTTTGCGTTAAAATATTAACATCTTTTAAAAGGGGCTATATATGAACCAATATTTTACTAATAATAAAAATTTAAAAAGTGAACTACGAGTTCTTAAATATTCATATGGTGAATATAATTTTATGTTAAATAGTGATTTAGGTTTATTTTCTAAAGATAAAATTGATGAGGGAAGTAAAACTCTTATAGAGAGTTATTTTATTTTTGGAAAAAAAAATATAAAAGTATTAGATGTTGGTTGTGGATATGGTCTTATAGGTATAACACTAGCTAAAGTGATGAACTGTGAAGTTGACATGATTGATGTTAATGATCGAGCCATTCAAATATGCGAAACAAATATTAAAAATAATAAAGTAGCTGCTAAAGTATTTAAAAGTGATATATATGAAAATATCAATAATAAATATGATGTTATTATTACTAATCCTCCTATTAGAGCAGGTAAAAAAATTTATATGGAAATAATTAGTAAATCTTTTAATTATCTTAATCCAGATGGTGAGCTATGGTTTGTAATGAAAAATAAACATGGGGTAAAAAGTGTTTATAATACCTTAAAAGATAAAGTATTTAGTAAAATTATACGAAAAAGTAAAGGTTTTTATGTAATTTTGGCAAAATCTGCTTGACACTTTTAATTATACTTGCTAAAATTTTAAATTGGAGCCGTATCTTCGGTTAATAGATACGTACTTAAAAAAAAATATATGTTTGGGGTGAAATTTAGTGGCATACAAAATAGCAAAATTTGGTGACCATAGGGAGAGAAGGACTTTCTCTAAAACTACGAACACCTTAGAGTTGACAGATCTACTAGAAATTCAAAAAAGATCATATCAATGGTTTTTAGAAAGTGGGATTAAAGAAGTCTTTGAAGACTTATTCCCTGTAGAAAGTTTCACTGGTAATATTTCGTTAGAATTTAACGATTATTCTTTTGACACGCCTCGTTATGGAATTAAAGAATCGAAAGAACGTATGGTAACATACTCTTCACCTTTAAAAGTACAAGCGCGTGTTTTTATTCATGAAATAGGAGAAGTAAAAGAACAAGAAGTATTCTTAGGTGATATGCCTTTAATGACTGAAGCTGGCACTTTTATTGTCAACGGTGTAGAAAGAGTAATTGTTTCTCAATTAGTGAGAAGTCCATCTATTTATTTTAAAAAAGAAATAGATAAAAATGGGCGTCCAGTAATATATGGAGAAGTAATTCCTAATAAAGGAACATGGCTAGAATATGAACTTGATGCTAGAGATGTTGTATATGTAAGAATAGATCGTACTAGAAAATTACCTATTACGACATTATTACGTGCATTAGGGTTATCTTCTGATGAAGCTATATATGAAATATTTGGAGAAAATGATTATATTTCAAATGCACTTGAAAAAGATAGTACTAAAAATACCGATGAAGCTTTAATTGAACTTTATGAAAAGTTAAGACCAGGTGAACCAGCTACTCTAGATAGTGCAAAAAATCAATTAATTGTTAGGTTTTTTGATAAATTCCGTTACGATTTAGCAAAAGTGGGTCGTTATAAATTTAACAAAAAGCTTAATGTTTTAGATCGATTATTAGATTGTAAATTAGCTGAAACTTTAAAAGATGGTAAAACTGTACTTGCTAAAAAAGGTGAAATAATTAATAAAGATAAATTAGAAGAATTAAGGCCATATTTTGAAAAAGGGCTAAATTTAAAAGAAGTAATTATAAATGAAGAATTAGATATTTATAATAAAGTTCAAACAGTACTTGTTTATGATAAATTAAATCCAGAAAAAGTAGTGAAAATAGTTGGAAATGATCAAAGTATAACTGAAAGAAGACTTACTATAAGTGATATTTATGCATCGATTAGTTATTATTTAAATTTACTTTCTAATATTGGAAGTATAGATGAAATAGATCATTTAGGAAATAGAAGAGTAAGACAAGTCGGAGAATTAATTCAAAATCAGTTTAGAACTGGTATGGCAAGAATGGAAAGAGTAATTAGAGAAAGAATGACAACTCAAGAAATTGAAACTGTTACACCTAAAACTTTAATTAATATTCGTCCGGTAACAGCAGCTATGAAAGAATTCTTTGGTTCAAGTCAGTTATCTAAATTTATGGATCAAATTAATCCGATTGCTGAATTAACTGATAAAAGACGTTTATCTTCATTAGGGCCTGGTGGTTTAATGCGTGACCGTGCAGGAATGGAAGTTAGAGATGTTAATGTAAGTCATTATGGAAGAATATGTCCGATTGAATCTCCAGAAGGAGCAAATATTGGATTAATTACTTCACTGGCATCTTATGCTAAAATAAATGAATATGGATTTATAATGACACCATATCGTAAAGTAGTTAATAAAAAAGTAACTGATGAAATAGTTTATTTTACAGCTGATGAAGAAGAAGATTATTATATAAGTCAAGCTACAATAAATATGAATGATAATATCATTGCTGATGATGAAGTTATAGCAAGATATCATGGTGATAATATTATTGTTAAAGCTGAAGATGTTGATTATATTGATGTTTCAGCAAGTCAAATTGTATCTATTACAACAAGTTGTATACCGTTTTTAGCTCATGATGATGCAACTAGAGCATTAATGGGATCAAACATGCAACGTCAAGCAGTACCACTACTTAAAACTGATTCACCTATTGTAGGAACAGGGGTTGAATATATTGCAGCTCGTGATTCGGGTTCAGTTGTTGTTGCTAAAGCAAACGGTGTAGTTGATTATGCGGATAGTAAAAAAATTATTGTTAAAAATGCTAAAGATAAGGATGTTTATTATTTAGCTAATTTTGAAAGAAGTAATGCTGAAAGTAATATAAATCATTCACCTCTTGTTAATAAGGGTGATAAAGTTCATACAGGAATGGTTATAGCGGATGGACCATCAACTGATGGTGGAGAACTTGCTCTTGGTAAAAATATGACTGTTGCTTTTATGACTTTTGATGGATATAACTATGAAGATGCAATTATTTTAAATGAAAGATTAGTAAAAGATGATGTTTTTACATCACTTCATATTGAACATTATGACATAGATTGTCGTGACACTAAATTAGGACCTGAAGAAATTACAAGAGATATTCCTAATGTTAGTGAAGAAGCCCGTAAAAATTTAGATTCTAATGGGATTGTTCGAATTGGAACTGAAGTTAAAGAAGGAGATATTTTAGTAGGAAAAGTTACTCCTAAAGGGGTTCAAGAATTAACTAGTGAAGAAAAATTATTACATGCTATATTTGGTGAAAAAACTCGAGAAGTACGTGATACTTCCTTAAAAGTAGCTCATGGAGCTGATGGTATTGTTCATGATGTTAAAATATATACTAAAGAAAATTCTGATGAACTAGGTGCAGGTGTATCTAAGGTTGTTAGAGTTTATATAATTCAAAAACGTAAAATACAAGTTGGAGATAAAATGTCGGGAAGACATGGAAATAAGGGTGTTATTAGTTTAATATTACCTGAAGAAGACATGCCTTATTTACCAGATGGAACACCAATAGATATGATACTTAATCCTCAAGGAATCCCATCGCGTATGAATTTAGGTCAAATTTTAGAATTACATCTTGGTATGGCTGGTCAAAAATTAGGAGTTAAATATGCTACTCCAGTATTTGATGGTGCTACTGTTGAAGAAATACATGAAGAAATGAAAGAAGCTGGACTTGATGAAGATGGTAAAACTATTCTTTATGATGGTCGTACCGGAAATCAATTTGAAAATAGAGTTGCTGTTGGAGTAATGTATATGATTAAGTTACATCATATGGTTGATGATAAACTACATGCTAGATCAACTGGACCATACTCTCTTGTAACTCAACAACCACTAGGAGGAAAAGCTCAATTCGGCGGTCAAAGATTTGGAGAAATGGAAGTGTGGGCTTTATATGCTTATGGTGCTGCCCATGTTTTACAAGAAATATTAACTGTTAAATCAGATGATATAGTTGGTAGGGTTAAAGTTTATGAAGCTTTAGTTAAAGGAAAAACTGTTACTGGTGCTGGGGTACCTGAAAGTTTTAGAGTTTTAATTAAAGAATTCCAAGCTTTAGGATTAAATGTTGAAATTATAGATAATCAAGATATTGTTCATGAACTTAAAGAATTAGAAGAGGCTGAAGAAGAAATGGCTGAAGCTATATCGATAGATGAAATAGATATTGCATCTGGACAAATTCAAGGCGAATCGGAAGTAGAAAATGAAGTTGTTAAAGAAGAAATAGAA
>JAQVXV010000014.1:8706-19816 GCA_028708945.1 Bacilli bacterium
GAAGATTTTAACAAGGGGGCTGAATAAATATGTTAGATGTAAATAATTTTAAAGGTATTAGAATCTCAATCGCATCTCCTGAAAAGATTCGTTCTTGGAGCTATGGAGAAATTAAAAAACCGGAAACAATAAACTATCGAACTTTAAAACCAGAAAGAGACGGCTTATTTTGTGAAAAGATTTTTGGACCTTCTAAAGATTATGAATGTTCATGTGGTAAATATAAACGTTTAAGATATAAAAATGTAGTATGTGATAGATGTGGAGTAGAAGTAACTCGTTCAAAAGTACGTCGTGAAAGAATGGGACATATTGAGCTAGCGTCTCCTTGCTCTCATATTTGGTTTTTTAAAGGTGTTCCATCTAAAATGGGACTTACTTTAGATATGTCGCCAAGAGATTTAGAAGAAGTATTATATTTTGTTTCTTATGTTGTTATAGAACCAGGAAATGCTCCTTTAGAAAAAAAACAAACTTTATCAGATAAAGAATACCGTAGTTATTATGAAAAGTATGGCAATACTTTTGAAGTAGGTATGGGAGCAGAAGCAATTAAAAAATTATTAAAACAAGTTAATGTTGATAGTGAAATTGATAATTTAAGAGTTGAACTTGAAGGTGCAACTGGACAAAAAAGAATTCGCTTAGTTAAGAGATTAGATTGTTTAGTGGCGTTTCAAGAATCAGGAAATAAACCAGAATGGATGATTTTAGATGCTGTTCCAGTAATACCTCCTGAATTAAGACCTATGATTCAACTTGACGGCGGTAGATTTGCAACATCAGATTTAAATGATTTATACCGTCGTATTATTAATCGTAATAATAGATTAAAAAAATTATTAGAACTTGGAGCTCCTTCTATTATTGTTCAAAATGAAAAAAGAATGCTTCAAGAAGCAGTTGATACATTATTTGATAATGGGCGTAGAGGTAGAAGTATAACTGCAGCGGGAAACCGTCCTTTAAAATCTTTATCAAATATGCTTAAGGGTAAACAAGGAAGATTTAGACAAAATTTATTAGGTAAAAGAGTTGATTATTCTGGTCGTTCTGTTATTGTAGTAGGTCCTAATTTAAAAATGTATGAATGTGGTATACCTAAAGAAATGGCACTTGAATTATTTAAACCTCATGTTATTCATGGTTTAGTTGTAAGAGAATTAGCTCATAACATTAAAGGGGCTAAAAAATTAATTGATAATCGTGATGATATCGTATGGGATATAGTTGAAGATGTTATTACTGAACATCCAGTGCTTTTAAACCGTGCACCAACTCTTCATAGATTAGGTATTCAGGCATTTGAACCAAAGTTAGTGGGTGGAAAAGCTATTAGATTGCATCCTCTTGTATGTGCAGCATTTAATGCTGACTTTGATGGTGATCAAATGGCAGTACATGTCCCATTATCTGAAGAAGCTAAAGCGGAAGCTAGAATCCTAATGTTAGGTGCTAATAATATATTAAAACCTTCAGATGGTAAACCTATTGTAACCCCTTCTCAAGATATGGTTTTGGGCAATTATTACTTAACTACTGAAGAAATAGGGCAAGAAAATGAAGGGAAAGCATTTAAAGATTCTAATGAAGCTATAATGGCTTATGAAAGAAAAGAAATTAGTCTTCATACAAGAATAGCTATACCAGTTAATTCATTTAAATATAAAATATTTATGGATGAAGTAAAAGATAAATATTTAGTTACCACAGTCGGTAAATTAATATTTAATGAAATATTACCTGATACATATCAGTATATAAATGAAGCTACCAAAGAAAATATTGAAGGTATAACACCGATAAAATATTTTTTAGATCAAGGGGTAAATATACCAGAAGAAATAGCTAAATTAGATGAAGTACATCCATTTGCAAAGAAAAATTTACAGAATATTATTGCTCAAATATTTAAAAGATATAAAACCACTGAAACAAGTATCATGCTTGATAAATTAAAAGATTTAGGTTTTAAATATTCGACCATAGCAGGTATAACATTTAGTTTATCAGATATTGTTACATCTTCTAATAAAGAAGAATTTATTGAAATTGGTCGTGAAAAAGTAGACAAAATAAACAAACAATTTTCAAGAGGATTAATTACTGAAGAAGAAAGATTTACATCAGTATGTGAAGTTTGGAATGGAGTAACTAGTCAAGTTCAAAAAGAATTAAAAAAAGTTATTGAAAATGATCATTCTAATCCAATATTTATAATGATGAATTCTGGAGCAAGAGGATCAATTAATCAATTCTCACAAATGGCTGGTATGCGTGGATTAATGGCTAAACCAAATGGTGAAACTGTGGAAATTCCAATTACTACATCATTTAGAGAAGGATTATCTGTTAATGATTTCTTCTTATCTACTCATGGTGCTCGAAAAGGTTCCGCTGATACTGCCCTTAAAACAGCAGATTCTGGATACTTAACAAGAAGATTAGTAGATGTTGTTCAAGATATATTAATTATTGAAAATGATTGTGGTTCAATAGCTGGACTTCCTGTAGCAGATTTTATTGATGAGAAAGATGGTACATTAATTGAATCTTTATCAGAAAGAATTTTAGGGAGATACACGGCAAAGAAAATTTTACATCCTGAAACAAAAGAAATAATTTTAGATAAAAATGAAATTATAACTGAAAATATTTTATCTAAAATTGAAAAAGCTGGAGTTAAACAAGTAGAAATAAGAAGTGTATTAACATGTAAATCGGAAAAAGGATTATGCCAAAAATGTTATGGTTCAAACTTAGCAACTGGAATTTTAGTTGAAACAGGTGAAGCTGTTGGTATAATGGCAGCACAATCCATTGGTGAACCAGGTACCCAATTAACTATGAGAACATTCCATCAAGGTGGGGTAGCAGTCGGTGAAGATATTACTCAAGGTTTACCTAGAGTTGAAGAATTATTCGAAGCTAGAATACCAAAAGGAAAAGCTACAATAGCTGAAATAACAGGCAAAGTAGAATCAATAGATGAAAATAATGGTAAACACAAAATTGTCGTAATTAATGATGTTGCAGTAATTGATCATATTACGAATTATGGAACTAAAGTAAGAGTTGAAGTTGGTGATATGGTAAATGCTGGCGATAAATTAACTGAAGGAGCTATATCTCCTAAAGAATTATTAGCAGTAACTGATCCAATTACTACTCAAGAATATATTTTAAAAGAAATTCAAAAAGTATATAAATCACAAGGTGTAGATATTGCAGATAAACATATTGAAATAATTGCCAATAGAATGATTAATAAAGTTAGAATTACCGATCCGGGTGATACTGATTTTGTTGAAGGGCTAACAATATCTTTAAGAAAATTTACGGAAAGAAATAAACCATTTATTTTAGAAGGTAAAGTTCCTGCAACAGCAAGACCAATTTTATTAGGAATAACAAAATCATCATTAGAAACCGATTCATTCTTATCAGCTGCATCGTTCCAAGAAACAACTAGAGTATTAACAGATGCTGCTATTAGAGGAAAAACTGATGAATTAAGAGGATTAAAAGAAAATGTTATTATTGGTAAATTAATACCAGCAGGAACAGGCGCTAAACAATATTCAGATATTGATATAATGTTAGAAAAAGAATATATGGCAGATGAACCTAGTGAAATGTTAGAACAACAATTTTTAGAAGATACTGAAAATATAATTATTGAAACAAAAGATTATTTACAAAATATTCAATCAGAAAAAGCATAAAAAGGATGATATTTCATTCTTTTTTTTATGATTTATGTTAAATAAATAATATTGAACTTATAAATGAAAAATATACAGAAATATCTATTACATAAGCATATAATTGGCATTATTTTAATGAAATTTACTTAAACCAAGAGTTTCTGTCTGTTATACTTTTATCAAGATAGATATGATTAAATTAGAGAAAATATTAATAAAGAAATTAATTCTAAGGAAAGAAAAAGTCTGGCTTTACTAATAGTCTAATATTATTAATGGTATATATTTTTAATATATAAATTCAGAAAATGGAGATATTTAAAGAAAAGGTAAGTGCCGAAAAATTACATTTTAGTTGTTAAAATTAAGAAAATCACCATTTGGTGTTTTTTATATTTTTTTTATATTGTATAATTAAATTAAGGAAGCTGGTGCAGTATGGATGCTTTAAAAAGATTTTTTAATAAAATAGAATTTGAGCTTACTAGTGAGTTTAAAGATGTAATAATAGAAAAAGTAATTGTTAATAATAAAAAAGAAACTTGGGATGTATATTTAAAGAGTAAAAAAGTATTACCTATTGAGTGTGTGCTTAATTTAATAGAAACTTGTAAAAAAAATTTTGATGATGTATCTAAAATAAAAATAATATTCATTTATGAATGTATTACTAATAATGATATATTAAAGTATACTCGCTATTGTATAGATTTATTAACTAAAAAATATCCGTCATTAATTAGCATTATTGATAATGAAATAAAGATTGATAATAATAAAATTATATTTGAAGTACTAAGTAATATTGAACTGAAGCTATTAAATGAAAATAGTAAAAAAATAATTAAATGGTTAAGTGAAGTGGGATTTAATAATTTTATAATTGAATCAAGAATAAATGAAGAAAAAAGAAATAAAATTAAAGAAGAAATAGAAAATACTAAAGAATTACTCATTATAAATGATGAACCTAAGTACAAAGTTATAATAGGTGAAAAAATTAAATCTAAAACAATGACTATAAATGAAATAATGGGAGAAGAAAATAATATTACTCTCGAAGCTTACATTTTTAGTATTGAAGAGTTTGTATCTAATAAAACTAATTTTAGTATTTTAACTTTAAAAATTAGTGATAAAACTGATAGTATGATAGCTAAGTATTTTAGTAAAAATCAAAAAGAATTTAATCAAATAGCTCAATCATTAAAAAAAGGTTTATGGTATAAATTTAGAGGATATACTAAAAATGATACTTATGCTAGAGATTTAGTACTTAATTTAAGAGATATTGAAGAAATAGAAAGTAAAGATATAAAAAGAATTGATACTGCTAAAGAAAAAAGAATAGAACTGCATACTCATACTCATATGAGCCAAATGGATGGTGTAGTTTCATCAATTGACCTTTTAAAGACAGCGATAAGTTGGGGCCATAAAGCCTTAGCGATAACGGACCATAATAGTGTTCAATCTTTTCCTGAAGTTCATAACTTTATTAAATCATATAATAAAGGCAAAGAAGATAATGATAAATTTAAAGTTATTTATGGTGTAGAGCTATTAATGAGTGATGATACTATTAATATAGTAAGAAAATCTATTGATAGTGATTTACTAAAGACAAAATATTGTGTATTTGATGTTGAAACAACTGGGTTTAATGCTGGTAGTGGTGACTCTATTATTGAAATTGGTGGAGTGCTTTTTCAAAACGGTGAAATAATTGATACATTTAGTGAACTTATTAATCCTGGTAGAAAATTACCTTCTAAAATAACAGAAATTACTAATATAACTGATGCCATGCTCAAAGGAAAAGATAACGAAGAAAATGTTGTTAAAAGGTTTAAAGATTGGTTTAAAGATGCAGTTTTAGTAGCACATAACGCGACTTTTGATATCTCATTTTTAGAAATGGCATATCAAAAATATAATTTAGGAAGTCTTAACAATGCTGTTATTGATACTTTAGAACTATCTAGAGCTTTAGAACCTAATCAATTTAAACATTCATTAAGTGCACTTGTAAAAAGATATGATGTTGAATTTGATGAAAATGGGCATCATCGAGCTGATTATGATGCTAATGCTACGGCAAATGTATTTAATAAAATGCTTAAAATAATACTTAAATATAATATTAATAATGTAAAAGATTTAAATAATTTAATTGCTAAAAATGAAATTCATAAATACGGGCCTTTTTATCATGTGAATATTTTAGCTAAAAATAGAACTGGTCTTAAAAATTTATTTAAAATTTTAAGTTATGCTAATACTAAGTATTTATATAAAACCCCTCGCATATTAAGAAGTGAAATAGAAAAACATCGGGAAGGATTACTAATAGGTAGTGGCTGCTATGAAAGTGAAGTATTTAGTCAAGCAAGATCTAAAAGTGATGAAGAATTAATCAATGTCATTAATTTTTATGATTATATAGAAGTACAACCTAAAGAAGGATATATTCATCTATTACAAAATAATACATTTGGAAGTGAATTAGAATTAGAAAATAGCATTAAAAAAATCATTGATAATACTATTGCTACAGGAAAGATAATTGTGGCAACAGGTGATGTTCATCATTTAAATAGAGAAGATAAAATATATCGTGAAATTATTGTTAATCAAAAAATACCAGGAGGTGGAATGCATCCTCTTGCGAGAAAAGATATTTCTTCAATCCCTTACCAACATTTTAAAACTACTGATGAAATGTTAGTTGATTTTAATTTTTTAGATAAAAAAAATGCTCAATTATTAGTTATTGATAATCCTAATAAAATTGCCGAAATGATAGAACATATAGATGTAATAATTGATACAAAAGGAGTACCTTTTTCTCCTCGAATAGAAAACTCTGTTGAAGAAGTAAATAAATTGGTATATAGTAAAGCAAAAGAACTATATGGTAATGATATTCATCCCTTAATTAAAGAAAGAATTGAACAAGAGTTAGCTGGAATTATTAAAGGTGGCTATGATGTTATATATTTAATTAGTCAAAAATTAGTTAAAAAAAGTAATGATGATGGATATCTAGTAGGATCTAGAGGATCAGTAGGTTCTTCTTTTGTAGCTACATTAATGGAAATTACGGAAGTAAATCCTTTACCAGCTCATTATGTATGTCCTAAATGTAAATTTACTACTTTTGAGGATGATAATGGAATAAAATTAGCTATTAAATATACAAGTGGCTATGATTTGCCTAGTAAAAAATGTCCTAAATGTAATGAAGAATTTAATAAAGAAGGACAAGATATGCCTTTCGCAACCTTTTTAGGATTTGATGCTGATAAAGTACCAGATATTGATTTGAATTTTTCTGGCGAATACCAATGGAAAGCTCATGAATATACCAAAGAATTATTTGGTATAGATAATGTTTATCGAGCTGGAACAATCGGAACAGTAGCAGATCGTACTGCATTTGGTTTTGTTAAAGGTTATTGTGAAAATAATAATATAACAATGAAAGCAGTTGAAATAGAACGACTAGCTCAAGGTTGTGTTGGAGTTAAAAGAACAACTGGACAACATCCAGGCGGAATAGTAGTAATTCCTGATTATATGGATGTATTTGATTTTACTCCATATCAATATCCAGCTGATGATGAAACATCATTATGGAGAACAACTCATTTTGATTATCATCCTATGGAAGATGAAATATTAAAATTAGATATATTAGGTCATGATGATCCTACAATGTTAAAAATGTTACAAGATTTAACTACATTAGATGTAACTAAAATTCCTTTTAATGATTCTAAAGTATTAAAAATTTTATCAAGTCCAGAACCTTTAGGAGTAACAAAAGAACAAATAAATTGCCCCACTGGAACATTAGGAGTTCCAGAGTTAGGTACTAAATTTGTTATTGGAATGTTAGAAAATACTCAACCTAAAACATTTGCTGATGCGGTTAAAATTTCAGGTTTGTCTCATGGTACAGATGTATGGTTAGGTAATGCTTCTGAACTTATTAAAAATAAGATTGTCCCTTTTAATGAAGTAATTGGTTGTCGTGATGATATTATGGTTTATTTAATTAATAATGGTGTCGAACCTTTAAAAGCATTTAAAATTATGGAATTTGTTCGTAAAGGTAAACCTTCAAAAGATATTACAGCTTGGAAGGAACATGAAAAAGTTCTTAAAGATGCTAATATACCAAATTGGTATATAGAATCATGCTCTAAAATAAAATATATGTTTCCAAAAGCTCATGCTGTTGCTTATATAATGAGTGCTTTTAGAATTGCTTATTTTAAAGTTTATTATCCTATTTACTATTATAGTGCTTTCTTTTCAATTAGATGTCATGCTTTTGAAGTTGAAACATTAATTAAAGGCGAATTAAGAATTAGAAATCGTATTTTAGAATTGGAAAGTAAAGGATTTGACCAAACTAATAAAGAAGCCGAATTATTAGAAGTATTATATTGTGCTCTTGAAATGGTAGTTAGAGGTTTTGAATTTAAAAATATTGATTTATTAAAAAGTGATAGTAAAAATTTTATTATTGATGAAGATAAAAAATCATTAATAATACCATTTAGAGCTTTAGAAGGATTAGGAGATAGTGCAGCTAATCAGGTTATAACTGAAAGAGAAAAAGTACCTTTTGTAAGTGTTGAAGATGTTCAAATGAGAGGTAAAATAAATTCTACTACAATAGATAAAATGAGATTATTAGGAATATTTAATTCAATACCAGAATCTAGTCAATTAAGTTTATTTGATTTATAAACTATTAGTTTATTTACAAAATTTTAGACATGATTTATTGCATTTTATTATAATTACTAGTATACTTATTAGCAGGGTGAAACTATGAAAGAATTAATAGTTCCTACTCATGTTGGTATTATCATGGATGGTAATCGTAGATGGGCTAAAGAGCAAGGTAAAAAACCAATCGAAGGGCATCTTGCTGGAGCAAATAGAATAATAGAGTTAGCAAAATATATTATAAATCAAAAGAAAGTAAAATATTTAAGTGTCTTTGCTTTTTCTACTGAGAACTTTGGGAGAAGTGAAGAAGAAGTTAGTTATTTAATGGGATTAATTGTTAGGTTTTTTAAAGAAAGATTAAATGAATTAAAAGAATCAAATATTAAAGTGATATTTTCGGGTCGAAATAACCCTTTACCTAAAAATGTTCGAAAAGTAATTGCTGATGTAACAGCACTAACTAAAAATAATACAAGTGGGACATTAAATATTTGTATAAATTATGGAGCACGAACTGAAATACTAGATGCTATAAATAAAATAATTGAATCCAAAAAAAAGGTAACAGAAGAAGAATTTAGTAACTATTTATATCAGAATCTTCCTAATTTAGATTTTGTTATAAGAACTAGTGGAGAACAGAGATTAAGTAATTTTATGTTGTGGCAAGCTAGTTATGCTGAATTGTATTTTCCGAAAGCGTATTTTCCTGCTTTTGATGAAAAAGAATTTGATTTAGCTATTCTTGAATATAATAATAGGGATAGAAGATTTGGAGGAAACTAATGAAAGCAAGAACATTAAGTGCTATTATTTTAATCGCAATTATTACACCGTTAATATATGTAGGGGGTATTCCATTTGCACTTATTATTGGTTTGATAGCTGTTATTGCAACTAAAGAGATTAATGATTTACATAGATATCCTATTTTAATTAAATTGTTATCTTTTTTAACTTTAATTAGTATTGTATATAGTAACTTTGATGCTAATACGATAATTTTCGGTTTAAATTATAAGTATTTAAGTATATTAATATTAGTTTTAACTATACCAATAATATTTTATCAAGTTAAAGGTAAATATACGATTGAAGATGCATTTAAATTAATAGGATTTATTTTATTAATTGGTCTAGGTTTAAATTATTTTATATTAGTTAGGAGTTTTGATTTAAATTACTTTTTATTTATGATTTTAATACCTATTATGACTGATACATTTGCATATATTGCTGGTATGATGATAGGTAAACATAAAGTTACTAAATTAAGTCCGAAGAAGAGCTGGGAAGGTTATATTATAGGTTCATTGATGGGAACATTTATAATGACAGTGTTCTATATTACGGTCATAAACAATCAAACTAATTTATTAATAGTTATTGCTATTATTTTCTTATTAACAGTAATAGGTCAAATAGGTGATTTAATTTTTAGTGCGATAAAAAGACAATATAATATAAAAGATTTTGCTAATTTAATACCTGGTCATGGGGGGATATTAGATAGATTAGATAGTTTAATAATTGTAGCGATAACGTTTGTTATTTTTTTAGAATATTTATAAGGGAGGAAATATATGACATTAGTTATATTAATTTTAATATTAGGTATTTTAATATTTGCTCATGAATTAGGACATTTTATATTTGCTAAATTATATGGTGTTTATGTTCACGAGTTTGCTTTAGGTATGGGGCCTAAAATATTTTCTTTTAAAAGAAAAAAGAAAAAAGATCCCACTCTTTATTCATTAAGATTATTTCCTATTGGTGGCTTTTGTGCAATGGCTGGTGAAGTAGAAGAAGATTCTAAAGATGTCAAACCTAATGAATTTATGTGTAATAAAACTAAATTTCAAAGGTTTATGATTTTAATTTCAGGAGTAATGTTTAATTTTATATTAGCAATAGTACTATTATTTATGCAAAGTTTAATATGGGGTCATACTGAACAAAAAGCTATTGTAGGCAGTGCACCTGATGATTATCCGATTTCAGAAGCCGGAATTGAAATAGGAGATAAAATAATAAAATTAAATGGCCATAAAGTAAATTCATGGGATAAACTAATTATTGCTCTTAATTTAAAATATGACAGTGATACTTATGAATTTGTTGTTGAAAAAAAAGATGGTACTATAAAGAAATATGATATTACTCCAGTTATCGAAAAAAATGCTGACGGTAAAGATATAAAAGTTTTTGGCATTGGGGCAGGAGATAAAATATATAAAGGTTTCTTTGAATCAATTAGTTATGCATTTTTTAAATTTGATTCAATTATGTCATCAATGGTTATAATAATAGGAGCTTTATTTACAGGCAGTATAGGATTATCTAGCTTAGCAGGTCCAGTCGGAATGTATACTATAGTAGGTGACTCAGCAAAATATGGTATTCAAAGTTTGATGTATTTAACTGCATATTTGAGTATTAATTTAGGCTTTATTAACGCAATACCTTTTCCAGCATTTGATGGTGGTAGAATATTATTTATTTTAATAGAAGCTATTACTAAAAAGAAAGTAAATACTAATATCGAAGGAATATTTCATACTATTGGTTTTATTTTATTAATGTTACTAATGTTATTTATAACGGTAATGGATATTATAAAATTATTTTAAAAAGACAATTTGTCTTTTTTTTAT
>JAQVXV010000041.1 GCA_028708945.1 Bacilli bacterium
TAATTCTATCATACTTATAAATCATTTTCAATTAATTTTTGATTTACATAATAAAACCGATTATTTAGGAATCGGTTATTTATGCATTCTTTTTTTAATTAAAGTCTCAACTTCATTGTAAAGTTTAATATTAGCCTCTTCATATGTCATATCTTCTACTTTAAATGGTTTACCATATTCAATTGTTAAATCATTATTGAAAATAGTATATTTACCTGTTATTGCAAAAGGGACTATAGTGGCTTCTGATTTTTTTGCTAAAGATACTGCTCCATATTTAAAAGGCATCAACAAGTCTTTAGTTTTGTTTCTAGTTCCCTCTGGAAATAAAGCAATCGCATAACCTTTATTTAAAGCCTCTAATGACTTACTAACAGCATTATCATCTTTCTTTGATCTATCAACCGGAATAGTTCCTACAAATTTAAAAAACCACTTAAAATTGCCTTCATGACACTCTTTTTTAGATAAAAAATGAAGCGATCTTTTAGTACCCATTCCAACCAATACAGGATCAAAATAATCTTTATGATTACCACACAATACAGTTGGTCCGGATTTTGGAATGTTTTTCTTTCCAATACATTTAGGTCTAAATACAATATGCATTAATAAAATTCCAATTGGTATAAGTAATGAATATCCAATTGATGTTTTAATTTTTCTCATTTTTACCTTCCTTTAATGTAAAAGTAATTTTTAATCCACCTTCAATATTGTTTGTTGCTGAAATTTTTCCATCATGAGATTCAATAATTTGTTTACATATTGATAGTCCTAAACCTGATATTTTTCTAGATGGATCTGTTGTAAATAATGGTTCAAATATTTTATCTAAATGTTCTTTTTTTACTCCTGTTCCATTATCTGATATTGAAAAAAGGATATTCTTTTTTTTCTTTGTAATTTTAATTGATATATGTTTTTTAGCTTTTTCCAAATGATTTACACTATTAGTAATAATGTTACTAAAAACTCTTCTCATTTTAAACACATCAACATATATATAACTTTTTAAACAATTAGTCTTTATTTCAAAATCAATGTTTTTTTCTTCTAATTCATCTAAATAGTCAGATTTTAACATTTCCACTAAATCACTTATTTTAATTGGTTGTCTTTTTAAATTGTCTTCAATATTACAACTTAAATAGTCATCAAATTCCTCTATTAATTCCTTCATTACTAATGATTTATTATATATCTTCTCAACATATTTATTTTTAGTAACATCATTTAATTTAGCAGTATTTAATCGATTAGAATAACCAATTATAGAGGTTAATGGTGTTTTTATATCATGGGATATAGATGCTATAATGCGGTTTTGTTTTTGTCTTTCTTCTTCTAAATTATCTACTAATTCAACGAAAGTATTTTGAACCTCATCGATACTTGTCTTTACTTTTCTTTTACTTGGTTTTATTCCATCCTTATAATTTCTTACATCTTTTTGTAATTTAACGATTGGATTTAATAATTTCGAATTTGCAAACATAAGTCCAAATGCTATTATAACTATTCCTAAAACAACTTGAAAAATCATAAAGTTTTGGATAATCAAGTAATTAGGAATAGATGCTATATTATCATCACAATAAGTAATGATAAAAGTCTCTTTATTAACTTCAATAATAGAAGTTGCAACATAGAGATTTTCAATACTACCTTTATTGTTACTATATAATAAATTACCCAATTTATCTTTAACGGTTATAATTGCATCTTTTTGATCGACAATTTCAACAATATTATTATATAAATTATCACTAGACTCTAGTGTAGGTCTTAATTCTTCTAATTTTATTTCATATGCTCTTATTAAATCACGAGTTACTTCATCATATTGAGTCGCTAAATAAGAACGATAATAAGTAAGTACTAAAAAGGCATTTATGAAAAATATTACTATTATCGACATTATAGTTTTTTTTCTTATATTCATTATTCTACTACCTTTACAAACTTATAGCCTAATCCCCAGATAGTCTTAATATATTTTTCTTCAGGATCAATTTTTGTTCTTAAACTTTTAATATAAACTGCTACTGATCCTAATTCAGAATAATTACTTCCCCAAACGGATTCAAAAATATGTTCTTTTGTTAAAACAATGCCCGCATTTTTCATTAGAAATGCTAACAATTCAAATTCACGAGTCGATAATTCAATTTTTTCTTGATTTATAAAAATTTCATAACTTTCTAGATGAATTTCAATTTCACCGATTTTAATAGTGTTATTTTCAATAATACCCCTTGTACTTCTTCTTATATGAGCTTTTACTCTAGCAACTAATTCTTCGATAATGAAAGGCTTTGTAACATAGTCATCAGCACCAATTTCAAAACCTAATAATTTAGTAATTGTATCTGTTTTGGCAGTAACAAAAATAATTGGACAATTTACTTTTTCTCTTATTTTATTACAAACTTCGGTTCCACTTAAACCGGGCATCATAATATCTAAAATTATTAAATCAAAAGTCTCACTGTCAACCGCGGATATTGCATCTATCCCATTATTTTTTATAACTGTTTCAAAACCTTCGTCGTTTAAAACATCAGATATTAATTCTGCAATATCTTTTTCATCATCAACTATTAATATTTTCGCCATAGCTCACCTACTTTTGTTTTTCTTGTTCTTCTTCTATTAATTTGTTATATGCTATTTTACCTAATAAAGTTTTAGGTAATGATTCTCTATATTCAAATTCATAAGGAATTGAATATTTAGCAATATTTTTTTCACAATGTTCATAGATTTCTTTTTTTAACTCTTCAGTTAAT
This sequence comes from Bacilli bacterium, assembly GCA_028708945.1. Next base: position 2,793 of record JAQVXV010000041.1, read on the forward strand.
GTATATGTTTCTCTTAAAACAATAAACGCTTTTGCTACTTGAACTTTGTATTTATGTGGAATACCAACTACTGTACAAGTAGATACAGCAGGATGGTTATTTATAACAGTTTCAACATAAGATGGATAAATATTGTATCCTGATGAAATTATAATTCTTTTAATTCTTTGACGAAAGTATACAAAACCATTTTCATCCATACTTCCAACATCACCTGTATGTAACCATAATCTATTATCTTCGTGAAGTCTTAAAGTTTGTGCTGTTTCATCTTCATTATCTAAATACCCTAACATTACTGAAGGACCTGAAATACAGATTTCACCATCTTCATTATAAGGTGCTTCTTCATGTGTTCCAATTTTAACAATTTTATAGTAAGCATCCGGGAAAGGAATTCCAACACTATTATCACGATATTGATTAGAAGGTACAACAGCAGTAGCACCACAACATTCAGTTAGTCCATAACCTGATCTAATTTCAGCTTTTGAACCTCTTTCTTTTAAGAAATTATCAATTTCATGTTTTAACTGTGGTGATAAGGTATCTCCACCAGATACTAAACATCTTAAATATGAAAGATCATCTTTTTGAATATCTTTTGATCTTAAAAAAGTTTCATATAAAGTTGGAACTGCTGCTATAAAACTAGGTTGATGTTTTTTAACGAGTGACGCAAAATTTTGTGGTTTAAAACTAGGTATTAAATATAGTTTCATTCCAATACATAAAGCTGTATGAACACAAATTGCTAGTCCAAAAGAGTGAAATATTGGTAAGATTGCTAAAACTGAATCCCCTTCATCACTTGGGTCACACATTTTATGTGATCCTAATGCTACCGAGTTAAAGTTTAAATTTGAAAGTAGTATTCCTTTAGGAGTACCTGTTGTTCCCCCACTATATAAAATTACAGCAGGATCATTTTTATCTTTCGCTACTCTATATTTACCATTATAAGCAGCTCCATTTTTTATAAACTCTTTCCACATAATTACTTCAGAAGTTTTATTTTTAATTTTATTTTTTCTTCCTAAAGTCATTTGATATAGTGTTTTGGTTATTAATGACATGTCATCTGCTACTGGTGCTACAATGATATGTTCTAAATTTGTATCTGGTAATATATTCATTACTTTTTCATATGCTACATCAATTACAATAATAACATTACTTTTACCTTTTTTTACATAAAATTCTATTTCTTTTTCACCAGATAAAGGGTGAATCATATTAGAGATAGCCCCAATCATGTTTAAGGCATAAAAAGATATAATTCCTTGTGGTGTATTAGGCATACAAACTGTTACACAATCGTTTTCTTTTACACCGATTGCTTTAAAAGCTTTAGCAGCCTCTATTACTTTTTTCATAAATTCTCTAAATGTTACTTTAGTTCCATAGTATTCATATGCTATTAGATTTGGTCTTTTTAAACTATTTTCTTCAAAATAATCATAAATTGTACCTTCTGAATATTCTAAATGTTCAGGTACATCACCATAAAAATCTGTCCATGGTGTTTTAACTCTTATATTTTCTTGTTCTTTATTTTTTAATTTCCACTTTTTCATTTGCCTTCTCCTCTAACAATTCAGGGTGTTGTAATATATATTTGAATAAATTTATCGATTTTGCAAAATATACCCCATCTGCAATTCTCTCATCGATATTTACTCCAAAATCACAAACATCTCTTACTTCTACTTTTCCATCTTCCATAACCACCTGAGCTTTTTTAATTTTACCTATAGTTAATAATATGGAATTAGTCCCAAAATTAGTCAAAT
>JAQVXV010000042.1 GCA_028708945.1 Bacilli bacterium
TCTGTTTCATACTCTCCATTAATATTCTTAAAACTTCTAGGAACTGCTAATGTTATATTTGTTACTTTTCTTCCACTTTCAGTTTCTTTAAGTTCAGGATCTTTTACTATTCTACCAACTACAACTGTCTGATTAAGCATGTCTACCCTCCTTCCGAGAATAAATATACTTTCTTTTTTTTATTACTTCAAATGATTGAAATTGATTTAATTGCTTGAAAATAAATGTAAAATGAGATGTAACCTTTTTAGCTATTTCTCTATTCGTCCTACTTTTTTTGTCGAATTTTAAATTTATCAATAAAAAAAAATTGCATTAATGCAATTCCTTTGTATCCAAGATACTATCAATTACTTATAAAATCATAATTCATAATCCATACTATTAATCAATTATAAACTGCAGCTCTTAGTTATTTCAACATCAGAATAATCAAATTAACTATCTTTGACATAATTAACTTAATTACATATAGCCATACGACTATAATAATACACTCTATAATCTTTTAAGTTATATTGATAATCCTTACAACTTTATTATTATTTGTTAACACAATGTGTACATCACTGTCTTTATTATATTTATAGTTTCATTAAAATCTCTTAGAACCCTTTTGTATAGATTGTCTGTTGTTCTTTTTTATCCATATAAAGGCAAATTTACTTTGACTAAATTTGTTATCTTCAATCAACAAAAAATAACTAGCAGCCAATTTTTTACTATTAGTTCATATCGCAACCAGAAACTTTGACTTTCAAAATTATGATACTACCTAATAAGAATTAAATTTGACGTTAATTACATTATAAATAGTAATGAAAACAAATAATAAAATTTCACCTCTTGGTTAAGTAAATTATAGCATACTTCCTTTTATATTTCAAGTTAGAAGTAGTTTTTTAATAAGGCATTTAATTCAACTGCATATTCCATTGGTAGTTCTTCTCTAAACCTTTCAATAAAGCCCATTATTAATAATTCTTTTGCCTTATCTTCACTTATTCCTCTACTCATTAAATAAAACAATTTATCCTTATCGATCTTTGAAACAGTAGCCTCATGTTCTATTATTGAACTAGTATTTTCAACCTTATTCTTTGGTATTGTATCACTTTTAGAATTATCGTCTATAATAATCGTATCACATTTGATAATACTTTTAGAGTTTATCGCTTTTTTACTTATACTAACTGTTCCTCTATAACTAGCATTACCACCATTAGCTGCAATTGATTTACTTATAATATTGCTAGTAGTATTGGGTGCTAAATGAATCATTTTTGCTCCCGTGTCTTGAATTTGATCTTTGCTAGCAACAGCGATTGAAATACAATTCCCTTTTGCATAAGGACCATTTAAAATACAAGAAGGATATTTCATATTTATCTTAGATCCAATGTTACCATCTATCCATTCCATAGTTCCATTTTCTTCGACAATCGCTCTTTTAGTAACCAAATTATATAGATCAGTCGACCAATTTTGAATTGTTGTATAACGACATTTAGCATCCTTCATTACATATATTTCTACAACTGCAGCATGTAGGGCATCAGCAGTATAAGTAGGCGCTGTACATCCTTCCATATAATGTAATTCACTGCCTTCATCGACAATAATAATAGTTCTTTCAAATTGTCCCATTTTTTTACTATTGATTCTAAAGTAACTTTGCAATGGTCGATCAACTTTAGTATGTGGTGGAACATAAATAAAAGTACCCCCACTCCATACTGCACCATTTAAAGCAGTATATTTGTTTTCATTATATTTAACAAGATTATTGAAATATTTTTTAAATAATTCTGGATATTTTTTTAAAGCACTATCAGTGTCTAAAAATATTATATTGTTTTTTTCTAACTCATCTAACATATTATGATAGATTACTTCACTTTCATATTGTGCTCCAACACCGGCTAAATATTTTTTTTCAGCATCAATTAAACCTATTTTATCAAAAGTATCTTTAACATCAGACTCTACATTATCCCAATTATCAGCAATACTATCAGTTATTCTTTTATAATATGTTATTTCATTAAAATCGATATTTATTTCAGGCCCAAAAGAAGGGTTGCTAGTTTCATCAAAATGTTTCAAAGCATTTAACCTAAAATCTAACATCCATTTTGGCTCATTTTTTATTTTAGAAATTTCTCGAACTTTTTTAGAATCCAAGCCATTTTTTTTCATATTTATCACCAAGTATTATTATACATTAAAACACTAAAAAAAGCATTTATTTTAATGCTTTTCTAACTCTTTTAGTATTTTTTCTATTCCCCACCAAGGTAAGAGAGCACATTTTTTTCTATTTGGTTGTTTATAAATATCTTCAAAAACAAAAGCTTCTTCTAGTATGTTTTCGTCATATTCTTCTTCGTTAATCATATTTGAAAAACTTTCATATATTTTCTTAACATCTTTTATATCTTTATCGATTAAAGTTTTAATCATTATAGATGTTGAACTAGTACATATAGCGCATGCTTCTCCGTCAAATTTAATATCTTTTATAATATTATTTTCTAATTTAACCATTAAATTTATTTCATCGATACAACTTTCATTGTTCATATTTACTTTTATATAACTATTATCATCTATTAAACCTCTATTTTTTGGATTTTGGTAATGATCTAATATTATACTTCTTTTTAAATTTCCATCCATAATATCACCTAAATAATTATAGTATATTAGATAGAAAAATGCAAGAAAGATAAAAAAACACATAATGTGTTTTTAAATTTATATAAGTTACCTTGCTTCTACAATTAACTTTATAGCAGTTCTTTCTTCCCCTTCAATTATTATGTCAGTAAAAGCGGGAATACATACTAGGTTTTTACCAGAAGGTGCTACAAACCCCCTTGCGATTGCAATTGCTTTTATTGCTTGATTTAAAGCTCCAGCACCTATTGCTTGTATTTCGACACTACCCTTCTCTCTAAATACATTTGCTAATGCTCCTGCGACTGAATTTGGATTTGATTTACTTCCTACTTTAAGTGTTTCCATGTTTTATAACATCCTTTCTACAATACCAATATATGTTTTTAGAAAAAATATTATACAACAAAACCTTAATAATATTATTTATAATTAATGTATTTTTTACCCGATATATTTGGAATCAATTGATTGTGTTTTAAAGAATAGTAACCACTTGTAGAAAATAAGAATCCTGCATATTTTTTACTATTACTCTGAGTAACATCATACCAATAATAATCATTATCGATTTTCACAAAATTCCATTCATGATCCTCTCTTTGTAATTTTCCTTTTGCTAATAAAGAGGTGATTCCAACATTTTGTAAAAGTATTTGTGATGCTCTTGCATACCCAGCACATACAGGACTTTTATCACTTGCAAAGACACTGTATGCTGATTGTGAAATAGATTCAGTTTGATTTCCATATTTATTATTGTCTGCAATATAATCATAGACATATTTTACTTTATCAATTTCATTTAATTTAGTGGTTTGATTTTTAATACGATTTATTTCTTCTTGCATTGTAAGAACAGCATTTCTATATTGTTCTTTTTCTATAGCATAGAATATTTTAATATATAAACCCTCGTTATAATTGATATCACCAATTGAAAAAAATCCAAATTGAATTAACTCAGGATGATCCATAATAAGTGCTGAGGATATTTTATCAAAATATTCAGTTGCTTCAAAAAAATAAGCAAATTTTTTGTATTTTAAATCAATTTTTAGATCTTCTTTAAATTCTAATATAGTTTTAAATAATTCATCATATACTTTTTTTTCATCATTATTTAACATATAGTTATAATGTCTATCATCTGATATATATAAATCATTAACATAATGTATTGAATTAATATCATATTTTAATTTACTAACAGGGGTTATTTTATTATTGATGCTTATTTGATTAGTAGTTGAAATAACTGTTGAAACAATTAAAATTGTAAAGACTATAATAGCATAAAAATATTTATGGAAAGCTCTAAACGGTCTTTTTTTACTTCTAACTTCTTCTTCAGTTTGTTCTATTAAATATCCACATTTAATACACATTTTACTGTTTTCTGGGATATTTGAATTACAATTAGGACAATCCATAAAACCACCTCTATTTTCTAAATTATACCACAATTTCTTTTAAAAAATATTGACTTTTATAAAATATCTAGTATAATTATAAATGCCTACTTATTTGCGGGTGTAGTTCAATGGTAGAATCCCAGCCTTCCAAGCTGACTACGTGGGTTCGATTCCCATCACCCGCTCCATT
>JAQVXV010000043.1 GCA_028708945.1 Bacilli bacterium
AATAATTTCCAAAAAATGGTATAATTAGACTGCTATTTAAAAAGCAATAGGGGGATTTTATGGAAAATAATTTAAGAACTGGTTATGTTTCAATTGATAAGCCACAATACAAATTTTATAGGGAAAATCCAATAAGAGATTTCGATGTGAATCAAACTTTATATCAATTAGTGTTTAATAGTAATACAGATAATATGGATTATAATTCTCTTGGATATTTCGGGAATATTATGACATATCAAAATCTTAAAGATGAGGTTGATAAGGCAGCACTTGCTTACAAACAAATTGGAGTAAAAAGTGGAGATGTTGTAGCAATAGCAATGATAAATACACCAGAAGTTGCTATAAATTTACTTGCACTTAATAAAATAGGAGCGGTATCAAAATGGCTAGATATTAGAGCATCAGCAAATGATCTTGAACATTATCTAACAGAACATGATTGTAAAGTTATGGTTTCATTAGATATGATTACTCCAAAAATAGGTGAAATTATAAATAATACAGATATATCAAAAGTATTAACAATATCACCAAGTGATTCATTATCATTATTCCAAAGATTGGGATATAAACTTAAGAATAAATTAAATGGTAATAATATTGCTATTCCAAGTGAAAGTAGATTTATACCATATCAGGAGTTTATAAAACAAGTAAATGGTAATGTAGATATTGAAGTAAATAAGTTTGATAAAGAAAAACCAAGTGTAATTATTCAATCTTCTGGTACAACTGGAATTGCAAAAAGTATAGTTCATAGTGATTTTTCATTTACATCATTTACAGATAAAATATCTTACTCAGATTTACCATTTGCTCCAAAAAAAAGTTTATTAGTTGTTGTTCCACCATTTGTTGCTTATGGTTTGGCAAACTCATTGTTCTTATCATTAGCTTTTGGTATGAAAGCAGAGTTATGTCCAAAGTTTGATCCTAATGTAGTGTTTGATAATTTAGGGAAATTTAATTTATGTTTTGCTGCACCATTTCATTATAGATATTTAGCTGATAACATCTCTAGAATCAAAAAGAAAGATTTAGAGCAAATTGAGTGTTTAATTTCTGGTGGGGATAAAATTACTGTAGAAGAATTAAAACAACTTAAAGAAATATTAGGGTTAGGAATTATTAATGGTTACGGAAATAATGAAGGTTTAGGAGCTGTTACTTATAACCCAAATAGAGCAAATAAATTTGGAACCGTAGGTATTCCAAAATATGGGGATGAAGTCATTATTTATGATACTGATGCTAAAAAAGAGATGAAGTATGGCGAAAAAGGCGAAGTATGCTATAAAAGTGATACTATGTTTATGGAATATAGTAATAATGAAAATGAAACGAATAGAATAAAACAAAAACATGAAGATGGATCTTATTGGGTTCATACTGGGGATCTTGGAACTATTGATACAGATGGGTACTTAACACTTGAAGGAAGAAGCCAAAGAGTTATTGTAAGATTAGGATTTAAAATTTCACCAATGGTTATAGAAAGTGTTGTTGAAAAACATCCAGCCGTAAAAGAATGTATGGCAATTGCTGTACCAGATGAAGAAGAAGAAAATGTACCTATGTTATTTTATACTTTAAGAGCAGAATATTTATCAGATCTTGAAAAGATTGAAGAAGAAATTAAAGTTTTATGTAATACTGAATTGAAAGAAAATATGATTCCGAAGCATTATTCATTTATTGAAGCGATGCCTATTACGGATAATAATAAATATGATTTTAGAAAGTTAGAAGAATTAGGGAAAAAATATATCGCAGATAGAAAAGGACAACCTTTAACACTTAAAAAATAAAATAGCATAGTATATATAGATTTCTGTAATTCTTTGGAGGTATATTATGAATAGTACACTTTATTTGTCAGCATCTGCATTAATTTATACAGGAATAATTGGAACACTATTTTTTACAAAAAAGAAAAGAAATACAGCAGAAAATAGAATTTTCAAGAAAATTATAATTGTTACTTTTATATCTTTAATAGTAGAAATATCAATATTATTTTTTACCTTAAATAAATTGGCTCTTTTTATACCAGTGATCTTAAAAATCTTTAATATCTGTATTGTTAGTTGGGTATTTGTGTTTGGGTTATATTCATTTGTTATTTCTCATAAAGAAAATGATATTGATTACAAGCAAAAATATAAAATAGTCTATACCATTTATAAATTATTCTATGTATTAACTATTATTGCGATTATACTATTACCAGTTTATTTATTTACAGAACCAAATAAAGGTTATTCGTATGGTCCTAGTGTTAATGTTGTATATGGAGTATGTGGTTTGTTAATATTTATTATGCTTACTTTTCTATTAAAAAATATTAAAAATATAAAACAAAAAGGATATTATCCAATTATAATTTTTATATTATTGATGGGTGTAGTAGCATTTATACAGAACGCACATCCAGAGGTTTTATTAACTAATGCTTTATTTGGATTGATTGTTATGATTCTATATCATACTATAGAAAATCCCGACTTAAAAATGCTTCACGAAATGGAACTAGCCAAAGATATGGCAGAAAAATCAAATAGAGCTAAATCTGATTTTTTATCAAGCATGAGTCATGAGATAAGAACTCCTTTAAATGCAATAGTTGGTTTTGGTCAGTTAATCGGAACTGCAGAAACATTGGAAGAAGCACAAAGTAATTCAGAAGATATATTAAATGCTTCTCAAGTTTTACTTGAAATTGTTGGTAATGTTCTTGATATGGCAAAAATAGAGTCTGGAAATATAGAAATAATGGATTCAATTTATAATCCTAAAGAGATGTTTGAAAGCATTATTAAACTAGTTGATTATAAATTCAAGGAAAAAAACTTGCCATTAAATATAATGATTGCTCCAGATCTTCCAACAACTTTATATGGCGATCATGCAAATATAAGAAAAGTAATTTTAAATTTATTAACCAATGCAGTCAAATATACAAATGAAGGATATGTTAATTTAAATGTTAACTATATTAATAAAGAAGATATTTGTAGGTTAATAATTGCAGTAGAAGATACTGGTCGTGGAATTAAGCCTGAAAATATTCAAAAATTATTCACCAAATTTAATAGGCTTGAAGAAGATAAAAATACAACAACGGAAGGAACAGGATTAGGACTCGCTATTTCAAAACATATATTAGAGTTAATGGGTGGAAATGTAACTGTCCAAAGTGTTTATGGTAGTGGATCTAAATTTACTATTACTTTAAATCAGAGATTAAAACAGCCTACTTTAAACCAAGAAAATTTTATTAAAGAAAATGACTCTGTTATACAAAATGATACAAGACTAGAAACTCCTGTCATTCAAACTGATATACTGAAAAATTCCATTGATTTAACTGGTAAAAAAATATTACTGATAGATGATAACAAATTAAATTTAAAAATTGCTAATAAATTATTAGGTGGATATAATTGTGAAGTTCATGAAGCAATATGTGGTCAAGACTGTATAAATAAAATTAACAGAGGTGAAAAATTTGATTTATTGCTTTGTGATGAGATGATGCCAAATATGACAGGTACACAAATGATGAAAGAACTTAAATCAAGAGGATATAATGTACCTATGGTTGCTTTAACAGCTGATGTGGAATTAAATTCTAAAGAGAAATATATATCAAATGGATTTGATGATTACTTAGCAAAACCAATAAATAAAGAAGAATTAGAAAGAGTGTTAACTAAATTCTTGAAATAAATATAAATACAAAAAAACAATCCTGCAAGAATTGTTTAGTCTGTTGAAGATATGATGCTAGAAAAAGCATCTTTTTTGGGAGTGTAAAAAATTTTGTGTAAATGGTCTAACCATGATGTGGAAGCAAAACAATAATTGCTTCTTTTTTTCATTTCTTTTGTTAAATACAGAATAATTTAAAATTCGAATTTTGTCAAGGCCAG
>JAQVXV010000044.1 GCA_028708945.1 Bacilli bacterium
AAATTAAGAGTATAAGCATTATTCCTGTCATAACTAAAGTTAAATTAAATACTTGCGTTCCATAAAGTATTAAATAACCAATACCTGCTTTACTAACTAAAAATTCTCCCATAATAACACCGATTAATGGCATATGGAGAAAACTGAAAGTGTTCAAAAGATTAGTTTGTGAATTTAATAATTAATATAAAACACAAATTTTAAATAATTGCCAAATAAATTGACTGAAACATTTTAAAGTATTACAATAAGGATAGGAAAACAACTTAGTGAGGAGTAATTTTATGGGAAGTAAAAATAATGAACCTAGTATAAGATTTATAGGATTTAATGATAATTGGGAACAGAGTAAGTTTGAGGAAATTTTTAAAATTTCACAGGGTTTACAAATTGCAATAAGTGAAAGATATTCAGAACCAGGTGAAAATCGATTCTTTTATATTACAAATGAATTTTTGAAAAGCGATTGTGAAGGTAAATATTATATATACAATCCATCAGAAAATGTAGTGTGTAATAAGGATGATATTTTGATGACAAGGACAGGGAATACAGGTATTGTAGTTACTGATGTTGAAGGGTGTTTTCACAACAACTTTTTTAAAATTAATTATGATAAACAACAATTTGACAAGTATTTTATTTGTCGACTTCTATCTTCGTCAATGATGAAAAAAAGGATTTTAAATAGTGCGGGTAGTTCAACAATTCCAGATTTGAGTCATAACTCATTCTATAAATTAGATGGTTTTTTCCCTAAAACAGAAGAACAGAAAAAGATAAGTAGATTCTTTACAAACCTCGACAACCTTATCACCCTTCATCAGCGTAAATTAGATAAATTAGAAATCTTAAAAAAAACATTTCTTAATAAATTATTTCCTACGAACAACAATTTGTTTCCTGGATATAGATTTAAAGAATTTAATGACGCTTGGGAACAGCGTAAGTTGGGGGAAATAGGAAAAACATTTACTAGTTTATCAGGAAAAACGAAAGATGACTTTGGACATGGAGAGGCTGAATTTGTAACATATATGAACATTTTTAGTAATTCTATCGCAAATATTGGACAAACAGAAAATGTAAAGATAGATGAAATACAAAACGAGGTTAAGTATGGTGATATTTTTTTTACAACATCCTCTGAGACACCGGAAGAAGTTGGTATGTCTTCTGTTTGGCTAGGAAACAAGCCAAATGTTTACCTTAATAGCTTTTGTTTTGGGTATAGACCTATGGAAAAATTAGATTCTTATTACATGGCATATATGCTACGTTCTTCAGAAGTAAGAAAGAAATTTCAATTTCTAGCACAAGGAATTTCTAGATATAATATTTCTAAAACAAAGGTGATGGAGCTATCTGTTTTTATTCCAAAAATGGAAGAGCAAATTGCTATAGGACAATTTTTCAACAACCTAGACAACCTTATCACTCTTCATCGGAGTAAGTGTGCTCATTTAAAAAATATGAAAAAATATTTCTTAAATAATATGTTTATATAGAAAGGTGAGTAGTATGTCACTTAAAAATAAATCTGAATTAATGTTTGAAAATGAGGTTATAAATTATCTTTGCAATATTGGTGGAGTTAAACAGTGGGAATATCTCTCAAGTATTAAAACTTCTGATGATTTATGGTTAAATTTTAAAAATATATTAGAAAATAATAATAAATCTCGATTAAATAAACCTTTGTCAAAAACAGAGTTTGAACAAGTAAAGAAAGTAATAACAGATTTAGATACTCCTTATAAAGCCGGACAGTTTTTGTATGGTATTAATGGTGTATCAGAAGTTTTAGTAGAGCTTGATGATGGTGAGTCTGTCTTTTTAACAGTTTTTGATCAAGACCAAATAGGTGCAGGTAATACTGTTTATCAAATTGTGAATCAAATAACTCGTCCAAGTATTATTGATGGTAAACAAAATAGAAGATTTGATATTACTATGCTTATTAATGGTTTACCAATTATTCAAATTGAATTAAAAAAAGCAATGCATAGTACTAATGAATCATTAAATCAAATGGAGCAGTATATTGCTGAAAGGCAATATAGTGATGTTTTTTCTACTCTTCAAATATTAGTTGCTATGACTCCACATGAAATAAGATATATGGCAAATACAACCAAAAACGCTTTTAATAAAGCATTTGCTTTTCAGTGGCAAACAGAGAAAAATTCATATCCAATTATTAGTTGGAAAGAATTTTGTGATTTAGTATTATCAATTCCTATGGCACACGAACTTGCTACTCGTTATATGATTCTTGATGGTACTAAAAACAAAGAATCTATTAAAGTAATGAGGCCATATCAAGTATATGCAACTCGGAAGGTTTTAGATAAAGTTAAGTTACATGATTTTAAATATGGAGATGGTAAACTAGGATATATTTGGCATACAACTGGTAGTGGTAAAACTATTACATCATTTAAAACAGCATGGCTTGCAAGTAGGTTACCCTCAGTTGATAAAGTTATATTTCTAGTTGATAGAATAGCACTTACCAACCAAACTAGTGATGCTTATAAAGCATATGATCCAACTACTGGAGGAGATGGTATTGTAGATGATACTGCTAGTATTAAAGAATTACATAAAAAATATAAAATAAAATCTTCACAAAATATAATAGTAACAAGTATTCAAAAAATGTCACTATTAGTTAATAGAAAAGAATTTAATAATTTAAATCAAAATGTTTTATTCGTGGTTGACGAAGCACATCGCTCTACAGGTGATGTAAAAGATAACACAGGAATGCTTATGCGTATACGAGAGGCAATTCCTACTGCTGGTTGGGTAGGATATACTGGAACTCCTAAATTTCCAGCAACAAAAGATATATTTGGAGAATTACTCCATGCATATACAATTAAAGAAGCTATATCAGATTGTAACGTTCTTGGTTTTAAAGTTGAGTTTAAAGAAACAATAAAACCACCAGAAAATCCTACTGAAGATGATATAGATGACAACATTAAAGCAAGTGTATATGATTTAAAGCATGAACATGTAGAGTTAGTTGTTGAAGATGTCTTGAAAAATTGGGATAGTCGTTCAAGTGGGAGACTATATAATGCCTTATTTACAGTGCATGTTGGTGGCACAAGAACTAGTAGACCTAGAGTAATGGAATATTATCATGAGTTTTTAAAACAGATGGAAAATCTTCCACCAAGTGAAAGATTAAAAATCGGAGTTAGTTTTTCTGAAGTTACAAATAATGCTGATTATCAAGCTGAAGCAAATGAAGACTTACATACTGTAATAAAAGATTACAATAAAATGTTTAATACTAATTTTGATATGTCGACTGTTAAAGAGTATATAGAAGATTTAACAAGTAGATTAAATAAAACAGCATTAGATTGTAGATATCTTGACTTAGTAATAGTTATTGATCAATTATTAACAGGATTTGATGCTCCAGAGTTAAATACTCTTTATATTGATCGAACTCTTAAAGGAAGTAATTTGATTCAAGCTTATTCTAGAACTAATAGACTTCATAATAGAGATAAAAAACCACATGGTAATATTGTTAATTACCGATGGCCAGAACAAAATGAATATGCTATGAATGAGGCTTTTGCTATATACTCAAATAGAGAATCAGCTTATGAACAATTAAGTATGGAAGATCTTAAAGAAATTAATACTAACGCTGGTATTTTAGCTAAAGATTATAATTTTATTGTTGAAGACTTAAGTAAAGTCGTAAAAGAAATCAGAGAATTTACTCATGATTTTAAAACAGTTCC